>JAJEFJ010000043.1 GCA_022820485.1 Candidatus Latescibacterota bacterium
ATTCCGCACAAGGGACCGTGGAGTGCCTTTACCTTGAAGCGAAACTTCGCTTGGCAGACCGCCCAACAACAACTCGAACATACCCTACACTTGAAACTGAAAAAGGACGCCTAAAAGAGAAAACCCGTCGGGTTTAAGTAACTCCCTTTTGCCGTCTTCCCCAATTTTCCGTTCAACAGGCAATACCGACCACTTGCGTCCCCGCTCAATCCGATCGCGAAAGAGCAATTGTAGGTTGCCGGACGACTTGCGAGGATTGACCGGGTTGTTCTCCAGCACCGTGTATTGAAACGAATAGGCGTGCAAAGCGAAAACGTGCCGAATCGCACCCGGACGGCGTTTGTACCAACCCTTGTATCCGCAGAGCATGGCATTGAACTCTAAAGACGTGGACACAAGCATCCCAAGGGTGAGTCTATCTATGCCCTTGTAGTCGCGAAGTTGCCGAATCGCTTGGTGCAGGTACAGTAGCTGACGGGATGAAAAAACATCGAGATATGAACGGACATTGTGCCTTAGCAGGTCGCCAGACTTGGGGCCGTCATGCACCCTAAAATCCTCCAACGGCCCGAAATCCAGTTCGCTGCGCCGCTCGTCGGCCCGTTTGATTCGCGCTAAATCTTCTTCGCTAGGCGAGCGGAAAAAGGTGCCGTGCTCAGGGCAAGTCGCAACAATCGCAATCGGCGTATAGCGCACATAAAATGGCAAGTCGAGCAGTTCCTCGTACTTCTGACCGCAGCTAGGACACTCTTTTTCAGCTTTGGTAATCAGATCCGCGGTTGCACCGACCATTCCGGTCGGCAGAGACAACGTTTCGACGACGGTCTTCTGCCCATTTTGATTGCGAAAAATCTCCCCGCTCTCAGGGCAAATGCCGATTATTGCGTCGTCCTCATGTCGCAAATCGTACTGGTCAATCTGCACGACATTCCGACAAGCGCATTTTTTACGCAGCCCGTGTAGCACATACTGGATATCCACAGTCTGCTCACAGGTTGGACATTCGGTCTGGAAATAAGGCCCCAAGCTATCGTGTAAATCGGCGAAGAACCGATCAAAAACTACTCGCAAACCCGCCAACTCGACCTGCGTGAGTGACGCTCGGGCCTGCACAATCGGGATGGGGTCTATATCCGCACCGATGACGTTCGCGCCGAGGCGAATCGCTTCGTGCAGGGTTGTGCCGCCTCCCATCATCGGGTCAAGCACGGTCATGCCTTCTAGCCCGCCAGGTGCGTAGTAATCGCGACACTCATGGTTAGCCGCAAATTGCTTGAGTATGGCGCGAAATGTGGACCCGCACCGTCGCGCCCACCACTTATGCAGATACGTGTTTGGACGAAAGAGGTGTTTGTTGAACACCTCCTGACGGGAAAGGTCGTTGACAAATTCCTCGGGAAAGGCGCGATCTATACTGAGACTGTGTTCCGTTTGCCTCGGACGAATTAGTTCGTCCAGTGTCAATTGGCGTACGTCGCTCACAACATCGGACGATGGCTTGATTTTTTTAGACGATGAGTATTCGGTCATTTTGCGTCTCTCCGCGGACACACATGCCATATTTTGCTGCGTGCAATCATAAGTTTCCCGGTATCTGCTCGGCCCCTCAGTGCGCCTCCAGCCAGTTCTCGCCGGTACCCATCTCGATTTCTATCGGCACCTCCATCGGCAGAGCCTCGCGCATCTCGCGCGCGACTAGCGGCGGTAGGGTTTCTACCTCGTCCCGGTGCAGGTCAAAAACCAACTCGTCGTGGACCTGCAACAGCATGGCCGAGCGGAACCCTTCCTCGCGCAGCAGCCGATGGATGCGGCTCATCGCCAGCTTGATCATATCCGCAGCCGTGCCCTGAATGCGAGTATTGATCGCGTTGCGCTCGGCTCCTTTGCGGGTGGTGGCGTTGCGCGAGTTGATGTCGCGTAGATAGCGCCGCCGCCCGGTCACCGTCTCGACGTAGCCCTTGTCGCGGGCGAACTCCACGGTCTCGTCGAGATAGCGCCGCACCCCTGGATACTGGGCAAAGTACTGCTCGATTAGCTCGGAGGCCTGCCAGCGTGGAATGTCGAGCCGCTCGGCTAGACCAAAGGGCGAAATCCCGTAGATGATGCCGAAGTTGACAGTCTTGGCCTGGCGGCGCATCTCGGGGGTCGCTTGGTCTTCTGCGACTTGGTAGATCTTTGCGGCCGTGGCCATGTGGATGTCGCCGCCGCTGTTGAAGGTGTCCAGCATCCCCTCGTCGCGGCTGAGCGCGGCGGCGATCCGCAACTCGATCTGCGAATAGTCGGCCGAGAAGAGCAGGTAGTCGCTGCTGCGCGGCACAAAGGCGCGGCGGATTTCCCGCCCCTGCTCGCTGCGGATGGGAATGTTCTGGAGGTTCGGGCGGTCGGACTTCATGCGCCCGGTGGCAGTCATGAGCTGCTCGTAATTGGTGTGGACGCGCCCAGTGGCCTTAAAGACCGCGCTGGGCAGCTGATCGACATACGTTGACTTGAGCTTGGTGTGCAAGCGGTATTCGAGCACTTGCCGCGCGATCTCATGGCGATTGGCCAGCCGGCGCAAGATCTGTTCACTGGTTTGGTACTGGCCGGTCTTCTGCGTCCGCCGCGCATTGGGATCCAGCTCCATCTTCTCAAAGAGAATGGTCCCTAGCTGGTTGCCCGAATTGAGGTTGAAGCGCTCCCCAGCCAACTCAAAGACGCGCTCGGCAGCCTGCTCGATGGCCTCCTCAAACTGCCGCGAGAGCGCAGCCAAAGCCGAGCTTTCCATGCGGATGCCCTCGTGTTCCATATCCACTAGCACCGGCAGAAGCGGAACTTCGATCTCGTAAAAAACGCGCTGCTGATCCATGTCGTCGATCTTCGGCCGCAGCGCCTCGGCGAGCTGGAAGGTGATGTCCGCATCCTCGCAAGCGTACTCGGCCACTTGCTCCACCGGCACTTGTAGGAGCGTTAGCTGCTCACCGCCGCGCTCGCCGATCAGTTCGGATATGGGCTTGGGTGAGTAGGAAAGCAGGCTCTTGGCCAGTTCGTCCATACTGCGTCTCAACTCAGGCTCGGCCAAGGTCGCCGCCAGCATGGTGTCGAAGAAAGGGCCTTCGACCTGCATACCGTGCCAGCGGAGGACGCTGAGATCGTACTTGAGGTTGTGGCCGATTTTTTCGGTCGTTCCTTCAAACACCGGGCGGAATTCCTCTAAAACGGCCAGCACCTTGGCTCGCTCCCTAGGCAGCGGCACGTAGTGGCCCGTGCCCGGTGCCCACGAAAAGGCCAAGCCAATCAAGTCGCATTGCCGAACGTCGAGTCCGTTGGTCTCAACGTCAAAGCAAAACGCGGGCTGTTTTAACAGCGCCGCGATCAACGCCCGCCGCTTGTCGGGCGTATCGACGAGTTGATAGTCGTGCTCCACATCCTCCACCCCTTTGAGCGGGCCGTGGGTCTGTTCCTTTTCCGCGCTAAACTCGTCGCCGAGCAGCCGCCGGCCCAGCGTATTGAATTCGAGATCGGTGAAGAGGGCCTCCAGCTTCTCGCGGTCCCATTCCTTCTTTGCCAAATCCGCCAATCCCATATCCAGCGGCACGTCGCACTCAATGGTAACTAGCTCCTTGGAGAGCAGGGCCTGTTCCCGATATTCCTCTACGTTCTGCTTCTGCTTGCCCTTGAGCTGGTCGGTGTGCGCCAGCAACTCTTCGACGCTGCCGTACTCGGCGATGAGCTTTTGCGCCGTCTTGGGGCCGATCCCGGGGACGCCGGGCACATTGTCCGAGGAGTCGCCCATCAGCCCCAGCACGTCGATCACTTGGTCGATCCGCTCGACCTGCCATTGGGCGAGGATTTCCGGCACGCCCAACACCTCGGCCTCGTCGCCGCCGCGCCCCGGCTTGTACATAAAGCTCCGCTCGGAAACGAGCTGGCCGTAGTCCTTGTCGGGCGTGACCATGTACGTCGCAAACCCCTCGACCTCGGCCTTCTTGGCCAACGTGCCGATTACGTCGTCGGCCTCCCACCCCGGCTCGCGCAAGACCGGGATGTTAAACGCCTCGCAGAGCCGGAATACGTACGGCAGTGCTTGACTCAGATCCTCGGGCATGGCCTCGCGCTGGGCTTTGTACTCTTCGTACTTGTGATGCCGATGCGTCGGCTCAGGCGTGTCAAAGACGACGGCGATGTGCGTCGGCTCACCCTTTTCGATAATGGAGAGCAAGGTATTGGCAAAGGCAAAAACGGCCGACGTGTTCATGCCCTTTGAGGTCATTCGCGGATTGCGGATCATCGCGAAATGGCCCCGATAGACGAGGGCCATACCATCGAGCAGGAAGAGAACTTTTTCGCTCATGCAGAATTCTTTCGTCGCCCTCAAACGGCTTGGTTAGCTACTTCGTAATACTTGTTGATGCCGGGCACGTCGCTCATCCCGTGCCACACGCCCCGGAAGAGCGTGCGGCGCTTCTCTGGAAACGAGGCGATCACTTCGGCGGACGGACACCCTTTGCCCCACTTGGAATTGACGGTGTCGTAGCAAGTGAACAAGCTCAGTCGGTCGCGCTGCTCGTTGGTCCAACGCGTGCCCGAATGGCACAGGGCTTCAGTGAAAATCACGACCGAACCAGCCGGGCAGGTATAGCTCTCCCACTGCGCACTATCGCGCTCGCTCAGCTCGTCGGGTCGGGGGAAGGCGGCTTTGTGGCTGCCCGGCAGAAAAAGCGTGCCTCCGTCGCCCTCGCCGACTTCGTTGAGCTCCCACACCACCCGCGTCAGGCCGGAATGCACCTTGCCCGGCTGCATCTGGTAGATGTGCGAGTTGCCGCGAAAGTTGAAGTACCCGCCGCCGCCGTGCGGGCCGAAGTTGTCGTGCCCGGCCTGACGATGGCTGGTATAGGTGTGGTCGTAGCGGAACCCATAGCAGTCTTCGCTGGCCAGCGCCTGATGCGAGAGCACTTCGTTGAGCACGCCCACTACGGCCGGGTGGTCGAGCAAGATCTGCGACGGGCCGCCGTGATTGTCGCGTTCGTCCGGCGGCAGGGACTCGCGCTCGTAGAGAAATTTCATCTGGTGGGCGCGAATCGCCACCAGCTCTTCTTCGCTTAGCAGCGCGGGCAAGAGGACAAATCCCTTGAGGTCGAAGAGGTACTTCTGGGCCTCACTCATCGGGATGACGTCTCGCCCGTCGGCATTGGTCGTCGGCAGCAGTTCCATAAGCGCGTCAGTCCTTCCAGTTGAACACCACGTTGAGCATGTTTTTCTCGCGGTGATACGCCATTTCGTAGGCTTGGACCATGTCCGAGTAGTGAAGCCGGTGGGTGACCAAGCGGCTCGGTTGGAGCTTGCCCTCCTGCATCAGCGAGAGCACGTGGACGCAGCGGCCGTCGTTGTCAAAGTGGTCTCCTTCCGGCGGCGGAAACAGCGACCCGGCCCGATCGTTGACCGCACAGATTGAAACGCCCTTGAAGTAAAACCAGCGCATGTCTAACGGGTTAAAATCCAGCGCCTCTTCACCCCGCCCTGGTAGGCTGACGACGGACACCCGTCCGTTGGTTCGGACTACTTCCATCGCCGTGCGATACGCCGGCCAGGGGTTGGCCGTCAGGATTACCAAGTCGATCCCCTGCCCGTGGGTGAATTCGTCCAGCTTGGCGTCCAACTCGGGATCGTCCGACAACAGGGCTTCGTGCGCCCCCATCTGACGCGCCATATCCAAGCGCACCGAACTGTTGCCCAGCCCCACGACCCGCGCGCCAAAAAGCGGGCCTAGCGCCACCGCCCCCAGCCCCAAGACGCCCAACCCCACCACGGCCACGGTCTCGCCGGGTGCGAAAAACGCCTTGGTGTAGCAATGCATGCTCAAGGCGTACAAATGAGCGAACACCGCGTCTTCGGCCGCGACCCCATCCGGCACGTGGACGATGCTCTCGCTGTCCCGCGCCACGTACGCCGACTGATGGGGATGCCGCGACACCACCCGATCCCCCACCGCAAACTTGGTGACCTTGCTGCCGACCCCGCGCACCACACCTAGGTTGCTGTCGCCCACCCAGCGCGGAAAATCCGGTGCCCCAGGCACCTGTTCGGCCCCTTCGTAGTTGCCGCGGTCGGTGCCGATCTTAAATCCCGTGATCTCCGTCTCCACCCAAATCTGGTCGTCCTCCAAATTCTCCGTGTCCAGCGTCAGATCTTCAATCCGCAAATCTCGCGGACCGTGCAGCATGGCAATTTTCATGCGATTTCCTCCGGCTGTTAAAGTCCAATTTCGTGGCGCAGCGCCTCGGTATCGGCGCACCAGTTGCCGACGTTCCAGCGGCCAAAGGCCCCCAAGGCTCCGCGTTCGTCTGGTCCGAAATAAACGGGGACGTGTATCAGCGACAAGCCGCCGTGCGCCCGCGCCTGGTCCAATGCCCTCTCCAGCGACTCGGGCGAATACCCGCCGCGCAACGCGACCACGCCTTCCACTGCACTCGCCCAAGCCACGTAGTCAACGGCCACGCGGTCGTAGGTGCCGCAATCAACTCCGTACTGGGCCAGTTGCAAACCCGAGATCGCCCCCATCCGCCGATTGTCCAACAGCAGGATGCACCCAGTCGCTCCGTGCTCGACGCCGTCGATGAGCACCTGCGGGTTCATGGTGAAAGAGCCATCGCCGCTAATGGCCAACCCGTAGAACGGCTCGGTCGCTACCGCCGTGGCCAACAGCGCCGAGACCGCAAAACCCATATAGCTGGCCCCGGTCTCGGTAAAGGTGCGGCCCAAGCGATCGTCCTCTACGACTTGGAAACCGTTGGCCTGCACGTCGCCGGCGTCAAAAAAACACACCGCATCGCGGACGCGCGCCCAATCCGTGGCCACCTTGATGGCCGTCGGCTGCGTCATAACCTCCGCGTCCCACATCTCGTCGTACAGCACCGACTTGCGATAGCGCACGGCCTTAAACGCCGCCCACTCCCGCTTCTTGTCGCTACAGGCTTGCAACCAAGTCGAAGGAGAGCCGTTTTGCACGCGACTCGCGCTGAGTGCGCGATTCAATTTCCGCAGCGTCCGCGCGGCATCGCCGACGAAGGCCATAGTCTTGCCGTAGTGAGTGGCGGTTTCTGGATCGGCGTTGATATTGACGACGCCCTGCACGCGCGGATAGCCCGTGCGCGACGAATCCGACTGGCAGACAAAGCGGGCACCAACGGCGATCAAGAAATCGGCTTCCTCCATCGCATAGTTGCCGCAAATCGACCCTTTGCTGCCGCCGACGGTCATGTTGCGCGGATGATCGTACGGCAAGACGCCGGAGACTAAGGGACTAGTCACAGCCACCGCGTCGGCCAGTTCCAACAACTCAGCCAACTCCGCCCCGGCCCCACGCGCACCACCGCCAACCTTGACGACCACGCGCTCGGCCGCGGCAATGGCGGCGGCGGCCTCTGCGTAGCGCCCCTCATCCGCAGCCGCACCCAATGCTGGCGGTGCGCCCACGGGCAGCTCGTCCAAGTTGAATTGCGCCAGCCCCGATGGTTGCATGTTGAGCGGTAAGAGCAAAAAAAACGGCTCGGCCTGATGCGGATGATCCACCGCGTTGAGTCCGCGCCGCAGAGGCGTGGCAAGCGCCAGCGGCGTGTGCAGCGAGTACGCCCGGCTCATGGTGCCGAACAGCCGCAGGAAGGCGTTTTGTTCCGTCCCGGGGATCTGCTGCATGTTCGGCCCTTCGTCTTGGGTCGTCTCGTCCCCGAGCAGATACCAGATGCCCAACCCATCCGAGCGCGGGACAATAGAAGCCGCCAGCGCTTGCAGTGCGCCCGGACCAATCGAGGTGACGACCGCAGCCTTTTCGCCGCGCACCCAGCGCAGGGCCGCGGCTGCATGTGACGCCTCGATTTCGCTGCGCACCCCACAGACGCGCACTAGCCCCGCTTCCTGATAAATCCGCAAGACCTCGCCGATCTCAGTCGAGCCGTGGCCAAAGACGCAAAAAAAGGTCCTGACGCCTTGCAACCAAAGCCCGAGGACTAGCGCCTCGGATACCGTGGTGTCGACGCGGCGGCCCAGCACCCCAATACCTCCGGCTGCGGCGATTTGCTGCGCCCGCTCCTGCCGCGTCTGTGCCAATTGCGCTACAGTCGCTTCCATGGTTAGCGGTCCGACAAATGCCCCCAGACACATTCGGCCACCGCACGTCCCAATAGCTGCGATCCCTCCTCAGTAAAATGCACCCCGTCTTGGGTCAAAAGCCGCGCCTTCCCTTCGCTTTCAACAACGGCAAAAAGGTCATCAATCGGCACGCCTATATCCTCTGCCACAGCACTGGCCGCCGCATTGTAGGCCTCTACATCGGCCTCCAAGCGATCAAAGCCCTTATTCTGGTGGTGCCAATTTTCGTCCACTGGCGTAGTGGTGGCCCAGACGACGGCCCCGTCCAACTCGCGTTGCAGCCTTTGCAGAATTTGACGCACGTTGCCCTCGTATTCATCCAAGGGAACTGCGGATTCTGCGCCAAAGGCCCTCTTCAAATCGTGCAATCCACAATTGATGTGGACTAGGTGCGGCT
This sequence comes from Candidatus Latescibacterota bacterium, assembly GCA_022820485.1. Lineage (GTDB taxonomy): Bacteria > Latescibacterota > UBA2968 > UBA8231 > UBA8231. The sequence continues at coordinate 8,522 of JAJEFJ010000043.1, forward strand.
GGCGAGAGAAAACCCACTGGTCCAGATGTGCGAGAACATTGCGGCTGTCGCCGCCGTTTTCTTTAGGTACCCAGACCTCGGCTCGGCCCGCCAACTGGCTGGCGACATGGTCCTGATAACCCATGCGAATCGAGTCGCCGATTAGGACGACGAGGGGCAAATTAGCCATAAAACATCACGTCGGACTGACGCCTCCCATTTTACAGACTTCCTTCCACTCCCGCTCGGCGACCGGCTGAATCGACAGCCGCTGCCCCCGCTGCACCACCCGCATATCGGCGAGCTTGTCGTTGGCCTTGAGGTCGGAGAGGTGGACAAACCTTTTGAATTTGCGCTTCCACTTCACGTCGAAGGAAAACCAGCGCGGCTCATCCTCGGTGGATTTTTCATCGTAGTAGTCGTGCTTGTCGTCGAACTGACTTGGGTCGGGATACCCCGCTCTTGTAATCGTCGCGATTCCAGCAATCCCCGGCTCGTCGCAGTTGGAATGATAGAAGAACGCCAGATCCCCCTTTCCCATGTCGTCGCGAATGAGATTGCGCGCTTGGTAGTTGCGCACACCTCGCCAGTAGCCCGTGCTTTGCGGACGCTGCTTCAGCTCGTCAAAGGAGCACTCGTCGAATTCGCACTTGACGAGCCAGTACTTTTTCCCCCGCTTACTCACAACCATTCCTCGACCACTTCCCGCGTCCTTGCTATGCCCTCCCACTCGTCTCCTGGACTAGAAAAAATCAACGAGTACGGCCCTGCGAACCCCGCATCACTGGCTAAGCGGAGACAGCGCGCAAAATCCTTGCGGTCCATCTGCCCCACCTCGGGAAAGTCGGCCTTGGCGTGTACAGAAGTCGCCCTCGGCAAAATCGCCGCCAGATCGCGGTATTTGTCCGGCCCCTTAAAGTTGCCGAAATCAGCGCACAGCCCCACCTCGCCGTCGCACAAGTCGAGGACCGCGTTGAGCGACTCAACGCGCGTGCCCAGTGTCCGAAAATTCTCCGTCATTACCCTAATACCCAAAGTGCGACCAAAGCTGGCAAACGCCCGCAAATTTGCCGCGCTGACCTGCACGGCTTTGCCGTCGCTTGCCTCCCCGGCGATCACCCGCACACACTGCGCACCGCAGCGGGCGGCAATCGCCATCCACTCGCGTACCCAAGCCACTTCCTTTGCGCGTTGGGCTGCATCGGGATGCGCAATGTCCCCAGCGTCAATTAGCACACTGAAGAGCTCTACACCGCTGTCGGCAAGTGCTTGCCGCAACTGGCTGATATAATCATCGTCGAGCCGCGGGAAGTGGAAGTGGCAAATCTCCAACAGGCCGATGCCTCGTGCGGCAAGCTGCGCCGGTAGCTCTAACAAGGTGAGATCGCCCTGCCCGGTCCCTTCCAGCACCGGCTCGCCCTTGGGGTCGGGCCACTGGTACATCGACGCCCCTAACGTCCTGTGCAAGCTCCAAGACGATGTTGCTATGCGCGTCATCACATCCTCACAGGCTGATTTTTGTGACCCATCCAGAGGTGGCGTCGCAATAGATCAAATCCTCGCCAAAAATCGACAGCCCATGCGGCTCAGGCTCGCCGCCGGGCACCACAACTCGATCCAACTCGGCTCCGCTCTCCACGTCGAGTTTGACGATCACCCGGTCGGACGTGTGCACCACCCAGATGCCGTCGGCGACCCGCACCACGCCGTGCGCGCGCCCATAGGGCAGGTCCAGCACGTGCTCGACCGACCAGCCGGCGATCTTGACTTTGCTCAACGTCTGGCTCTTGAGGGTAGTGATCCACACGTGGCCCTCTTCAAACGGATCGTACTCCATCCCGTGTACCCCGCCTCCGCCGGGCACCGGATAGCGATTGCGGGTCGCGCCGGTAGCTGGATTGACCTCGAAGATTTCTCCCTCCTCAGCGTCCGTGGGGCGTGCGGGCCGCCAGAGCGCAGCCGCCCCATTGGCCGCCAACCACAGCGAACCACCGCCCCAAGCCATGCCGCTGGTATTGGACGACTCGCTGGGGATGTCGCGGATCAAGCGGGTGACGCCGTATTCAGACGGCTCGGCGATTTCGATCAGCGCCACCCGGTCGGTAATTTGGTCGGTAATCCACAGTCCTTCTTCTACTACTTGCAGCGCATTGGGCACCCCGTAGGGGGCGCGGAAGAGATTCTCTATGGTCCTACTCATCGTCGTCTCCTGAGTTAGTTGTCCCACACCAACAATACCGCCATCGTCTCGCCCAACCGATTGTAGAGCAGATCGAAGGCCGCGGCCGCTTCGGTGTAGGGGAAGCGGTGGGTGATCATCTTGGCGAACTGGATCTGATCCGTAGCCAGCAGTTCTAGCGTCCGCGCCGATCCTTCGGGCCGTCGACTAGCGTCGAGATAGCTGCCTATGAGGCGCTTGCCCATGATTTTTTGTGAGTAGAGCGGCAGGGGTTCGTTTTCGTACAGGCCCAGCACCTGCAAGAGGCCGCCGCTCTTGAGCATGTCCTGCGCCTCGGCAAATGCCTGTGCGCCAGCCCGGCCGCCTACAGCTTCAACCACGATGTCGGCACCCTTCCCGTCCGTCAGCTCCAAAACCTGTGCAACAGAGTCGCCAGCGCTGGCGTCGATCACCGCGTCAGCCCCTAACTCGTGCGCCAGCTCGCAGCGCAAGGGCAAAGTGTCAATTCCAATGACGCGTCCCGCGCCCTGTGCTTTGGCCGCCTGCATACAACCGCTGCCGACCAAGCCCTGCCCTTGGATGACCATGACATCGTCCGGCCCGGCCCCAGTCTCCCACATCCACAGGACCGAACTGGTTCCCAGCGGCCAAAAGGTGCCCGCCTCGGGCGACAGGTCCTCAGGTAAGCGCACAGCCGCAGGCTTGTGCCGGCTGGCCGCGACTTCGACCACTACGTATTCGGCGTGCGGCGCGAGCGCCGCGACCAAATCGCCGGTTTGGAACTCCTCGACCTCCGCGCCCACCTCTGCGACTCGACCCACCAGCGAGTAGCCCATAGAGCGGTGGTCAATAGCCTCTTCGCGCACATAGCGCCGCCATATCTCCGATCCTCGGCTGATCAGCGAACATTCGGCGCGAATCAAAATATCGGTCGAGGCAACAGCCGGAGTCTCGACCTCTTCTACTACGATATTATAGGCCCCTGCGGGCTTGGCGATGCGTTTCATAAGCGGCCTCCTCGGCGGACAATATGGCAAAAATATCGCGTGGGAACCAATCCAGTGCAGCGCGAACAAAAAACCGGGCGCACCCACTAAGGTGGGGTGCGCCCGGCTGTACTCTCAGAAGCTATGTCGCTTCGGCGACTGTGCTTCTGACCAGGTAGTTGATCACCTGGAGTTGATCAAGTGATCAACCTCCCTGCGGTACGTTTACTACTCAATGGACCACCTCCTTTCGCTTGTGCGCGCCTCATAATCCATACTCCAACTCTGCGCGTCGTTGCGGCCAATTACAAAGTCGGGTTGGCCCGCTCGCATAGCCTCGAGCCTCAGCGTGGCGGTAACAGGGGTTTGTGGCCCCCGAACTCGACTTGCGTTTAATATGGCAAACGCCGAAGAACCATGTCAAATGCTTTTTACCTTTACCGGCTGTCCGCTAGCGGCCGAGGCCCATGCCGCTTCGGTCAGTTCAATGACCCGCAGGCCGCATTCGGGGGGCACCTGCACTTGATCGCGGCCGAGAATCGCGTCGATGAAGTTCTGGTCGGGCGTCGTCGAGCCAGGCAAGTTATTTACTTCGTACACCTCATTGCTGTGCTGCGTTTTGTAAAAAATCTGTCCTTGGCGGATATAGACCACGGCCTTGGTTCCCCAGATGGTGATGTCCTCCCACATCCCACCGGTCGGCGAGTTGCCCACCACCGCAATCGTCCCCAGCGCGCCGTTGCGAAAGCGCAGCGACAGCGCCGAGTTGATATCCACCTCGGAGTCGAAATACTCCATGTAGGCCTGTACCTCTGCCACCTCCAGCCCGGTCATCCACAACGCAATGTCCAGCAGATGGCTTCCCGAATCGTTGAGCTGTCCGCCCCCCGACAGCGCCATTTGCTGCCGCCACAGCCCCACCGTCCCCTGATACCACTTCTGGTCTTGGAGCGCCGATATAAACTGGATGTCCCCCAATTCCCCGGCCGCGATCTGATTATGCACATAGCGGTACTGAGCCTGTAAGTGCCGCTGATAGGAGATCATTAGGACTTTGCCGGTCTCCTCTGCTTTGGCGATAACTTGGCGCGCGTGATCGACAGTACAGACCATCGGCTTTTCGGTCAGCACGTGTAGCCCCTTGTCCAGCGCGGCCATAATCTGCTCAAAGTGCAATGTGTGCGGCGTGGAAATTTCTACCGCGTCCAGTTCGACTTGCTCCAGCATCTCTTGGTAGTGGGTAAACTCCGGCAACTCCGAGGCTTTTGAGTGGCGCTCTTTGGCTCGCTGCAGGCTGCCCTGATCCACATCGCACAGCGCCACCACTTCGGCCTCGGGGATGTCGAGCACTCGCCCGATGTGCCCGCTGGCATTTCCACCACAGCCGATAAATCCCACGCGAATTTTGTCCATCTTCCTCTCTTTTCCGTCTGGTTGAAGGGGTCGCCGGTGATTAATGCACCTCGGCTCCCGTCGCAATGTCCTGATCCAGCCCGACTAACACGAGATTCCCATCGCCATCTTCGGCTGCCAAAATCATCCCTTCCGAGACAATGCCCCGCAGTTTGGCTGGTTTGAGGTTGGCGACCAAAACCACCTTCCGGCCCGGCAGGTCCTCGGGCTGATACCACTGGGCGATGCCGCTGACCACGGTGCGCGTCTCGTCGCCTAGGTCAAGCGTCAGTTTGAGGAGCCTGTCGGCACCTTCGACCTTCTCGGCGGCTTTGACCTCGGCTACGCGCAATTGCACCTTGGCAAACTCTTCGATCGAAATCTGTTCCACTTGTGGAGCCTCTTTCTTTGCTGGCGTTTGTCGCTTGGGCTTTCCAGTCTCCGACTTGGGGAACAGGATATCCGCTTCTGCCGGGATTTTCGTTCCGGGCGCGGCTTGGCCCCAAGTCGCTAGGTCGGCGAAGGTGTAGTCTTCTAATCCTAGGTCTGTCCGCACCTGCCTCGCCTTGCTCGGCATGGCCGGTTCCAACAGCACCGAGACAATGCGGAGCCCCTCCGCGATATTGTAGAGCACCGTCCCCAACCGCTCGCGTCCATCGGTGGCTTTGGCCAGCTTCCACGGGGCCTCGTCGTTGAAGTAGCGGTTGAGCTGCCGCACGAACTGCATCACCGTCTCCAGCGCCTCGAACATCCGCAACCGGCCCACCAAAGACCGCACCTGCCCCACCAGCGCAGTGCCCGCCGCGATCAACTCCTCGTCGGCTTCCTGCTGCGACGGCGCGGGCAAGACGCCATCGATATGTCGCGTGAGCAAGGCGCGGACGCGGGAAAGCAAGTTGCCCAAGTCATTGGCCAAATCCGCGTTGTAGCGCTCGACCAAGAATTGTTCTCCAATGGAAGAGTCTTGGCCGTACACCGTGTCTTTCAACAAGTAGTAGCGCACGGCGTCGGTGCCATATTTTTCCGCCATTTCAAAGGGATCAATGACGTTGCCCAAGCTCTTGCTCATCTTCTGCTCGTCGTCGTGTCCCTTCAAGAAACCGCCGACATTGAGGTGTTGATACAGCGGCACCCCAGCCGCTTTGAGCACGGTCGGCCAAAACACCGCGTGGGGCTTGAGAATATCCTTGCCGATCAGGTGCTGGGCCACCGGCCAGTACGCACGGTAGCGCGCGCCGTCGGGAAAGCCGAGTGCGGAAGTGTAGTTAATCAGGGCATCAACCCACACGTACGCCACGTGCTCGGCATCCCACGGCAACTCAATGCCCCAAGGCACCCGGCCTTTGGGCCGCGAAATCGACAGGTCGCCAATCGGCTCGCCGAGCAGGGCCAGCACCTCGTTTCTGTACCCGGTGGGACGAATAAAATCCGGGTTGTCGCGGACGTAGTCGCGCAGCCAGTCGCGGTACTTTTCCATGCGAAAGAAGTAGTTGCCCTCGCGGCGGCTTTCCGGTGCGCGCAGGTGATCGGGGCACAGGCCGTTGATCAACTCCTTGTCGGTGAGAAAGCGCTCGCAGCCGACGCAGTACAGCCCCTCGTACTCGTCGTAGTAGATGTCCCCGGCTGCGTGAACCGCCTCTAGGATCTGGCGCACGACCGCCTTGTGCCGCTCCTCACTGGTGCGGATAAAGTCGTCGTGGGAGATGTCGAGTACCTGCCAAGCGTCGCGGAAGCGCTGGCTGATGCGGTCGCAAAACTGCTGCGGGTCAATGCCAGCCTCGTGGGCGGCCTGATAAATTTTTTCCCCGTGCTCGTCGGTGCCAGTCAGGAAGTAGGTGTCGAATCCGTCGAGGCGGTGAAATCGCGCGAGAAAATCGGCTATCACGGTGGTATAGGCGTGTCCGATGTGGGGCACGTCGTTGACGTAGTAAATCGGCGTGGTGACGTAGAATGCCTTGCTCATGGGGCCTCCGGAGTCGGCAGACAAAATAAGCGATCCATATTTAAGTAGTAGGAGTTTATAACAATATCAAGGCGGCGCGCACGTTGGGGTCGCGTTTATCCCTGGTAAACGCGCGGCATCAAAAGCTGGCCATTGCGCGCCAGAGGCAAGCCAGCAAAGGCACAGGAGTTGCCCCACTGGTCAATGGTGGCCGCGGTTTTGTACTCGTTGATGATGGCGTGGCGCGCACGCGGCGTGTAGTTGTGGCCGGCGCGGTGGACGACGAGGACGTGGATGATTGCCACATCGCCCGGCTCGGCCTCCAAGACGACGCATTCGGCCGCGGGGATGTGCTCGTCAGGGATAGTATGGCTGTTTTCTACAGTGGGGTACTCGCCCTTGAGGTGGCTGCCGGGCAGGACCTCAGTGGCCCCGGCTTCAAATCCACTCGGATCGAGATACGTAATGGCCGCGGCCAAGTCTGGCTCGGTGTGGCGCTCGTACGGCCAGTCTTGGTGCCAGCTTTGGGTGCAGACAAAGCCGGGGGGTTTGTTGCGGATCTTGCCGTTGTGAAAATCGAGGTCAGGGCCTAACAGATCGACCATGACCGAGACAATGCGCGGCTCGGTAAACTGATCGAACCAATAGTCGCCAGCCAACGTCTGATCCATCATGCCGACGACATTGCGCGGATTGAAGGAATCCGGCGCGTAGCCTTCCGGCACGTCCATGAAGGAGTATTTGACGTTCTTAGGCCGGGATTCGATCTCGGTCACCAAGCGATGCAACTCGCCGCGCATCTGCTCCATCTCCGCAGTGTCGTAGAAGCTTTTGAGCAGCAGATAGCCGTTGTCGTCGAAGAACTGCTTCTGCTCGGGGTCTAAAATGAGCAAGCTCATGGCGCGGTGTCCTTTGCAGTTGAGCGGTTGGGTAGGAAGAAGGCCAGCCCAGCGGGCAATATCGGCAGCAAGGCTAGGTATTTCAAGGTCTCAGCCACGCCGATCTGGTCGCCGAGATGGCCGATCAGCGGCAGCGCCAGGCTGGCCAAGCCCCAGCTAAAGCCCAGCGGCAGACTGGAGACCAAGCCCGTATTTTTCGGCGCAAACTCTTGGGCCATGGCGACCATAATCGAATTGGAAGACAGCAGCAGGCCGCCGCCTAAAAAAAGCAGGGTATAGCTAGCTATAGTTCCCTCGACATAGATAAAGGCGAAGAGCGGCGGCACCGCGCACAGCAGCGATCCCCAGACCAGCGGTTTAGGATCGATGCGATCAGCTAGATAGCCAACGATGAGCGCACCGACCACGCCGGCGATATTGTAGATGCCCAAGGGGATGCCTCCCGCGACGAGACCGAGGCCGCGCTCCTGAGCCATAAGCGTCAAAAATGTGCCAAAGCCCAGCCCCGATACCGAGCGCAAAACGACGATTGCGGTGATCAACACGAGGGGACCGGCTTGGTCTCCGAGACTGCGCCATTGGGCCGTACTTCTGCCATGGGCGAAGTTGGGGTTGCCCAGCGGCACCGCGCGCCAGACGAGCAAGAGGAACAACAGGCCGGGAATGGACAGGTAGGGCAGGGCGCCCAGCCCGAAGGAATTGGTGTACGCCGGTGCCCACAGCGGCGTTAGGCCCAGTCCCAGCGTCCCGCCAAAGATAAAGAGCGCCAAGCCAAAGGAGCGGCGCGGACCGCTGAGTTCGCCAGCCAGCGAAAAGACTTGGGGGTGGAAGGCGGCGACTCCGAGCCCACCCAGCGTCAGAATGCCGACGAGAGTCAGATAATTGTGAGCCAGCCCCATGAGCGGAGAGAAAATGGTCGCCAAGGCCAAGCCACCGACGATCAGCCAGCGCCAGGCCATGCGGTCGGCCCACAAGCCCATGAGCGGCTGGCTGATATTGCATATTGAAACGATGGAACCCAAAAATCCAACTTGCGCCAAGCTCAGCCCCAAGTTGACCTTGAGCAAGGGCAACAGCGGGGCCAACATCGTGGCGTAGCTATCGACGCAAAAGTGCGAGATCGTAATGACGAACAAGCGGAGTTTTTGCATTCGCCTAGTCTAAACCGTAACCTCCGCGCCGTCCAGACGGCGGCAGAGGCCAAAGGCACCGAGCGCACCGAGCGCCGTAAGAGCCGTGCCGAGATAGAAGGGCAGGGCGGCATTGATCTCGATCAGATAGCCACCGAGCAGACTGCCGACCACCATCGAGCCGCTCCAAGCAAAGTGGCCCAAGCCGACGAGGCGATTTTTTTCATCGGCCGCGGCAACGTCGTTGATGAGCCGGGGAATCAGCGTCGAGACGGCCCACGCCGTAGCCGTGAGGGCCGTGCCGCAGACGAAGAGGCCGACGAGGGAATCGTGCCACAGGGCCAGTCCCAAGGCGCTAAGGAAGACGCCGGACGCCGAGCCGAGGAGCGGTGCCGTGCGGCCGAGGCGGTCGTTGAGATAGCCGACGCTGAGCTGGCAACAGGCCGCTGCCACCAGCGAGAGAGAGGCAAAGAATGCGGGCAGGGCCTCGCTTTCGCCGACTCGGTAGATCAACAAGGGCAGCGCCAGCGTCGCCATGCCCCAGAAAGTGGTGATAGTCAGACGCAGGCTGAGCAGGAGATGCACATTGCCGCGGCCCAAAAGCGGGCGATAGGCCGTCCACGTATTGAGGCGCGCCGTCTGTGCCGTGGCCGGGCTAGGCGCGTCGCCGGGCAACAGCGCCAGCGCTAGGGCGACTACCGCGACCATCCCGATGCTCATGACAGCGCCGATCTGGGCGAAGGAATAGGCGGTTTTGACCAAACCGGTACAAAAACTGCCGAGCGCATTGCCGAGCGTATTGCTGAGAAAGTACAAAGCACCGCCCAAGCCGAGTCGGGCGGGAGTGACCGCGGTGATGAGGATGCTCTGCCCGGCCGTGGACCAAGGGCCGCTGGCCGCACCCATAACCAACAGCAGACACGAGAGTCCCCAAGGGTCTGCGGTGCGAAAGACCAAGCCGGTGAACGCGCTGCCGACGAGGCCGATCATCAGGGTCGTCTTGCGGCCAAAGCGGTCGCAGAGCCGGCCGGCGACCACGGCAAATATCCCGCCTAAGAGCAACATCAGGCCGCGCAGGTATCCAGTAAACCACGGCGGCCGCGCCAAGTCGGCTTCGATATAAACGGGAAAGAGCGCTTGGAAGGGGGCGACGAGAAAGCTCTCGAAAAAGTAAATCAAACAAAGGGCCAGGAAGGCGCGGCTGAGCAGCCCGCCTTCCTGGCCCGTAGTCGCAGACGCTGAGTCCAAGAGGTTATTTCTTGCTCTCGGCGACCGAGTTTTTGAGCACGCCGATTCCAGAGATCTCGATTTCGACCTTGTCGCCCTTTTTCATAAAAGTGCCGGTGGTCGCGCCGACGCCCGATATGGTGCCGGTGCTGATCAGGTCACCCGGTTCTAGGGTGATAATCGCCGAGATGTACTCGATGATTTTATTAACCGGGTAGAGCATCTGGCCGGTGTTGTTGTGTTGCTTGCGCTTGCCGTTGATGTACGTGCTGATGTCGAGAACCTGGGGATCCTTGATCTCGTCTGAGGTGACGATCCACGGCCCCTGCGGAGCAAAGGTGTCGAGCCATTTGCCGTTGAGCCAGTCGAACCACTCGTCGCGCGGGCGGCTGTCGGTGCGCTTCTTGATGACCAACTCGCGTTCGGATACATCGTTCATAACAGTGTAACCGGCCACGTATCTGAGCGCGTCCTTGGCTTTGACGCCCTTGGTCTTGCGGCCGATGACCACCGCCAACTCGCCTTCCCAATCGATGCTGTTGGCAATCGGGGGAATGAGGATGCGATCCCCAGGACCAATGACCGTAGTGGTCGGCGGCTTCATAAAGACGCGCGGGGTTTCCTTGTCTTGGGCATCCATTTTGCCGCCACCTTCTTCAATGTGGTCTTGATAGTTGCCAGCCAAGCAGAACACCTTGCGCGGGTTGGGCACGGGAGCGCGGAGGCGGACCTTGCTGAGGGCGTGGATGGTCTTGCCGTTGGGTTCTTTATCTTCGGCATACGCCGCGGCCTGTTTGGCAGCGCGCAGGCCCTTGGCACCTGCCGAGAGCAGGGTCAGCATGTCAGTAAAGAAGGGATGCGTTTTGCGCTTTTCTTGGCGGGCCAAGACGCGGTCGGCAGCGGCGAGATCCACAACGACATTGTCGTCGCCGACGACTGCGCCCACGCGCTGTTCGCCAGCGGCAGAGTACGTGGCTAATTTCACAATTTCCTCCGTATGCAAAGGGTTTCTGCGCCGACCATTCGGTCGGTGCATTGGTAAATAAATAAGGACAATTTATATTCGGTCAGCATGGCAAAAGACTACTTCATCCATCCCAGCACCTGCGTCGATGAGCCGGTCACCATCGGCGCGGGAACCCATATATGGCATTTCTGCCACCTCATGCCCGACGCCCAGATCGGCCAAAACTGCAATCTCGGCCAAAACGTCTATATTGATCGCGGCGTGGTGATCGGCGACGGCTGCAAAATACAGAACAACGTCTCGATCTACAAGGGAGTCACGCTCGAAGACGAGGTCTTCTGCGGCCCGTCAATGGTATTCACCAACATCGTCAACCCCCGCTCCTTTATTGACCGCCGGCACGAGTTCCAAGAGACGCGGGTGTGCAAGGGGGCTTCGCTGGGAGCCAACTCAACCATCGTCTGCGGCGTCGAAATCGGCGAGTACGCCCTCATTGGCGCCGGAGCAGTCGTAACCCGCGACGTGCCGGCCTATGCGCTGATAACCGGCGTGCCTGGGCGGCAGACGGGCTGGGCCTGCCGCTGCGGCGTCACGCTGAGCGGTAATCTGGTCTGTGCGGAATGCGGCGCGGGCTACGAGGAGGACGCGGGGCGGCTGCGACCGCTGACTTGAGGCGGGCCGACACGCCTTAAAAAGGCTTCTCATGGAGGTAATCAACGACGATGAATGACCGCGAACATCCGTTAATCGCCGCGATCAAGCAGACTTTGGCCGACCCCGGAGCGACCAGACGCATGGTGCTCGAACAGGGCGAGGCGTTCGTCTATCTCAGCGACGACGAACAATTCATAGTGACCGAATGGCCCGACGGCCGAATCGAGAAAAAGCCCTTCCAACCGATGGATACAAAAGGGGCTGATAGCTGAGTTGGCCCTTGTGATCGGGGCGAATGAGGCCGGGAAATCTTGGCTATAGAGACGGATGCGCAGCTCAAAAGTCGCGCCTTCGGCGTTCTAAATCAGGTGGGCTGCTCCGACCGAACCGTTGCGCTGCTTGCCGATGATGATCCCGTCGACCTCCGTTTATCCTGACGCCTTATATAATACTCAACTAGCTTCTTCGGATCGTGTTCGCATTCCGCCGATATGCTATGGCGGGCTTTGCGTATCCTATCGATCACCAGATCATTTTCCATCGCCGAGTCCTCCTAGAAGACCAAGTGGGGTCACCAACGTGGGCACGAAGAGACCAAGGGTCGTATTGACCCATTCGATATGACTGAATTTATTCGCATTAGCCAAGTGTTTGCAGTTCCACGTCAATAGGAAGTCACATTTATGTTGTGAAGCCAAGGCCAAGTGCAAAGCATCCCCCACAGGATTGCGGGGCATCAACTTATGTTCAATATACGCCTCGACAATTTCCCCGGTTTCCTCTTCAATGGGCAAGAGTTCCACATTTTGCATTAAAGATAAGGTTTGATTCCTGTTTGGATGGTCTTCCTTACTGAGCTCATCTAAGACTGCGTCACTAGTTACTATATGATATTCTTCGCGACTTTTGTCCCACCACTGCCGCGTCCATTTTCGGCAAGCTACCATTTCAGGCTCTGGTCTAATTTCGTGATAGAAACTTGGAATGGAAGTCTCAATTCAATATAGACTTTAGGTTTCTCCATGACCATTAAGCCGTTTCGTCAAAATTCCTTTTCCGACTCATCCGCCATTCGGGGCTACCGGATAGTAGGTCTCGCTTTCGGCGTTCCACATCAGTTTGACCGAGCCGACCGGACCGTTGCACTGCTTGCCGATCTTGTCTTTACCCGCGTCGGCTTTTCCAAAAGCGGCGCTTCTGGGCTGGTGCTTTGAGCAGTTCCGGGTCTATAGGCGGGTCGGCCGGCGTCCTTTCCTCCTGCGGCAAGTGACCGACGTGTTTTTCCCTGAACTCAATGTCGGTCATCGTGCCTTTGGCTAGGTTGCAAATACGGCAGGCCAACTGGCAGTTTCGGATATGGTCCGGGCCGCCTTGAGCCTTCGGAACCATATGCTCGATTTGGAGTTCATCGTACTGGTACACGTTACCGCAGTAAATACATTTGCCTTGCTGCTTGTGGAACAGCAGACGCTTATCCTTGGCCTTCTGGTCATCTTCCAGTAAAGCGGCGCGTTCGTCGAAGGTGCCGGCTCTGACCGGGTCGTACCTGCGGAACTTCTGCTTGTTTTTCCCCGATTTCGGCTTTTTCTTGCTCGCCACGTTAGCTTTCTTGTTGCACTCGATGCAGAGGGGATACCCTGAGTCTTTATACACCCCACATTGGGGACACTCATCAATAACGCCTTCCTGACAGTCCTCCCAGTGCTCACGGCACAAATAGTGATTTCTCCGTACTTTCTCGGTGCAGGATTGCTCTTTGCAGATGTTCGATGCTGGCATGGTCGTCCTTTGATTTTGGGCTAAGTCGTCAGCCTGCTACCGACAGGAAATGGCGTGCGCCGACCGCAGCAGTTCGGCCTTCTGGTGTTTGTAGGTCGGATAGCACTATACAATAAAGGGCTTGCCAAGTAAATAGAGAAGTCCTGCACGAGCCGGGACACGACCACATCCGGTGGGACAGCAAGGAAAGGCAAGGCTGACCAGCGGGAAGATAGATCGCCCTACACTCTAATCCGTCGGAAACGACAACGGAAAAGTCGGCTCTTGCTCCTGTCGCCGAGAGCGCGTCAGGTCGGTTAATCGCCGCGATCAAGCGGACTTTGGCCGATTCCGGAGCGACCTTGCGGATCCGTTGACTTCCAGCTCTGTACATCGTCTTCGATACGGCGCAGGTACCGTGGAGATTCGATTGGTAGCTGTAGCTCGGCTCCCTCGCGGAAGAATTTCCCTCTCACAGCCTTAGAAAAATCATATTCCTGTTTCATTCCCCTAATCCGTCGGAAACGACAGCGGAAACGTCGGCTCTTTGTTTTATCGGCGGATGATGCTCTGCCCCCTCGGCGACGATGGGATCACGTAACGCGCCAGCTTGGTATAGGTACTGGAGCGGAGAAGTATTACAGATGACGTCGGGCACTAGCCAAGTCCTGTTGGAGGTCTTCCGCGGTCAGTTGGAAAGAATCGACGCCGTAGTCGGCTAGCTTTATTAGGAACAAGGGCTTAGGTATATCAGCCAACTTGGCTGCCGCCCCCGAGGACAGCCGTCCCAACTCGTAGAGCTTGATGGCGATGAGGAGCTTGGCCTCTTCACTAAATTGCTCGGGAGAACATCCCAAGGCCAGTAGAACCTCATCTCCGTAGTCAATGGTCAATGTTCTCTTCATCAAGTTATGCCTCCATGTAGGTGCTGCGTAACGGACGCCTGACAGATTGAATTAAACGCCACCCTAATCCGTCGGAAACGACAGCGGAAAGGTCGGCTCTTGGTCCTGATGGCGAGTGCGCGACTCAATCTCGTCCTCCAATGCCTCATTGCGATTGATTTGCCTGCAAATGTAGCTTATGTAGCCTATATTGTAGGCATGGCTGAGAAACACACTCAATACACCATCAGAAAAGTGCCGCCGCACTTAGACGAAGAACTCAGAAGAAGGGCTCACCAAGAACACAAGAGCCTAAATGAACTCGCTCTGTGGGCCTTAGCGCGCGGTTTAGGTTTATCGGAACAGGAAGTACGCCATCACGATCTAGATGACTTGGCTGGCACTTGGGTGGACGATCCGGCCTTTGACCGGGCCATCGAAGCCATGGACCAAGTAGATCCCGAACTTTGGTCGTGAACTTAGCTATCTCGCCCCCTAATCCGTCGGAAACGACAGCGGAAAGGTCGGCTCTTGGTCCTGATGGCGAGTGCGCGGCTCGATCTTCATCGCGTGGTATTCCTCGACAAATTCGGCCAAGTTTCGGCTCGCCTCCTCAAAGACGATTTTGCCCTTCTCGGCCGTGGCCTTCTCCGCCTCGCCCATCACCCCGGTATCCGAATACTGACTCGTCCACTCGATAAGGCCCATCGGCCCGTGTGAAAATAGGTCAGTGTACAAGAACTTGGAGCCGAGCTTATTCGTCTTGGCGATCTCGCTCTTGATCTTGTCCTTGCGCACGCTCTCCGGCGCGAGATACAGCAACATCGAAGTCTCCAGCTCACATGCGTGCGAGCAGCCGCCCGGGAACACGCTCTCGCGCCACTCTTTGTCGAAGTCGGGATGGACCCGCAGCAAATGCCACCACGAGCAAAACGTGCAGCTCGCGTCGGTCTCGACTATCGTGCGCCGCGCGACCATGTCCACGAGGTTGTGGTTGGACCCGTGGCCATTGACGAGGATCATCTTCTTGAAGCCGTGATAGGCCAAGCTCTTGGTGATGTCGAGCACGTATTGGATGAAGTGCTCGTAGTGAATGTTGAGCGAACCCGGAAAGTCCATCACGTGGTGGACATAGCCGTAGCTCACCGGCGGCAGGACGAGGGCGAGCTCGGGCTTTAGGCGCGCGGCTTCCGTCGCCACTGCGTTGGCACAGAGGTGATCCACCTTGAGCGGCAGGTGGTGGCCGTGTTGTTCAACCGAACCAGTAGGTATGATGGGAATTTTGCCCATGGCTACGGCTTGGTTGACTTCGGGCCAAGTAAGCTCGTCGAACTTGTAAATTTCAGCTACATCGGGCATGAGATCTCCTTTTACGTGTTTGCTCAAGGCAGGCCGAGCGTCTTGTGGATGCGGGTGGAGAGGCGCCAGCGCGGATGGCGCTTGAGGATCTCAAGGGCCTTCTGCACGTAGCGCGGCTCAGAGGATTCGGGCTGCAAATAGACGTAGTCGGCGCGGTGCTCCTCGACGCGCTCCTCGCGAAAAGCCCGGCCGACGACGTATTTGAGCTCGGTAATGCGCGCAAAACCAGCGACGACCGGGTGGCACTTCGGCGACACGGTCCAATGGTCAATCAGCTCGAATAGCACCGGATCGGGCGCGATCGTGCCGTTGGTCTCAATGTGCAGCTTGTAGCCCGTTTCTTTGAGCCGACCAGCCAGCGCCGCGAGATTTTGGCCCAAAGGCTCGCCGCCGGTCAAGCACACCCATTCGGCCGGGTGGCGCGCTACCTCGACGGCAATGTCCTCGATGTCCATGGGCGTGAAGCGGTCGAACTCGGTGTCGCAGAACGGGCAGCGCAGATTGCAGCGCGCTAGGCGCACAAAAGTGGTAGGCTCGCCGACGCGCAGACCCTCGCCCTCAATCGAGTAGAAAATCTCGTTGATCTGCAGGACGCGCCCAGAGTCGTTCCACACCGGCAGACGCTCGGCGCGCACTTCGGCTGGCATCTGGACAGTCACGGCGTCTGCTCACCCGTTGGCTGAGCTTTGGCGTTCGGCGAGCTCAGCCGAGCCGTCGAAGCCGCGGCATACGCCAGCGGGTCGCAGGCTCGGTTCGCTGCAAAGGCCGCCAGCCGCTCGCAGCAGGCGTCGCACACGCCGCAGGCCGGCCGCAAGCCCTCATAGCAGGTGTGGGTCTCTTCGTAGGGAACGCCGAGATTGAGCCCGATGGCAACGATGTCCCGCTTCCACAGCTTGACAAAGGGGACGTGGATCGCCCAAGGCGCGTCGTGGGCAGCCCCCAAGCGCAGGCTCTGTTCAAGGCTTTCGTAAAAGGGACGACGGCAGTCTCGGTAGGCCGCGTAGTCGTCTTTGACCGGAGCCATATACAGATCGGTAATGCCCTTGGTTGCGCAATACGCCGCCGCTAGCGTCGCAAAGAGCATGTTGCGGAAGGGGACGACAGTGTCGCGTTGGCGTTTGGACTCAGCCGTGGGCACGTCCAGCGTGGGATCGGTCAGCGGGTTGCCCCCTAGGGCTGCCAAGTCCAACGTCAGCGTCTCGTGGGCCGCGACCTCGGCGCGGCGGGCGAGGCGGGCGGCGCATTCCAGCTCGACGTAGTGGCGCTGGCCGTAGTCAATGCTAATGGCGTGGATGGGGCCTTGTTGCCGCGCTTTTAGCCACCAGAGCAAGGTGGTCGAGTCCATGCCGCCGCTGAGTAGAATAGCCGTCATAGAGGATAAAATAGGCCACCGCGCAAAAAACGTAAGCCTTGCGCATGGGCGCATCCTTTGTGTTGACAGTATTTTTGACCAATTGGATATTCAAAAAATGCCAACATATACGTATAAAGGTAACTTACGCTATGAGTGATACACCTCCGCGCAGAACCCCCACTCGGCTCCAGCGGCTGCGGCGCACGATAATGGCCGGTCTGACGATTATCGTGCCCCTGTGGCTTACTGGCTGGGTACTCAAGTTCCTGTTCGACTGGGCTGACGGCTTCTCCGCGCCGTTGATCGGCCAAGTGGCTAAGCCGTTCGGCTACGACGAGTTCCACATCCCCGGCTTGGGCTTTATACTGACCTTTATCATTCTGTGGGTCGTCGGTGCGCTCGCCACCAACGTGGTTGGTCGCAGCCTGTGGCAATTCGCGCGCGAAACGCTAGAGGGCCTGCCGTTGGTGCGCACGATCTACGCACCCATCCAGCAACTGATGGAGTCGCTGACCTCTCCGGGCAAGGCCGGTTTCGAGAAAGTCGTACTGGTCGAATACCCGCGCATCGGGATGTGGACTTTGGGCTTTCTGGCCGGCAACGTGCCCCGCGAGGATGAGGTAGCGCCGGCGCACAGCATCTTCGTGCCCACGGCCCCCAATCCTACGACCGGCTTCATGCTCATCGTGCCGCCCGAACAATTGCGCCCCACCGATCTCCGCGTCGAGGAGGCCCTAAAAATGATCGTTTCGGCTGGCGTCGCTGTGCCTCCGGCCCTTGCTCTTCCTGCTGAAGCTGAAGAGAATATCTAATTCCCCGATCTTGCGATTTTCGGGTGCTTTCGTTATTCTGCTAGAAACTTTGAGCGTCCCTTTCGCGTCTCATATAGAAGCCCTTCGCTTATTGAGGAGATGAGGAGATGTTTTCGTTCCTTTTTAACCCGTTTTTCATTCTGCCGATGATCTTGGTCGCTTGGGCCCAGATGCGGGTCCGCAGCGCCTTCAACAAGTACAGCCAAGTGGCTTCGGCCGCACAGCTTTCGGGCGCTGAGACCGCGCGGCGCATCCTGCATCAGCAACGCATTTACGACGTGTCGGTCGAGGAGACGAGCGGGATGCTTTCCGATCACTACGATCCCCGCGCCAAAGCCGTGCGCCTCTCTTCGGACAACTTCCACGGGCACCATCTAGCCGGCTTGGCCGTGGCAGCGCACGAGGTCGGCCATGCGATCCAACACGCCCACGGCTACATGCCGCTCAACCTGCGGCACGCGATCCTGCCCATCGCCAACTTGGGCTCGTCGCTGGGCTTTCCCCTGATTCTGGCGGGGATGTTCTTCCAAGCCACCGGCCTGATGAATATCGGCATCATGTTCTTCGCCGGCGCAGTGCTGTTCCAACTCGTCACCCTGCCGGTGGAGTTCAACGCCAGCTCGCGGGCCATGGCCATCCTCTCGCAGGGCTACCTAGCCAACGACGAGGTGCGCTCGGCTCGGCGGGTGCTCAATGCCGCGGCCATGACCTATGTGGCCGCCGCCGCGACCGCCGTGCTACAGCTAGTGGGTCTTTTGCTGATGCGCGGCTCGGACGAATAACAGCAGGCGCAGCAAGAGATTCGAGGCCCCTCGCCCTTGCGGGCAGGGGCCTTTTGTTTATGGGCTAGCAACCGCGTTTCGCTATATTATGCTTCTATTGTCGTTGTAAAAGGGGACACTCTCCCTCCCCTATGGTGTTATATATGGCACACGTCTTCCATCCTATCACAGGAGAGTGCGACCATGATATTGCTGTTATGTGCATTGCTCGTCAGCGCAGCGAGCGTTGGTGCCGATGTGTATTTCGAGGAAGAGGTCGTCAATCGAGGCTTTGGCAAAGACAAGACTGGAGCGCGCAAAACGACCAACAAAATCTATATTAAGGGCAAGAGCCAGCGGGTCGAGCAGCTTATTGAGGCCGACGCGAAAACGGCCAAGGCCCTCCGGCAACAGGGGCAGCCCCTCAATACCAGCACCATCTTGCGGCTGGACCAAGCGCAAGTGTACGAAATCGACCTGACGGCCCAGACCTTTGTCGAGCAGAAAGCCCCGCCGGCGCACAAGGCCGCGGCCAAGCCGGAAGCCGCTCCCGGCGGGCCGCAGAGAGCCCTTGCGGTTAAGGTCCCGGGAGACACCGAGCGCATCGCTGGCATTCCCTGTCGGCGAGTTGTCGCACAGATGCGCACCCGCTATCTCGACCCCAAAACCCAAGAACTGCGCCGCGAAAACCGCTACACGTACGATGCCTGCATTGCCAAGGATTTCCCCGGCTTTCAGGAGATCACAGCGTTTATGGCCTTGCAGAACGCCAGCACGTCCTATCCGTCGCTAATCGGCGGAGGGCTAGAAGGGCTGGAAGACCACGAAGCCCTGAGCGACGAGCTAGAGAACGCCAAGGAACTCAAAGGTTTCGCCCTGCGCTCGAGCTTGACGGCTTCAGTCAAGCTCCCCGGAAAAGAGAAGGCCAGCCAAGTGTTCCGCTTAGACCGCAGGATCAAGGCCATGGCGTACGCGCCGCTGCCCGACTCGCTCTTCCACGTGTCTAAGGCTCTGACCCGCCTCAAATCCGAATGAAGAGGAAGCTGCTCGGGGCGGCGGCCGTTTTGGGTGTCGTCCTCGTCCTCGTCGCGGTCACGCCCATAGGGCCGGCCGCACTCGCGTATCTGCTAGAGCGCGGAGTTGGGGGATGGCAGGTTTCCATCGGCAGTCGCCGGGGAGGCTTGCTCTACGCGTTTTCCTTTTCCGACGTGCATTGCAAAAACCCCGCGCTAGGGGTGGCCGTCAATGCCGAGTACCTCGCCGCGTGGCCGTGGTCTTGGGAAGTCGACATACAGGGACCCAAGGTGCGGATTGAGCCAGGCACCGGGGCCGATTCAACTACCGCAGCCACGGACATCGAGCTACCCCTTGCCTTTCTCCCCAACCTCAACGCCAAAGCCGGTGCGCTCGATTGGCAGTTGGGCGAAACGCGGATCGTGGCGCGGGACTGGCACGGCGCATATCGCGCAGCAGCAGACACCTCGGCGCACTTAGAGCTGGCCTTGTCCGACTTGCAGGGAGTACCGCTGCGCTCGCTAACGCTGGATCTCGCGCTCAGTCCGCACCGCATTGACCGCGGAGAGGTCCGCGCCGTGGGCGCTGGCGACAGTCTAAGAACCGACCTACACGCCTCGTTTGCCTTGGGGCTGAAGTTGCCGCGGCCTTTGCAGGTAGATGCCAAGGCGACGGTAGCGACCGATTCCGCGCGGGGTTCCCTAGCAGCGGAGATAGATGGGGCATTGACGCCCCTGCAACTGCGCGGAACGCTCAGAGGCCAGGGAAGCACACCGACGATCTCCGCAGTGGATCTGCGAGGGGACATGCGCGCCAACAGCACGCGCCTAGTGGTGGATTCTCTGCTCGTCTCTTTGTTCGACGGCACCCTGACGGGCGAGGTGACTTATTTCTTCACCCGCGACAGCTTGCAGACCCAACTGCGGGGCAAGGGATTTGACCTTGCGCTAGCGGCTCCCTTTGGGGGACGGGCGGAATTCGATTTAGCGGCTGGCGTACAATTGCAACACCGGCGTTATGCAGCGGACTTTGCCGCCCTCCTGCGCGATGTAGACCTAATTTCCGATCAGCGGTTCGACGCCGAGATAACGGCTTGGCATCGGCCCGATGGGGCGACTCGTATCGACCTGCAATCGCCCTTGCTGGAGTTGGTAGCTACCGGCTCTTCCGACTTAGAGGGAGACTACGGTCTCGCGCTAAAGGGCGTGTTGCAGGCGGCGTCCTTTTTGCGCGGCGCAGCGCCCATAGCCATCGCCGGGCAGGCCAAGCCCGATACGCTGGCGTTGCGGCTGACGGCCAGCCATCTCCCCGGCGAATTGGGCGAGGAATTCGGACCGCTCGCGGCCGATCTACACCTGGCCGCCAATCGTTATCTCGCGGCCGATCTGCGCTTAGAGCGCGATCTCCTAGTAGCGCGGGCAGATATTGACCTAGGGCACAGCGAGATCGATACGCTAGTGACGGGTGTAAACGGACTGGCACTGGAGCGGGTCATGCCCGGGTTGAGCGGGCACCTCGAAGCGGATTTGCGCGGGGGGGGCGGGCTGTCGCTCGAAGCACTGCGGCTGGCCGGGCGCGTTGCGACCACGCCGCTAGAGTACGCGGGGTGGCAGACCGGCGAGCTTGCGCTGGACGTGGACTGGGACCAAGGCGCAGCACGGGTATCCGGCGGCGGACCGGGCGTGAGCGTGCTAGCGGAGCTAGACGTGGACAGGCACTTAACGGCCCAAGCGGATTTTGCCGATACCTTGTTGCGGGGGATAGATGGCGCAGTGGCCGCATTGGGCGGTGCTTTGCGCTGGGACGGGCCGCTGGAGGACCTAGACGCAGTCCAAGCGGACCTCGCCCTAGACTCGCTCTTGCTGCGGCAGGGAGAATGGACTATGCAAAACCGCGGTCCCCTCCAAGCCGACTATGGCGACGGACGCATGGATTTCACTGCGGTACACCTGCAAACGTCAGTCGGCCTGTTGGATCTTTCGGGTTGGGTCGGACGGGATTCGCTCTCGGTTGCCGCGGAGTTATCCGCCCTTGAACTGTCCAACCTCGTATCCGACCTCAGCGCGACGGGCGGCGGGCATCTGCGGGTCGGCGGCACCCTAGCGAGGCCAGAGGCACAAGGCGTGGTGACGCTGGCGGATATGCGCCTCGACACTCTCGCCCTCGACGATGCTCGGCTGCGCCTCGCGCTGGCGGATACGCTCACGGCCGAGTTCACCGCCGATGCCGGCATGCGTCTCGCGCTCACCTGTCCAGCCGCGCCGCTCTTCGGGCCGGAAGAAGCCCTCGCGCAACTCGCAATCGAGGCGAAGGCGGCCGACTTGGGGCCAGTGCTCAGTTATGCTTTGGGACGTCCGCTGTACGGGCGGCTCGACCTCGACGGGCACTTAGCAGCGGCCTTAGGGGACTCCCTGCCGAGCTGGCGGGACTTGTCCGGGCATATCGACGTGCACGGTTTGGCCATCGAGAGCCAAGCTTCAGCCGACTCGCTGCGACTGAACCTCCTGTCTGGCGGGCATTTCGCGTTCGGCGCGGGCCGCGTGGTCCTGGACTCGGTGGCGATTGGCTTGCGGCGTTACGACCGCGACCACCGCGCCCTGCAACCGGCGGGCACCTTGCAACTGGCAGGCCAACTGGAAGGCAGCAAGCCCTCGAAGATTGAGCTAGCCCTCAAAGACGTAGAATTAGCTTTCTTCGGCGGCCCCGAGGGATTGGTCCAGCTCGACGCCGAAGTCAGCGGCACGGCAACCGCTCCTCAAGTTGCCGCCGACCTGGCCGTGGAATCTGCGGACTTGGGCAAACTGCGCGGTCGGCTTGACGGCGACCGGGATGGCGGCGATTGGCATTTGAACTGGACGACCTTGCCCGACGACAGCCTCACCGTAACCGGTCAAGTTCCTTGGGATTTACAGGCTGGCGAACTCGCTTTAGACAAAGGTTGGCTCGAGGCGCGTTCCGACGGCATCGGCCTCCTCTTCCTCGGCGACCTAATTGTCGAACTGGACCATCTCGACGGTCGGATTAGCGCGGATATCCGGGCAGAGGGCTTAGACTCAACACTCTCATTACAAGGCCAAATAGGGGTTTCGCAGCTCGAATTTGCCCTCCTCGACTTAGAGCCGATTTACGCGCTGCCCGACGGGCAGTTGCAATTCAATGGCCGGCAAGTCAAACTGGTGGGTTTCTCGGTCGAGCAAGAGCCTAAGCGAGGGTTTCTCAGCGCGTCGCTCACCGGGCTGCTCGACTTGTCGCAACTCGACGACCCGAGCTTTGACTTGCGGCTCCAAGCCGAGCGGATGACCTCTTACTACGAGGCCGTTGGGCAGTCCTTTAAGGCGGACGACATCGACATGGATTTGTCTTTCGTCGGCTCAGTCAGCGCGTCCAAATTGGCCGGGCGCGTCCGCCTCGACCAGCCAACGACCGAGACGAGCCTCGTAGTCCTCACACTGCCCGTGCCACCGCCACCGCCGGCGCTGCGCGACGAGTTTTTGGAGAACATGGCCCTCGCTGTCGAGGTTGAGATCCGCGGCCTCGCCCTCGACAGCGAGTTAGCCGAGGTCGAAGCGTCGGGTGCGGTCGAGATCGGCGGCACCTTCTACAAGCCGCTGTTTCAAGGCGACGTCACCATAGACCAAGGACAGGTCTTTGTTCTCAATCAGCAGTTCAACATTACCCAAGGACGCGTCGTCTTCAACCGCCTAGCGCCGACCAAATCGATCCTCGACGTGATATACGATCCTTTTGAATTGAATCCTACACTCGACGTAGAGGCCAAGACCGATGAAATCACCGACATTCAGGACGAGGAGCAGTACGTCGCAACGTTGACGTTGCAAGGGCCAGCTCAGAAGATCGCGCCGGATTTTAAGGCGGAATCGGAGAATCCAGACGCGGACCCGCTAGGGCTTCAGAGTACCATCAACCTGCTAGCCTTTAACATGGCCAATCCCGACTACGCTGAGGCTTTTGGCTCGACTAGTGAGGCTGTTAATACCGCCGCCGTAGTCTTTGGCACCACGGCCGGCCAGCTCTTGAGTAAGCAGGTCGAGAAGGTGGGGCTTAATGAATTCACGGTCCTACCGTCGAGTGAGATCGCCGGAGCCGAGCCTGGGGTCGCTCTGCGGGCGGGCAAGTACCTCGGTGGATTGCCGTTTCCCGTCTGGGTGCGCTACGAGGCCCTGCTAAAAGAGATGGCGGCGGGCGAGGTGCGAGTCGAGCACAAAATTAAGTCCTTTCTCACCATCTTCGGCCTAGCCCAAAGCGAGTACGATCACTATGGGCTGGGCATTGGCCTGAAGCGAGAATTCCGGTGAGCGCACTCGTCGCCGTGCTTTGCCTAGCGCTCGCCGGGACGGCCGCAGCCCAAGAGGAACGGCGCGAAGTATCGGCCCATGAAGCCGATGGTCACAAGGTGGCGCAAATCCGCTTCGTGCATCGAGGTGCCAAGCGCATCAAAGGCGAGACCTTGCGCTCGGCCATGCTGACGCAAGAGGGCAAGCGCTTCCAACGCCGCTTCTTCAAAAACGACCTCAGCGGACTAGTCAATCTCTATTACGGCAAGGGCTATCGCGACGCCGAGATCGTCCGCAAGCTCCTGCGCTTGGACGCCAAAAACCGAGTCCACATTCACATTGAAATCAACAGCGGCTCCCTGTGGACGGTGCGCACCCTGACCCTCGTAGGAGGTGCGCCCTTTGCAGCCGACACCCTG
Source organism: Candidatus Latescibacterota bacterium (assembly GCA_022820485.1). Taxonomy (GTDB): domain Bacteria; phylum Latescibacterota; class UBA2968; order UBA8231; family UBA8231. The sequence continues at coordinate 32,533 of JAJEFJ010000043.1, forward strand.
CGCGCTCAGGTCGGCTTGCGCGCCGGGGCACCTCTCGACTACGGCAAAGTGCTCGAAGGCGAGCGTCAACTACAGGTCTTCCTCAATCAGCGCGGCTACCCGCACGCGACCGTGCGCAACGAGTGGGTAAGCGACGACCGCGCCGACCGCAGCACCGAGGTCGTCTTTCACATCAATCCCGGGCGCAAGATGTACTTCGGTGCAGTCGAGGTCGAAAACCTCGACCAGCTATACACGCGCAAGGAGCTAATCGAGCGCTATCTGCGCTTTGAGCAGGGGGATTTGTACAATCCCGAGCAGCTTGCCAAAAGCCGCGAGCAACTGGCGAGGACCGGCCTGTTCCGCTCGGTCTTTTTGCTCACCCCTGATACCGGCGACAGCTTGCAGCCGATCGTGGTGCGCTTGCAAGAAAAAAAGCGCATTTCCCTAAGTAGCGAAGTGTTCTTCAGCAACATTGAGCCGCGCGTGAAAGGGGTCGTGCAGCACAACAACTGGCTGGGCCGTGGCGCTCGGCTCAGCCTCGACGCCAGTTGGGGACAGCCAGAACAAGGCGTCACCGCGTCCTTCACCGAGCGCAACTTGCTCGGCATGGGTGCCGACTTGGTGCTGTCGGCCGGCGTCACCGACGAATGGGACGAGAAAACGGATTTCGGCAAGCCGAACGACCAGCGGCAATTCGATCTTTTGACCGCCAACGATTCGGCACTCGGAGACCTCTTATTCTTTGCCGGCGAAGCGGCCGCACGAGCGTATATCAGCGCGTCCACCTTCGACTACCTCGCGGTCGAGCACTTGTGGAAAGCTGAAGCAACGCTCACCAAAGGCTGGCGCGAAATGTACCGCGCCCAAGTCTCTCTTAGCGGCGAAGACTCGCGCATCCGGCCCGATCCGAGCGCACACATCGCCTACCGGGACGATGAAGACGAAGAAGAACCCGACCGCGATGAGCCAACCGACGCGGACGATCTGTTTGGCGACTCCGACTTTGATTTCTCTGGCAAAGGCAATTTCTCGGCCCAAGACGACTACAGCGACGGCAAAATCCCGGTAACTGCGGATTGGCTACAGATTCTGACCGAACGCACGCGGTCGGTCGAATTGAAGACCGAGTTTTTGCGCGATTCGCGCAACGACCCCTTTGCCCCCACGCGCGGCGCGCTCTTGCAGTTGACCGGACGCTACGCCTCCTCATTCATTCTAGGACAGCGTCAGACTTATGTGATCGATGGCGACGCCGCATTCATGTATTACCAACCGCTCTCGCGGCGGCTGGTGTTGGCGCTAGCCCTGCAAGGAGGAGGCGCGGCCTCGCTGCGCGAGGGACGGCGGCTGCCGCAGAAATACTGGTGGGCATACGGCGGTGAGGGTTCTCTGCGCGGCGTTGAGCGCGACGCCATACACGTGCCGGGCGGCGGACGCCTCGGCCTGAATATGCGCGGGGAATTGCGCTATCAGCGCAACAACTTTGGTCTCGTCGGCTTTTGGGATCGGGCGCAGGTCTGGCGCAAGCCAAGCCAAGCGACCTTGTGGCGTATGGCCGATGGCTATGGGGTGGGGCTGCGCTACGCTTTGGGCTTTCCCCTGCGGCTCGACCTAGCCTTCAACGATGGCTCCCTCGACAACCAATCTGACGAGCAATCGTGGTGGCGGCGGCGGCACTTTTACTTTTCTATTGGTCAGGCTTTCTGAATGGTCGAAATAATACACCATGCCGACGCCAGCGAACTGCTTGCGCTTGCCGGTGCTTGCCTCGAATTGCACCAGAGCGAAAACAACTTGCCGCTCGGCCTCGCGTACGCGCTTGCCAAAGATCCCCTTCGCTACGGGCCTGAGCCGCCATTATTATTGAGCGTCTCAGAGCAAGGCAGCGCGATCGGCGCAGCCGTAATGACGCCGCCGAGGAGAATCATCCTCAGCAAATTCGTTGCGAATGGGGCTATAGCCCATCTCGTGCGCCACCTGCTTGCAATGGAGGCGTCCATCCCCGGCGTTGTCGGGCCGGTGGCCGAAGCGCAAGTCTTTTCCGCTTGCTGGGCTGAGGCCGTGCCTAGCGCCGCGCCTAAGGAAACCAGTCGGCTGCGCGTATTTGAAGCCCGCGCGGTCGCCGACGTGCCCCTTGCGGCGGGGGCGTTGCGCTTGGCCAGCATGGATGATCATCCGCTCATGGCGCAGTGGATAGACGCCTTTTCGCAAGAGGCGTTAGGGGAACCAGCCGATCTCGACGGAGCCAATAAAAGCGCCGAGCGATTCATCGCCGACAAACAACTGTACATTTGGGATTGCAATGGGCCGGTCTCTATAGCCAAAACGACGCGCCCGATGCGAAACGGCATAACAGTCACCGCGGTGTACACGCCGCCCGAGCAGCGCAACAAAGGATACTCCACTTCGTGCGTCGCGTCGCTGACCAAAAAACTGCTCTCCGAGCGCTATTCGTTTTGCAGCCTATTTGCCGATCAATCCAATCCAACCTCCAACAGCATCTATATGAAAATCGGCTACGTGCCTTTGGGGGATGCGCTAGAAATTGACTTCGCTACCTAAAACCCGCTGCCAGACGGCAGCTTTTTGAAAGAGCTATTATGCAATCATTTCGCAGCAGTACCACCACGCAGGGGCGGCGCATGGCCGGCGCGCGTGCCTTGTGGCGCGCCACTGGCATGAAGACCGAGGACTTCCAAAAGCCCATCGTCGCCATCGCCAACTCCTTTACCCAGTTCGTGCCCGGGCACGTGCATCTGCACCCCATCGGCCAGAAGGTCAAGGAAGTGATCGACCAGCACGGCGGCTACGGCGTGGAGTTCAACACCATTGCCGTAGATGACGGCATTGCCATGGGCCACGACGGCATGCTCTACTCCCTGCCGAGCCGCGAGCTAATCGCCGACAGCGTCGAGTACATGGTGCAAGCCCACAAGGCCGACGCCCTCGTCTGCATCTCCAATTGCGACAAGATCACCCCGGGCATGTTGCTGGCCGCGCTCAGGCTCAACATCCCGGCGATCTTCGTCTCGGGCGGGCCAATGGAGGCCGGCAAAACCGAGCTATCAACGGGCCGCGCCAAGCTCGATCTAGTCGACTCCATGGTCGCCGCGGCCGACCCCAACCTGAGCGACGAGGACGTGGCCAAGATGGAAGAACAAGCCTGCCCGACTTGTGGCTCGTGCTCGGGCATGTTCACCGCCAACTCCATGAACTGCCTCAACGAGGCCATCGGCCTAGCCCTGCCGGGCAACGGCACCATCCTCGCCACGCACGCGCTGCGCTGGGAGCTTTTTGCCGCGGCCGGCAAGCGGATCGTCGAAATGGCCAAGGCATTTTACCTAGAAGGCGACACGTCGGTGCTGCCGCGCAGCATTGCGACCTTCGCGGCCTTTGAAAACGCCATGACCTTGGACATCGCTATGGGCGGTTCCACCAACACAGTCCTGCACCTGTTGGCCATGGCCCGCGAGGCCGAAGTCAATTTCACCATGGCCGACATCGACCGGCTCTCGCGGCAAGTCCCCTGCATCTGCAAAGTGGCCCCGGTCACGCAGGAGTTTCACATAGAGGACGTCGCACGCGCCGGTGGCATTATGAGCATCTTAGGCGAGCTGTTGCGCGGCGGCAAAATCCACCCCGAGCCGCAGACCGTTGCCGGGCCGTCGTTAGGAGACCTAATCGCCGCCAACGACATCCGCGGGTCAGGTCCGGTCGACGCAATGGCCAAACAGCGCGCATTAGCAGCCCCAGGCAACGTGCGGACCAAAACCGCCTTCTCCCAGAACAACTTTTACGCCGAGTCGGACACGGACGATCAAACGGGCTGCATCCGCTCGGTCGCGCACGCTTATTCGCAGGACGGCGGGCTGGCCGTGCTTTTCGGCAACATCGCCGAGGAGGGCTGCATCGTGAAGACGGCTGGCGTCGATGAGTCGATATGGGTATTTGAAGGCACGGCCCAGATCTTCGAGTCGCAGGACGAAGCATGCGAGGGCATCCTCGGCGGCAAGGTCCGCAACGGCGATGTGGTCGTAATCCGCTACGAGGGCCCCAAGGGCGGGCCGGGGATGCAGGAGATGCTCTATCCAACGTCGTACATCAAGTCCATGGGCTTGGGCAAGACCTGTGCGCTGCTGACCGACGGCCGCTTTTCCGGCGGCACCTCCGGGCTGTCGATTGGCCACGTCTCGCCAGAGGCAGCCGAGGGCGGAGCACTGGCCCTGTTGGAGACCGGCGACCGGATTCGCATCGACATTCCCAAGCGCAAAATCGACGTGCTAATCGCAGACGCCGAACTGTCTGCACGCCGCCAAAAAATAAACGCCTATCGCCCCCGCAACCGCCAACGCCACATCCCCCAATCGCTACAGGCGTATGCCGCACTGACGACGAGCGCGGCGCACGGGGCCGTGCGGGACGTGGGTCAGCTACAGAAATAACTTTTACACAAAAGGAATCCCATGAAAATCACAGTACTAGACGGACACACCCTAAACCCCGGCGACAACTCCTGGGATCCAGTCTCGGCCTTGGGCGAATTTGCGGTGTACGACAAAACCCCTGACGACCTGATCTTGGAGCGGGCTGCGGACGCCGACGTGATCTTGACCAACAAGGTGCCGCTGACAGCCGAGACGTTTGCCCAACTACCCAACCTGCGCTTCGTGTCGGTTACGGCCACTGGGTACAACGTCGTCGATGTAGAAGCTGCACGCGCCCGCGCCATCCCGGTGTCAAACATTCCAGTGTACGGCACCGACTCGGTCGCCCAATACACCATGGCCCTGCTACTGGAGCTGTGCCACCACGTTGGTCGCCACGACGCTGCGGTCCATCGCGGCGGCTGGGCCGGATCGGGCCATTGGTGTTTCTGGGAGACGCCGCTTACGGAACTAGCCGGGAAAATTATCGGTCTCGTGGGCTTCGGGCGCATCGGCCAGCGCGTCGGCGAGTTGGCCCACGCTTTTGGCATGGAAGTCTGGGCTTATGCGCCGTCACCCAAGGACCCACCGGGGTACGAGCCTTTTGCCCTCAAGAGCACGGCGGAAATTTTCGCCGGGGCCGACGTAGTCAGCCTCCACTGCCCGCAGACGCCCGACAACACTGGTTTTGTCAACGCCGAGTTGTTGGCGACCATGAAGGAAGGGGCGCTGTTCATCAACACGTCGCGCGGCGCACTCGTCGATGAACAAGCCCTTTTGCAAGCCCTGCGCGCTGGCAAACCCCGAGCGGCGGCAACGGACGTAGCTTCCGTCGAACCAATCACCAGCGGCAACCCGCTCTTGCAAGCACCTAATCTACTCATCACGCCGCACATGGCTTGGGCCACGCTAGAGGCGCGCAAGCGACTGATGCAAATGACGGCAGAAAACGTGCGGGCCTTTCTGGACGGCGCGCCGATTAACGTGGTGAACTGAGGAGAGTGACATGGCAGAGCTTAATGACGGCCAGCCCTTCGCCACGCTCGAAGACGCCCGCGATGCGGTCCGGGAACTGAAGGCGACCTCCGGCCTACCCGCCGGCGGCCTCAAGGTCCGGGTGCACGGCGGAGTTCACGCGCTAGCTCGCGGCGTACACTTCGGCCCAGAGGACTCGGGCACGGCCGCAGCCCCCATCGTGTATTGCCCTGCCGAGGGCGAGACGATGCGCCTCTTAGGCGGCCGGCAGCTCGACCCGGCGGCGTGGACTCCGGTGATCGATCCCGCGGTCCGGGCCCGTCTGGCCGAGGGGGCGAAGGAGCACGTCGTGCAGATCAACCTAACCGCCCAGGGTGTGACAGACCTCGGTGCTTTTGCTTCGCGCGGATTCGGCCGCGACACAGCACCGGCCCATCTGGAGCTCTTCTTCAACGACCTGCCCATGACCGTGGCCCAGTGGCCCAATGCCGGGCAGTTCGCCGCAATCACCGGCTTCACCAAACCCATGTCTAACCCCTGGGGCCAAGAAGCGGGGGATCTGACCGGCGGGTTCACCTACGACGGGGATCGGCCGAGGCGCTGGGCACCGGCCGACGACATCTGGGTCCACGGGTACTGGGGCTATGACTGGGCCAACTCCTACGAGCGGGTCAGCCGTCTCGATCCCGAAAACCGCTTAGTGGAAACCGCTCCGCCCCACGGCAACCACCACTTCACCCCCGGGCAGCGGTTCTACTTCCTCAATGTCCTAGAGGAGCTCGACCAACCCGGCGAGTACTACGTTGACCGCGTCAACGGCATCCTCTACTTCTGGCCTCCGGGCGACCTGTCCGAGGCGGAGGCCGTGGTATCGGAGGTGAGCGAGCCGCTGCTGACGCTGCAGAACGTCAGCCACGTGGAGATCCGCGGCCTGACCGTGGAGGCGACTTGCGGCAGCGGCATCGAGGCCGAGGGCGGCGAGGGGCTGCGCATCATCGGCTGCACCATTCGCAACTGCGGTACCTGGGCCGTGCGGATCGAGGGCGGCACCGACCACACCGTGGCCGAATGCGACATCTACGGCTGCGGCGATGGCGGCGTCAGCGTCAACGGCGGCGACCGTCCTAGTCTGACTCCCTGCAACCACGCCATCGTCAACAACCACATCCACCACTTTGCGCGCTGGACCCGCTGTTATGTCGCCGGCATCGGGGCTGGCGGGGTCGGCATGCGCTTTGCCCACAACCTGATCCACGACGCGCCGCACAATGCCATCCTGTTCTGGGGCAACGATTTCCTGATCGAGAACAACGAGATCTACCGGGTCTGCCTGGAGACCGGGGACGCCGGGGCCATCTACACCGGCCGCGACTTCACCTACCGGGGCAACGTCATCCGCCGCAACTTCATCCACCACATGGGCGGCGTCGGCATGGGCACCATGGCCATCTACATGGATGATTGCGTCAGCGGCACCCACATTGCAGAGAACACCCTCTGGCGCTGCCAGACCGCTGTCGTGCTGGGCGGTGGCCGCGACTTCGTCGTCGAGCAGAACGTCTTCGTGGAGTGTCTTCTCGCTATCGGTGCCGACGCCCGCGGGATAGACACCAATCCGGTCTGGCAGAACAACATCAAGGGACTGTGGGAAAGCCTCAAGGCAATGCGCTACGACAAGCCCCCCTACAGCGAGCGCTATCCCGAGATCGCGGGGGTTGACCCGCACTATGCGGTGGGGAAAGGTGTGCCCCCAGAGCACAACCGGGTCGAGCGCAACGTCTGTTGGCACTCACCCTGGATCGGCGAGCCTTGGCCGACCGGGGCGGACAACGGCATTATCGAGAAAGACAACCTAGTCGGCATCGATCCAAAATTCACGGACGAAGCCTTCGGGGTGCTGACCCTCGGCCCGGGGTCACCGGCGCAGGGCTTGGGGTGTGGCGTGATTCCGCTCGACGAGATCGGCCTGATCCGGGATGCTACCCGCGCCACCGTGCCGCCGCGCGTGCGCACCGCCCTAGAACTGGGCAGCGAGCCGACAGAGCTGCGCTTGCGGTTGCGCAACGATGGTACCGACTCGGCCCAAGGCACGGTCGTGGTGGAGACGAGCACCTCGGCCGTCAGTGAGCGCTTCGATTACGCACTGGCTCCCGGCGAAGTCCTAGCCCGCGACCTGACCATCCGTGCCGACGACCGGATCGTGCGGATCTACTCACCGGACAGCCGCCTGCAGCCGGCGGAACTGGTCATTCCTGACCCGTAGTATAAGGTGAACTGAGCGTTGACATTGCGCTCGATTTTCGGTTATTATGCTCTAAGGGGGCGACTTGGCTTCGACGGGGTCGGAGAAGCCCAAATTGCGTGCCGAGGTCCCGACACCTCGTAAATCCTCGGGAAACAATTAAGCGACGAAACTAACACGTACGCTCTGGCTGCCTAAATTTAGAGCAGCCCATTGGGGTCTGTTGAGCCTGCGCGGCAGGCCCTGATGACATCTCTTAGCAGGCTGGTCCCAAACTTTCGCCCGAGGGAATGGGACGAGATTTTTCGGGCTGGCTTGTTGCGAGGCCCGTTGGCCGGCAGCGCAACAGGCGAGATAACTAAGGCCGACTACGCACGTAGTATATTTCGGTAGAACCGGTCTCGGACGCGGGTTCGATTCCCGCCGCCTCCACCATTCTTCCACACACAACACGTCTCTCCGGGGTGATTCTCCGGAGAGACGTTTGCCTTTTAACTCTTCATTTCCCTGCCTTGACAGCGGGTCCAAAAAGCTGCCTTATATACGGCCTTATTTATCTATACACGAGTACACCTGCCTCCCAAGTGCACTATGAGTTCATACGGATGTATCGGCAATCACCAGAAGTTCCCTGCTGATAATCCTCTCATGCGCTCCGGGCCACAGGCGAAGAGCGGATGAGCTGATGCCGAGTGACAATCAGACGCCAGAACAGGCGGCACGAGACAAAATCGACAAACAACATCTAACGCGGGTTGGATAGTTCAGGACCACAATAAAATCGACTTCAGCGCTGGTCTCGGGATCGCCGCTCGTGAGTATCGGACGGATATTGGCCCAGCCGACTACGTTCTCCTTGTCGACAGGAAACCCATCGGCGTTGTCGAGGCCAAGCGTGAGGATTGGGGCCATAAGATCACTATGGTCGAGGAGCAATCCACCGCTTATGCCACTGCCAACCTCAGGTGGGTGAACAATCAAGAACCCCTACCATTCGTCTATGAAACGACCGGCGTGCTCACGCGCTTCACCGACAGCCGCGATCCGAAGCCCCGCTCCCGGGAGGTGTTCAACTTCCCTCGGCCAGAGACAATACAGGACTGGCTTATCCTGTCGGCCTCGCTTCGCGAGCGGCTCCAAGAGATTCCGAGTTTAGACCCCACTAGATTGAGAGCGTGCCAAGTCAACGCCATTGAGAATCTCGAAGTATCCTTCAAAGATGACCGCCCGCGCGCCCTCATTCAGATGGCCACTGGCTCGGGCAAGACCTACGCCGCCATCACCTCGATCTACCGGCTGCTCAAACACGCTGACGCCAAGCGCGTCCTCTTTCTCGTAGATACCAAGCATTTGGGCGAACAGGCCGAGCAGGAGTGCATGGCCTACGTGCCCAGTGACGACAACCGTAAATTCACCGAACTCTACAACGTCCAACGGCTCAAATCGTCTTACGTCGCCAAAGACAGCCAAGTCTGCATCAGCACCATCCAGCGCATGTATTCGCTCCTGAAGGGCGAGGAGTTGGACGAAGTCGTCGAAGAGATCAATCCGGCAGAAATGGTTACACGCAAAGAACCGATGCCGGTCGTCTATAACGATAAGATTCCACCCGAGTTCTTCGATTTCATCGTCATCGACGAGTGCCACCGCTCTATCTACAACCTCTGGCGTCAAGTTTTGGAGTACTTCGACGCCTATCTCATCGGCCTGACCGCGACGCCAGACAACCGCACCTACGGATTCTTCAAGAAGAACATCGTCAGCGAGTACACCCATGAGCAAGCCGTTGCCGACGGCGTCAATGTCGGCAACGAGATCTATGTCATTGATACGAAACGGACGAAGCACGGCGGCCAGATCGAGACCGGCCAGCAGGTCGAAAAGCGCGAGCGCTTGACCCGCCGAAAGCGCTGGGAGATCCAAGACGATGACTTCACCTATGGTGCCCAAGAGCTCGACCGTGCCGTCGTCAACCCCGACCAGATCCGCACCGTCATTCGCACCTTCCGCGACAAACGGCCTGAGATATTTCCGGGCCGCACCGAAGTCCCGAAGACGCTGATATTTGCCAAGACCGACAGCCACGCCGACGACATCATCCAGGCCGTGCGCGAGGAATTCGCCGAAGGCAACGAGTTCTGCAAGAAGGTCACCTACAAAACCGCAGAAGACCCGAAATCTGTCCTCGCCCAGTTCCGCAACGACTACTACCCGCGCATCGCTGTGACCGTGGATATGATCGCCACGGGTACCGACGTCAGACCGCTCGAATGCCTGCTCTTCATGCGCGACGTGCGGAGTCGCAACTATTTCGAGCAGATGAAGGGCCGTGGCACGCGCACACTCGACCACGACGATCTCAAGAAAGTCTCGCCCTCCGCTGTCAGTGGGAAGACTCACTATGTGATTGTGGATGCCGTCGGCGTCACAAAATCACTCAAGACTGCCAGCCAGCCGCTCATCACCAAACCCTCCGTGCCACTCAAGGATCTCGCCATGAGCGTGATGATGGGCGTGTATAACGAAGACACCGTGAGCTCCCTTGCCGGCCGCCTCGCTCGACTCAACCGACAACTCGACCACGCTGAGCAGGAACGCATCCGCGAAAAGGCTGGCGGCATCGAACTCACCAACATCGTCGGCGACCTGCTGAAGGCCATCGACCCAGACCAAGTAGAAGCAAAGGCCCGCGAGACCGAGCGCGTACCCGACGATGCCAAGCCGTCACAGACCGCACGCGAAAAGGCTCAGGAGCAGCTAGTCCGTGACGCGGCCAGCGTGTTCAACGGCGAGTTGATCGAGCTGATTGATTCGATTCATCGCGACAAGGAACAGACCATCGACCATGACAGCTTAGACACCGTGGAGCGCGCCGAATGGGAAGGCGACGCGCACGAGAATGCCGAAGCCATGGCACAGGACTTCCGCCAGTATTTGGAAGCGAATCGAGACAAGATCGAAGCCCTGACCATCTTCTACACCCAACCGCATAGGCGCAGAGAGCTGACCTTCGAGATGATCCGCGAGGTTTTCGACAAGCTCAAGAGCGACCAGCCTCGACTAGCCCCTTTGCGGGTCTGGCAGGCGTACTCCTTGCTGGATGAATACAAGGGCAGCCAACCGGCGAGTGAGCTGACCGCGCTCGTGGCGTTGATCCGCCGCGTCTGCGGTATCGACGCGACGCTGTCTCCCTATTCGGAAACCGTGCGCCGCAATTTTCAGAGTTGGATCATGACGCACCACAGCGGCAGCGGAGAGAAGTTCAACGAGGAGCAGATGGACTGGCTGCGCATGATCCGCGACCACATCGGCACTTCGTTTCATCTAAACCGCGACGATTTGGACATGGCCCCGTTCGATGGCAAGGGCGGCATGGGGCAGATGTACAAGCTCTTTGGTGCCCGGATGGATGATGTGATTGATGAGTTGAATGAGGCGTTGGCGGCGTAAGCGATGACCGATTGTGTAGGAAACATGGTCCCCAAAGGATGGCAACGATGCATTCTTCCCGACTTCACATACATCGTGATGGGCCAGTCTCCGTCCTCAACGACCTACAATCGCAGTGGCGACGGCCTTCCTTTCTTTCAGGGGAAAGCAGAATTTGGCGACCTGTTCCCAACCATCAACCAGTACTGCTCGCAACCCAACAAGATCGCCAAGCAAGGCGCAACACTCCTGTCGGTTAGAGCCCCGGTCGGACCGACTAATCTCGCACAACACGATTGTTGTATTGGCCGTGGTTTGGCAGCACTTCATCCTTGTGGGGGAATCGAGCCGAAATTCCTACTGTATCTCTTCAGAAGCATAGAACCCGAAATGTCGAACAAAGGGACAGGTTCGACATTCAAAGCAATTACTAAAGGGTTCGTTGAAAGCCTCGAATTCAACCTGCCACCGCTGCCCGAACAACACCGCATCGTCGCCAAGATCGAGGAACTATTTTCCGAACTAGACAAGGGCATTGAGAGCCTGAAGGCGGCGCGGGCGAAGCTCAATATCTACCGCCAAGCCGTGCTCAAGCACGCCTTCGAAGGCAAGCTCACGGCCCAGTGGCGCGAAGAGAACAAAGACAAGCTTGAGACGCCCGAACAATTACTCGCTCGCATTAAGCAGGAGCGAGAGGCACGCTACGAGCAGCAACTCCGGAAGTGGAAGGCCGCTGTCCAGGCATGGGAGGAAGGCGGTAAGTCAGGCAAGAGGCCGGCGAGACCACCAAAGCTAGAGGAAATACCACACTTATCGCTAACCGAAACAGAAACTCTTCCATCCCTCCCCGCTGGTTGGTCTTATCTACGCTTAGGGCTTGTGATCGACGAACCTAAGTATGGTAGTTCGAAGAAGTGTGACTACGACCACAAAGGCACGGGGGTTCTCAGAATACCCTAAGTACACGACAGTAACATGGATTGATATTGTCGGGCGCGTTTAGGTTGGTCTCGTGTTTGGTGTATGATCTGTGTGAGCTGGTCTAATCCTCGTCGAAAGAGGCTTATGGCTTTTCGTCCATGTTTTTTTATG
>JAJEFJ010000076.1 GCA_022820485.1 Candidatus Latescibacterota bacterium
TACTGGCAGTAATCTAAGCGCGTCGGTTGGGCCATAATTCCCTCCAAAAAGGCAAGGCGTTAGCTACGCAGGCAGGGCCAATACCCCACTGATTGACCAACAGTAGGATACGCCTGTTGAGCTCTGTGCGTAAGTCCTATAAGTATGTCTTGGTACGGACCGATGGTTTCTCATCGGAGGTATGACGACGGGCTAGACACGGCAATAAACACTTGCAGCACAGAGAAAAATTTCCTATATTACATTTCTATAAAAGCCCTCTACAGCGGCTTCCGATTTGTCAGGTAAAGATCGGATGTTGATTGTCAGTGGGCATAATTTTCTACGCGGGGAAAGCAGACCTACGGAGGCAACAAGCCATAGTCCGTGGCTACGATGGAGATCGAGCCGAAGAGGTCGCTGTCCCAAACCACCACACTCCCGATAAGGGAAAGGAGTCGCAGTTATGAAACGTCTATACAGCTTCCTCTCTATGGGCCTAATATTGGGCCTGACGAGCGGTGCCAGTGCGCATATTGGCGAACAGGTTTACCTGCTCTTTGAGCTACCCGAAGCTGATCTGGCCGATATCGACCTACGCGATGCCAGCATAGCCGACTGGGAAGATGTAGTTGGTGATGCACAGTTGGTCACTACTGATTTCTTTCAGGATCCGACCGTGGGCGACGGTGCCCAGTACGATCCAGCGGACCTAGACTATCGCATTTGGCTGGCTTGGAATGGCAATGCCGGTACCATATGGATGGGCATGGAGCGCATCGACAACATCTACATCAACGAGTACGCTGGCGGTGACTTGGGTAGCCTGTGGAGGCAAGATGCCATTGAGTTCATGCTTGATGGCGACCACACTGGTGGCGATTACACTGGTTCGGCCGATGAGAACTGGACCGACGAAGAGAAGGACCTGAATAACAACCGCACGGCTCAGCAGTACGTGGCTATCGGTGATACTCCTGACGGCCGCCACGTCGGCTATCTGGGCAAAGGCACCGAGTGGGTCAACGCGCTGCCCTACGCTGATGGCGGCGGTGGTTCGACTGGCGACGGGCCGACGACCACAATCATTGAGTTTTTCGTCACGCCTTTCGACGACCTAATCTGGAATAGCCCGGACGACAGCGTAGCTTCGCCGCTGTTCGATGGCAAGATCATTGGTTTCCAGATTTCGGCTCAGGACATGGATGAGGCTCCGAGCGACTACCGCGCTTTTCACACCTTGTCTGGTCAGGCAGCGACTTGGCGCTTTGCCGAGCGCTTCGTTGATGGTCGCTTGGTCGGTGCTGCTGGCACGGCGGTCGAAGAAGACTCTTGGGGGCGCATCAAGGCCGCGTTTGAGTAACGAACGGCAGCATCCTGCTGTTTTCCTAAATTTTTAAGGAGAGGGGGAATACTTCCTCCTCTCCTTAAAAATTGTCTTTTTGTACATATCTTAATTTATGGCTGGCTATCCCCTAACATTAGGTAGCCACCTTCCTCGCGTCCATAATATCTCGCTCTTGGTTTGCCCTGCTAAGCGCAAATTCTACCGGGGAGTAACGGAATGAGAATTGGGATTTGTGTCGCCGCGTTGGTTTTGGGCGGTTGGGTAAATGCTGTTGCGGAGTTGCGGCTGTTCGCTATTCCGGGCAATACAACTTGGATTGATGCCAAGCAGGGGCCGCTTTCAGAAAATCGTTTCATTGAAGTAATAGACCTTGAAAGCTATGAAAATGGCATTGGGCCTATTACCCCATCGCGTGTAGTTCCCGTTCCCGAAGTTACTCTCGCATTAACCGCCGCCGAAGTGGATGCGGCGACCGATTCCAGCCTCTTTGCCTTCTCGATTAATGTAACCAGATCCGATGTAGTAGCACCGACTGATATCGAACTCGAAGATGGTACGACCGTAAAGGCGGGCACGGTCTTGGTTCCTCGTTGGAGTTCCTTCCCGCGTAGCTTAGAGGCCGTCCAGTTATTGCGTCGGGCTGGCATTACCGAGATTGAGGCCATGATCAACGTGGCCGAGTCCTTCCCCCGCCCTCCCAGCGGCGACAAGTACAATAAGGGACTAAACCTCACGCCTCTCGGTATTTTTGAAAGGGCTTTGACTGACCAGCGACTCCAGGAGGGCCTATGGTACGTTTTCGATGGCGATCCGCTGACCCATTTCGAGCGCATTGACCGAGTTGGACAAGATGTTAAACAGCAATGGATTCTCTATATCGACTTAGGACGCTACTTTCCAATCCGCTTGTTCCGCCTCTATCCCAGTCTTGAAGAGCCTTCGCGCGTTTCCGCTTATACCTTCTATAGGGGGCTGCCTGGGACTGAGAAAGAGATCGCCGGTCTTAGTCTCGACGATCCGAGTGTTGGGCAGTTGGCGTTCCCTAGGTTTACTAATATAGCCTCGACTTTTCCGACCTTCGTTCCCGAGGCGAGCGCACCAGTCAATCTGGAAGACACCATTGCCGTGGCCTTTGAGCCGCAAGCTTACATGCGCTATGCTCGCTTTGATTTTCAGACTCCGCTGGATTACGATTTAGCTGAAATGGAGTTTTTAGCCGACGGCTTTGTGCCTGAAGCGGTTTATACTTCCAATGCACTACCGTTGCCTCCAGCGACCTTAGGGAGGATTTTCTGGGACGAGCGAAAAATTGGCGATCCCAACGGGTCGCGCGCTATCGTGCGCGTACAAACAGGCGTCAATCCCGAGCCAGAGGTGCTTTTTCGCGTCAACAAATTCGAGCGCTCGGTGGAGTGGAAAGAGGAAGGGGCGAGCATCACCGACCAACGGCTTGGCTCCAAGACCTTCGGCCAGGAAGTGGACCTAAACGATGAGGCTTTCAATCTGGAGGCCCGTGAGATTTTCAGTGCCGCCTTGCCCGAAGACCGAGCGCGAGTTCGCCTAACCCGCGCTGAGTACAAGTCCCTGCCGGGCAATGAGCGGCGCCACGTCGAGCCCGATCTCGAATTCTGGAGTGGTGTTCAGTTGGCTAACAATGGCCAGTTGATCAATGCGCCAAGTGGTCGGCCCTTCATTCAGGTTGAGGTTGAGTTTTTGAGCGAAGATCCTGCGGCGGCTACGATTATTAGCAATTTGCGTTTTGAATACTCCGCTCCACAGATCACGGATCAGGTCTTCGGCGAGATTGCTCCGGCTGTGGATGTGATTGCTGGCCGCGATACCTCCTTTGTGCTGGTCCTCAACGCTGGACTAGGGGCTGAGAACAATGGGTTCAACCGCTTGCAGGTTTTTACGCCGGCGCGTGCGGAAGCCATTGAGGGGGTGGAAGTGGATCTAGGCGACGGAGAATTCCTGAACTTGGAACGAGTGGATGGCGAAGACGAGATAGGCGAGGGACAGTTTCGAGAATTGTACGTCGGCGATGATCAGTTCGTCGTTGGTTTTCCAACCATAGGCCCAGCTGAGGAAGGCCAAGTCCGCAACGCATTGGTAAAGGTCCGCTTTCAGGGCCGGGTCATTGACTTCCGCACTAACTTCGCTGCCAATGTATTTTTAGACACTTTAGGTGCAGAAGCAGAGCGGCGCTTTACCAGTAGCGGCATTTTGGCGCTCGAGGGTAATGAGAGTGCACTTGATACGCTGGCCATTTTTTTGCCACAGCGAGTGGAGGACAATGACGTGGTAGATTTCGCAGCGACGGACCAGCTCTCAGATCGCAATTCCCTAGCGGTGATCGCCGATATTTCAGCGCAGAGCGAGAACCTAGTGACCAATTTCAAGGTCGTGCCCAATCCTTTTACACCCAATGGCGACGACGTCAACGACGAAGTAGTCGTGACTTTTGACGTCCAGCGACTGCTAACGCCTAAGCCTTTATATCTGGAGATATTCGATTTGAACGGTCGCCGCAGGCGGCTCATTGAGCGCCAGCTATCGTCGGGGGGATATTCGCAGCAGTGGGATGGCCGCGACGATGCTGGACAGGTCGTGCCTCCGGGGCTATACCTATTGCGCATTTCGACCGACGCTGATCATGCAGGTGAGGCCCAGACGCGCATCATTTCTGTAGCGTATTAGCTTTAGGCTATAAACGCGGAAAGAAAGGAAATGCTATGAAACGGCTGCTAAAGCGGAAGATGGCTCTCTTCGCAGTACTATTTCTGCCTAGTTTCTGTCTGGCTCAAACGGATGCCTATCGGCTTTTCGGCAGCTCGATCCGCGTGGATCGGGCCTCGCACTGGGAAAACTGGATTTATCAGAACGACTTGGTTTCCCAATTGAACGTGCCAATCCGCGATGCGGACATTTTCCGAGTTGATGCCGATGGGCTGCGGCCGACTTTCTTTCGCCGCAATATCAACGTGGCCCCGACGGCTGTCGATTTTACCTATCCTGATTTGGTCCGCGCTAACGGCGATCTCGTCTCTGGGGGGGCGACAGCCAAATCCAATAACGCCCTGGCCAATAATATCATCGATGGCGATTTGAGCACCTTTTGGGAACCGGACACGCCGATCAGTTTTGCGAGCCGCCTGACTCGTCCTAGAGACTTCCATCTCGACGGTCTGCGCGACTGGGAAATTGAAGTTGATCTGGGGCGGCTGGTCTTTGCCGATAGCCTGACGATTATCTTTCCCGCTGGCCAGTTCGAGGACGAGTTCCTCGGCGAGCCGGTTAAGGCCTTTGTGCTTTTCGCCTCGATGGGTGAGCGCTTTCCCTTTCCCTTGGGTAACAACCTCAAGTTTTCCGTCATAGGGCAAGTCTCTACCGGCTTCGTTGCCGGTAAATTGGCCCAGTGTGTACGCGATGAAAGCGCGGGCTACGCTGGCGAAACCCGCTGTGAAGGTGGGGGAGGAGGTGAGACCGGTGAAGTGATGCTGGTTCCGATGCCTGGGACTGAGGGGCGCTATGTGCAGATGACCTTCCCGCTCTTGCCGCTGGATCGAGCCGACTGGGACTTGGATGGCCGGCCCGATATTAGCGGCGCTTTCATCCATTACGTCCGCATTAAAATTACGGATTCAGACCTCTGGCGCGACGCCTTTTTGGGCACGGGCGAAGAGGCACGCCTTGCCTATGAAGCATTACCCCAAGAACAGCGCGGTGCGGTTGTCTATCAGCGCCAGACAGCCGGTGGCCTACTCGTGGAACTCCAAAGCGACGACAATCTGACGGCCGCAGAAAAGTATCAAACCCTGCCCGAGGAGAAACGCGGTCCGATCCTCTATTATAGCAAGGAGGTTCCCCGGATTTCTGAGGTTCAGGTCTGGGCTAAGGGTGACAACTACGCACTGCAACCCGAAAAGCGCGGCGGTGCCTCGTTTGAAAACGGCGGTTTGGGTGCGCCCAATTTGTCCACGGATGGGCTATACGACTCGGAGTGGGTGGCCAATACGTGGTCGCCGGTGTACCTCAAGGGCACGGCTTGGTACGACTTAGGGGCTGTGTTTTGGGTCGATAATGTTTCGGTGGTCAACAAGCGCATTAACCAGAGCCACCAAGGGGCCTTCTTGGGGCCAGATATCTTGGTCTCCGATGGCACACTGCTCAAGCCCGTGAGCATGGAAGACCGCGAGGATTTTCCTCAGCTCGAAGAGTCGCTCAAGTGGGACAACATCATTAGCGAGGAACACGTCGATAACCACGGTCCGGTAGTGCGCATTTTCCGCGAGACTTTCCCTTGGCGCAAGATACGCTTTTTGCAAATCCGCGACATCGACGTCACCGGGAATCAATCCGGTCGCTATGGTGCGCTGGCGACTTTAGCTGAGATCCAGCTTTACGGTGAGGGGTATCCGGTGAGCGTGTGGGCGTACTCGCCACCGATTACGCTGACCGATTCGCGCGGCAACTTCATTCGCAAAACCTTGCCGCGTATCGCTTGGGAAGGCGATGTCATCGTCCGCGAGACCGATCCGTTCACCGGTCAAGCTAGCGAACGGATCGAGCCGCTGGATCTCCACCCCGATGTCCGCTTGCAGGTACAGACCCGCACCTCGGATCAGACGGACACCAACTTCACGTACTATCAGGTCGTTACTGTTGCTGGCAACGAAGAGCGCGAGGAAGTGACAAAAGAAGCGTACGACGAGATTGCCTTGCAGTGGACGGCTTGGGATATCTGGCAGACCTTGCCCGCTAGCCGGAAACATGCCTCGCGTACCGACGATGATGGCGACGGGGTCACCGACGAGGATCCGATTGACCTGATTGACAACGATGGCGACGGTAAAGTGGATGAGGACGGCAAAAAACTGCGCCGGGCACCGCGCTCCAGCTTTGCCAAAGACGGCGAACTGGCGTTTGTCGGCTGGAGCGAATGGAGCGAGAGCTATTTACCGACCAATGGCGTCAACGAGGCGACGATCACCTCACCCAATCCACGCAAATTCGTTCAGGTGCGGGTCAATCTCTCTTCAGAGGATCCCTTTAAGACGGCTCGCATCCGCAGTTTGCGCATTGAGTTGGCACCGCCGCTATCCCTAGAACTAGCCGGCGAGTTGGCACTGCTCACCGACGAGGGAGCAACGCGCGTGCCGACCGACTTGGGTGTCCTGCCCTCGGACTACACGCCGCCGCGTAATATCGATCCGCTCGCGTCGCAGCAGTTTTCTTATTTTATCCGTGCTGCCGAGCCCGACCCGACCGATTCGACCGTACGCGACGGCTTTAATGAGGTGCTGGTCGTCGCGCCGCGTGATGCGCACTTGACCGGTGTGCGCTTGGGGCAGGTCGCTATCGCTCAGACGCCCTCACTGCTCAATCCAGAGGAAGTGCTGACCTCGGCGACAACCACGAAGTTTGACCGCGCCTTTGGCCTCGACGACGGAGTTTTGCGCGATGCAGATGGCGAGATATTGGAACGGATGGCGACCGGCGCGGATTCGATCTGGGTGCGGTTCCCCTTTTCGCTCAATACCGATCTGCCGGCTGGTCAGCACGCCCTCATTGAGATGCAATTTGAGTCTCAGAGCTTCCGCGAGGGCATTGAATTCGCCTCGTTTGTGCGGTCTTCAGACTCGGAGGAAGGCGTATTTCAACGGGTGGATACCGCCGCTAAGGATGCGACCGAGTTGGTGGATTCTTCGACGGCGCAGGTCAGCTTGATGACGCTGCCGGGGTCTTTGATCCAAGACGTAGTGCTATCACCGATCTTTACGCCTAACGGAGATGGGATCAACGATGAACTCTTGGTGCATTTCGTTTTGCTGAAGGTACAGGAGGAGCGTCCGTTAGACGTTGCATTTTACGATTTGGGAGGGCGCTTGGTAGGTCAGGGGCAGAGTTCAGCGGTTGGTGGCAAAGTAGGAACGCAGGCGTTTGTGTGGGATGGGCGGAATGTGGGTGGACAACTCGTGCCGCCGGGGATATATCTTTGTCAGATCAAGCTAGAAGCCGACGATCAAGATAGCAAATTGACGCGCCTCGTTCATGTGGCCTATTGATAAAACGGCAGCTCGGGCCGGAATTCGACAACAAGGGAGGGATTTGTGTATATAGTTAGGAGTTTCCGCACCGGTGCGGTGGCAATCCTGATGCTAGGAGCGATGGTGGAAAACCTCCCCGCACAGGAAGATTTCGGCTCGCGTTTGGGCGTGCGCCGTGGCGGGGAGGTTTTTTATGATCCTACCGGACCAGGGGTGCTTTTCGACGCGCTAGATCCAGCGGTGAAGAAGTGGTATGTGCCGCAGGAACTCTTCAACGAGTACCAATGGCGACAACAGGACTATACCAATTACGCTCGTCGGCACTATTCGCGCTATGTGAACACTAGCCAAGAGGGCGATTATTTCTACGATATCTACGGAAATTACATCACCCGCGGCGAACTCATTTACGACTGGAGTATTGCGGCACCGCAGACGTCGGGCAGCAGTCTGTTTAAAACCCCCCGATTCGGTAGCTGGTTCTCAAATTTGGTCGTCGCCTCGGACCAAAAGGGCCAATACGCCTATGCCCTGACCATTGGCGACCGCATCCGCACGACGCTGACGCCGATGACCTTTTCCAAGCCTACCTTTGCCGGTATTCAATTCGACCTAGCCACAGATAAATACGAGGCGACCTTTCTCGCCTCGCGTCCTAGTTCTCCTGGTCGTGTCGAAACCTCAGCAACGGCTAGTACCGGTCGTTTCCGCTCGAATGACACCAACTTGATCGGCGGCCGTGGTACCATGCAGGTTGGCGACTTTGTCAAGTTAGGTGCGACCTACATCAATGCTTTCAACTCCTCAACCAAGGGGCAGGCCTTTCAGGGTAACCCCTTCAAGGGCACACTCACCGAAGGCCAGAACAATGCCGATGTTTCGCGTATTGAAGTGCGCTTGAGTGACGATTCGCCCGAGGACGGTAGGGCGGGCGCGGCCTTCTTTCAGGAGGAGATGATCATTACGACCATCGATGGCGACCGCATCAGCAACCGTCGCCGCATCGGCAATAGTAACATCCTTGCCTTCGTTCCATCGGTGCAGGGCGGTTTCCGCCGCGAAGGGTTCCTTGCGGCCGACGGCAACGAGGTCATCACGCTCGTGTACGATCTAGAAGGCCCCCAGTACCGCAACTCCTTCGGCCCGCAGCCCGAGCAGATCAAGAGCATTGAGTTTTTGTTGCTCTTGGCCAACGACTACCGGATCGACGTTACCTCTAACCGCCAGCTCAACGCCAACGGCCAGCCGGTCTTGCTCTCCGAGGGCATTCCCGAGCGTACGATGCGCGCTGACGGCAACGTGCAGGATGGCTCGAACCAGGGATTTGTGAGCGTCAAATACGGGTTGCCGGTGGCCAATGAGATATTCGGCTTTACGCTCGATATTACGGATGTCAGTGGATTTTACTTATCGGGGGAATACGACCGCAACCGCCAACACTTTCGCTATCCACGGCGATCGGAAACCGACGTGACCCAGCACACAGCGCACAACACCTCGGCCGACGCATGGTTTGTCAATGTGTATAAACGCGCTTATCCCTACTACGGCTTCGGCGAAGTCTATAACGTTGATCCCAGCTACAGCACCAGTTCTTTTTTGGCCGGGACCCAAAACGATGCAGCGGACATCAACTACGACGACGACCTCCGTTTCGTGTACGAATTTGTCGACGACAACGACGATCAAGACCGCAATCCCGACTGGCAGCGGGCCAATTTTTCGCTGGATAGGGAGGTTTTCCCAGGGTTCGATGAAAACAACGACTTCATCAATGACTTTAATCAGAATGACTCCGAATTGCGCTCGAACACAGTGCCGGACTACGAGGAGCCTTTCTTGCGCTACGCATCCGATCGTCCCGAGTTTCTCTTTGGCGTCGATATGAACAACAACGGCATTATCGATCGCTTTGAAAACGATGTGTTGCCCGACTACCTATACAAACGAGACCGGCGTGGGTACAACGTTTACGTGGGGTCCCATTTGGGGCCGGAGGCGCGGCTGACCGTCGGTCGCCTCGACGAGCGTCAGCTAGCTGACGCTCGCGAGAACGCTACCAATTATACCTTGCTGACATTTGACAAAGACTACGCTAGCAAGGGGCGCGTGCAAGTATACAACAACTATCGACAGGTCCGCGACGATATCCGCGACAACGTGATAGAGTGGGTTGTGCGCGAGGGGTCGCGCGGTGACTTAGTGCCCTATACCGACCCGCTGCCCCTGCGCGATGGCTGGGCCAATACCTTGTATCTCGGCTATCAGTACCAAAGCGACCACATCCACTTTAAAAACCGCCTTAAGTGGGAGGTTTTCAAACAGGTCAATTTCGACGAGCGACCGCTTGATGAACAGGACATCCGCGAGACGGCTTCCTTCTTCGGTGTTCTCAACAAGATTGATTACACGTTCAACCTCGGAGTCTTCAAGTTCCAGCCGCGCTGGAAGAGCGAGTTTCAGCGCCAGCGGCCATCGCGTCGCCAAGATACGCAGGTGCGGGTGGCGACCACTGAGTTGCGCGAGTTGTGGTCGCTGGTTGTGCATGTGCCAATTCTGTCGCGCACCCAATTACAGACCGGTCTAGAATACCTGCTCGTTGAGCAGTTTCGCGAGGAATTGGAAACCCACTTACTGCGCTCAGATCGCAACGAGATGGTCTATGCCTTGCAGTTTACCAACAACGCCGAATACCTAGGCTACAACCTGTGGACTCAGACTGGATTCCGCGTGTCGCGAATCGATCGCGCTTCAGCCGAAAAGGCGCGCACTGAAACGGCCATATTCGTCACCGTGTACGCCGGTCTTGAGTAGGAGGTCTCCCATGCTAAAATGTTCCACACCACTGCTTTTGGTTGGGCTACTTTTTCTGGGCTGCTCCTATCGCTACTATGCCGAAGACCTCAAGCCAATGAGTGAGGCCGATCAAGGAGCTAACAAGACGGTGGCCGACGATGGAACCGTGTCCTATACACAGGCTCGTCTTGAGATCAGCCTGCGACCAATGACCGACGAGGAGTTAAACCGTCAGTTCAGCGCGTACTCCAACGAGGGCCCTAACTCACAGAACCCCTACACGTTTGGCAACTCGACGTACTTTCGCACTGGGGACACCCCACAGCGATTCACTGTTTTTCGCATATATGTTTCCAATTACGAATATCCCAAGGTCTATCTCGATCCCAAAAAGGTCTATATAACCACCTCCAACGGGCGTAAGTACTATGCGCTGCAACGCGAACAGCTCTCAACCTACTATCGTCGCTATGTCGGTAGTGGAAACGGCGGCAATGATCCTGGGATGCCCGGCAATGCCATGTTCACTTGGAAAGAGCGCGACGGCATCTTGCGGCGCACGATGTTTCCAGACGAAGAGGTGTTCAGTGCTCAGGAGAGCGAAGGGTACGTCATTTTCAAACCGCTGGCCCCCGATGTGGAGGAGTTGACCATCCACATCCCCGATGTGGTGGTGCGTTTCGATTACAAGGGCGATCCTATGGAGGATGTAGATGTGGCAATGTACTTTGAGCGCGAGATTGGCCGCATCTATCCCGATGGGCGCAAAGTGGCGACTAGCCAATAGCGTAGCGCAAGGTTCACAAGCCAATTTCAACTAACTGCGCGGTGCCGCTGGGCAAGCGGTACCGCGCAGTTTTGTACATAGGTGAGAAGGTTATGTTTCGACGAATTTTTGTCTGCGGTTTGCTCTTAGCGGTTGCAGGTTGTGGGCCGGAGAACGAACCGGCCACTCCGGAGACGGTCTTAGCCACGGTGGGTGGCGAGGTGATCACAGCCTTGGATCTCCACCGCTACGAACAAGCACTGCCCGACTATCTGCGCTCAAAAAAAGAAGGGGTAGCCGCCCGCGGCGAAAACCTACAGACCCTAGTCGACAAAGAACTTATGCTGCGCGAGGCCTACAAGCGGGGGTTGGACCAGTTGCCTGGGCTTTCCCATACGCTGTCTGATATGGCCAATAAGCGCTTGGCCGAGGAACTATCGCGCGAGTGGATCGACGCCCGGCTCAAGGTGACCGAGGAGGAACTGCGCGCCGCGTACGAGGAGCATTTGCTTGGTTGGGAAATCTGGCCAGCGCACATTCTCTCAGCCACCGAAGAAGACGCCCGGGCCATCATTCGCCAATTGGAAGCCGGGGCCAACTTCTCCGAATTGGCGCGCCAGCATTCTCTCGCTGACGACGCTGACAAAGGCGGCAATCTCGGTTCCTTCTTCGACCAAACTGGTGCTGTGCCCAGCCTGCGCGATGGCACCTTTCACTTAGAGGAAGGCCAAGTTAGCGAGCCGATCCGCACGATTGACGGATACGAGGTCGTCAAGGTCCTCAAAAAGCGACGCATCCCCTTTGAGAAATTGCGCGCTGACATCGCCGAGCAGGTCGGGCAACGCAAGTGGGCCCAGCGGCGACAGGTGGTGATCGACTCGCTCAAGGAGGTACGCGATTTGCGCTATCACCGCTACCGCATTCACGCCGTGCTTGCCGCGTTGCAGAGTCGTGCGTTAGACCAGCCCCACGAATCGCTGATTGAATATGAAGGGGGGAAGATAGGTGTCGGCGATGCCGTTCAGAGGCTCCGCTCGCTTAAGAAGGGGGCGCTGCCGCCCGACAGTGCTACCGCGGTTTTGGCTATTGAACGGTGGATTCTACCAGATTCCCTGTTGGCACTCGAAGCTCGTATGCAGGGGCGACATCAATGGCCCGCTATGGTAGCGTGGGCCGAGGGTCAGAAGCAGTCGCTACTCGTGTCGCAATTGCGCTCAGACGTAGTAGCAGGGAAGGTTTCAGTAACGGAAGCAGAGGTTCGGGATTACTACGAGCAACACTTGGAGGCCTACCGCTCTCTGCCCGGCGTCATCGAAATGACCGAGGTGCTGGTCGGTACGCGCGCCGAGGCCGAAGAAATTCTCGCGCGGGCGCGCGGCGGGGAGCGGCTGGTGGAGTTGGCACAGCGCCACTCCGTGCGGCCCAACATGAAGCCGGTGGGCGGCCACACTTTCGCCGACAGCGGTCGGGTTACTATCGAGTCGCTTTATCAGTCGCCGTACCGCACCTTCTTTGGCGACAGCAATTCCAAAGACGTCGGGATCCTACAAGGGCCGATGGAGGTCCAAGAGAAATACAGCGTGTTCCGCCTCGACCAGCCCTATGAGATGGCGTTGCTGCCCTTTAAGCAGGTCCAGCGGCCCATTCGCGTCAATATTCGCAAGCGCCGCGAAGGGGTACTCTTCGACGTATTTCTCGACTCGCTGCGCCAAGCGTACTCGGGTGAGATACACATCAGCCAAGATGCCCTCGCCCGCTACACTACCGCCTTTTAAAAAATGCGCGGTCGGCTCGCGGCGCTGCTGCTCGGCTTGGTTTTAGTCGCGCTCATTGAAGGGGGCTTGCGGCTGGTTCCCGGCTTGGACCCGCCGCCATTTGCCATCCAACTAGCGCGCGTCGAAGGCCGGGCGATCCACGCGGTCAACCCGGACTATGCCCGTCGCTTCTTCGCCGACATGGCCGAGCCTATCCGGCGCGGCATTCGCATGACCCCGAGGCCCTATATCGAACCCGCGCCCGAGCGTGCGTTGCGCGTGCTCTTTGCCGGGGGTTCGACCGTACAGGGCTATCCCCACCCCAAGCGTTTATCGGCCCCGTCTTATCTCCAAACAATGCTCGGCGACCTCTTTCCAGAGCACCAGATTGAGGTCTTTAACGCTGGGATCACTGCTGCTTCGAGCTTTGCCGTGGCCCGCGCCGTGGAAGACGGTGTAGCCGCTCTCGGGGCGGACTTGGTCGTAGTCTATACCGGACACAACGAACTATACGGGGTTTATGGGGCGGCTTCATTGGCCCAAGGGGGGCAAGCGGTGTGGATGAAGCGGATCCACTACTCACTAGTGCAGTGGCGGCTGAGACCCTTGGTCGGCAAGCTGATAGGACCGTTGGGGAAAGAGTGGGCGGATGGTCCTTTAATCGAGGTGATGTCTAAGGCGGGGGTGATTCCAGTGTCCGATCCGCGGCGGGCGCAGGCTGCGGCCAATTTGGAGACCAATCTTCGCGACGTGGCGGCCTTTTGCCGAGCGCAGCGCATTCCCTTGGTTCTTTGCACGGTGACTAGTAACGAACGCGGTTTCGCGCCAGCGCGCATTGAGCCTCCTTTGCCGGATGAGGAGCTCGCGCTCTATGTGGATTTTTTGGCGCAGAGCGATAGGGGGCAAGCGTCGCCGGCAGCGCTGGTGGCCTTGGCACAGGCCGAGGAACTCTATGCGGACGACGCCTATTTGCACTTCTTGCGCGGTTATCACTTAGAGCAGTTGGGCCGTGGCGCTGAGGCGCGAGCGACTTATGTACAGGCACGCGAGTTGGATCCGCGGCCTTGGCGGGCGACGGCAACTCTAAACGAGGTCGTGCGCCGAGTCGCGGAGGAAGAAGGAGTGCTGCTAGCCGATGTGGAGTCGCGCTTCCTCGCTCACAGCCCGGAGGCAGGTGTGGGTTGGGAACTGATGGCCGATCACTTGCATCCGACGACGGCTGGCCAAGTGCTTTTGGCCCGGTCCATTGTCGCTGCACTGGAAGGAGCACCAGCCCCTTGGAAGGTCGCACTCGGAGCTGCGGATCGGTTGGCGGCTGCCGGTGAATACAGTCGCAGGCTCGGCGACTTGCCCGTTGAGCGGCTAGCCGTGCTACGGGCCATGGCCGTACTCTTGGCTTCACCTCCTTTGGATGAGGGAAACGAGGGGCAGGTACAGACCTTGCGCCAGCAGGCTGAGGCCCTGTGGGACGAACTAAGCGCCGGAGAGCAGAGCGGAGTTGAGCGCTGGCGAACGGGAGCGGGTCCGGAGCTATTGGCGCTGAATGTCGCGGACGCTTGTTACGCCGCTCAGGAGTACGAACGTGCGCGAGCCTATTATCGCGCGGCCCGTTTAGAGGAGCCTTATACGATATGGGGCGATTTGTGGAGCACGCTACGCTATGTCCGTTGCGGACAACTCGCGGGAGATTCTATTGGACCGACCGACCGCGCCGCGCTCCACGCCCTGCTAGACCGCTTGCGCTTCTTAAGCGAGGCTCCAGACTTTTCTCTGGGGTTACAGGACTTTATTCGCGGCTATGCCTACCATTTGCTCAGAGAGCATGGCAAGGCGTTGGCAGCGTTAGGGAGCGCAGTGCAAGATGCGAATATCCGCAAGACGTTTACGACGGATTTGCTAGAGTTGATCGTCGCCGAGTTGATGATTGCGGGCCGCTTAGCCGACGCTGAGCGATATGCG
Source organism: Candidatus Latescibacterota bacterium (assembly GCA_022820485.1). Lineage (GTDB taxonomy): Bacteria > Latescibacterota > UBA2968 > UBA8231 > UBA8231. Next base: position 14,650 of record JAJEFJ010000076.1, read on the forward strand.
GTAGAAATAGCCGCTGAACAGGGCCAAGAGGCTTTCGGTCGTGCCCTCGTCGAGCAGATTAGGGCGGGTCAGAAGCCGCGCTGATGCCCTCGCCTTCGACGAGCGCGATGGCTTGGTTGGCTGCAAAGGGGCCGAATTGCTCCACGCGGCCCGAAGGCCAGCGCACTTCTAACGCGTCAAGTTGCGGCCGGTTGCCCAGTCCCAAACAGATGCGGAGTTGGCTTTGCGATAGGTACGAGCGGCTGCCGCGCAGTTCCCTAGTCTGGACCAAGTCGCCGCTGGTTGCGGTCAGCCGGGCACCGATGCCGTTTGGATTGCCGTTGACTCCCGCTAGCTGGATGGTGATCCAGTGGTTGCCGTCGCCGTGGTCGTTGCGCAGCAAGCTGAGCGGTTGACCTGAATTAAAAACTAGTAAATCGGGATCGCCGTCGCCGTCGTAGTCGCCGGTGGCACTGCCGCGGCTGACGCGCTCTAGGGAGAAGCCGGGGCCGGCTGTCGCGGAAACCTCGGCGAAGCGACCGCCGTCATTGCGGAAGAGCAAATTGCGCTGCCCATAGCTGGTGGATTGGTCGATGTCGCGGACATTGTCGAGGACGTGGCCGTTGGCGGCAAACAGGTCGAGATCGCCGTCGAGGTCGGGGTCGAAAAACTGGGTGCCAAACCCGAGAAAGGGCAGCGACGGTAACCCCACCCCGGCGGCAAAGGTCGCAACCGAGAAGCCGCCGCCTTCGCCTCGATAGAGCGCGTTAGGCTCGGCTTGGAAGTTGGTCACCGTCAAATCGAGTACGCCATCGCCGTTGTAGTCGCCCCAATCTACCCCCATACCCGCTTCCATCTGCCCGTCCTGGCCATAAGCTACTCCCATCAGTCCGGCTCGTTCGGCAAAGGTTCCGTCGTGCCTGTTGTGGTAGAGGAAATTGCGCACCGCGTCGTTGGCCACATAGATGTCGGGCCAACCGTCGCTGTCGTAGTCGCCAAAAACTACACCTAGCCCTTTGCCGCTCGCATCGGCAATGCCCGCTTCTGCCGAGACATCGACAAAGTGCCCCATGCCGTCGTTGCGGTAGAGCTGGTCGGGTTGGCCTTGGAAATTATCTGGATGCGGATAGCCGACAGGTGCTTGACCGCCATAGCTTGCGTAGCCGGCCATATAAGGCACTTGATCGGCGCGAGCCGCGGTCGGATCGTAGGCTACATAGTTCGCGACATAGAGGTCGAGGTCGCCGTCGCGGTCGTAATCGGCAAAGGCGCAGCTCGTGCCCCAACGCGCATCGGCAACGCCTGTATGGCGTCCGATCTCGGCAAAGTGTCCGTCGTCGTTGCGAAAGAGTGCGTTGGGGCCAAAGTTGGTCAAATAGAGGTCGAGGTCGCCGTCGCTGTCGTAGTCGGCTGTGGCAACCCCCATGCCAACGCCTGGGTGGGCGACCCCAGCCGCGACTGGGACAAAACGCTGGCCGTCGTTGCGGAAAAGACTATTGACAGGGACCGCATCGCGTGGGGCGTCGGCGATAAAAGCGCCGTTTACGGCGTAAACATCTAAATCGCCATCGCCGTCGTAGTCGAAGAAGGCCCCCCCGCCGCCCATGGTCTCGGGGAAGTAGCGCTGAGGGCTGCGGCCGTTTTCGTGCTGCCATGTTAGGCCGACGGCAGATGCCACTTCGACAAAGTGGAGAGACGAAGCTGCGGGTGCGGCGTGCGGCAACGGTGCAGGTGGTGTGGTATCTTCGGTGGCGCTACAGGCTAGACAGAGAAAGCAGATGAGAGGGACTAGTATGGACATGTCAGGGACTCGGCAGTTGAGCGAGCCGCTCGCGGGCTTGGCGCAGGAAGTCTGGGTCGCCTTGCCACTTGTCGATAAAGGTTTGATAGCAACGGCGTGCCTCTAAGACCGCGCCTTGGGCTTGATACACGGTTGCCAGTGCGTAATAGGTTCGCGCAAAGGTCGAATCAGCCAAAAGCGCCGCCTGATAGGCTCGTCGTGCTTGAGCTAGCTGCCCTTTTTGCAAGAAGAGGCTGCCGAGATTATAGTGGGCATCGGCCAGAGTTGAGTCAGCGGCAATGGCCGATGCCAACGCCCGTTGCGCCGCTGTTTCTTCGCCTAAGCTTAGCTGGACATGGCCGAGGTTATTCCAAGCTGTGGCCGAAGACGAATCCAGTGCCAGTGCGTGCTCGAAGGCCGTGCGGGCCTCTTGGTACTGGTTGCGCCGCATATATACATAGCCACGGGTGAAATGGAGCTTGCTGGTGCGTACATCCTCGGGGTGCTGAGAGATGCCTCGGCGGCATAGTTCAAGCACTTCTTGGTCTTTCCCGTGCGCCGACAAAAGACCGCTTAGCAAAATTAGCGCCTCTAAGTCGTTCGGGTCGGCCAATAGTACAGCCCGATAGTGAATAAGGGCGTCGTCGTTTCGACCGAGTTGCCGATAGTGATGGGCTAGCTGCAAGCGAGTCTCGTGGTGGTCGGGATTGGCGTCGAGCTGGCGGCGCAGGTGCGCGACTTGAGCGGCGTGAGTGGCGAGGGCTTCAAAACGCGCCAGTGCCGCCTGCGCTTGAGTTGGCTGCCCCAGTGCCAAAAGTGCCGAAGAAAGGTTGTAGTGTGCCTCGATTAAGTGCGGGTCGAGCGCGAGCGCATGGTGAAAGGTCGCCAACGCCTCTGGGTAACGCCGCTCGGCTAGGTGCAGCAAGCCTAACAGACGGTGGTTTTCGGCTTGGGTTGAGTCTTGGGCGAGGGCGAGCGCGGCTCGGGCCTCGTCATAGCGTCCTTGACGCAAATAGAGCCGACCGAGCTGCTGCCGCACGTCAAGGTCTTCCCCGCCCATCGCTAGTGCCGTGTGCAGTCCTTTTTCGGCCAGATCATAGCGCCCCTGTTTGGCGTAGAAGAGAGGTAGGGTGCGGAGGGCGGGGACGTAGGTCGGAATGTGTTCGAGCAACTCGATAGCCAGCGGCAGATGGCCCCGGTCCGCCTCGATTACAGCTAGGTTGTGCCGGGCGCGATGATAGGTGGAGTCGGCTGCGAGCGCGGCTTCGTAGGCTTGGACGGCCCGCTCTAGGTGCCCGAGCCGAGCGTCAAGGTCGCCCAATGCACAGTGCGCTGCGGCGTTGAGCGAGTCTATGGCTAACGCTTTTTCAAAAGCACGGCGTGCTTCGACGTAGCGGTGTTCTTCAGCAAATTCTCGCCCGGCCTGCACCAAGTAATCGCCTTCTTCTTGCGGGCCAGAATCTACACCGCAACCACTCAACATCGCCCACAGTGCGGCGAGCAAGACAGCCAAGCTCATTGCGAGGCGTTCTCTTGCGCGGATAGCTGCCGTCGAGCCTCGGCGATTTTGGTCTGTAAAGATTCACTGGCCGCCCCACCGGACGGAACGTTTTCCCAGATCGAAATTGCCCGTGCGAATTCGCCGCGGCGGGCGTGGATATCGCCGAGCAATATGTGGGCACTATAGAGCTTTGCGTCTATTTCGATAGCCCGCTCGACAGCCGCCTGCGCTTGGCCCAGTTGATCCATTTCGAGGAACACATTGCCGAGATTGGAGTAGTAAAAACCCGTAGATGGGGCGAACCGCACGGCCCGCTCGTATTGTCTGAGGGCCTTTTCTAGTTGGCCTTGCTTGTGAAGGATTAGGCCCAGATTATTGTGACTTTCGGCTAAAGTTGAGTCGTGGCTCAATGCTTCGAGGTAATAGCGCACCGCTAAATCGTCCTTGCCTCGGCGCTGGAGCAGCGTGCCCAATCCTTGGTACCCCAAGCCATAGGTCGAGTCGATGAGTATGGACTGGCGATAGTGCTCGACGGCCAGTTTGAGACGCCCAAAGCGACTGTAGAGGGCGGCGAGATTGGAGTGGGCTTGGGGTTGGTCAGGGTGCTGGCGCAGCGCATCTTGATGGGGTTTGAGTTGGGCATTTTGTTCGTCCAAGATGCGCGCGCGCTCAAGGGCGCGTTGCCCCTCTGCGGCGCGGCCCATGCGCAACAGGGCCTGCCCGATTCCGAGGAACGCGGTCGGCTCGTGCGGACTGAGATGCGCGACTTGGCGCAGTTGGTGCTCAGCTTCTTGGTAGTTGCCTAGCTTTAGGTTCACTTGACCTAGCTGTAGTCGAGCTTGGAGGTGAGTGGAGTCGGCAGTGGCGATGGCGGCGAAAATTTCGCGGGCCTCTTGTAGCTGGCCTTCGCGCTGGTGGATCACGCCTAGTATGTAGCGTGCTTCAACCGCGTTGGGGGCTAGTTTCAGTGCCTCGGTGAGGAGTTGGCGAGCTTCCTCTACTTTGCCGTGTACATCATAGAACATTTTGCCCAAGGCGATGCGCGGACCAGCGTAGTCGGGTTTTAGTTCAAGTGCTTTCTCAAACTGAGTCTGCGCTTCGGCAAAACGACTCTGGGCGTGCAATACAACGCCGAGATAGTAATGGTATTGGGGGTTGTCTGGGGCTTGTTGCAGTGCCTGACGATAGGCATGCTCGGCTTGGGAAAAGAGGCCGCGGGCTTGGAGTGCTCGACCGGTGGCAAAGGTCTGGGCCGCCGAGTCGGTGGGCGGGGCGGGAGCTTGCGTTGTATCAGGAGTTTCGCTATAGCAGGCAGCGAATACAAATAAAAAAACTAGGGCAAGGCGCATGGGTCTACTCCAATATGAGGCGATCAACGCCCCGGTGAATGACGTAGTGGCGGTCGGCTGGCACGGCTTGGAAAACCTGACGTTCGCCGCCCGGCCAAGTGATTTCAATATCGCCCGCAGTGGCTGGCCCCAAGCCGAAGTGCAAGCGCGTGTCGCTCTGAGCTTGAAAGCTAGAGCCGGTCAGCACTTCGCGCATCTGGTGCCGGCCGCCAGCTTGGACCAGCACATGCGCCCCGATGGCCTCGGTGGCTCCTTGGCGCAGCGTCAACAGTAGCCAGTGGCCCTTGCCTTCGGCATCGTTGCGCAAGAGGACGGGGGTGTCGTCGAGATTGGCGACTAGGATGTCGAGATCGCCATCGCTGTCGTAATCGCCGTTGGCCGCGCCGCGGCTGACCCGCTTGGCAGCGAGAGTTGGTTCGTTGGCGATTTCTCGGAAGCGCCCGTCACCTAGGTTGCGGTAGAGTTGGTTGCGTTGGCGGTAGCGGAGGCCGCCGCCGCCCCGTTCAATGGCTGGCATTAGATGGCCGTTGGCGACGAAGAGGTCCTGCCAGCCATCGTGGTCGTAGTCGAAGAAGAAGGTTCCCCAACCCATGAAAGGGCGACTGCTGCTGGCTAGACCGACTCGCCCTGTGACATCGGCGAAGAAGCCATTGCCCTCGTTGCGATAAAGGGTATTGTGATCTTGGGAGAAGTTGGTCACGAAAATGTCCACCTGTAGGTCATTGTCAAAGTCGGCCAAGGCGACGCCCATGCCAGCTTGGGCTCGCCCTTCGCCGCTATAGGCCGTACCGGTCGCCAGCGAGATGTTGACGAAGCGGTCTCCGTCATTGCGATAGAGGCTGTTGGGATGCCCGTCGTTGGCGACGTAGAGATCGAGGTCGCCGTCGCCATCCAAGTCGGACCAAGCCACGCCCATGCCGTAGTAGTTTGGGCTGCGAATTCCCGTGTGCAGGCTGGTGTCGGTAAAGGTGCCATCGCCTTCGTTGCGGTAGAGGATATCTGGTTGGGCTTGGGCTCCGCTTGGGCCGCAGGCGGCGGGTACGCCGTTGTGTTTGCACCAACGATCGTAAAAGGGCGGGCCGCCGAGTTCAAATGCTATGTAGTTGGCGACATAGAGGTCGAGGTCGCCGTCGCTGTCGTAGTCGGCAAAGGCCGCGCCGATTCCCCAGCCTGCCGAACCGAGGTCTGCTGTCACAGTGACGTCGTTGAATATCCCGTCTCCGACGTTGGCCAAAAGCGCGTCCCGACCCCAACGGGTGAGGTAGAGGTCGGGATCACCGTCGCTGTCGTAGTCGGCAAAGGCCATGCCCATATTCCAGCCGCCCAGTTCTGTGCCAGAGCCTGTGGTCGCATCGTTAAACGCGCCGTCGCCTATTCCGCGATAAAGCGCGGTGCCTGTCGTCGAGTCGGGACGGACGCCACTGGTAAGAAAAATATCGAGATGGCCGTCGCTGTCGTAGTCCCAAAAACCGCCACCAGCCGATTGGGTTTCGATGATGTACTGCTTATCGGCTCCGCCGGACTCATTGACGAAGGCGATGCCAGCGGCTTGGGTCACGTCGGTAAAAAGTGGCCCAGCACTAGAGACGGGTAGCGCACAAGCAAGGGACAAAAGAGCTTGGAAGTAGCCAGACAAGGAGCCTCCTATGGTGCTTCGAGCCGGCGATAGGCTTCGTCGAGCAGACGCTGCGCGTGGGCGGAGGGACCTCTCGCTAGCACTTGGCGCAGCCGGTCAATGGCCGCGGCGTGGTTTCCATTTTCGAGTTCGATGAGCGCGAGGTTGACGTGGACGTCTGGGTTGTTTGGGTCCAGTTCTAGGGCTTGGAGAAAATGCGTCCGTGCTGCTTGTATGCGCCCAGCGAGTAAGTGCAAGGCGCCGATGGCATTTAGGGCTTCGGGCCGCCTTGCGAGGGACAGGGCTTGGTGGTACTGGCCGAGTGCTACCTCGGTTTGCCCGGCCTGCTGTAAGGCCCTCCCTAGTTCGTAGTGCAGCCAGAAATTCCGTGGCTGCCAAGCAAGTGCCCGCTGCAAGTGAGTTGCGGCCGTGGCGTAGTGTCCTTGGCGGTAGAGCAGACGGCCGTAGTAGTAGTGGGCCATACCGGACTCTGGATCGCGTTGGAGAGCGCGGCGTAGATATGCTTCGGCCTGCTGTGGCTTATTGGTCGCTAGATAAATCCGGCCTAGGAGTATGCGAGTGTCGGTGCGTCGAGGATTTTGCGCTAAAGTCTGCAAGGCCTCGCGTTCGCTTTCCCCATAGCGCTCTTGGTGAAAGTACGCCGCGGCTAGATTGTGGCGGGCGTAGTTGTACTCTGGGTCCAATTCCAGCGCCCGGTGCGAGTAACGCGCAGACAGGGCGTAGTTTTGCTTGCGCAGATGCACCTCGCCTAGGTCGAAGTAAAGTTGGGCATCTTCTTCGGTCGGAGTGGCTTCGGCGAGATTGCACAGGATCAATAGGCCCCCGAGAGACAGGGCAAGCACTGTGGTGCGGATATAGGATCTGCGGCGCATACCTAGATAGAGCTGAAAGGCGGCAAAAGCAGCAAAAGCGATCATCACCGGTACGACCGGCATGCGGTAGCGGGCCGCCGGAAAAAAGAGGACGACCGAGGCCGTGTACACTAGCGTGTAAAGCCGCAGCAAGGCAATCGACGGCGTCCACTCTCTCCTCATGCTCAGCGCCAAGCCGAGCAAGCTCAGCGGGCCGATCAGGCCGAAGGGAATCGACACGCGCCAATCCCAGAGCAAGAGACTCAAGATCCGCGAGTGTTGGCGGGCGTAGTATATGTCTTGATTGCGCTTGGTCTCCGGGCCACTCCAAAAATGGAGTACTTTCTTGCCGAGCAGTCCGAGATAGCCGAGGGGTTGCGCGGTTATGTAATCAAGGGCTTTGTAAAAGAAAAAGGCCGATTGAGCGGCCGCAGTCGTCTCATGCTCCGAGTTCGCCGCTTCGGCGATCATGGTTTCCCACTGCATACCCGGACGCAGCGAGACCGTGCGCTCGTAGTTGGCGTTGTTGCCGATGTAGAAATTGACGCCGGCATTAGAGGAGATGAATACGAGATCTGGCTCAATAGTCCAGTTGCGATAAGTGATGGGCAAAATGACCAACGCTATGGGAATGACAAAAGATAGCAGAGGACGGTAGGCAGATGTGCGTCGGTGCCATAACGTCCAAGCACAAAAGGCCGCGATAAAGGGCAAGATAGTAGGGCGAGTCAGAGCCGCAAGGCCCGCGATGAGGCCGGCCAGTACCCAGTTGCGCCCGCGATCGCATCTCCACGCCAGCAACAGGCTGTACAGGAGCAGGAGATTGAGGAAGACTTCCACTGGCACGGCCAATAGCTCGCCCTCAAAGTAGAGCAAGGAGCCACACAAAGCCGCCGTTATGCCGGCGATGCGGCCAACCTGCTCGCCAAAGGCGTGCCGAGCCAATGCATACACCAATAGGCAGGAAAGGACGCCGAAGCCCGCGTGTACGAGCCGAATGCCGACGAAGTACGAGGCTGGCATAAGCCAGCAAACGAATGTCAGCAGGTAGATGTATAGGGGGGGTTGCCAGTACGGTTCGTCCCCTCCCCAGAATGGCCCGCTGGCAAGGGCCTGTTTGAGAAAGGTCTGGGCGTCAACTATGGGCGCGTCGAAGAAGGGGCTGGCGCGGTGTTCCCACAGATAGCCCAGCCGCAGTGCGAAAGCGACTAGCAGGAGCGCGCCTAAAAAAAAGCGGGTGCTGCGCGCCATGGCGTTAGAATGACGACGAGGAAGAGGAAATTATGCAAGCATTTCCCGGCGCGACTTTGCTCGGCTTCGAAGGTTTGGGTAAGGTCGCACGTTTTGGTCAATAGGCCAGCGATAGAGTCCCCGAACGCTGAGTGGATGTGTTGTCCAAGTCGATGGCGAGCCGGTAGAGATAAATGCCCGGCGGGGCGACCTGCCCTTGGCTGTCGCGGCCATCCCACGCAACTTGGAGATTGCCCGCCGTCGAACCACCGGTCTGGATCTGAGCAATGCGACGGCCAGACAAGTCGTAGAGTTCGAGTTGGACATCGACCTGATCGAGGACGAGAAAAAGATCGAAGGAAAAAGTGGCTTCGTCGTTAATGCCATCGCCGTTGGGGGTAAAGGGATTGGGGGCGATGTGGGGAGCCCTGACGATTTGGTCGATCTCGTCGGCAACTACGAGGAGGGCATTGGTGGCGATGTCGGGGGTGGCGTCCCCATCCTCGGCTGGTTGCGGAATGGATTCGACCTCGGAGCCGCCTTGGTCATTCCACACCGAGCTGGTGAACTTTTCTGAACCACGGAAGAGCTTGGAGCGGAAGACGATCTCGATGTTCTGGTCGAATTGGAAGTGCTCAGCACCCATCAGGGGCAGCTTGATGTGCAGTTTGGACGACCCGGTGCGCGGATTTGTAACTACGCTCTGGGCAAACTGCCCCAAGCTGTCGGTGCGACCTTCTGCTGGGGCGAGGCGGAGGGGATGAATGTCGCTCAGCGGATCGGCTCCCGTGCCCGCGGCGATTTCGGTCCAGTCTTGGCCGTCGAAGCGCAAGGTCTCGATGCGCGTATCCGCGCTGGGGACGGCGATCTCGATCCGGTTGAAGGAGGTGGACTCGCCTGTTTTGAAGAAGGGCCGGACAAAGTAGCGGAACGCTGTTTCCTCGCCCAAGGTGACGCGCGGGGGGAAGATTTCAGCGATGATCCCCCCTGAGACCAGCGGCGCGTCGTAGTCGAACTCGATGAAGTCCAATAGGGCCGCGCTGTGCTGGGCCGAGTCGAAGAGGATACGGAACTGGATGTAGCGAGTGCCGCCGGGCAGGGGCAGTTGGACGCCGGTGTTTTTCCACTCGGATTCGGGCAGACTCTCGTCGATGAGGGCGTCTTCGAGCTTGAAAGGAGCCGACCAGAAGCTCCAGCCCAAGAGGCCGTCGTCGCCTAGATCAACGCCAAGTTCATTGTACTGGAGCTCTCGCTCGGGGACGCGGCCTTCGGGGATCTTGATCCAAGAAAACAAATCAAGGAGGTTGCCATTCTCGTCTTGGGTATCCGAAAGTCCCGGTCCCAAGCGGCGGGCGTAGATGTGGGTATCGAGGGTGTTGCCAACGCGAAATTGGATGCGAACATCGCCGTCGCGGCCTTGGCGGTTGCCGCGCCAGCGCACCTTGCCCCAGTTGACTTGCTCGCCGGCCACATCGAGGGGGAACTGGTTTTCATACGCCTCGCGCTCCGAGCCGGCGAATTGCTCGATCTCGCGGTCGTAGCGACGGATGCGCGGAGTAGGCGTACCCACGTCGATGATGGCCGAGGTGTACTGCCCGTCGATGGCGTAGCCGTCGCCGAAATAGCCTGCTTCGGCGGTCTCGACGTAGGTGCCTTTGGGATCCGTCGAGACTATGTCGACGCGGCCAGCCACAAAGGGGGTAGCGAATTGGAAATCCTTGACTACTGGGTTAAACTGACCGTTGGTAACGGCAACTAGCGTTCTACTCGCTTGGATGGTTTCGGAGCGGCTGCTGATCGTGGTACGATCGCCGTAGCTGATACGGTAATTGGCAATAGTGCTGGCGGGCAAGGTCGGCCGTGGGCGAAAGACGATGCGATTAAGGTAGTAGTAACCCATCAGGTTGATGCCAACACCGCCGCGGTTGTAAATGGCGGAGCCGTATCCCGTGCTAAGGTCTCCATCGACGATCAGTTCTGCGTCGACGCGACCGATTACTTGGGCAGTCGCCCAGTGATCGGCCGAGATCGGGTCGCCTATCTCGCGACGAAAGCCATATTCGCTCGGCACTACCATAAAGGGGCGCTGGGGATCCTTGCCGGGGATGATGCCGCCGAACTCGCCGGCCTTGAAGCGCTGGTTGAGCAGATAGGCGAGGTTGCGCAGGCTGTCCAGACGCACCGGCCGCAGCCAGGTGGTCACGCCTTGGCCGTGCTCAGGAAGCGACGGGTCTTCATCAATGAGTCCGTCGCCATCGTCGTCGATTCCGTTGATTGGGTCCTCGTTGAGTTGGCCGTCCCAATCGTCGTCAAAGAGCGTGTACAACCCGTCCTCATTGAGTTGGCCATCGCCGTCATTGTCGAACTGAGGATCCGGTCCGTCCTCGTCGATGAGCCCATCGAGATCGTTGTCGACTAGCTCGACGGGGTCTTCGTCGATGAGTCCGTCTCCATCGTCGTCGATTCTATTGGCTGGATCTTCGTTGAGTTGACCGTCTCCGTCGTTGTCCACTTGCTCGTCGACAGGATCCTCGTTGAGCAGCGCGTCGTCATCGTTATCGACTAGCTCGACGGGGTCTTCGTCGATGAGTCCGTCTCCATCGTCATCGGCGATAAGCTCGACCGCCCAACTGCGACCAAGGTCGAGGCGACCAGTGACCGGCCGCAGAGTCCAAGGATGTATATCATCGCCTATCCGCCACCGCTTGATTTCGGCATAGCTGTTGCCGAGCATAAACGCGGCACCGAGCACCGCTACCAATAACCTGAGCATCGAATACCTCCGCGCAAGAATGTAAGCCCTTGGCTACCTGCAACGAGTAGGACAAGAGTGCCGATGGCAGTTGTGTATTCCAACCCAGTTCCATCGGTCGGTCTAATTACGTATTTTGGACATTTTGTTATTCTATTATACAGTATCTTGGTGGACATCTCAAGATAGTCAGATGGGGCTCGACGAGCGCAAAAAAGAGGGGATTTTGTCGTCAATCGCTAAGATAATCACTAAGTTTGAGGTACAAATGAAGTTATTTGCAACGATTTATACGGGGATTAAATAACCCTAACTCACTGTTATTTATCAGACTTACCCGTTATAAACCTGTTGTTTATACGGCTGCCTCTAATATATCTTGACACGTCTTAGGCCATTGATTATCATACAGCCCTATGTATTGCAAAACATCCAAAAACGAATAAAAAGGTTGTTGGTCGAGGTGCTGTGGTCGCGTTTGTTTTTAGTGCTAGTGCTACAGATAACAGTTGGCTCGGCTAAGCCGGTTTTGGGTCATTATCCCGAAGGAGTGGCCTATAGAGTCTTTCAATTTCCCGATCATTTAGTTCCCGTCATTGACGGCGATTTGAAAGATTGGGAAGTTGTAGGCGACTCTTACGCCATATTAACGGGTCAATTTCACGACCTGATTAATCCAGAAGTTGAGACGAGCGATTCGGACGATTTTGCCGTTCGTCTCATGGTAGGGTGGAATAAAGAGGAAAACAGGCTCTACATCGCCGCTCAGGTTCGCGATGATATACACCAGATTGATCGTCCCCCCGGTAGTACTACGGTACTGTGGGAAGATGATGCGATGGAATTATTTATTGACGCGGATCACTCAGGTGGACAATTCGCCAATTTCACTGAGTTGAATCACGAAGAACGGATACAGCGCAATGGAGTTGAAGCCAACCACTTCGTTTTGGCTGGCCCGCCGCCCGACGAGGATTTTTTCGTCAATTTTTCTGCCGCTGCTTGGTACGCGCTATCCGATGGTCCTTATACCGAGGCGGCGGTCGAGTTTATAGGTGTCTTGGGAGGAGAGGGAATGACAAACTATGAAGTTATGCTTGTGCCCTTTGACCGCATCAATATTAATGCGGCCTTTCAAAGCGAAAAGCATATCTTGCGGGAAAATGAAATCCTTGGTTTTAACGTAGAGTTCAACGATTTTGACGTGTATTCAACGCTTTTTGATGCTAAGTGGTCGCTTTCGGGCCAACACAATTCGTATCGCTTTTCCGATCGCTTTGCTGACTTGATCCTGATGCCGCTAGAGGGTACATTTACGGTCGTGGAGTCGATATCTTGGGGGCGCTTAAAAGCCTCTTTATACACAGAGCGATACCACCGAGGAGTGTCAGAATGATGGATTTTACGCGAGTATTATCCTTGGCCTTGATTATCGGCTCGAGTGTGTTGGGCTGTGGGTATAGCTATTACACGGGGCCATTGCAGCCCGGCCAAGATCAGGCCTCGTCTATCAGTGTGGCAGATGACGGGACGCTGACCTTTGCACAGGATCGCTTTGAAGTGCGGCTCAAGCCGATGACTGACGAGGAGTTAAACCGCCAGTTTTTCAACAATTCCCAAGCGGGTCCTAAGTCCACAAACCCCTATACCTTTGGCAATACGGTATTTTGGGGGACCGACGAAGAAAAGCAGCGCTTCACTGTCTTCCGCCTCGGCGTTAAGAATTATGCCTACCCTAAAGTCAAGATTGATCCGAGCAAAATCGTTGTCAAAGCGAGCAATAAGCGCGAATATTGGAGCCTCAACTTTGAGCAACTCGACACGTATTATCGCGCCTATGCCATAGGCTATAGAGGCAACGAATATGCTCGCTATCAAGAGCGCCGCGACTTGCTGCGGCGGACGATGCTCAAAGACGAGGAGATATTCAGCGGTCAAGAGGCGGAGGGCTTCGTCATTTTTCCCGTGCTCCACCCCGACGTGAGTGATATCGAAGTCCAAGTACTCGATGTAGTCCTGAGATTTGACTTTCGCAATGAGCCGGTGGAGACCACCAATATTTCCTATAAATTCGTCCGAGATATCGGCAAGATCTACAAAGACGGTACGGTCGTTCCTAAAGTCGCTAAGGCAAACTAGCCTTTAAGCGAGAACACCAAGGAGGAGTTACATTATGAAATCTCTGAAAATGCTTAGTGTTTTAGTAGGCGTGCTGTTCGTCGCCCAATCAAGCGAGGGGGTAGTCAACATTCAGAATGTGGGTTCGGGTGCGCGTGCGCAGGGGTTGGGCAACAGCTTTGTGGCGGTGGCCGACAACGCCGATGCGGTGTTTGCCAATCCGGCTGGGTTGGGGCAAGTGACCCAGCGTCAGGTG
>JAJEFJ010000065.1 GCA_022820485.1 Candidatus Latescibacterota bacterium
ATTCCGCACAAGGGACCGTGGAGTGCCTTTACCTTGAAGCGAAACTTCGCTTGGCAGACCGCCCAACAACAACTCGAACATACCCTACACTTGAAACTGAAAAAGGACGCCTAAAAGAGAAAACCCGTCGGGTTTAAGTAAAGTAGGTCTCGACCATTCTTGAGCAATGGGTTGGACTGCGATCCCAAACAGTCGGAAAAAGCGTCGGAACGGGATGGCGTGGCGAAATTGAGCCTTTCTACTCAATACACCATCAAAAGGTTCTAAGCGCCGCCGGCCAAACCTCGGCTGCAACCGGCGGGCGCGGATGAGCAGCCGAAGGGGCTGCCCCCCAATAGCGCGCGCCGATAAAGCTAAAGGCCGCATACCACAGCAGCGCAACCAAGAGCAGAACACCCATCACCCAGCGGCCCGCGCCGGACGGACGGACTACCTCCACATCCGCAGAAATCCGGCGGCTGCCCAAGAAAAGCGCCGTACCCACCGCCACATACGCAGCCGCGCCGACCGCCAGCGATGCACTCGCCCCCCACTCCATGCCCAAAGCCACGGCCCCGACCGATCCAAGCACTGAGAAGAAACCATTGACGGTCCACAGCCAAGGGACGATTCCGGCGCGTTGTGAACCACCCAAGCGCAGACAGGCCGGAAAACAGGTGCCTAACAACATTCCGAGCGGCGCGACGAGAACCAACGTCAACCCGACGCGCACGGCCAGCGGCCACGCCAACGCCCCAGCGAGCGCACCGTCGAGCAAGAACCCATAGAGATAGCAGACGAGGCCGACAGCCACGCCGACCAACCCCAACCCCCGCGAATGAGCGAGCGGGCGATACCATCCCCCCGCGAGGCTCCCAGCCCCCGTGCCCAGCAACAGCCCGAAGAGCGCGACCGCCAGCGTCAGAGTCGGATAGCCGAGAAACAGGCCAAAGCGCTGCAAGAGATGGATCTCGACCATCATAAAGCCTGTGCCCAACCCAGCGGCGAACAACGCCCACATCAGAGGCGGTGGCCCAGACGCGCTCCGCTGGCGCATACTCGGCGCACCAAGAGGCACCAACATCACCAGCGCGCACGCCAACAGCGCACCGACCAACAGCCGAGTTAGCTTGGAATCCAGCCCGCGAGTTGCGTCGTAAAAAAAGGGCCGGTCATCAGTCGTCGGTGAGATGTCGAGCGCGGATGCAGCGACAAAATCCGCCAGTGTAGCCCCGCGCAACGCCGCCAGCGCAGGCCGTTCGAGCCCTCCGGGCGAGAAGTACGCATCTAGACCCAACTCCTCCATGACCGCGTGTAGTCGCGCCAATTGCTCAGCCGTATAGGGCTGCTGTTGCACCAGCAACAAAGGACGGTGCGCCTCTTGCCGCGTTGGGTCGCCGCGAGCACCGTTGATGACGACGAGATGGTCGAGGACCGCACTCGGCTCATGGCCGCGCTCTTCCCACAGAGCACCTAAGGTGGCGACCACGCGCAACATCAGCGCGTGATTGTGAACTATGAGGGCCAGCCGTCCCCCCTCGGCGAGGTGATCGAGATAGGCGGCAAATGCCTCGCGAGTGAACAGATAATTCTCGGAGAGCGCGTACCCCACCAAATCGGCCGCCTCGGCATACACCAAGGGCAAGGCGATTAGGTCGTAATGCGCCTGAGAACGCTCCAAATAGTTACGGCCATCGCCAATGTGCAACTCCACGCCCTCCAAGTCGTACAAATCGCCATTGTACTCTCCGTATGAGCGAACCAGCGCAGCGATCTCCGGGTTGATCTCTACGGCTTCGATATGCCGCCAGCCGGTCATCAGCGCGTAGAGCACATCGCCACCACCGCCCGGCCCAATAATCAGGGCGCGCTCGCGGCGCGAAAAGTAATAGGGGAAAAACGCAGCCTCGCGGCGCACAAAAAACAGCCGCCGGTAATCCCTCGGAAAGCGGAACATGTACGAACCAGCCCCGCCATCTACGTACAAGTTCAAACCCGTGTCGCCCGTGCGATCAACCAAATCGGTGCGCGCGTACGCGCTCCAGCGCGTGGCCTTCACTTCCCCACGATGGCGCTCCGCACCCAACGCCCGGAACATCGGCTTGTCGCCGGTCGCGGCTAGGGCACTGAGATCGATGAGTTCTCGTTGTTGGAAACTGTAAACGACAAGCCCAGTCGCTAAAATAATTGGGCAGGTACATACCCAGCGATCAAAAAAGAAAGCCGCGGCGGCCATAGCGAAGACGCTCGCGCCCAATAGGGTACCGACGCCGCCCAACCATTCGAGGGCCGGCACCACGTAGAGGATGCCCAGCGCTGCGCCGACCAAGTCCCAAAAGTAGAGAACTTGGCTTTGTTGGTAACGCGCCCGGAAGGCGAGGGCAAGGAATGCGCCAGCGGCGATGAAGGGAAGGCCGGCGATGCCGACCAGCAGCAGTAGCGGCATTCGAGGAAACTGTGCTACGGCAAACGCACCGCAGATCATGCTGACGCCACAGCCGACCGCCCAATAGCCCAAGTGACCGTGCAGTCGCTCTTCCCGCACGTGCAGCACTGCACTCAACGCGGCCCCAAGCCCCAAGCCGCACACCGCTCCTGAGACCACTAAGAACGTATAGTGATAGTGCTGCAAAAAAGAAAACAGCCGGACGAGGCCGATTTCATAGCCGATGACGGCCGCGGCTATCAACCCCACGCCGAGCTGTAGCCGCCGCTCAGCGCTCACCTTGGGCCTCGCGCTGACGTAGCCTAGCCAGCATCTGCTGCGCCTTGCGGTGTTCGGGGTCGGCTTCGATTGCTTGAGTAAACGCCGCCACTGCACGCTCCTCCTCGCCAGCCAACAGGTACGCGTTGCCCAAGTTGTAATGGGCGCGGGCGTAGTGGGGCTCGCGGCGCAGCACTTCTTGGTACGCGGCAATGGCTAGCCCCAATGCGCGTCGGCGGAGGTAGATATTGCCCAAGTTGTTGCGAGCGTCGAGATGACCCGGTGCCACGGCCAAGGCCGCTTGGTACGCTTGGCTGGCGGCCGCGTAGCGGCCAATCCGCGCATAGACCACACCCAACTTGTAATACGCGTCCGCATCGTTGGGATTGAGCACCACGGCCGTTTTGTCGGCCAGCAGCCTTTGGTGCTCCTGCTGCAACGAGTGGAAATAGTCGAGGAGCTTGCGGCCGCGCACGGCCTCACCGCGCCGCAACAACGCCTGGGCCAAGTGATAGTACACTTCCTCGCGATCCGGGTCTGCCTTTAAGGCCCGCTGCAAAAGGGGTATGGCTTCGGCGTCCGCGCCCTCCTGCAAGAGTAGGATGCCCAGCCGTCCCAAGAGCGCGGCGCTATTCGGAGCGTGCTCCAGCCCCTGTTGCAAAGCGGCACGGGCAGCATCCACATCCTCGCGCACCATCCAGATCTGGGCCGTCAACTCATGTGCTTCAGCGCGCGTGGGCTGCGCTTGCACCACGCTGGCGAGCTGCGCTAGCGCGTCTTCGTATTGCGCTTGGGCAAAATGAATCCGCGCCAATTGCAGCATGAGTTCCACTTCCTCGGGCAGGGCCGCGAGACCCCGACGCAAAACGTCTATGGCCGGGCCGTAATCGGTCTGCCGTGCGTGCAAACCGGCCAAGTTGAAATAGGCTTGAAGATAGCGCGGCGACAGCGCGATGGCGCGCTCGTAGAGCGGCACGGCCGCGGCCAAACGCTGTTGGCTCAGGTGGATGTTGCCCAGCACGTAGTGCGGCTCAGCCAAGGTGCTGTCGAGTGCGATCGCTTGTCTCAGCGCGGCGACCGCTTGCGCGAGCGCCCCGCGGTCGGCGTAGAGCTTCCCCAAGCCCACGTAGGCTTGGGCCGCGCCCGCGTCGAGTTGCAACGCGCGGCGATAAGCCGCCTCCGCCTCGCCGTACGCGCGCTCGCGCACAAGCGCGGCGGCTAGTTCGATGTGGACGCTGGCTACTTCCGGCTGGACGCGGGCCGCAGTGCGCAACTCGGACAACGGGGTTGCCGGCGGCAAAGGAGCACGCGTCTTTTCCGGAAGGACTAAGGGTGCTTCCCGCCAGAATTGCTCCAGATCCTCGGCATCGCGGCCTTGGGGCGCAGCCTGCGCGATGGCTGCGTCAGCTACTTCTTGCGGTGTACTCGCATCCGGCTCGATAACCCGCAGCACCTGCCCGGCGCGTACGCCCGATAAAACTTGGCGAATGCCCGACGGCCACGCGATCTCCACCTGCTCGGCCTCCTCGCTCGACCCCAAGCCAAAAAACATCCGCGCGTCGTTTTGCGACAAATAGCTCGCCGCGCTGCGCTTTTCCGCCACCAGCGTCCGGCCGTCCACGTGCACCACCACGCGGGCACCATAGCCATCGCGGTTACTCGTCCGCCCCTCTAGCGCCAGCGCCAAGTAGTGGCCCGCTTGAGTGTCATTGCGCCAAAGCAGAGCGCGTTGTCCAGTGTTGAGCAAAAAAATATCTAAGTCGCCATCGTTGTCGTAATCGGCCACGGCCGAGCCGCGCCCGACCAAATCCCGCGTCGGCGTGGCCACGCCGGAAATCGCACTCGCATCGGCAAAGCGACCTTGGCCATCGTTGAGATAGAACTGATCGCTCTGGCCGTACGCGGCCTGTGGGTCAAACCGATTGATGTCTTCGTCGATGTGGCCATTGGCCACGTAGAGATCGGGATCGCCGTCGTTGTCGGCGTCGAGGAAGTTGATGCCAAAGGCCAGCCTGTCCAAGCTGTTGGCGGCGATACCCGCGGCCAGCGATTCGTCGGCAAACATCCCGCCGCCCGCATTGTGGTACAAGGTGTTGCTCTCCCACTGGAAATTGGTCATCACCAAGTCGAGGCGACCATCGCCATCGCCGTCGGCCACATCCACGCCCATTGTCCCCTCGGGCTTGCCGCCGATGTTGTACGCCACGCCAGCCACCAGCCCCACTTCGGCAAAGCGGCCGCCGTCGTTGCGCCAGAGAAAATTCGGCGTGGCGTCATTGCCCTGAAACAAATCTGGGTCGCCGTCGAGGTCGTAGTCGAAAAACACCGCGCCCAGTTCGCGGCCTTCGTCCGTGAGCAGCCCAACCGCATCTGTCACATCTACAAAGCGGTCGCCGTCGTTGCGCCAGAGCGCGTTCCGTTCCCCAGGATATTCGGTGGGGGCCAAGTGCCGCCGCGGCCAGCGCAGCGTTCCCCCCTCACTCAACTCGCCGCGCTCAAATTCGTAGCGCAAGTAATTCGCCACGTACAGGTCTAAGTCGCCGTCGAGGTCGTAATCGGCAAACGACGAGCCGGTTGACCATCGCTCGTCCGCCCCAATCCCGGCCGCAGCCGTCACATCCGCAAAGACCCAATCCATCGCCGATCCTTCGTTGCGATAGAGCCGGTTGCGGCCGAAGTTGGCGACGAAGAGGTCCGCGTCCCCATCGTTGTCGTAATCCCCGGCGGACGCGCCCATGCCGTAACCCGCGTCCGCCACCCCGAGGCTTGCGGCGACCTCGGCGAAGTACCCGCCATCGTTGCGATACAGCGCGTTTTGCGGAGGCACCGTCGAGACGTGCCCAGGCAGATCCGTCCCATTGACCACGTACAAATCCATCCACCCGTCGCGGTTGTAATCGAAAAATGCCGCTCCAGAACCAATCGTCTCCACCCCGTATTTGCGCCCGGCCCGGCCGCTGGTATGCACAAAGTCGATTCCTGCTTCCGCGGTCGCATCGACAAAGCGCACTGCGGGCGCGGACGGCGGCTCGCTCGCAGTACAGCCGCATACTAAGGCGACTAGACACGTTGAAAGTCTGCGTGGAATAATCATCACTTTGATACAGAATTGCTTGCTGCTTACAATAACCTAATTAGCATTTAGCAAATTTACACGGCACTAAGGCGCTAATATATTTGTTGGCATAGATAAAAATTCCACTAGGAGGCCTTCTTGTTGCATCGTTTTCTCTCGTCGTTCACTATTCTACTCCTCGCCTGTACCTCTCCCGAACCTCCGCCCAGCCCAGATGTCCTCGCCCGCGTCGGCGACGTCACCATCGAGCGCGACCGCGTCGAACGCGCTGCCTCGCGGCTCTTTCCCAAAAACGCTCCGGGCGACCTTCAGCGCCAAGCCCTTGAGCGGCTCATCGACATTGAGGTCTTGCTGTTGGCCGCCCGCCAAGACGGCTTGGAAAACGACTTTCAAGTCCAAAGCAAAGTCGCGCAACGACAACAGGAACTCATCCTCGATGAAATGTATAGTCGCGGCGTGGTCGCTGTCGCTGAGGACATAAGCCGCGACGAGGCTCGCCAATACTTTGATCAGCACCACATCGGTCAGCAGCGCCGCCTGAGCCGCATCCTTGCCAGCGGGCCAGCCGCCATCGACCACGTGCTCGCCCGGCTGCGTGGCCCCGACAGCTTTGCCGCAGTGGCGAGCGAACTCTCCGACGACGGCAACACCGCCCAGCAAGGCGGCGACCTCGGCTGGAAGAGCCGCCTCGATTTCAAAAACTACGTTCTGCGCCGCCAGATATTCGGAGCCAAGCTGGGCGAGGTCATCGGTCCCGTGCAGGAGCCAGACGGCTTTTCGGTCTTCGTCGCCACTGACGAGCGCGAAGTGCCCTTTGAGGAGATGGCCCCGGCCGTCATCGCGGCCATGCAGGAACAAAAGCACGCCATCGCCACCTTTGGATTCCTCGAAGGGCTGGCCAACCGCGCCGATATTGAGGAACGGCGCGAAACCTTCGAACTGCTCCTAGCCCGGCTCAGCGAAGCTGGCGAACAAATGCCCACGTTCAAAAAGGGGGAGACTGAGCTAGTCCTGCTCGAACTCGATGGCGAGCCGTGGACGCTGAGCAACTTCATGGCGGCCATGACCAGCGAGCGCAACCCGGCCGAGATCCGCGAACTGGACGACTTGCGCCGCTTCGCCCGTCGCCTCTATGCGCTCAAGATACTGCTGCCACGCCACACCCGCGAAATAGGTATCCACGAGGCCGAGCGCGTCGCCCAAGGCATTGAAGCCACGCGCCGCCAAGCGCTTATCGAGCGCATCCGCCAAATCAGAGTACTCGAAACGCTCGACCCGTCCAAAGACGAAATTCGCGCGTACTACGAGGCACACAAAGACCTCTATGTGCGCGAGGAGCGGATCTCGATTCTCGAAATCCTCGTCGATACCCGCGCACAGGCGGACTCACTGCTGGCCGCCATTGAACGCGGCGGCGAGCTCGGCGAGCTAGCCCGTCGCTACTCGCGGCGCAGCACCCGCATCCGCCGCGCCGAAGGGCGCATCCAGCTTTTGCGTCCCGACAAGTACGGCAATTTAGGTTGGGAAGCCAAAGACGCCGAAGTCGGCCAGATCGTCGGCCCGGTCAAGACCGCGCAGGGTTTTACGGTTTTCAAGGTGCTCAACAAGGTGCCTGGTTACCAACAGAGCCTGGACGAGGTCTGGGGCCGGGTGCGCTCTCACGTGCTACAAGATCTAACCCAAGAGCGCTTTGATGCGTTGCTGGTCAAACTCAAAGCTCAGTACTCCGACCAGATTCACATCTACGAGGACCGCCTGCGCAAAGGGAATTCTTAATTCCTACGTATCATTAGTAAAGATCATCCCCGCCAAACCGCATTTTCCCCTTTGAAGCCTCCCCAAAGTACTGTTCCACCTTCTCCTGCGAGCGCGGAAAGTACCGATTCAACTCTTCCACCACCTCTTGCACTTTTTCCGCATCCTCTCCCATATCCAGCAAGAGTCGCGCGTACAAAAAGAGTAGCTGCAAGTTGCGCCGGTCCACTTCCATCGCCTTCTCCAGATGCGCCCGGGCCTCCGCCAACCGTCCCTCTTCGGCTAGGGCAGTCCCCATCAGCAGATTGGCTTCGGCTCCCTCTGGGTACAGCTCCAGCAGCACCTGTGCCAACTCTTGCAAGGACGTGCCTTTGAGCTGCGGCTGCCCCCGTGCGTGCGTGCGGTCCAAAAGGTGCCCGTACTCGACCGTGCGCTGCCGTTCAAAAAAGGCTAGTACAACGCCAACAGCCGCGACGATCAAGAGCAACTTAAGCGAGCGCAAATATCGCATTTAGATTTCCTTTTCGTGCCCCTTCTAGACCCTCAAAATACGAAAATCATATTGCCCTCTACCCCGAATGCTCCGTCGATAAATACCCACAGTGCAGAAGCGGAGAACTCGCCTAGTGCTAGCCCCAAAAAGAAGGGTCTCATCGTCCGGTAGAGCCGCACCCCACCATAGCGCAAGATCGCCGCCTTGCACAACCAAGCCAGCAGGATGGACAACCAGCCAAAAGTAATGATCGGATGGGTGTTGGACACTGGGAAGCCAATAGGGTGCAGTGGCCAAGCCAAAAAGCGCTGGCGCAGGTAGAGCAACGCGCCCATGACACCTGCCCCTAGGGTAATAAAGGTCAGTCGCGGCGCAAAACTCGCCTCGGGTGCGTTGGCCAGCGAAGCCATGTGATTGAAGGGCCAACGCACAACGCCGCGAAAGTACCAGCCGTGCAGATTGATACCGCCGTGTTCATAGGCCAAGCTCATGGTGTACCAGATCGAACCGGCCAGCGCCACCACTAGGGCGAGCAGCAGCGCCCAGGGCAGGTGGCGCAAGTGTCGCTCTTGGCCGGAGCTCAGGCGCAAACTGTGCATCACTGAATTCATCATATTGGCTGCTGTATCCCCCAACCACACCGTGCTCAAGCCCAAGCCGGTCATGTTCTGTAAGCCCAGCACTTGGGGACCAAAGCCGCGAATCATAAAAGCTTGGGGCACCATCGGCGTCTGGATACTGGGCAAACCCGCCTCGCAGGTTATCCGCGCTAGGCCGATAAACACAACTAAGGCACCAACGACCAGCAGAATAGCTACATACAAATCGAGACCAGTGCTTATAAGCCAAACTAACATGAAGAGTAGCCCCCCTGCGAAACCGCACACGGCCGCTCGCGGGCCGAGCAATTCCCGCCGAGCCGGTTCCTCGCGGCCTAGCGCTTGACGCCAGAAACTGCCCAAGTGCTGGCGCACATTCCATAACACAAATAAAACCAGCACTAACATCGCGCCCGACATCTGTAGTGAAAGGGGCGGACTTGCTCCACCGGAAGTCCACATATCCCCGCCGCTGAGTTGCAAACCAATACGGGCGAAGACGCTTTGTTCGAGCAGCCCCACCAGGCAGAAAAACCACAGACTGAAGGAAACGCCTAGCGGCATGAGGTAGGACAGGCCGAGCACGGGAAAATTGAGCAGGAAAGGCACGCTCATCCGCCCGTCGAGCAAGGGGATCCTGCCTCGCACGGCGAGCGGCTGAAAGGCGTCGTGGTAGTTGTGGAGGGAATTCCACGAGTGCAACAGTAGAGGGAGCAAAATACCCAGCCACAGCAAGCGGCTTTTGAAGAAGTGACCGACGCGCCGCTCTGCGCGCTCGGCATCCTCGATCATTGCCAGGGGTAACTGGGTCAACGGAAAGACCAGTCGCTCCCGATCTATCCACTGGCCGCGCAGCATAACGCCCAGACAGAACATAACCACCGAAAAGGCCACCATAAAAGAAGTCCACGCCGCCAGTGATATGATCCAAGCGGACCAGGGAATCGAAGCGCCCGGAGGCAGCCCCTCGAAAAACAAGTGTACTGCGTTGAGGTCTTGGGGAGTAACCCAGGGGTCTAGGTGGGGAATAAAGAGGTTAGCCCAATTGTTTTCGGGCGTGGCGTAATAATAAATCCCGGAAATGATGGACATAAAACCGCCGGTAAAGCCGGTAGTGACCACGGCTCCAGCTACCAGCATCATGGCGTAAATGAGGATCAGGTCGGCGCGGGTAAAAGCGAGACGGCGGCTCAGAGACTTGAGCAGGGGCGAGACCAGTGCTGTCAGCACAAAGAAGAACAGCACGGCGATGACGGGAATGGCATTGCCGGTCAGGAGCGAACCTTTGACGATGAGCACGGCCCACGGGCTTATCAGGCTGATCGCCGCGACCAGCACCACACCAGTCAAGAGGGCGCGCATTCGGCTTACTCCTCACACCCCAGCGCAACCAAAGAAGGGAGGGCAGGTACTCCCCGCCCTCCCTTCTTTGCCCAAAAGAAAACTGACAAATGACCTACAGACCTTCCCCTAGCAGGCTTTTCACTTGGCCCCAAGAAGTAGCTTCAACTGCGGTGTCCACCTCTTCTGTCGGCGTCAGGAAGACATCGGGGATGCCGCCGGTGTTGGCGAACTGATCGCCCATGCTCACATACGCCTGCCAGAAGAACCCGTTCTCGCAGCACTCCTCGGCAAGTGGATCGTTGCCGTTGGCATTGAGGCCCTCGTCGGCATCGTCGAGGGAAATGCCCATGCCGATGGTTGACTCAGGCGTCAGGATCCATTCCGTGCTGGCGTCGGGACCGCCGCTGATCGACAGCGGATCGAAGAACAGGAGACTGAACTCGTAAAAGTACTCGTTGCCCACATTGGCATTGACATTCTGGACGAAATCGCCCGAATGCGTCCACCAGAAATTGAGCGCGTCTTGCTCAAAGTTGCCGAGGGCACCGTTGTACATCTGCACCCGGGGAAATTGCTCAGACATGCTCAGGCAAATCTGATAGGCCGGCTGTAAATCCTGATCGTTGGGTGCCGAGTAGGGACCGCCGCCTTGGTTATCTGGATCGAAGTGAATCTCGCAGTTGTCGTCGCGGAAGGTGCAGCCGGGATTTTTGTCCACGATCAGAAAGTCATCCACCACGTGAACCATGCCATATACCCGATTCTGTCCTTCGTTCCAGCCGAGTAGAATATCTATGAAATGGTCGTCGGCGTCATCTACGCCGCCGGTCAGGATGAACATATCGACACTGGTTATCTCAAAACTCGGATCAACCCACGCCCAATCATCGCGTTCTCCGTCGATGGTGGGCAGGGCATTGTCGGGAATGCCCACGGCAAAATAGAGCGGCACTTCGACTGGATCCTGGGCAAAGGAGGAAGTCGCAACAATCGGCAACAAAAAGGCAACCAATAACAGCGAGCGTCGCATAAAAGGCTCCTTTTGAGAGGTGAGGCAGATCCCAGAGATCGGGATCTACACAACGGAAAACTATGGAGAGCCGATACCTCCTTTCGAGGCTCTTAGCGGAATTGAGAGACAGTGGCTATAGATGAGCTTCTTACATAATCAAAATCCGACCGCATAACAAGCTAATTTTGCTCTTGTTATGGTGCAGACCCAGTCAGCCTCTCGTAGATAGTTAGCTGTTGCTGCGCTGCGGAAATTTTTCCCTGCTGCATGTAGATTGCGCCTAGACTGGAGTACGCCTGCGCGTATTGGGGGTCAATCGCAATCGCTTTTTTATACGTTTGGATAGCTCGCTGAGGCTGGTTGATGGCCAGATAGGCATAGCCGAGGTTGTTGTACGCTCGCACATAGCTCGAATCAGCTTGTAGCAAGGCGCTGAAAACTTGAATGGCTTGGTGCGGGCGCTGCTGGCGCAGATAGATATTGCCCAAGTTGTTCTGGGCGTCAATGTGACTGGGGGCGATCTTCAAAACGGCCAAATACGATTGGCGAGCCGCTTCATAGCGCCCCATGCGCCCATAGATTTTTCCCAGTCCGAAACACGCTGTGGCATCGCTGGGATTGAGCACGATGGCCGTTTTCAAGTCCAGCAATTCCTGATAGTTAGTCTGTAAAAGCTCAAAGTAACCCAGCACGGCATGACCCCTATCACTCAGACCAACGCGCAAGTAGGCCTGCCCTAAGCTGTAGTAGGCTTCTGCGTGATCTGGATCGCTGCGAATGGCCCGTTCGAGATATTCACTGGCTTGGACGGGATCGCCCGCATTGAGCAGCAAGACCCCCAATCGCGCTAGCAGGGCGCTCGCGTCGGGATGGCTAGATAGGGCTTGCCGCAAAAGTTGCTGGGCCTCTTCCCCCTTCTCTTGGGCCATATATATCCGCGCCATAAAGTCATAGGCTTGGTGCCGCTGGGGATCCAAGCGAACAACTTGCTGGAACTGCTCCAGCGCCGCCGCATAACGGCCTTGGACAAAGTAATTCCACCCCAAGCGGAATTTGAGTTCGGCACTGCCGGGTAGCGCGGCAACGCCCCGCGTTAAGACCTGAATGGCAGTGCTGTATTCTGTTTGGCGAGCATGGACGCCGGCCAAGTTGACGTAGGCCTGCTCGTAGTTGGACCGACGCTCGATAGCCTGCTGATAGTGCAAGATAGCCTGTTGGTACGAGCCTTGGCTGGCGTAAAAATTGCCCAAGTAGTAGTGGGCGATGGCTTCGTCCCCTAAGGCCAACGCCCGCTGGAGTGCCGCCAATGCCTTAGTCCGATCTCCCTGATCGCCGTAGAGTTTTCCTAGTCCGGTATAAGCCTGAGCATGGGAAGAATCGAGGGCAACGGCTCTTTGGTAATGCACTTCTGCCGCCTCATAGCGCCGCAACTGGTGCAGCGCCTCGGCCAAACGGAAGTGGGCGTCTGGATCTCGGGGGCTGCTGGCGACTGCTGCGGTCAGCGCATCAATGTTCTCCACAGACGTGCGGCCGGCACCGTCGGGCGGAGCAAAGCGACCGGCGTCGATCAGAACGGGTGGGGCTTCCCGCCAGAACTGCTCTAGTGCAAATGCGGGCGGTGCCGAGCGCTCTCCTGCTTGGAACGCTTTTTTATGGGGGCTATCCCCAGTTTGATCCACAACCGGTTCCGTCGGCTCCAAAATCTCCAGTAGCTGATCGGCCTCCACGTCCCTTAATTGCTGGCGAATGCCCGAAGGCCAAGCGATGTCTATTCGGTCGGCCCGGTCGTATGCACCCAGTCCAAAGAACAAACGGGGATCGCTCTGTGATAGATAGCTAAAGCTGCTGCGGGTTTGCTGCGTTTGTTCGCGTTCCTCCGTCCTCACGGTGACCTCGGCGCCTAGGCCGTCCCGATTGCTGCGAGTGCCGACCAAGCGCAGGGCGAGCCAGTGGTTTGCCGACGCCGTATCGTTGCGCAACAATACGGCCGGCTGGTTGCTGTTGACTACGAAGAGATCGCCGTCGCCATCGTTGTCGTAATCGGCTGTGGTCGCGCCCCGCCCCACCATAGTGCGCTGAAAAAAAGGACCGGCTTGCGCGGAGA
This sequence comes from Candidatus Latescibacterota bacterium, assembly GCA_022820485.1. Classification (GTDB taxonomy): domain Bacteria; phylum Latescibacterota; class UBA2968; order UBA8231; family UBA8231. Next base: position 13,067 of record JAJEFJ010000065.1, read on the forward strand.
TTTCGGCAAAGCGCCCTTGGCCGTCGTTGAGAAAAAGCTGGTCGCGCTGGCCGTGCGAAACTTGGGGGTCGAAATCGGCGATATTGTCGTCGATATGGCCGTTGGCCACGTAGAGATCCGGATCGCCGTCGCGGTCGAAATCAAAGAAGTTGACCCCGAAGGCCAAGCGATCGAAGCTAGGTGCCCCCAGCCCTGAAGCGGTGGATCGATCGCGCCATAAGCCATCCCCTTTACTTTGGTAGAGGGTATTGCTCTCCCACTGAAAATTGGTTACCACAATTTCTAGGTGGCCGTCGCCGTCCGTATCGGCAATGTCGGTGCCCATGCCTCCTTCGGGCTTGCCCGCTTCGTTGTAGGCCGCGCCAGCCGCCAAGCCGATTTCGCTGAAAGAGCCGTCCCCTTCGTTGCGGTAGAGGAAATTGGGCGTGGCGTCGTTGGCCTGAAACAGATCGGGATCGCCATCGCCGTCCAAGTCGAAAAAGACGGCACCCAACTCGCGCCCTTTGAGACTGAGTAGTCCCGCTTCTTCGGTGACATCGACGAAGCGACCGTCGGCCTTATTGCGATAGAGAAAGTCGCGCCGACCGGGATATTCAGTGGGGGCATAGTGGCGTCTATCCCTCTGCAGGCGACCGTTTTCGTCGCGGGGATCAGTCTCGAACTGATAGTCGAGATAGTTGGCGACGTAGAGGTCTAAATCGCCGTCCAAGTCGTAATCGACGAAGGCCGAGCCTGTGGACCAACTTCGGTCGCTATCCGGGATGACTGCGGCTGTGACATTGGCGAAGCGACCGCCTTCGTTGCGGTAGAGCACGTTGGGGCCAAAATTGGCAACGAAGAGATCGGCATCGCCATCGTTGTCGTAATCCCCCGCGCTACAGCCCATGCCATAACTGGTATCGGCAACCCCGGCCACCGTTTCGACGAAACGTCCGTCGGCGCGGTTGCGGTAGAGCGCATTGCGGGGCGGCTGGGGCGATATGTGACCGGGCAGATCGGCTCCGTTGACGACGTAGAGATCCATATACCCGTCGCCGTTGAAATCGAAAAAAGCGGCTCCCGAGCCGAGGGCTTCCACCCCGTACTTCCGCCCTGAAAGACCGCTGGTATGCTTAAAGTGAATACCAGCGGCCGCAGTGACATCGGCGAAGCGAATTGTCGGAGCCGACCGCTCTTGCGGGCGCAAGAGCGGATCGGCGGCTGGGGAATCAGGCTCCCGGCCGCATCCCCACAGCAGCAGGATGGCGGCCAGTGCCTCAGAGGTAAAAACCTGCCGGTCCACTTCAGCGCACGAGGGTCATCCGCGCGAGGTAGCGCGTGCCACCCATCTGCGCCGAGACGAGATATACTCCGCTGGCGGCCTCCCGCCCGCCCTCGTCGCGCCCATCCCATGTTAGCTGATAGACGCCGGCTGGCCGGTATCCCCTAAAGAGCTGCCGCACCGTCTGTCCCAAGATATTGTACACCTCAATATCGACTTCGCCCGCCTCTGGCAGCGCCACTGAGATCGAGGTTGAGGCATTGAAAGGGTTGGGAAAATTGAACACACGCACGGCCACAGGTCGAGCCGACGGTGCGGGAACCGAGACCACGAGACCCGCCTCAGCGGCCAATTCGAGACCGGCTGGCGGCAACCCGCTGGGCACGCGCGCTGGCACGTGAACCGCTATCGTCGAATCGGTCAAAGCGTGCATGAAGGCCAGCAGATCTTGCTTCTCCTCAGCACTTAGGTTTAGCGGCACTAATTCGGGATCGATATTCTCGGCGGGGATGGAGGCTTCGTCGCCACCGCCGCGGTCGTAGAATTCAATAACATCCTCCAGTGTCGCCAGAGCGCCGTCGTGCATGTAGGGGGCCGTCTGCGCGATTTGGCGCAAGCCCACCACGCGGAAAGCACCGATGTCACTGCGGTTGCCCGTATTGAGAAAGCGACCTTCGTCTCTTCCGGTCGGACGCGGGGTGCCAGTATTGGTCGTAGCCGACGCTCGGCCCGGCCCGATCTGCTCGACTCCTTGGGCGCGGAAACTCGAATCCGTAAACAGCGGGCCGCTGTGGCAGTTGACGCAGCGCGCCTTGGTGTGAAAGAGTTCAAGCCCGCGCTTTTGCGCTAGCGTCAGAGCTGCGTCGTCGCCGGCCACATAGCGATCGTACGCGGTGTTGACCGTATTTTGCTCGCGCTCAAACGCAGCAATGGCCCGGCCGAAGGTCGAGCGCGTAATGACCGACTGCAAGGGCGTTGGATCGTGGGCGCAGCCGAGCCGCGGCAACTGCCGGGCCACGGAGTCGGCTTCAGTCGGGAAGGCTTGCTCGAAGAGTGCGACATATTCGGGAATCCCCCGCAACCGCGTCAACACGCTATCGACGGCCATCTCGCGCTCATAGGCATCGCCGCGTAGCTCCACGCGCACGATGAGCGGCCGCAGCGCTTGCGCCTCCAGCCCGCGATCCTTGCCGTCCCACAGCATGAAGCCCTTGGGCGAAGGCAGTCCAGACTCGTCGCCGTTGTAACCGACATTAAAGAGCGTCATGGTGTGCCGCGGCTCGGTAATCACAGTGTCGCCGGTAATGGCCGAAACCCCGGGCACCCGCCCCGGCCCCAAGCCCTTGCCCCCGACACCTACCGCAAGGGGTAGCCCATCGGCCATGCCAAAGGTCGGCAGGTGGCAGGTACCGCAGGCTGTGTCTTTCTCGCCGCTGAGAATGGGATCGAAGAATAGCAATCGGCCCAGCTCGACGCGATTGGGGTTGTAGGGGTTGTTCTCGGGGTAGGGCACGGGCGGCACCGACTGGAGGCCGAAGCGCTGCCGCAGGTCGTCTTCCTGCCCCGGTGTGCTGGCGGCACTGGCGAGCAAGGCCAGCGCGGCAGCGATGGTTAGATATCTCAGTTTATTCATTGTATCCCCCTTTGGGCCAAACCAGCGGGACGCTCTTTATCGCACCCCATGTATCGCGGCGCAACCCCGTGCCTAGGTTGGCGCTAGCGGCGCAGCGGAACCCTACGTCCGGGCCTTTGAAATCAGGGGCATCCCGCGCTCGGTACGAGGGCCGCACGTGGCTGGCGTCAATCGCGTACGAGCCGCCGCGCACGGCCTTGACCACGCCTTCATCTGGCCCTTGGGGATTGATGTCTGGGCCAACGGTGTAGTAACTCGGATGGTACCAGTCGTTGGTCCACTCAAAGACATTGCCCACCATGTCGTGGGCCCCAAAGGGACTGGAGCCGTCTCGCGTTTGGTAGCCATCTCGATTGGAACCGTCGAAAAAGCCGACGGGGTTAGTGCTGAGGATGGCCCCAAAGCCGCGCTCAAACGGATCGTTGCTCTGGAAGTAATTGGCGCGAAAGGCATCGAGACCGTCGCCCCAAGGATATTTGCGACCGTCGTCGCAGCGCGCGGCGCGCTCCCATTCGGCTTCTGTGGGCAATCGCTTGCCAGCCCACTGACAGAAGCCCTCGGCGTCGTACCAGGTCACCAGCGTAATGGGGTGGTTTTGCCGCGCCGACGTATTCTGCAAGGTCCACTCCGGGATCATCGCACCCGTATCGCGTTGGTACTCTCCCCATTGCGCCACCGTGACCTCGTATTTGTCAATCAGGTACGCGTCGAGGTAAATGTCGCGCACGGGCTGCTCGTCAAAGGCTTCGCCTTCCATGCCCCGGGGGAAAAACCCGGCTGGTACTAGGACCATAGCCGTGGGCCAACCCGTAGGCAGCGGGACACTCCGCTCGATCTTCTCGTGCTGGGCGCAGACCGGCAGGGCGATCAGCGCACAGAGGGCAATTCGACCAATCATATTAGCACATTCTCCAGCGAGGACTTGGTTTGAACTATTACTGTAAGATATATAATTGTAAGATATATAGAGTAAAAATTCCGCTCCAACCTACGGACAGCCTATTGGCCTTGTTTCGCCCCGCAGGTATTATTAACATAAATGGTTTAATAGTTTAAGCGCTTGGGATGTTCCCTCCCTCTGCGGTCCGTGCGCGAAAGTAGGTATTTATGAATTTTCGCATAGCCCTCGCTGCCTTGATCTTGGGCAGCTACCCGCTAGCAGCCGATCAGTTTCAGTTGCGCTATGACTCAGCGCGCGATTGGCGTCAATGGCACCTGCCCCTAGGCGCGGTCGAATTGACCCCGTCCGGCATGATCCAACTCACAAAAATCGAGAAAGGGATCGACGCTGTACGCGATCTAGACGCCTTCGGCGGCGGCATCCGCAATGCGGGCTCCAACCTCAACACCGCCCGTTTGGTCATCGACGGCAACCCAGCGACCGGCTGGGCACCCAACCCAGAGGCCGATCCAGACGAGTGGTTTATCGAAATCGACTTGGGCCGCGCGGTCTCGGCCAAAAGCGTCACTTTGGTATTCGACGCAGAAGCTCCACCCTTTGAACTTTTCGACCTCCTGCTTTCGACCGGCGAGCCAGAAACCGACTTTATCGCCGCACCTATCGAAGGCTCTCTCGTCTATCGCACCAAGGAGCGCTTCAAGGAGAACGCCCGCCACCGGGTGACGTACCAAATAGAACAAATCGACGAAGAGCCAATCCAATTCATCCGCTTTGAGCCGCTGCTCATAGTGCCCGATGCTCGCCTCGCCGAAGTCGAGGTAGAGACCATCGGCGACAACATCGCCCTCGGGCTATTGGAACGCGGCGGGGGCGTTGATATCAACATTAATCTTGCCAGCAACGACTCGCAGCCCCTCGGCAAAGCAAGAGCGCTCTTCGACGGCGATTTGTACGAGCGCTGGCGTGCTGGGACGGCTTCGCGTGGCCTCACCGACATCCTCGCCCACATGATCCTCGACTTGGGCGCGGTCTATTGGGTCGATCAAACGCGGATTATCGGCGGCGTGGTCGTGCGCTCCGGCTTTGGTGGCGGCATTACCACCAACCACTACGTTCATCGCCGACGCTGGGGCTTCCGCTTCTACGAGTTTATGACCTCAGACGGCTCGCTTTCGCCCGACGGCACGCGCCTGTGGACCAAGCACTTTTCCGGTGCCTCGCCTGGCAGTCAGACCTCCAAGGGCCTAGTCGATCACCATTTCAACCTACTGCCGACTCGCTTTGTCCGCATCTTCTGGAAGTACTGGGACACTAGTTGCTATTCCTTTCAACGGCTCGGCGAGGAGGGCGGCATCAACAGAGTCCCCGGCTGTGGAGCGGGTGGGACCACCGACGAGATTCAAATTTTCGGCGAGGGGTTCCCGTCGGAGGTAGATTTCCGCTCCCCCCTGATCGACTTGGGGGCCGGCAAGAACCTCAACTCCGTGGAGTGGAGCGGCGACGAGCCGTTCGGTACGCGCATTGAGATTCGCACCCGTACCGGCAACGAAATTTTGGAGACCTACACATATCGCGACAAAAACGGCAAGGAAGTTACCGAGCGGAGATACAACAAACTCATTCCCAGCTTCAAAGGCCCTATTGACACCACCCTTGCTGCCGGCGGCGATTGGAGTCCGTGGAGTCGCATTTACAGCTTTTCGGGCGAGGCTTTTCTCTCGCCCTCACCGCGCCGCTACCTCGAAATCGACGTCCGCATGACCTCGGATTCACCGACTGTGGGCGCTTCTCTCGACCACTTGGCCGTCAATTTTACTCAACCGCTCGCCGGCCGCGTACTCGGCGAAATTTCTCCTCAGCAGACCCTACCGGGAGTACTGACGGAGTTTACTTACTACTTGCGGCCCGAAAACGCCAGCGGATTCGATCGCCTCGCTGTCGAGTCGGACACACCGGTGCAATTCACCAGCGTCGCACACAATGGCACCGCGCTCGACGCGCAGATAGACACCACCGCAAGCGGTTTCCTAGTCCATCTGCCCAACCGCATCCGCACTGACCAGCTCATCGAGCTGAAATTTGCATCCTCGGTATTCCGGCAATCGACGCGCTTTGACGTCTTTTTACAGGACAGCGACCAAGACGAGAGCGTGCGGCAGCGCGTGGATCCAGGTGACGCCACCGACTTGGTCGAGAGCAGCACCAACATCGTCAGCTTGCCGATTTCTCGGGAGTTGCTCGCTAATATGTCCTTCTCGTCCAAGGCTATTACCCCTAACGGCGACGGAGTCAACGACGAACTGACGTTGGAAATCGCGCTGGTCAATGTGCTAGCGCCACGTCCCCTGCGACTGCGCCTGTACGACCTTGCCGGCCACCCGGTGTACGACCGCGGCGAAGACAGCCTCGCCGGCCATCGCAAGCTCATTTGGGATGGCCGCGATAGCCACGGAGATCGCGTGGCCCCAGGCCTGTACGTACTCGAAATCCTCGTCGAGGGCGACGCTGGCGACGAGAAAGCTCAAGTGCTTATTTCCGTAGCCTACTAGGAAATTCACGGGCAAAAAAATCTTGACAGTCAAACACATATTTATTTATATACCCGACTATTATTCATATTTTAGAAATCGCCGGGGAAAGGAGGTTCGCAGTACCAACCGCTTCACTTTTATTTTGAGCAAGCTCGTAATTCTGCCCGTTGAAGCCTTGTGGCGGGCCTTTTCTTTTCACTTTTTACGTTCAGCAGCTATCCTAAGGAGGATTTAACAATGCGCAAAGTCCTAGCTTTAACTCTAGGCGTATTGCTCGTCGCTGGTGCTGCCTTCGCGCAGGAGCCGGCTGAAGTACCGCTCTTTTTTGCCGTGGGTATCCCCAGTAACGCCCTGCCCACCATCGATGGCGACAATTCCGACTGGGCCTGGGTTGATCGCAGCTTTGAGGTCACCATTGAAGACATGAATCCGCTGACCGGCGGTGCCGACGATGCCGATGACCTATTCATTGACCTGATCATTGGCTGGAGCGACGCCAACAACCGCGTTCACGCCATGGTTCATGTCCACGACGACTTCCTGATCGTCGATAAGAACCCCACTTGCACTTTCCGCGATGATAACTGCGAAGTGCATTTCGACCCCGACAACCAAGGCGGCGGCCCGTACTCGGCACCCAACGACCAAGACTTGCAGCCGGCCTACCAGATGTGCCTGAGCTTCTCCGAGCAGTTCTCGCGCGTCCAGATGTACAACGGTGCCTTGGGCAACTTCGAGCAAGACGCCCTGAACTTCTGGTGGACCCACACCGACTTCGTCGATGCCGGTCACGTCAATCAAGGCCAAGAGTACTACTACGAGTTCAGCGCCGAGTTGATGGATCCTATCTCGATCAGCGGCGGCCCGGATGCCAGCACGGTGTGGACGCTCGCGGCTGAGCAGACCATCGGCATGTCGATCTCGGTTGACGACGCCGACGAAGGTCTCAACGCCAACGGCAACGATCCGCTCTCGGAGGAATGCTGCGAGAACGGTTTCTTCTGGCAAGCTCAGTACAGCATGGCCGAGCAGTTTATGAACAGCGGCGGCATGCCCGATATCTTTCTGACGCCGATTGAAGCTGTAGATACGGCAGTCGAGGAAAGCTCTTGGGGCCAGATCAAGTCGCTGGTAGGCGAAGAGCTATAAACCAACTTTAGCAGTCTTCGTCTTAAGTACGTTCACAAGGGGAGGGGAATGGATTCCCCTCCCCTTGTTTTTGTCTAGGGAGTAAGAGGCGATACGCACTATGTTCAAGTGGCAATTTAGGCTGTTGATCTGCATTCTGTTGGGTGCTAGGATGGCTGGTGCCGTGGAAGTGTGGACCGCGGGAGGCTCTGGCTTTGCATGGGACGATGTCGGCGAACTGACCGGCCTCACCACCGATGTATCTGTCTTGCTCCCGGCCGTGGTGGACTCGACCACAAATGCCGTCGAAAACCTCACCCTGACGCGGCGGGGTGGCAACATCTCCTCGCCGCAGTCGCGCGAGAACCTGACCGGCTTGCTCACCGACGGCAATGCCGAAACCTTCTGGCGCGTCACCCGCGAACGACGCCCTGACGGCACCTCCATGGTCATCGACTTAGGCGCGATCCTGCCAATCAACCGCATTCGCTTTCAGGGCAACCCCGACATCTTTCTCCGCGCCTATGAACTTTTTGTTCACGACGGCAATCCCGCGCAACTGCGCGATGACCGTCCGATCGCCTTCATCAACCAAGTCAGCGCAAACCTCGAACAGAGCGAATCGGATATCGACGCTCATATCCCCCTCCAATTTGTGCGCTTTATCCGCCTAATTAGCCGCTCGGGTCAAGAGTTCATCATCGAGGAAGTCGAGGTCTTTGGCGATGGCTTCGCGCCCACTGGCAGTTATCTCTCTGAGGTCATCGATCTCGGAGAGGCGGCCAACTTTGGCCAAATTCGCCTGCAGACCCGCTTCGACCCCTTGACTAGCGTGATATTACAGACGCGCACAGGCTCGGTGCCCGACCCCAAAATTTACTATCGCAAAACCGATATCTTTGAAGGCGAGGATCGGCAGGAAGACCCCATCTTGCCGATAGGCTCGCCCGAAGCGGTTGACGAGTACGACGATCTGACCTCGTCCGACAAGGGCGCGATCATCGACAACATCGACGAGTGGAGTCCTTGGTCGGCACCATACGAGGACTTCTTTGGCGATCTACTCTCCCCGGGCAACCGCCGCTACGTCCAGTTCCGCCTGTTGTTTTCGTCCGAGGACGCGCGCCAGTCGGCCTTTGTCGATTCGCTTTCCTTTGACTATTCGATCCCGACGTTGGCCGAAGAACTGACGGCCGAAATCACTCCAGCGACGGTCACTCTCGGCGAGAGCAATACCTTCTCCTACTACATTCGCTCGACTTTTGCCGCAGCCAACGATGGGTTCGACCGCGTGGAAATCCGCACGCCTTTCAAGGCCACGGTCAACAGCGTTGAGCTAGACGGGATTCCCGTATCCTTTACAGAGGAGGACGCGCAGGACGAGAGCAGGCTGGCCATCCAACTAGCCGACGACCGAGTAACCGAATCGGGCCAACTTTTGCACATCCGCTTCGAGGCTATGGTGACCGTCTATGGCACCACTTTTTTCGCCAAGGTTTTCGACAGCCAGACTGGCGAACTCGGCCAAGACGTGGTGGCCGGAGACGCCACCCCCGAAGCCCAAGCCGATCGCCTCTCCATCCAAGGCGCGTTGCGCCAAGAGCTCGTCCTCGAACTGAAGGCTGATCCGCCGATATTTAGCCCCAACGGCGATGGGGTCAACGACCAGTTACAGGTATCCTACATCTTGCTGCGCGCCCTCTCTCAGGTGCCCGCCGACCTAATCGTGTACGATCTCGCGGGCCGCCCAGTGCGGCACTTGCAAAAAAGCGGTGCGCTCAACGGGCCACAGCACGTAACTTGGGACGGCTTGGATGAAAGCGGTACCATTGTGCCACCTGGACTCTACATCTTGCGGCTTTCCATTGATACGGATACTGGCTCTGAAGATCGGTCCCTGCTAGTGGGGCTAGCGTACTGAGCGCGCGGCGTCCATCCCACTATAGCACACTAAGGGAGCATGGCTATGACAATCACTCGCGCCTTAGGTCTCGTTGTAGCGTTGAGCAGTTTCGCCTTTGGCGAGCGCGTTTCGTTTGACACCCGCTCCGCTTGGCAACAATGGACGCACCCAGTCAATGCCGTGGAACTACAAGCGACCGGCCGCATCCAACCCGTATCCGTGCGCAAAAACATCGACGCCGTGCGCAATGCCGAGCACTTTGGCGGCGGCATCCGTAGCGTCGGTAGCAACGCCCGCGACGCTGGCCTCATCATGGATGGCAATCCGACGACTAGCTGGTCACCCGACCCGGCCGACGGCATTGAAAATGCCTATATCGAACTCGATTTGGGCCGCTTGGTGACGGCCTCCGAAATCGTCATTACTTTCGACCAGTCCGCGCCGCCCTTTGAGTTTTTCACCATTCTGCTGTCGAGTGGCGAAAAGTTCTTTACCAACGCCCTAGTGCCTGTAGAAGGCACCTTGGGCTATGGTCTCTCCAAGGCCATTGGCTTCAACGAGAGCCACGAGCTTGTTCTCAATCCCCGCCAGCGCACCTTGGGCTTAGACGCATCTGGCTCGGACGACATTGGCAGCGGCTTGACTGATGGCCCCGGCGGCGAATTCAAAGAATCCTCGGGCCTAATCCGCATCATTCGCATCGAACTGGCCAAGTTTGCCGAGGGCGCTGGCCTAGCCGAGATTTCGGTTTCCACCATCGGCGACAACGTCTCCCTCGGAATCATTGAGCGCGGCGGCAACATCGAACTCATCACCGACTTGCAGGCCGTACTCTCCGGCGGCGAGAACATGGTTGACGGCGATATTGTCACCAACTGGGGCATGCAGACTTACCACCAGACCCAGACCGGCTTCGACATCTTCAATCGCATCATCTTCGATCTAGGAGCCCATTACTGGATTGACCAGATCCGCATCATCGGCGAGCCGGCCGGTGCCCCGTCGCGGATTCGCAGCCGCTACGCTAACTTCTTCTGGTACCAACTCCTCGCTTCCGACGGCTCGATAGCCCCGGACGGCACCTTGAATTTCCACGAGATCGCCTTTGTTGACGACAGTCCGCTGAACGAGACGACGATTCGCAACTTCGACCACCAATTCGACTTGCAGAAAATTCGCTACATCAAGCAGTATTTCCCCTCTTCCCGCCACGGCGGCCAGCGCACCGGCACTCATGGCTCCTACCGCCTCTTCGCCCTGATTAGCGAGTTCCAGATCTACGGCGAAGGCTTTCCCGCCGAGTTGCAACTAACCTCGCCGATCCTCGACCTAGGCGAAGCAAAGGCCCTGACCTCGGTTGAGTGGGACGCCGATGTTCCGCCTAGCACGCGCATCGAGGTTCGCAGCCGCACCGGCAATGAAGTCGTCGAGAACATTCACTACTTCGACAAGAAGGGCAAAGAAATCACCGAGCGGAAGTGGAACAAGACACCCAAGAGTTTGCGCGGGCCGACCGAAACCACGATCTCCGTCGGTTCGGACTGGAGCGTCTGGAGCGATCCGTACGTGACTTCGGGCGCACTCTTTAACTCGCCCTCACCGCGCCGCTATGCCCAACTCGACCTGCGCCTGATTTCCGCCGACCCCAACGCGGCACCGTCGATCAATGCCCTGCATTTGAATACGGAAAATCCCATTGCGCTCGAAACCCGCGCCGAGGTATTTCCCAGCCAAGTTGAACCAGGCGTCAAAAAGGACTTTACGTATTTCGTCCTGCCAATTTTTGGCGGGCGCTCGCAGGGCTTTGACCGCCTAACCATGACCGCGTCCGTGCCCGTTGATTTCACCAGGCTAACGTTGGGAGACGAGCCGGTAGAGGTCGCAGTCACTCCAATCGCCGAGGGGTTTGTCGTTGATCTACCGACCACGGTTCGTCGCTCGGAGCTAATCGAGCTTTCGTTCAGCAGCACCATTTACCAAAACCAGACGCGCTTCGACCTTTTCCTCGGCAACAGCAACCTCGATACTGAGGTGCGCCAGCTCGTTGACCAAGGCGACGCTAAAGCCGATGTGCCGAGCGAATCTGTCTCCGTGCAACTGCCTATCAACGACCTCCTGCTGGCCAACCTCGCCCTTTCGACGCCCGTATTGACGCCCAATGGCGATGGGGTCGGCGACGAGTTGGCCATTGAATTCGACGCGCTCAAGCTGGTGACGCCACGGCCAATCCGGGTCCACATCTACGACTTGGCTGGCCGCAACGTGCGCGCCCTCGACAGCGGTGATGGGCTGGCTCGGCGCTACCGCTTCACTTGGGATGGCCGCGACGGCACTGGTGCGCTCGTGAGTCCAGGTACCTATCTAGTGCAAATCGAGATTGCCGGCGACTCCCAGACTGAGACGGTACAGCGGATCGTGCCGGTGGCCTACTGAGGGGACTGCTTTTGCCACCTTACTGCAAAAAGGAACAGCGATGACCCATGCTGCACTCGCATTAGCCTGCCTAGCGATGGGATACAGCACTCCGGCCGCAGCCGCGGAACGGCTCAAAATAGGCGGCGATGGCCTGGAGTGGGAGAGCAACTCGCTCATCTTTAACGCACTCGAAGTCACCGACGATGGGGGCCTCTCGCCGCTGGAGGCCGACCCCGAAGAAAACATCCTGCCGCGCATCAAGGAACTCGGCGGCAGCGCGACCACCTCGGTGACCACGGCTGCGGCGCGTTCCAATCAGATAATCAACGAACTCATCGACGGCTCCCACACCACGGGTTGGCGCGTGTACACCAACCCCAACGGCGCTGAACTCGAAGTCGATATGGGTGCCATCTTCGTCCTTCACCGCCTCTACTTTCGCCGCGGCGTCCTCAACGACGACGAGCGCTCACTGCGCGGCTACGAGTTCTACGTCAACGATGGCGATTCGCTCAACTTCATCGGCGGCAACCCCGTGTACGCGCTCATCGCACAAGACCGCTCGCACGGCCTGCCCGAGTTGGATATGAGCTTTCCGCCGACCAAGGTGCGCTTTTTTAGGCTGCGTAGCACCGGCGAACGCGGCTTTCAGATGGGCGACCTCGAAGTGTTTGGCGTTGGCGTCACGCCCTTTGCCCAGTACATATCGCAAGTGATTGACCTCGGCGAGGCGGCCAACTTCGGGCCGGTCGATGTGTACGGCCGCATCGACGGCACCGCGCAAGCCCAGTTCAGCACCAAAACCGGCTTCGTCGCCACGGACTCGCTTTACTTTCGCCAGACGGGCATTCCCGGTGAAGTGGAGGAAGTGGCCCTAGCGGATTTCGACCGCACGCTCGATCCGTCGTACGCCGGCGTCGTCCTCGAAAACGACCGCGACTGGAGTGCGTGGTCCCCACCCTACGCCGAGTTGCTCAAAGCCTCGATCAATTCGCCGGACAATCGGCGCTATCTCCAGTTCCAATTCAAGCTCCTGTCGGGCAGCTTGCTCGACAAAGCCGTCATCGACTCGGTGGTCTTCAACTACACGGTGCCGTCCCTCGCCGATTCGGTCATCGCCGAAATCAGCCCGGCCACGGCGACCCTCGGGCGGGAGAACGAATTTACCTATCACCTGCGCTCGGTCGTCTCAAGCGGCAACCGAGGCTTTGACACCGTGATCATCCACACTCCGTTTGCGGCCCGCGCCACGGGCGTGCGCGTCGATGGGGTCGAGGTTGACAACTTCACCACGGCATCCGATTTGGGCCGCTTACAGGTGAGCTTTCCCGACCAACGCATCACCCGTAGCGGCCAAGAAGTCGCCGTGCGCTTTGCCAGCTTGGTCACCGTCTCCGGCACGGAATTTCGCGGCGAGGTCGCCGACAGCCAATCCGATGCGTTTCCGCAGCGAGTCGCTTTCGGCGATGCGGCCGAGGAAGCCGCCGACAACACGCTCGTCGTCAGTGCCCGCATCGACGATGAGCTTTTTACCGGCGTCGTGTTCTCATCCGCGGTAATCACGCCCAATGGCGACGGCATCAACGACCAGATTTCCCTCGACTATATCCTGCTCAAGGCGACTCACGAGGTCGAAGTCGAGGTCGTCGTGTACGATTTGAGCGGCCGACCGGTGCATCGCCTCTACCAAGCCCGCGATCGCTCCGGCCCCAACCAAGTTAGTTGGGATGGCCGCGACGACGACGGTACCGTGCCGCCGGGGATGTACTTGCTCCGCCTCAAGGCTGCTACCGACGCTGGCATCGCCACGCAGATGCGGAGCATTGCCGTAGTGTATTAACGGGCCGGGCCATCTCGGCCACCGATCTTTTCACCGCGCGGCTAGCCGCGCGCCAAGCACAAGTGAACGCCTATAGGGAGGGTTGTTATGCGCAAAGTTATGTTCTGGGGGGTTGCCCTGCTGGTCCTAGCCGTTGCAGCGTCCAGCGTCCAAGCCGCGACCCCGGGGCGCGAGCGCGGCGCCACCTCGCAGGTTCGGATCGAGGGCTTCGACCCACTGATCCCGACCATGCGCAAGTGGTACGTGCCCCAAGATCTCTACTACATCTATAACTGGGGAGGCTACAAGTACACCAACTACGCCAAGGAACCGTATCAGCGCTACGTCAACACGCAGCTAGAGGGTACGGGACAGTACGATATTTTCGGCAACTGGATCACCCGTGGCTGGCGCATTTACGAGTGGCGTCAGCAGCAGCCGCTGGCTTTTGGCAGCTCGGTCTTCAAAGACGGCCGCTTTGGCTCTTGGTTCCAAAACCTATTGGTCGCCGCCGACTCCAAGGGCCAGTACTACTCCGCTCTGACCGTCGGCGATTACATCCGCACGACCCTGACTCCGCTTACTTTCAGCCGCTCGCGCTTCAACGGCGTCCAATGGGACTTTGCCTCCGACAAGTACGAGGCCACCGTGTTGCTGTCGCGCGTCAATGAACCGGTGCGGTTGGCACAGGGGGGGAACCGAGTGCAAGACACGGACTTCACCAACTTCATCGGCCTGCGCGGCACCGCCCAAGTCGGCGACTTCATGGGTTTGGGGGTCACGTATGTCAATACGAACTTCGGCTCGGCGAGCAGCAATTTCTCGGAAAACTCGCGCGCCGGCTTGCTGACCAGCAGCCAGAATTCGGGCAACGTCACCGAAATCGTCATCCGCATCTCTGACGACTCGCCCGGCGACGCCTCCGGCGCTTTGTTCTTTTCGTCGCAGATGATCGTCGATGGCCAAGAGACCTCGGTCAATCCCACCATTGAAGGAGGCCGCCAGCGCGAGGGCTTTCTCGAAGCCCTTGAAGAAGCTCCGATCCTCCTCCGATACCGCGTGCCCGACCCGCTGGTGGTGCAAAAGGTCAGCTTTGCCATGGTGCTCTCCAACGACTATCGAGTAGAGATAACCTCCAACTTGCAGACGAACATCAACGGCCAGCCCATCTTCTTGCCGGTCACTCGCTCGGAAGGCAATGTGCGCGACAATACCAACCAGCGCGTCGTCCGCTTTGACTACGGGCTACCCTCGGCCAACCAAATCGCCAGCGTCGATTTGACCATTGAGGATATATGGGGCCTAGAGGTGCGCGGCGAATTCGCACGCAACACCCAGTTCCAACGCTATCCCAACATCAACATCCAGAAGCTGAGCAACCTCAAAAAGAGCGATCGCACAGCCGATGCTTGGTTCGTCAACGCCACGCGCCGCACTGGCCGCTACTTTGGCTACGGCGAGGTATTCAGCATGGACCACGGGTACACCACGCGCGGGTACATCACCGACCAAAACGATGTGGTGGATTACGAAAATCAGCGCCAGAACTGGTTCGAGTACATCGACGATAACGACGATCAAGACCAACTCGTCGATTGGCCGCGCTATGGCGGTGCCGGCGGCGACAACGCCGTCTTCCCCGGCCTCGACGAAAACAACGACTTGCTCTCGGACTTCAACGAAAACTCCAACCTCACCCCGGACTACGAAGAGCCCTTCTTGCGCCACTACATCGACCCGCCCGACTTCCTCTTCGGCGTCGATATGAACCACAATACCGTAGTGGATCGCTTTGAAAACGACGACGAGGCCGACTATCCCTACCGCAAGGGGCATCGCGGCTGGAACGTGTACGGGGGGGCCGAGATTTACCCAGGGGTTAATCTCACCGTAGGCCGCAATCGCGAGTGGCTGATCGCCGGCGAAGAGCGGTCAACAGCCCTGTACGCCTTGCTCAGCGCGGTGCGCGACATCTCTAGGACGGGCAAGTTTGAGGCCTTCCACATGATCAAGTCCGTTGAGGACAACATCGCCGACAACCTGCTGCAATGGGTGCAGCGCCCCGGCTCCATTGGCGGCTTGCAACCTTTTGACGACCCCCTAATCACCGGAAACACCCTCGTCAATCAGAGCTTCGTCGGCTACAAGTACACCCGAGGCAACCTGACCTTTGCCAACAAGTTTCGCCTCGATCACTTCAAGCAGCGCGACGAAGCGGCCGATCGCCTCCGCGACAGCGCGTTCTACGGCGTGATCAACAAAGCGGACTATCCGTTTTCCATTGGGCGCAACATCACCTTGATCCCGCGCTGGAAAAACATGTGGCGCAAGCGCACCCAACCGCGCACCGTCCAGCTCGAGATCAACGAGTTGAGCGAAATTTTCTCCCTGTCCGCGGTGTTCCCAGTGCTGACTCGCAGTCGCGTCGAGGTCGGAGTAGAAGCCATAATTTTCCGCAATGCCGTGGCGATTCCCGACCCATTGCCGCCCGAATACATCGACGATTTCATCGGCCGGGTGTTCACCGTGCAGTACACCAATCGGGTCCAGTACCAAGGATACAGCGTCACCTCCAACGTTGGCTTTCAGGTCAACGACATCAACTTTGCCAATCTCACCGACCAAGACGTGAGCAATACCATTGCCTTCATCGAACTCTATGCCGGGTTAGAAGAAGAGCGCTTGGGCGGCCGGCCAGCCGAAAGAAGGGGATGGAGCTTTTAAAGCCGCAGACGGCCATCTTGGCCTTGGGCTTATGGGCCTGCGCCGACGCGCCGCCAGAAAGCGCGTCGGTGGTCTTGGCCCGAGTGGGCGAAGCCGAGATTAGCGAGCGGGATTTTGCTGCGGCGCTAGAAAAGCTCCCCGCCAGCAGCGAAGTCCAGCCGCTTGCGGATTGGCGTCGCCAATTTCAGGCCCTCATCGACAAAGAGCTGCTGCTGCTCGAAGCACATGCCCAAGGGCTAGACAAAGCGGTCGCCGCGGCGATGGCGGCTTGGGAGCGCCAAGAACGGGTCGAGGCGTTGCTCGCACGCGAGATGGGCGAGCAGTTGGCTTATACGGAAGCGGAGCTAACGGAATTCTTCGCCGAATCGGGCGCGGGCCGCGAAATTCGCTTGCGGCGTTTGCCCGTGCGCGAGCGGGCCGCAGCCTTGGCGGCTCTGAGAAAGGCGCAAGCAGGATTGGATTTGGACGGGGAGTGGAGCGAAAGCGGGTGGCTCAACGCGCTCAACGCGGGCGACGCGCGCACCGCCGCCCTGTTCCTACAGGAAGTGGGGACCGTTGAGTTGGTAGAAACGGACGGGCAGTATTTGGTGGTAGCCGTTGCGGCCGAGCGCGAGGTCTCGCTGGCAGACCGCCGTCCGCTCGTGGAAGCGGCCCTAACTCGGCACAAGAAGCAACAGGCGAACTTAGCCTATCTAGAGCAGTTGACCAGTCAGCACGCAGTGCAATTAGACACGGCCGCGTTGCGGCAGGTCGCCGCGGGCGCGGCGCGGCCGGAGGTGCGGTTGGTCCGCAGCGCTGCGGGCGATTGGAGCGTCGGTGACTACCAGCAGGCCCTCACCCGACTCAGAGCAGACGCCGGGTCGCAGCCGACCGATGTCAGCGCCCTCGGATTCAAGGTGACGCGGGCCTTTGTCGCCGACCAGCTTCTACCGCAGGAGGCGCACAAGCACGGTCTGGATGCTGAATTGGAATCGCGCCGCGCAAAAGTGCGCCAACAGAAGCTGATCCAAGCCTTGTGGGAGCGAGAAATTTACGCGCACATCCAGCTTGACCCCGCGCAGGTGCGCGCCTTTTACGAGGCCAACGCGCAACGCTACGCCCGCTCGGGTGTGCTCGGGCGGGAACTGCAAGCGCAAGTCGCGCGCGATTTGCGCGACGCCCAAGCCGTGCCCCTATTCGACCGCTACATCGCGCAACTGCGCGAAAAATACGCCGCGGTCGTCGTGGTGGAGGAAAGGCAATTGGGGGAGTTTGTCTCCCGACGCAGACAGGCTGCCAACCCAGTCGAGCTATGAGTTTATCAGAGAGGAGTGTCTCCATGTACGCTTGCCAAAAAATTTCCATCCTCGCCGCTGCGGCCCTCTTGTTGGGTTGCGGCCATTACCTAATTCCCGGGCGGTTCCAGCCCTTAGAGGTGGCCCAGCAGCAGACCGATATTCAAGGGTCAAGCATGAAAATCCTCGACGACGGTACGGTCACCTTCGTCCAGAACCGCCTCGAAGTGTCCGTGCGGCCCATGGCCGACGAGGAGATCAATCGCCAGTACCCGGCCCAATCTACCAACGCCAGCGGTCCAGCCGACGAGCTACCGTCCAACCCGTTCACCTACGGCAATTGGATCGATCCGCGCACGGGCAAGGCCCCACAGCGCTTGTCCGTTTTCAAGATCACGGTCAAAAACTACGAATACCCCAAAGTTAAGTTCGATCCACTGACGGTGACCGTGGAGTCGGCCAATGGGCGGCGCTATTATCCTTGGGGGAGTTATGACGTAGAGGAGTATTTCCGGCGTTTCCCCCTAGCCTTCAACGGCTTGGGCTATATGCGCTTCGACGAGCGCCGCGACCTCTACAACCAAGCCAAGTACCCAGACGACGAGTTTTGCTTCTCCGGGCAAGAGGTCGAAGGCTACGTGGTCTTCCCCAAGATCCACGATGATGTCGCCGAAATCGCCTTCCACATTCCCGAATTCGGGTTGCGCTACAACTTCCGCAACGAACCCATAGAAACCATCGATCTCAGCTTCCGCTTCAAGCGCGACATTGAGAAGGTCAAAAACATCGACAAGTTGGCGACCAACTAGCCGAGCCGGTCAAGCTGCGTAGCCTAGGGGCAGGCCGCGGCCTGCCCCTTTTTTTGCCCGGCACCCGTTTAATGCTGACCAAATTCCTCCTATTCGTCACCGCGGTCTTCTTCCTGCTATCGGTCACGGCCTTTGATCCAGCCACCATTTCGCGCTGGATTGAACAGGCCATTGGCTGGGTGCCACTGCGCGAAGCTCCAGCAACCGATGAAGCGCCCTCGCTGCGCGCAGCCGTCGCGCAAATAAACGCCGCCGATCTAGAGCACCACCTCCGCATCCTCACCGCAGACTCGTCCCGCGTCACCGGCTATGCGGGAGCCGCAAACGCGGCCCGTTACATCGAAGGGGAGTTCCGCGGCCTCGGCCTCCAAGTCACCAGCGAATTTTTTCCCCTTTCCGTCCCCCTAGATCGCGGTGGTCGGCTGCGCTGGATCGGCTCGAACGAAGCCATCCCCATCTACGGCTTGTGGCCTAACCACGTGCGCTCGCCATCCCTGCCGCCGGGCGGCGTCTCCGGCCACCTCATAGACTTGGGGCGCGGCAGCTTAGCCGAGATGGATGGGAAACGGCTAGCGGGCAGCATTGCGCTAATGGGATTTGGCTCGGGCAACGCCCACGTCGAAGCGCGGTCCTTAGGCGCGCAGGCTATCCTGCTGTACGACGATGGCCGCGTCACGCGCAGCGAGGCCGCGGAAAAATTCCTCCAAGTGCCCGTGGACATCCCGCGCTTTTGGCTAGAAGCGGCAGACGCGGAAATCCTGCGGCAACAAGCGCGCAACGGCGACGCACAGGTGCATCTCGAAGCGCGCATGGACTGGGAGCAGGTCCAGGCGTGCAACATCCTCGCCATCCTCCCCGGCTTGGCCGAAGACATGCCGCGCGGTCAGCGCCGCGAAACCCAGCAGTGGGACGAGCAAATCATCGTCCTGCAAGCGCACTACGACGCGATCTCGGTAGTCCCCGCGCTAGCTCCAGGGGCCGAAAACGCGACCGGCATGGCCGCGCTGCTTGAAATTGCGCGCTTGCTCGTCGCCGAAGGCACCCGCTACACCGTGCTCTTTTTAGCCACCCCTGGGCACTTTCAGGGCTTGGCCGGCGTCAACGATTTTCTCTACCGCCACGCGCGCAAAAGCGAGCATTTCCGCGACCAGATCCCGCCGGCCGAGCGCATCGATTTCCGCCTCTTTGTCGGCCTCGATTTGGCCAGCCACAGTCCCCAAGTCGGTAGTTTCACCATGGGCACGTTCTACAACTCGGCTTGGCGCAACGACGACTATCAGAAAAACCTGATGGCGCACTATGCCTCGCGCTTTGCCCGCTATAACCGCGAGATTTTCGCCGACTCGACCCGCTACCAAGACGCCGTAGCCCCGCAGAAGCGAG
Organism: Candidatus Latescibacterota bacterium; assembly: GCA_022820485.1. Classification (GTDB taxonomy): domain Bacteria; phylum Latescibacterota; class UBA2968; order UBA8231; family UBA8231. Next base: position 32,848 of record JAJEFJ010000065.1, read on the forward strand.
TGTGGAAAAACTTCATGCCCGTGCGGCTGGCCCTCGACAGCGAGGCCGCGGCCTTTGTGGGCAAGGAGGCGCTCTCTTTCGTCACGCCCAACCAACTGCGCCAGCGCGTGGATACGCCCCTCGACCGACTCGAATTCGTCGCGCTCGACAACCTCGCCGAACAGACCCGCACCATAGCCGGGCTGCTACTTAAGGCTGCCTCCGATCCAGACTTTTTCAACGACACCAAGCTAACCCTGCGCGATTGGGGGCACAGCCTAGAGGGCAACATCTACTGGTTCGACCGCGACGTGAATTTCGCCGTGCCCAAAGCCCCAGTGCCCAACGCCCTCGTCACCTATCTCCAGCCCGGCCCCAACTCCGTGGCCGGCGTGCGCACCCTTATGGCCACGCACGGGGATGAAACAGGCTACTTCAAATTCGACATCATACGCAACCGCTTTGCCAACCGGATCCAAGCCTTTGAACTCGACGAATACGGGCGCATCGTCTCCGCGCCCGACCTCGGCGAAGAGGGCGACAAAACCTATCCAGGCACCCAGCCGTATGGCTGGTGGGAAAACCGCATGTTGCAGGTCCTGTTTCGCTGCCGCGCCCTGAGCTTCTTGGAGGTGGTCGATCCGCGCTATCTATCGGCCATGGACCGCGTCAACGTTCTCGGCACCAACGATGCGCCGCCGCGCTCTTTTTCTCTCAACTACATCGAAAACCAGAGCGCAGCGCAGGATCGGGTAGTACAAGCCGGCGTGGTGTTCGCCGAGCCGGGTACCCGCGTCAAAATCCTCGCCGGCGAGGGGGCCTTTGGCGGCGAGAGCGCGCTCGCCGGCGTGCGCTACATGCTCACCAATGCGGACTCCGCCCTGTTCGCCGACCTCGATCCGGCCGGTGTCGATCTGGCGACCATTGAGCGGGCACAGGGCGATGGCTTCCCAGTCGAACAGGGCCTCATTCCCTATCCGGCGTTGCAGGCGGCCCGCGACATCTGGATCATCGACGAGGCGCGGATCAAACAAATGGTGCGCCACGGTATCGTCCTAGAACAGCTACAGGCCATGCACGAGCAAGCGCGGGAGGCCCTACTCGAGGCTCGCGACAAACTCGCGGCTTTCGATTACACCGGCTACCAGCGCGCAGTGCGCCGCGCCCTCGGGCTGGAGGCCCGCATCTACCCGGAAGTCAAGGCCACTGCCAACGACGCGGTGCGCGCGGTGATTTTCTACTTCGCGCTCCTGTTGCCCTTTGCCTTCTTCTGCGAGCGATTTTTCTTTGGCTTCCCGGACGTGCGGCGGCAAATCGCCGGCTTTGTCGGCATCTTCGTCCTCGTATTTCTGATCCTGCGCTTCGTCCATCCGGCCTTCAAGCTGAGCACCTCGCCGTACATCATCTTCCTCGCGTTTGTCATCCTCGCCTTAGGCATCCTCGTCATCTTCATCGTCGTCACCCGCTTCAAGGCACTGCTGCAACGGCGCAAGGGCGCAGCCTCGGGCGTACACGAAACCGACGTGGGCCGGATCGCCGCGGGTTTTGCGGCCATCCTGTTGGGCATCTCCAACTTGAGCAAGCGCCGCCTGCGCACCGCGCTGACGGCCGCGACCCTGACCTTTTTGACTTTCACCGTCAATTCCTTTACCTCGGTCAAGTCCAGCCTCGACTTCTATCGCCTGCCGCGCGATACCCCGCCTCTGTACGAAGGCGGCCTCATCCGCGACCGCGCCTGGCGCGGCATGCAGGATTCCATCTTGGACTACGTGCAGAGCGCATTTGGCGACCGCGCCTTGGTCGTGCCGCGCGCCTGGTACTTGTCGCCGGTCGAATCCGAACGGGCCTATATCGACTTTGCCGCCACCACAACCGGCGCGGCTAGTTTCGCGCACGGCTTAGTGGGCCTACAGCCGGCCGAAGCCGAAGTCACCGGCCTCGACGCACACATCTCGGCCGGTCGCTTCTTCGCCGCGGGCGACGACAAGGTCGTCATCTTGCCCGACAGCCTAGCCGCACTCGTCGACATTGGCCCCGAGGACGTGGGCACGGCTTCCATCGCGCTCTACGGCGAGGAGTACCAGGTCATCGGCCTGTTCGACAGCATGGCCCTGAAAGAAGTCGTCGATCTCGATGGCGAGCGCCTAACGCCGGTGGATACGGTCAAAGACGCTGGTCTCATCACGCGCGAGAGCACTGAAGATCCGCGAGCCTTGGCCGCCACCGCGGTCGAAACCTTCAACCACCTCGAAGTAATCAACACCCTGTTCTTGCCCTATCAGCGCGTCCGCGCCATGGATGGCCGCCTGCGCTCCATCGCCATTGCCGCAGACGCGGACGACCCGGAATTCGTCCAGCGCGTGGAGTCCTTTATGTCGCGGGTGGCACTGACCCTGTTCGTCGGCCAAGGCGACCGCGTCGTGGCCTACAGCTCGATTGGCTCCACCGAAATAAGCGGGGCTGGGCAGCTTTTGGTGCCGGTAATCATCGCCGCCTTGATCGTGCTCAATACCATGATGGGGGCCGTGTACGAGCGCGTGCGCGAAATCGGCATCTACAGCGTCGTCGGCTTGGCCCCCAGCCACATCGGCCTGCTGTTTTTGGCCGAATCCACGGTATTTGCCACCTTTGGCGCGGTGGTCGGCTACGCCCTAGGCCAAATCGCCCATCTGTTCATGCTACAATACGGGCTGCTCGCCGGCCTGACGCTCAACTACTCGTCGCTCTCCGCGGTGTGGGCTACGGTCGTGGTCATCGGCACGGTCTATTTATCGACCTTGTATCCAGCGCGCATGGCGGCCAACATGGCCGTCCCAGACGTGACGCGGCAATGGCAATTTCCCCCGCCCGTTGGCGACCACTGGCGCTTTGACTTTCCCTTCACGGTCGGCGGGGCCGAGGTGCCGAGCATGTACGTGTATCTCAAGTCGGTCTTTGCCGCCTATGGCGAAGGTTCAATCGGCGACTTCATCGCCCGCGACGTCGAGCTATCCGTCACCGCAGACGGGCCGGAGCCGTCCTACGCCATTGCCATGCGCACTTGGCTGGCACCCTACGACCTCGGGATCAGCCAGCAGGTGCGCCTGCAAGCGACCCCCACCGGCGAGCACCACATCTACAAGATCGAGACCCACATCGAGCGTCTCAGCGGCGACGTGGCCTCTTGGCAGCGGATGAATCGCAAGTTCCTCAACGTACTGCGCAAGCGATTCCTCGTCTGGCGCACCTTAGCGCCAGGGATCCGCCAAGGGTATCAGGACGAGGCGGACGAGGCGTTTGCCGAGGCTGGGCAGCTTGCCGCTCGTCCTTGACAAGGCCCTGCCTCAAAAATAGACTTAGCTTAACTTAGCTATTGGAGGATTCACCATGAAGAAAGTGAACATGCACGAGGCCAAATCGCAACTTTCGCGCCTAGGCAAGTTGGCTTGGGCCGGGGAAGAAGTTGTCATCGCCAAGGCCGGCGAGCCGTATTTGCGGCTGGAACCATATCGGGATCGTCTGGAGGAACGTCAGCTTGGTGGACTAGAAGGAAAAATCTGGATGTCGCCAGACTTTGACGATCCCGATGAAGAACTCATGGACCTGCTTGAGAACTCGAAAATTTTCCCAGATACAGATAAGAGTTAGCAATGTCGCGGCTACTGTTGGATACCCACACCTTTTTGTGGTGCCTGTCCGATGTTGAGCAACTGGCCGAGGATGCCCGTGCCACCATTGCCGATCCGCACAATGAGGTCTTCGTCAGCGCCATCACCGGGTGGGAAATCGCGGTCAAGCGGGCAAAGGGTCGCTTGGTCGCGCCAGACAATCTGTCAGCGTTGGTTGAGCAAAGGGGCTTCACTCACCTGCCGCTGACGTTCCATCACGCGGAGCAGGCCGGCCGCCTCCCGATGCACCACCGGGATCCATTCGATCGGTTCCTGATTGCCCAAGCCCGAGCCGAAGGGCTGCTCCTCGTCACCCGCGATGGCCACATTCGGCAATACGATGTGGCCATCATGGAGGTCTGAAGCGCCAGACAGCCAACATGACCGCACGCGCCTTCCTCATCGGCTTGGGCCTCGTGATCCTAATCAACATCGGGGCCCCGTACAGCATGTTCATCCTCAAGTCCTCGCAGTGGGCAATCAGCTATCTGCCCTTGAGCGTGGTCTTTCTCTTTACCGGCTTGGTCTTTCTCAACGCCACAGCCAAGTCGCTGCTAAAAGTGCGCGGCCTAAACACCAGCGAACTCGGCCTCATCTTCATCATGTCCTTAGTAGGAGCCTCAATCCCCACCTGGGGCACTTCCACATACATGATCGCGGTCGTCGCCGCTCCCCAATACTTTGCCTCGCCCGAGAATCAGTGGCAGAGCAAAGTAGTGCAGTACATCGAGGAATGGTTGGTACCCAACGACGCGATTGCCCTCAAGTGGTTCTACAACGGCCTGCCCGCTGGCGAGTCCATTCCTTGGGGCGCTTGGATCGTGCCGCTTTTTTGGTGGACCAGCTTGGTGATGGCCATCTTCTTTTTATGTCAGTGCATGGTCGCGGCGCTGCGCAAGCAGTGGGTCGAATACGAGCGCCTGCCCTTCGCCCTGATGGAATTGCCCCAACAGCTCATCGCCCCGCCACCAGGCTCTAACTGGCCCAGCTTCGTGCGTCAAAAGGCGTTCTGGTTCGGCTTTGCCTTGCCTTTCTGCATGGTTATGTGGAACGTGGTCACGTACTTTACCCCGGCCTTCCCGCCCATCCCGCGCGACCTGTCCGATCCCATCCGCATTGGCCGCGAATTTCCCGCCATCAACACCAATATCAACTGGGCCATCGTCGGCTTTACGTACTTCGTCAATCTCGACGTGTCGTTCAGCATGTGGTTCTTCACGGTGCTGACCATGCTGCAACAGGGCCTGTTCAACCGCTTTGGCTACACCATTGCCGGCCGCGACGTGTACACCCTCGGCCACCCCGGCATCGGCTGGCAGTCTTTCGGTGCCCTAATCGCCCTCGTCATCGGCATGCTGTGGATGGCGCGTGGGCACCTCGGCGCAATCTGGCGCAAAGCCGTGCGTGGCGATGCAGACATCGACGACACCGACGAGCTGATGTCCTACCGGATGATCGTCTTTGGCGGCGGACTGGCCCTGCTCTACATCGCCTTTTGGATGTGGCGGGCCGGCATGAACCCGCCCACGGTCGCGCTCTTCATTTTGGCCACCTTGGTCCTCTACGTCGGCATTACGCGCATCATCATGGAGGGCGGCTTGCTCTTCAGCCGCGCCCCGCTAGTCGGCCAGACCTTTGTCGGCTACGCACTCGGGCCGCACGCCACCGCACAGAGCAACATTGTCATGGGGCTGTCCTACGGCTGGCACCACGAGCTCAAGGGCTTCTTCATGGTCGCCGCGGCCAACAGCGCCAAGGTGTCCAGCAGCATTCGCGGCAACCTTCGGCTGAGCTCAGGTCGAAGCCGCCGTTGGCTGAGCTTTTTCATCCTCTTCTCGGCGCTGGTGGCCCTCGTCGTCTCCATGGCCTTCGCGCTCTACATGGGCTACTCCTTTGGCGCGTACAACTACGGGGGGTGGATCTTCGGCACGGGGTCGCAAGTGCCCTATGTGGAAAGCCTGCGCAAAATCGACCTCAGGGCACCGGATTGGACGCGGTTGGCCCACCTCGTCAGCGGCGCGGGTGTAATGGGACTGCTGACCTTTATGCGCTACCGCTTCTCGTGGTGGCCCCTGCACCCGATCGGCATGCCGGTCGGCATCTGTTCCTACCCCATGACCATCATCGTCTTTTCGATCTTCGTCTCTTGGCTGGCCAAATGGGCCATCATGCGCTCGGGCGGCATCGGCCTCTACCACCGCGCCCAGCCCTTTTTCATCGGCCTCATCCTCGGATACTTCACCGCAATCGGCCTGTCCTTTTGCATCGATATGATCTGGTTCCCCGGGCAGGGGCACCCGCTATACGGAAACTAGCGCATGGCCAAAGACGACAAAAAAGCACCCGAACTGATCCCCTCGGACCTCCAATTTGAACCGGGCTTCAACCTCAAGTCCTTGTGGGCCGCGCTGTTCGTCGGCTTCATCATGCTGCCGGGGGCCATCTACTTGGGGTTGGTGACTGGCCAGAGCATGGCCGGCGGTGCCGAGTGGGTGACGCTCATCCTCTTCATCGAAATCGCCAAGCGCTCCTTCGCCCGCCTGCGCACCCAAGAGGTGATCATTCTCTACTGGGTGGCTGGTGGCCTAGTCATGATGGGCGGCAAGTTGGGCACCGGAGCCGAGTTATTCGGCGGGCCTTTTGGCGGACTGATCTGGGACCAGTACTTGATCCAATCGCCCCAAGCCGACGGCTTGCACCAGCACATCCCCGATTGGGTGGTGCCGCCGCGTGGCTCGCCGGCTCTAGAGGGGCGCTCCTTTTTGCACCCCGCTTGGTTCAAGCCCATCGTCCTGCTGCTGACCGTCATCGTGATGCAGAAAATAAACAGCCTGTCCTTGGGCTACGTGCTCTTCCGCATCACCAACGACATCGAGCGCCTGCCGTACCCACTGGCCGCCGTGCAGGCCGGCGGCGCAACCGCCCTCGCCGAGAGTTCGGGGCCGAGCCAAGGCTGGCGGTGGGAGGTCTTCAGCGTCGGGGCCTTTATCGGCATTATCTGGGGCCTGTTCTACGTGGTCATCCCCACCATCTCGGGCATTTTCTTTACCGAAACCGTGACGATTTTGCCGATTCCGTTTATCGACCTGACCGTCTCCCTCAAGGAAATGCTGCCAGCCAGCATCATGGGCATTGGCACGGACCTCGGGCACGTCATGGTCGGCTTTGTCCTGCCCTTTTGGATCGTGGTCGGCTCCTTTGCCGCGGCCTTCCTCGTCAACATCCTCGTCAACCCGGTGCTCTACGCGTACGACGTGCTGCACACTTGGGAGCCGGGCATGTCGGCGATCCCAACGCAGATCGCCAATTCCTTTGACTTCTGGCTCAGCTTCTCCATTGGCGGCGCAGTCCTCGTGGCCGTGATGGGTTTTGCCATGGTCGGCAAGACCCTGTGGGCTTTGCGCGGGGTTAAGCGCGAGGGCGACGACAAAGGGCTGCCCGAGGGACGCGGCGACATCCCCATCCCTCTCGCCTTGGGCATCTGGGCGGTGAGCACGCTCGGCTTCGTGGTCTTGGTGTGGTATTTGGTGCCGGAATTTCCCTGGTGGATCAGCGCGTTTTTCGGCTTTGTGTGGACGCCGATTTACTCGTACATCGGCGCGCGCATGATCGGCCTGACCGGCTCGCCGCAAGGGGCGTCCTTCCCCTATCTGCGCGAAGGCTCCTTTTACCTGTCGGGCTATCAGGGCGCAGCCGTGTGGTTCGCGCCGATCCCGCTCTTCCAGTGGGGCTACGAAGCCGCGGCCTTCAAGCAACTAGAGCTAACCCGCACTCACTTCGGCAGCATCGTCAAGCTGGCCGGCGTTACTTTGCTAATCATGTTCGTCTGCTCGTTTATATTCTGGTCTTTTATCTGGAAGCTCGGGCCGATTCCCTCATCGGCCTATCCTTACGTACAGAAGTTTTGGCCCTTCCACGCCACCATGCAGGCGTTCTGGGCCAAGTCAACGCTTGCCGAGGGCGGCAACGAGCTGATTAGGACCATCATTCGCTGGGAATACGTGCTCACGGGTGCGCTGGGCAGCGCGGGGATTTTGGGCGGGCTAGCACTCTTGCGCTGGCCGGTCGCCCTGTTCTACGGATTCATCGGCGGCGTGGGCGCGTGGCCGCACTTTCTGCTGCCCAACTTCATCGGTGCCTTGCTGGGCCGCTATCACTTGCAGAAGCGCTTTGGCGAGGCGCGCTGGCGGGCATACGCGCCGATCCTCTTGGCCGGCTATTCGTGCGGAATGGGATTGGTCGGCATGTCTTCCATCGCGCTGGCGCTGATTTCTAAAGCCGTGTCGAGCATTGTGTTTTAGTGGTTAGTGATGAGTGATTAGGGGACTTGCCACTTACCACTTACTCCTCATCACTTTCACTGTCCGTGTCGGATAAACCAGCTTGGTTGGACAGGGATTGCAGTGGATTGATGACTTCCAAAAAATCAAACGTCTTAAAATCATCAACATTCACAGTATAAAGTCCTGATATGCCATTATCTTTCAAAGTAGCTGCTAGGACCATATCGAACACTTTCTTGCGTGTTGTGCTGTTTTCTAAAAGTTCCAAGAAGGTCTGAATCTGTGTTTCTCGTTGATGAATGATTGGGATGCCCACATCCGGCGTTGTTGCATGAATCCTATCGCGGGTATGGTTTTGGCATGTTGCTTTTTTGTCAGTTGCTTTTTTCTACTCGGTATGACTGGGGTTTGCCCAGATGGATCATTCGATTGAGGATCGCACAGCCGAGTCTACTTTCGA
>JAJEFJ010000067.1 GCA_022820485.1 Candidatus Latescibacterota bacterium
GGTATCGCTCTTGCTGGCGCTATAGACGCGGGTTTCCGTCCGCGTAATCGGCGAGCCGTTGTCGGCACCGAGTTTGATAATCAGCGACACCCGGCCGTTCCGCTCGAGCGCATCCAACACCGGCGCATCTGGAACGCCGGCCGGCGTGGCCGTAGCCGAGGCCGCTAACCCTGCCCCTACGCGGTTGACCGCCCGCACGGCAAACTCGTACTCGGTGCCGTTGAGTAGCTCGGTAATCGTCGTATTGAGGGCTGAGCCGCCGCCCGGCACAGCAGACCAATCCGGCCAATCATGCCCTGAACGAGCCACCCGCCACCGTACCTCATATCGTTTAATCGGTGCTCCATTCGCCGCCGCCGCATCCCACACCAACACCACCTGACCATCCTCCGGTGAGGCCATAACATCCAGCGCACCCGGCAGCCCGGCCACCGGCAGCGTCGCCGCGCTTTGGGCGTGCGGATACACACCCGTTTCCGCTTGGTAGCGCACCGTCGCCCGGAGTTGTGAGCCGATATCAGCAGTCGTTGGCGTGTAGGTCGAGTTCATCGCCGAAGCAATGTTCGTCCACGCATCGGTTGAGCGACGCTGACGCTGCCATTGCCACTCCCCGTCCGGTGCCGTTAGACCGCTAGCCGGGGTCAGCGTCGCCTGTATCGCCTCCTGACCCGCATACGGATACGGGACTATCGGATGCAGCGTTATCGTTGCACCGCAGTTTGTTAACGTGGCATTCGTCGTAGTGAGGGGGACGCTTTGGTTTTCATCCTCTTCGTCCTCTTTACCCTTTTCATACTGCACACAGCGAGACCCGTCGCGGATCGTGGCATCCGCTAGGGTCGCTTTACCATCGCCGACCACGCGGATGCCATACCAATCGGCATTGGATGGCGTGTCATTGGCCGAGCGGAAGGAAACGCCGCTGTCGCTGACACCACTTGCTTCCTCGACGATAAGTTCACCTTCAACGATCAACTCCGAGCGGGCGGTGTCCCGGCCACTTCCGGTGTCATCTGTGTTGGCCAGAAAACGCACCTCGGTCCCCCGGGCGATGGTCAACCTCGCCTTGTGCTTCTTTGTGTCTCCTCCATTGCCCTCAATGGTCACGTCGCCAGCGACATAGACCGTGCCCGTGTCCCAAGATGGAATCCCGTCCCCCCAAACTTCCCGCGTAGGACGGGTTCCGGTCAATTGCCGCACGATATCCCCCGCCCAGTAATTAAGTTGGACGTCTAAGGTCAGCGCATCGTTGTTATTGCCACGTCGAATGTCGGTTAGGGCTACACCCAAGTTGCCCGGATCAAGGTGCCCATAAGTCCCGAAGGTCTGCTGGCGGAGGCCTTCGCCGCCCGTGGTCGCGTACACTGCGTTGACCCCCGCCGACCCTGGGAACGGATCCGAGAGCTGGTCTTGGTATTCTTTTACCGTGGGATTACCCTTTTGAGCGTTCCGGATGCGCCGCCCATCAGCCACGATCAGTATCGGCCGCTCACTCTGGCCTGATTTCCCTTGGCCTCGGCGCCAGATGAAAAGACCCGGATCCTGATCTTTGTACTCGTAGAATGAGATATAGCGACCAAAGCTATTATGGCTACGCCGTTCAAGAAGCAGCGTGTCCCGCTTCGTCGTTCCTGAGCCAAAGCGCTTTCCCACATCAATCAGATGCACCGACCCCAGCGCCAGAGCATAATCGGCCTTACTCTCGGTGATCTCGGTCGGCTTCAGCCAGCCCAAATCCATGCGGTAAAACGGGTTGATCGGCACCGGACAGGAGCCATAGGAGCGCAATAATTTTTTCTTTTTATCCTCCCGTTCCGGTCCCTCCCGTCCACCTTGCATCAACCCCCAACCCACAAAGTTGGCTCCCTTGTGTGTCTCTGACTGGGTGGAAGACCCCTCAGAATTATCTGGCGACCACTCGCCTTGACCATGCTCAAGACCGAGCAAATGACCGATCTCGTGTACATGCAGGCCGATTCCGGCGAACTCGTCAATCGCGTGATTGGTGTTGCCAAAGCCCTCGCGCTCCCCCATCACATAACGGTAGCCGACGTCAGACTTTCTCCTCGGAGAAGCCAAGGTCGTCATATCCGCCTGAGGATGCAGCAGTTTTGTGGTATTCTCGTCGGTAAATGTGGCCCCGGAATACAGATAGACCACCTTGCGGCGCACTAGGCGCTGCCAAGAGAAGTCCTCGGAGTCGGCGTTGGGTAGGTCCTTAATACCCTTATCGTACTCAGAGAGATCCGACACCCCGCAGGTTACGTTCTTGGGGTCGTCCAAGTCTGGGTTCCAGCACTGCACCGCATTCCAAGCCGCCGTATAGGCATCGTTCCAGAAGTGATCTTTCTCTTTTTTATCACTCGTTTCTTTCTCGGCATAATAGACCTTGGTGTGCGGCAGTTCGATCCAGCGCGGATACCCATTTCCATCATCGGGATTGACTAAGCGCACATGGAGTTGAAATTTGCCTTTCGTTATCCCCTTCGCTCGATCCTTGGGATCCAGCGACATCGAATCGTAATACGCCTGCACACTGCCGAACACCTCCGGCAGCTTATGGCCTTTGCCCACCGTCTGATTGGAGCCGACAAAAGGCAAATTTTGCAGAGGGTCGTAGCCGCCGCTGAACAGCCGCTCAAAATCGCGCCGTGTGTAACTGGAGTCGGCATGGATCGACGACTCTCCGGGGTTGTCGCCGTAGGGCTGGTCGTGGTTGTGATAGTCGTAAGCGGTCCCGGACGCTTGCGTCGTCGCATTGCGGAAGGTGACTAGCACCACATCCAGCGTACAGGCCTCGGCCTGTGCGGCTTGGTCGGGGTGCTTGGCGTGTGGCCATGTCGAAAGCGAGCCGCGCCCATAGACAGCCTCACTCTCCCACAGTATGGAGATTAACAAGGCTATAAAAAGAAAGAGTCTCGTACTCATCAGTTTGTCCTCCTCTCTGGTGACTGCACCATCAATGACTGCTTGACCTGACCCCAAGAAGAGGACTGCGAGGCCGTAGGAATCAGTGCGTCTTTATACTCCACCGAAGTACCTCCGATCACTGCTCGGAGGGCATCTATGTCATTTATGAAAAGAGGGTGGTCCGTCGTGTAAATGTTCCAGCCGCCTATATCAATGCCATAACCGGCAAGGAATCCAATCACCTGAATTCCTTCAAAGTTGCCATGGAAATAGAACGCGTACTCTGGCACGGGTTCGGGTAGGATTTTCACCGTGACCCGGCTGGCCCCCTCGTCGGTCGAGATAGCGTAGCCGATCTCGTTGGCACCGTCGAAGCGATAGAGGGCTTGCTCGCCATCGGCGGTGCGTTCCATCAGATGCGTACCCTCCCAGCGCAGCTTCTTGCCAGCGATAAAATGCGGCGGCGCTGGCGGCCAGTTGGTCGGCATGTCGCTGAGTACGTAATACGTCTTGCCGTCGATGACCTCCGTACGCTCCACCCTGATGGTAAATTGGGGTTCCTCAGGAAATTGAGCCGTGTACGCGGGCCATTGGATCATCTCTCGATCTTTGTAGTCGTGGTAGATATGCTCGTACGTCCACGAATTACCCACGGCCAGCGGCAGATAATCTGACGCTTGGTAGTCCGTGGCGGCGGCAGGCAGCACCCCACTCAGGCTGAGCAGGGCCACCCAAAGCAAGCGAAACTGCTTCGTTCCCATGATTAATCTCCTTTCAAGAGATGGGAAAGGCGTCGTTCCAGCGGCCCCAAGCCGACCAGAGACGACGCGATAGGATACCGGATGCGGCCTCTTGCCGCAGCGGCGTTACTGCAATCGGATATATGCACATTTCGTGCCAACAAGCCGACCACGCACCAAAAAAATCGTGCGGGCATGACCTAACAGATTGAAAAACATGGAACTTAAAAAATGTGAAAGTATTTTCTACCCTTCGTATCCGATGGGTTGCCGCCTGTTATTTGGGGCAATTTTTTGCCCCTATTAGGGCAACTTTTTGCCCTTTGGGGCAATTTTTTGCCCCTGTTGGACAA
>JAJEFJ010000034.1 GCA_022820485.1 Candidatus Latescibacterota bacterium
GGGCGGTTCGCGAACCGCCCCTACACCTAACCCCAACGGCCCCACCAACTCGTCCAGCGCATCAGCCAACGGCTGTGGGTCGGCGAGGTCGGCGATGACAGCCGCCAAGAAGGCCACGCCGCCGCGACGGGCAAAATCCGCAATCTGTGCGTAGCTCAGCTTGGGCAGGTCGGCTAGCTGCTCGCCGACTAAGTGCGCAAGCCGCTGCTCTAAGATCGGCGGCCGCTCGGCGTACGGCATGTTCTTCAGCAGCAGGATTAGGTCGTTGCGCGCTAGCACGCGCTCGCGGACTCCGTAGCCCAAGCGGCGGCAATATCCGGCAAAATCGTCCAAGGCATCCGCACGACCCTCCGCCAAACCCACCACATCCTCCCGCGCAAATAGGCTCGTCATTACGGTCTGCGCGATCAGGTAGTGGCCCCAAACCGTAGGGTGCAAATACTCGGTGATTAGCTCGTCGCCGACCAAACCAGCCGGCGCATGGGCGGCAAACGCCTGCTCCACGTCGATCAAAATCACACCCGACTCAGCGGCCAAGGCGCGGATGGTGCGATTGAAGGGCGAGGAAGCCCGCAGGCGAATGCCGTCTAAATCGCGGGCGCGCACAAACGCGGCGAGTGCCTGCGCTGAATCTCCAGCCGCCTGGTGCGCCAAACCCGCGTCAAAGTGCAGAGCCGCGTGCTGCGGATAATCCGCGGATGTGGCGTCCGGCGGGACCGGTCCCTGCGAGCGCAGGGGATAAAATCCGGCCAAATTGGAAACCAGCGTACAGAGCGCGACCGGCACCTCGCGCTCGCGCAGCGCTTCGACTATCTCGGCCATATTGCGCTGGTAATGGGCCTCGGTCTGCCGGTGCGCTTCGTCCTCCAAGTAGATCTCGCGCTGCACCAAGTGGACGCCAAAGGACTCGGCGGGTGCGGCGGGACGCAGTGCAGCCGCGACGTAATGCAGCAGACTGTCGAGCAAGTAGTAGGTCTTGGTCCGCTGTAGGAACATCTGCAACTGGATGAAGGACCAGTTGCCACTCAAGCGCACAAACGGAGTCGCGGCCCCGTACGGTCCCACGAACTCGTTGTGACCGGCGTAGATCAGGACCAGATCCGGCTCGTGCTCGACCACCTCCTCGACAAATTCGCGCACGACGAAGGAATTGATGGCCGTGACGCCGCAGTTGACGACCTCGACCTCGCGCTCCGAGTACGCATCGGCGAGCATCTGTTGCAAGAAATTGGGAAACGAAGTATAGGCGGGGTTGGGGAAGCCGAGCAGGGTCGAAGCTCCCAGCGCAAACACGCGAAATGCGCGCGCGTCTTTGTCGCGGGCAAAGCGATCCTGCCCAGGGGCCAAGCGCACGTACTGGCGGGGAAAGAAGCGCCGCGCAGCTTGCGGGTTTATGCGGTATGATGAGTCGCTGGCCACAAAAAGGGCGTCGTCCGGCCCGACGCTTACCAGCCACAAGCCTGCCTCAAAGAGCGCGACGAACGACAAACCAATCAGCAGGGCTATGATCCGGCTTTTTGCTCTATTTGCCGTTTTTGCTTTGTTTGTCGCGTTCATAAGAATTAGGAATTAAAAATTAAAAATTAGGAATTAGGACGCTGGGGGCCGCCGCGTGGGGCATCTCCCCCTTACGAGATGCTGACATTTATGAAATAGCTTGAATTAATAGTAAATTCGCAATTTCTAATTCGTAATTCCTAATTCATCAGCCATGTCCACCATCCCCTCCCCTGACAATACGCCAGCCGCCATTACGGGCCGGAGCATCCTCGTCGGTGCCGCGCTGAGCTTGGTCATTGCCATCGGCATTCCTTACGGGAGCATGGTCATCCAAGGCTCGCGCCTCGGGCTAAGCTCGGCCACGCCAGCGGCGTTCTTTTTGCTATTCGTCCTGCTGCTGACTATCCAAGTCGCCTTGGGACGCTGGGGTTTTCGGCGCGGCGAGTTGGTAGTAATCTTCGCCATGATGGCCGTCGCCACAGCCATCCCCACGCGCGGCGTAGTAGGGATGCTGCTGCCGATGATCACCGGCACCTTCTACTACGCCACCCCTGAAAACCAATGGGCCGACATAGTCCATCCGTTTCTCTCCGATTGGATGGTGGTGTACGATCCGGCCGCAGTAAAGGCATTTTACGAGGGCACCAAAGGCTCGGCCATCCCCTATGACGTCTGGCTCAAGCCGCTCGGGCGCTGGTTTGCATTCTACGCGGCGTTCTACGCAACCATTATCGCGGCCATATCCATCTTGCGCCGCCAGTGGGTTGACAACGAGCGCCTCGTTTTTCCGCTGGCCCAAGTCCCCCTCGCCATGATCCAGGACGACGAGGGCAAGCAAAGAAGCCTCAAGCCCTTTTTTCGCAACCCCATCATGTGGTGCGGCTTGCTGTTGCCCTTCTTGTTCAACAGCACCAACGCCCTGCACCACTACTTCAACTTCGTCCCCTCCCTCGCCCTCCAGACCAGCGTCGAACTCTTCAGCCGCACGGCCTCGCTCAACATCCGCATCAACTTCCTGATGTTCGGCTTTGCGTACTTCATCAACTCCAATATCGCCTTCAGCCTGTGGTTTTTCTACCTGCTGCACGTCATACAAGAAAGCATCTTCCGCTACATCGGCATCTTCAGCCCCGAGGAACTGGGGCCTTGGACCGGGTCGGGACCGGTGGGTGCGATCATGGGGCATCAGATGATGGGCGCGCTCATCGTCTTGGTGTTCTACGGGCTGTGGACGGCGCGGCCCCATCTCAAAAACGTCCTGCGCAAGGCCCTGTGGGGCGACGACCGAATCGACGACTCTGCGGAGATCCTCTCCTATCGGGCCGCGTTTTGGCTCTTCATCGGCGGTACCAGCGCAATGGGCTTCTGGCTGTGGAAGAGCGGAATCCCGGCTTGGATCGTGCCCTTCTTTCTGTTTTCGTCATTGGTCATATTCATCGGCCTAGCGCGCGTCATCGCCGAAGCGGGCATGCCCACCGTAACCCCGGAAATGGTCCCAGCCGGCTTTGTCGTCTCCGGCGTTGGGGTCCCCGCGCTCGGCGCGCCGGGCATGGTCGCCACGGGCTACTCTTTGGTCTGGGCGGGGGACCTGCTGGTCTTTATGACCGCGCCCCTAGCCAACAGCCTGCGCTTGGGCAGCGCGATCAGCGGTACCCGCCGCCGGCTCTTTTGGGCGATTGTCGCGGCCATACTTATCAGCCTCGTGGTCTCCTGCTGGTTCATGCTCTACCTCGCGTACCGCGACGGCGCGATCAACCTGCATCCCCAGTACTTCACGGGCTTTGCCAGATACCCCTCGGACTTTGCCGCGAAAAAGCTCGCCAATCCCACGGGGCCGAGCCTCGTCGGATGGCTGTGGACGGGTTTTGGTGCCCTGATCATGGGCGGCTTGATGACCGCCCGCCACTTTTTCGTGTGGTGGCCTTTTCACCCGCTCGGCTTTGCCGTCAGCACCGGCTGGGTAATGAACAGCATCTGGTTTTCGATCTTCTTAGCTTGGCTCATCAAGATCACCGTCCTCAAATACGGCGGTCCCCGCACGTATCTCCTCACCCGCCCCTTTTTCGTCGGGGTCGTGCTCGGCCAGTTCGTCGCCGCCGGCCTATGGCTGGTGGTGGATGGCTTTACCGGCATGGTCGGCAATCGAACACCTGTATATTAGAAGGAAAAAATATCTATGCGTCCTCTGTACATACTCGCTATCACTATCGCCCTCGCGGCCTGCTCGCAGGAAACGAACGCGCCCGTGGCGCGAGTCGATGAAGTGCCCATCTCAGGGGAGAGCCTGCGGTCCTTTGTCGAAAAGCTGCCCGTAGGCTTGCGCAACCCCGAAGGCGGCGACGCGGCGCGGCGGCAATACATGCAATCGCTCATCGACCGCCAACTAATCCTCAAAGAGGCCCTCGCCCACGGATTGGATACGCTGCAATCGGTAAAACGCACCGTCGATGAGGCCGTGGATGCGCGGGTCATCGCCCTCTATCGGGCGCGTAACCTAACCGCTCAGGTGCAAGTGCCCGAAGAGGATGTGCGGCGCGTCTTTGCCGAAGAAGGCTACCACCGCGAGCGCAAGCTCAACGCAATCTTGGTCCACACCCGCGCTGAAATCGAAGCGGCCGTGGCTGCCCTCGACGCCGGCCAGCCCTTTGCCGAAGTGGCCCGCGCTCACTCGCTCGACAAGCGCTCGGCTGAACAGGGCGGCGAGTTGGGTTTTATTGGCCGCGAGGCCGCGCCCAGCCTACACGTCCCGGCCGAGGTATTCAATACGCTGCCCTTGGGAGAAATATCCGCTCCTTTGCGCGCCGGCCTCAGTTGGCACATCGTCCGCTTCACCGAAGACCGCGACACGCCCTACGAGCGCTACCGATCCCTCATCGAGGAGCAGTTGTTCAGGGAGCGCTTAGCCCAAGTTGAGGCCGAGCACTTTGAGTCGCTCCGCGTGGCAGCGGGTGCGGCCCTCGACCGCGACGGACTGCAACTCATGCTCAGCGCGGCCCAGCGGGAAGACGGCGCACTACTCGACACGTGCACTGCGCCGCTCTACACCTTTGCCGAGGGCCAGGCCACAGTCGCCGCGGCGTACAAGGCATTGCGGCGGCTCAATGCCCAGCGCAGCCTCAAAGACAGCACGCGCGCGCGCACCGCGCTAGACAGGCTCGTGCTGCGGCCCCTCCTCCAGCGCCGCGCTGCCCGCGAACAGGGCCTGCACGACGACCCGGACATCCAACGACTGGCCAAGCGAGCCTACCAAGACGCGCTGCTCAACGCCGTGCGCGATCGCTTCGCAGCCGTCGAAATGCTCTCCGACGCCGAGGTGTGGGAGTACTACGACAGCCATCCCGACATGTTTTATCACGAAGAATCCGTCGAGGTCGAAGAACTGCTCGCGTCCACCCCGGCCGAGGCCCAGTGGCTCAGCGACCAACTCGCGGCCGGTGCGAGTTTTGCCGATCTCGCCGACCGTAGCGTGCGCGCCCAAGCCGTCCAGTCGCAAGCCCGCTTCCACTTCCATCCGCGCGACGAGAAGCTCTATCCGCGCCTAGTCCCCGCCATCTATGCGGCGGAACCCGACCAGCTCGTCGGGCCGATTCGGGTGCGCGACGGGTACTCCATTTTCCGCGTCCAAGGACGCAACCCCGGCCGGGTCGAACCGTACGAGCAGGTCGAGCGCCGCGCCCGCGCCCTGTTGCGCCGCGAGCGGGAAAACGCGGCCTTCACCAGCTTCGTCCAAGACTTGCGCCAGCGCTATCAGAGCCGGGTCGAGATCGACGAGCGCGCACTCAAGGCCGCCCTGCCGGATTCGTTGGTCCAAGGCACCTGAGCGATGACCGCGCGCCTGCTTCGACTTGAGCTCAGCCGAAAGTTGCTGATTTTGGGCGCACTCGCCTGCGCCGACCAACCCGACCCGCAAGACGCGGCGCGACCCGCAGAAGCCCACCGCTTGCTCCAGCGCGGCACGCTCTTTCTGCAACAGAATCGGCCCGCCCGCGCCCTAGCAGAACTCACACAGGCCGTGGCGCTCGATTCCTCGTCGAGCACTGCCCATTTTCAGCAAGGGCTAGCTCACGCTCGGCTCGACCAGCCCGCACTCGCCATCGCGGCCTTTGAACGCGCCTTGGCCCTGACGCCCGACCATCCCCGCGCTCACTTTGCCCTCGCCGCGGTGCTGCGCGACCAGCACCGCTACCTAGAAGCCGCAGCCCATCTAGAGCAGGCCATCGCCCTCGCACCCGAACGAGCCAAATATCACTTCTACCTAGGCGAGATGCGCCGCGCCACCGGCGATTTTGCGGGCGCACTCACAGCCTTCAAACGCACCATTGAACTCGCGCCCGACGACTCGACGACTCGACTGAGCTCGCCGAAGTCTGAGCTCGCCGAAGTCCACCTTGAAGCCCGCTACTACCACAGCGATCTCCTCGTGCGCAACCAGCAATTGTCCCAAGCACGCGCGGGTTTTGCCGACCTGCTCGCCCGCGACCCCGACCACGTCCAAGGCGGCCTTGGCTTGGGCGGCTTGCTCATCCGCCTCAGGGAACCCGTAGCCGCCATTCCCGTGCTCGAGCGCGTCGCTGCCGCCGACCCGCACAACCCCGCTCCCCACTACCTGTTGGCCCAAGCCTACACCGCGTGCAACCGCCCTGACGACGCCCGCAACGCGCAGGGCCGCTTCCAGCAGTTGAGCGCAGCCGAACGCCACCTCAATCAGGGCAACATTTACATCCGCCAAGGCGCGTGGGACAAGGCGATCGACTCCCTAAAGCGCGCCCTCGCCAGCGACTCTACTTCGGTGGAAATTCGCCTGCGCCTCGCCACCGTGTACGCGCAGCAAAAGCGCTTCGCCGACGCCCGCGCCGTGCTGGCGCAAATCCTCGCCCACAACCCCGACCACCGCGACGCCTACATCATGCTCGGCGACCTGTACTTGCACGAGGGAAGATCCAAAGAAGCTGCCACGCATTTTATGCACTCTTTGGCGCTCGATCCCGACTCCTTTGCCGCAGCCTATGGCTTAGGCCGCGCGCGTTTCAAAAGCGGCGATTTTGCCGGAGCCGTTGCCGCGTTGCACCAAGCCCTCGCTCGCAATCCCGATCACCGCGACGCCCACTATGTCCTCGGGCTGGCCTACGTCCGCCAAGCCAACTACCGCGATGCCCGCGCCCATTTCGCCCGCAGCATTGCGCTCGACCCAGACCACGCGGAATCGCACTACGGGCTGGCGCTGATCCTCATGCAGCAAGGGCAGCGGGAACAAGCGCGACAAGCCTTGCAAAAGGTGCTCGCCCTCGCCCCGGATCACCAACGCGCCCGGGCCAAGCTAGGCGAGCTGGACCAAGCGCCGTGAGCCGCCGCTTCCGCGTCCTGTGCTTGGCCGGCCTTTGCCTCGGCTGCCAAGCCCCGCCCGAGGCCGAAAGCGACCGCGTCTATGCCGAGGCCCTGAGCCTGCTGCACCAAGGGCGGTTCTCCGAGTCCGAGGCCCTCTTCCGGCGCGTCGTCAGCTTGGCACCCGACAGCGCGATTGCCCAAATCCGCATCGGCGAAGCCATGATCCGCCAAGGCCGCAGGCAGAGCGCGGGCCACCTGCTCGATGACTTGCCGACACCAGCGCGCCAGCGACCAGAGGCTCGCTTGCTCGAAGCGCGGCTCCTCGCCTTTGGCGGTTTTGCCCGCGAAGCCGAACTCGCCGTCAATGAAATCCTCGACGAATACCCCAACTCGCTCGACGGCCGCCTGCTGCTGGCCGAACTGTATTTGCAGGCCGCTGCCACCATGAACCTCGAGCGAGCCACGGCCCTGTGCAGCGAAGCACTATCCGCCCAACCTCAGCGACGCGACGCGCATTACCTGTTGCTCCAAGCCACGCTGCGCCTCGGCCGTTTTCCCGCCGCCTTGGAACGCAGCCGCTCGTTACTCGACGCCTATCCAGACGATGGGTACGCCTATCTCTTGGCCGGCACCGCGGCTTTCTGGGCGGGGGACGACCGCACGCGGCCTTGGCTCGAAAGAGCGGTCGATCTGTTGGAGTCGATCGACCGCTTAGAGGCCCTGTGGCTACTCAAGCTGACTCACGAGCGGCCGGGCCAAGATGCACCGGCCCTGCTGCCGCGCTATCGCTTTCCCCTGCGCACCTCAATGCCAGCAGCGACCGACTTGCGCTTTGTCGATGTGGCTGCGCGCGTCGGCGTGGCCAAGAAAGATCGCGGTCGCGGCAGTGCTTGGCTCGACTTTGACGGCGACGGCGACTTCGATCTCTTCAGCGTTGGCATCCAAGTCAAACATTCGCTCTACCGCAACGACGGCGGCCAATTTCGCGATGTCGCCCAAGCGGCCGGATTAGCCGACGCGCACGGTGGTTGGGCCGCGGCTAGCGCGGACTTTGACAACGACGGCGACGACGATCTCTTTGTCAGCCGCGACGCTTGGGAGGGCCGGGCACCCAACTCACTGTACAGAAACGATTCGGGCGCATTCATCGACAGCGGGTGCGCCGCAGGCATGGCCGACTCCAGCGACAGCTTTACGGCCGCTTGGCTCGACTTCGACGGCGACGGATACCTCGATTTGTACGTGGCCAACGGCGTCACCGGTACGGGCGCGCCAAACGCACTCCTGCACAACCAGCAAAACGGTGCGTTCCTCAACATAGCGACCGCCGCCGCAGTCGCCGACTCGGGCCAGACCATTGGCACGGCTGCTGGCGACTTCGACAGCGATGGCCTGACCGACTTGTACGCGGTCAACATCGGCCAACTCAACCGCCTCTATCGCAACCTCGGCGACGGCACCTTTGCCGATGTGGCCGAGCGCGCTGGAGTCCTTTTTCCAGTGGAAGGGGGGTATGTGGCGTTCTTTTTTGACCTTGACAACGACGGTCATCTCGACCTATTTGCTTCAACTATGAGCGCCTTTCCCGATGTCCTCAATAGCATGGTCACCGGTGAGGCCATAGAGCCGAACCGGCCCTTTCTCTATCGCAACCTCGGCGACGGCACCTTTGCCGACATCGCGGTCGCCGCGGGACTCAAGCGCTCTTTCGGCAGTATGGGCGCGGGCCTTGGCGACCTAGACAACGACGGCTTCGTCGATATTTACCTCGCCAACGGCGGCCCGCAAATGGCCCGCCTCGAACCCAACGCGCTCTACCGCAACATGGGCGACGGCACTTTCGCCGACATCACGGCCACTGCGGGCACCGGCAGCCTCGGCAAGGGCCACGGGGCCACCTTCGCCGACTTCGATCAAGACGGCGACTTGGACCTGTACGCTGGCTTGGGTGGCCACTACGACGCCGACACGTGGGACAACGCGCTCTACCGCAACGACGGCCCGGCGCAGCACTATCTTTCCATCGAACTCGTGGGCACGCCGGCCAATCGCAGCGCCATCGGTGCGCGCGTGGCCGCCTTTGCCGCTGGCCGCATCATCCGCGCTCAGCGCCAGAGCGGCTTTGGCTTCGGCAGCAGCAACGAGCCGCTCCTGCACCTCGGGCTGGGGTCGGCCACCCGCGTCGATAGCCTATACGTGCTCTGGCCCGGCCAGCCCCCACAGCGCTTCTTTGACCTGCCCGTCGATTGCCGCATCCGCATCGCACAACGCGAGGCGCACTACCAGATGCTTAGGAGGCCACCATGAAACTCTTAGCGTTTCTCGTCCTCTGCTTGGCACCACTGATCGCAGCCGACGCCCAACAGGGCCACCGCGTCACTAGCCGCTCCGTAGTGGTCAACAGAGCCGCGCACTGGCAAAATTGGCAGCTCCCTACCCACGCCGTGAAGGTGTCGCCGGACGGCACAGTCGAGCCGCACTTTTTCCGCGAGCACTTCAATTTGCTCGACGACCTAGCAACCTTCACCCGCCCCATTCCCGAGCTGCGTCGCCGCAGCAACCAAACCGCCATCCTCAACATAGATAGCACCCAGACCCGCGACGTAAAAGGCGAGGTCATCGTCGACCGCAAGGGCAACCCCATTTACTCCTACTTCTTTCGCCCGGGTATCAGCCGCGTCGGCTCGAATGCGGCCGCGGCCGCCAACATCCTCGACGACGATCCAACCACCTTCTGGGAGCCCGACCCGCAGGCACCGCTCGACGACTGGTGGATCGAAATAGACTTGGGTCGCGTCGTGGCGGTCGATTCCCTCGTCCTCCACTTCGTCGAAGAAGAACTAGGCGACCCCTTCTTCCAGTTCCGCGTCCTCGCCGCGCCCGACCAAGAGCCGGTGCAGGAAAACGCCGACAAAATCACCTTTGAACGCATCGCCAACACCAAGGCCCCCAACCGCGACCAGCGCACCTTTCGCATCGGTCTCGAACAGCTCAACGCCGATCCCGGCTGGCAGGGCAAGCTGGTAGAGACCATCCGCATAGTGGTCAGCGATACCCGCGGCGAGCGCGGCGCGCTCATTAGCGCAGAGGAATGGCAGGCTCTGCCGGCCGACGAGCGCGGCGCGATCGTCTATTTCATCCGCGACGAACAGGGCTTTGAAGAGCCGGTCGAGCAAGCGATCTATGAAAGCCTCGACCTCCAGCGCCAAGGCCGTTTGGATTACTACCGGCGCGAGCGGCCGCGGCTGGCCGGAATCGAGGTGTACGGGTTTGGCGATAACATCAGCAACGGCTTGGTGGCCGGCGGCGGCCAGCTCGACCTGACCGGCGACGGCTTCATACCAGGACCGGCTTTCGACGCGGATTTCAACACCAACTTCCTGCATCTGGTTTGGTCGCCGACCATCGAGCGCGGCGTGCTCACCGTTGATATGGGCGCGTCGTTTTGGCTCGACGCCATGCGCATTTCCTCGACCCGGCCCCGGCCCTATATAGACGGGTATTTGATCCGAGGCTCCGACGGCTCGCGCGACACGCGCGGCAAGATCAAGTGGTCGCGCCTCAGTCCCCGCTTTCGCGAGGACAATAGCCGCGACCGCTTTGAACACATTCTCGACACCTATGATCCTAGTCCCAAGCTCCGCTTTCTCGAAATAAGCATCATCTCGGCAGACCCGCGCCGTCGAGGCGGGTACAACACCGGGCCGAACATTGCCGAGTACCAGCTTTTTTCCACGGGCTATCCAGCGCAAGTAGTGCTGACCTCCGACCTTATTGCATTGCCTGGGGCGCGCAACTTCGGGGCCATTACTTGGGAGGCCGAGACACCCCCAGGTACGACCGTCGCAATCCGCACCCGCACCGGCGACCTGCTGGGCAAGGTCGTTCGCTACTTCGACAAAACGGGCAACGAAATCACCTATGACGCTTGGAAAAACCTCTTGGCCCGACTCAAGGGGCCAGCCGATACCACCTTCGTGTCCACCAGCGGCTGGAGCCCTTGGAGCCGCGCCTACCAGCAGCCCGGCGACATCGTCACCTCCCCCGGCCTGCGCAAATTCATGCAGTTCCAAGTCGAGATGATTACCACCGACCGCGAGGCCGCAGCTTCGATTCGCTCGCTCGCGGTCGAACTGCTCAATCCCGTGGCCGAGCGCATCGCGGCCGAGCTGTGGCCGGCCTCGGTGGAAGTCTCCGGTGTGCGGGAGACCTTTGACGTCTTTGCTCAGCCCTACTTCATCGAGTCGCCTGCGGCCTCGCGCAGTTCTGGCTTCAACGAGATTCTGCTGACCATGCCGGCCTCGGAAAAGCTCGAACTCTTGGAGCTTGGCATCAGCGGCCCAGATGGCGAAAAGGTCTTTCGCCCTGGGACCGAGCGCGGCGTGTTCACAGCCAGCGACCAGACTCAAGCCGCGCTTTTGGCCAACGGCGGCGATTCGATCTGGGTGCGCCTAGACGACGCGCTCAACATCCTGCCCGCAGCCAGCCGCACGTACAATCGCATTACCCTTGAAGGCGAAGAGGTGCCTGTGACCCAAGACGGCTTGCCGCTTACGGGCGCGGCGTACGGCACCCTCGACGAAGACGAGCGGGGGGCCATCCGCTACTTCCGCCGCAATGGTGACCAGTTCAGCGAGATCGACCAAACCAGCTACCAAGATCTGCCCGGCGAGGAGCAAGGCCCCGTCCGCTACTTCCGCATTCTGCGCGGCGACGGCGCTCAGTTCCCCTTTGACGCGCTCGGCGACTCGCTCGACTCGCGCGCGTACAACCGCCTTTCCGCGACCGAGCGCGGCATTGTAACCGGGCCGGGCCAGCGCTTCCGCTTGCGCCTTTCAGCACCGGTTTTTCTCAACGGCACCACATTACGCCTGTTCGTGCGCAATGCAGCGAGCGCTGATGCTGAGGTGGCTTGGCAGGCCGTTGAAGCGGGCAACGCCGACGAAGGGGTTACCAGCAACACGCTGTCGATCAACGTCCCCATCGACAGCGATCTCGTCCATGGTCTCACCGTCGGTCCCAACCCCTTTACCCCCAACGGCGACGGGATCAACGACGCGGCTGAAATCTCGCTGGATATCTTCAAGCTCACTTCTAGCCGCCGCCTGCAAGTGCGGATTTACACGCTCAATGGGCGACGGGTTTGGCGGCGCGAGGAAATGGTGCTAAGCGGCCGCACCACCGTGCGTTGGGACGGCGTCGATGACCACGGTCGCCGTGCGCCGCCCGGGCTATATCTGTGCCAAGTCCAACTCGACGCCGACGCCGAGGGGCAACCGACGACCCAAGCGCGTATTATCGCCGTGGCCTACTAGTTATTGCTGGAACGCCTAGGGCCGATTATCATTGAGAATTACGAATTAGGAATTGAGAATTGCGAATTAGAGTTTGCCAAGCAGCGCGAGGTGGGAAGCGTTTGGGTCCATATCGTAATTCCTAATTCTTAATTCCTAATTGAAGGAGGGATTGCAGTGAACCGGAAATGGATGTTCTGGACGGCAATAGCCATTCTATGGCTCGGCAGTGCTGCTGCTAACGCCCAAGAATACGGCGCTCGCCTCGGCACGGTCAAAAGGGGTGGGGTGGTTTCCTTTGAGCCACAGGGGTCCGGTGTCCTGTTCGGCGCCCTCGACCCGGCTAAGCGCAGGTGGTACGTGCCGCAGGAGCTTTTTAACGAATACCAGTGGCGGCAGTGGGAATACTCCAATTACGCCCGCGATCACTACCAGCGCTACGTCAGCGCCATCCGCGAAGGCGATTACTACTACGACCTCTACGGCAACCTCGTCACCCGAGGCTGGCTGGTTTTCAACAACTCGCAGACCCAACCCCGGCAGTTTGGCTCTTCGGTGCTGAAGTCCAGTAATTTCGAGCGCTGGTTTAGCGGCGTGGTCATCTCGGCCGACTCCAAGGGCCAGCACCACTACGCCCTGACGGCCGGCACCAAAATTCGCTCGACCCTGACGCCGATGACCTTCTCTAAGCCGCGCTGGGACGGCATTCAATTCGACTACGCAGCCGATAAATACCAAGGCACCCTGATCTACTCCCGTATCAGCCGCCCCGGCGGCGCGTCAACCAACGATCAAGAGAGCTTGGTCACCAATGCCACATCCATGTTCGGCAGCCGCGCCACCGCGCAGGTAGGCGATTTCGCCACCGTGGGGTTGACCATGGTCAACGCCCACCAGTCCAACACCCTTATCGACGGCTTTACCGGCAACCCCTTCACCGGCGAGCTATCGGTCGATCAGAACCAGACCGTTTCGATCGTCGAGATCGTCTTGCGCGACGACAGCCCCGAGGACGGCGTCGGCGGTGCGGCCTTCTTCAGCGCCGGTTCGGACATCATCATCACCTATCTCGACGGCACCCAAGACAACGGCAAGGCCATCCGCTTTGAGCCGATCGTCGAGGGCGGCCTCGTGGGGGAGGGCTTCCTTTCGGCCGATGGGGCCGAAGAGATCCGCCTGCGCTACGACTTTGACAGCCCGGCCTTTGTCAACCGCGCCTCGGGCACCAAAGAAGAAATCAAAAAGGTCGAATTCCGCCTCGTGCTGGGCAACGACTATCAGGTCTGGGTCACCTCCGACAGCCAACTCAATGCCAGCGGTGAGTCCGTACTCTTGCTCGTCGCCCAAGCCGAGGGCAACGTCCGCGACAACACCAATTTGCAGATCGTCAGTTTCGACTACGGCCTACCGACCTCCACCCAGATCTGGGGCGCAACCCTAGAGCTGCAACAGGTCCTCGGCTTCGATTTCTACGGCGAGTACGACCTCAACTACAACTACACCAAATATCCCAATGTTGTCGCCAAAACCCACACCACCTTCTCGGGCATCCGCGGCGACCGCGCCGCGTCCGCGTGGATGATGAACCTCTCGCGGGTCGCGTTTCCCTTCTTCTTCTTTGGCGAGGCGTACAGCATGGATCCTCGCTACTCCACCCGTACATTCACCGCCCAAGGCGATGGCTTTATCGACTACGAGGACGAACGCATCCACGTCGTCGAACTAGTCGAGGACAACGACGACCAAGACGAATTTCCCGACACCGTGCGCAAAGACTGGCAGGTCGGCGATCCGAGCGTCTTCCCCGGCTGGGATGAGAACAACGACTTTATCTCGGATTTCAACCAGAACGACAACCGCTTCTTGAGCAACCTCATCCCGGACTACGAGGAGCCGTTCCTGCGCCACAACGTCGATCGGCCCGACTTCCTCTTCGGCATCGACCTGAACAACAACCTGTGGGTCGATCGCTTTGAAAACGACGAATTGCCCGACTACCCTTACAAGAAAGATCACCAAGGATACAATGCCTACGGCGGCGTCCATTTCACCCCAGAGCTGCGGCTGATGGTCGGCGTCTTGCGCGAGGATCTCATTTCTTCCAACCAAAAAAACCACGCCAATTACGTCCTGCTGACCCTCGACCGCGACACCCCTGCTTGGGGTCGCTTCCGCGTCTTTGAGATGCTCAAGTCCACGACCGACGACATTCCCGACGACCTCTTGCAGTGGCTGCCCAACGCCAATATCCGCACTGGTGAACCGACCAAAGTCGAGGATCCTCTCATCGCTCGCGACGCTTGGATCAACAGCCTGTGGGTCGGCCACGACTACAAGCTGCGCGGCCTGCTGACGGCCAATTACCTCAAATACGATCTGTACCACCAGCGGCTGAATGCCAATGAGCGCGCGCTGTTGGGCCTGCGCGAGCGCGACTTTTTCTTTGGCCTAATCAACAAAATCAGCTACCGCTTCGACTTTGGGCACCTGTGGCTGGAGCCGCGCTGGAAAAGCGAGTACCGCCGTCAGAGCCGCGACCTGATTTCAGCCGACGAACGCACCGAACTGGCCGAGATCGGCGGCTTCATCCTCGGCTTTCCCCTGCTCAGCCACACAACCCTGATGAGCGGGCTGGAGATGACCTTCCTCAACGACCTGAAGCGCGACTCTAACGACTTCAACGGCCTAGTCTGGGCCTTGCAGTTGGCCAATATCTCCGATTATCTCGGCTACAAGGTCACAACCCATGCGGGCATGAAAATCGACCGCCGCCAGCCACGGGGCGAGGACGCGGTAATTATCAATCAGATCTTTATCTCGATCTACGCGGGATTGCAGTAGGGGGCGGTTTGAAACCGCCCCCTACCCGGATGCGTAACAGTAGTTATGAATGATGTAGAATTGCTACATGGCTAGACGCTGGATGTTCGTGGGGGTGGTGGCCGTCTTTGCGCTCGCCCTCTCAGCGCGCCTGTACTACCTTCACGAAATACGCGCCAGCCCGCTTTTCACCGCACCTGTCGTCGATGCCCGCACCTATACCGAGGAAGCACGCTACCTAAGCGATGTCTCCTTTGCAGGTCGGCCCGCGCCTTTCTGGCAACCGCCG
Source organism: Candidatus Latescibacterota bacterium (assembly GCA_022820485.1). Taxonomy (GTDB): domain Bacteria; phylum Latescibacterota; class UBA2968; order UBA8231; family UBA8231. The sequence goes on from JAJEFJ010000034.1 coordinate 15,229, forward strand.
CTCTACCCCGTGCTCCTCGGCGTCCTCTTTGCACTCGCCGGAGATGACCTCTACCTGCCGCGCCTCATCCAAGCCGTCATCGGCGCGCTCGTCTGCGTCCTCATCTGCCTGTTGGGACACCGGGTCTTTGGCGCGAAAATCGGACTCGGCGCGGGTTTTGCCGCAGCGTTGTACGGTCCCCTGATCTACTTTGGCGGCGAGTTGCTGCCGACTCTGCTGGCCTGTTGCCTCAACTTGCTCGTGCTATTGCTCGCAGTCGGCGAGGGCGGTTGGGCGCGCTGGCTAGCAGCCGGTGTGCTGCTGGGCCTGTCCGCGCTCGCCGTGGCCAACGTGCTGCTCTTCGCGCCCGTGCTGTTGGGCCATCTCTACTGGCGCCAGCGTCAGTTTCGCCCGGCGGCTTTTCTGCTCTTGGGCTGTGCGCTGGTCATCGCGCCGGTCGCGTATCGCAACTGGGCGGTCGGTGGCGATTTAGTGCTTATCTCGCACAACGCGGGCATCAACTTTTACATCGGCAACAATGCCGACTACGAGCAAACGACCCGCATCCGCCCGGGACGGGATTGGGTCGAGTTGGTGGAAATGCCCGAACGCCGCGCCGGTATCGAGCAGCCTTCAGCCAAGTCGCGCTATTTTTTTGCCCAATCTTGGCAATACATAACCTCCGAGCCGCTCGATTTCTTGCGCTTGCTGGCCTACAAGGGCTACCTATTCCTGCGCGGCGACGAAATTCCGCGCAACCGCGACCTCTACTTCGCCCGCAATGACTCCTCGCTTTTGTCGATCCTGCTGTGGAAAAAGGGGCTGGCGTTCCCCTTCGGTTTGGTCGCGCCGCTGGCCCTCTTGGGGCTTTTTGCCTTTCTGCGCTCCTCCGAATCGCCCGAGGGACGCTTGCTGGCGCTCTTTGTGGCCTGCTACGCGCTTTCCGTGGTTCTGTTTTTCGTCACCGGGCGCTATCGCTTGCCAGCCATACCAGTACTGTTGCTGTTTGCGGCTTGTGGGGTGCGTGCCCTGTGGCACCGGCCTTGGCCCGCGCTCGCCGCCGTTGCCGGGCTATTGGTCTTTTGCAATCTGGCCACGGGGGCGATGGACCGCGAAGGCAATGCCCACGAGCACTACTATCTCGGCTACGCGTACGAAGAACGGGACATGCCAGCCCACGCCGCCCGCCACTACCGCCGCGCCATTGCTCGCGATTCCACTTTTGCCGAACCACTCCTCGGCCTCGCCGCGCTCCACGGCGAGGCCGAGCGCTACGGCAAGGCCATGGACCTCTATCGGCGCTACCTTAAAACGCAGCCTAACGACGTGGACATGCGCTTTCTCCTCGGCCACACCGCGCTGCTCGCCCGGCGCTACGACGCAGCCGCAGCCGCGTACTCCGAGGTTGCCGCGGCGCGGCCCAACTGGGCAGCCGCGCACGGCGGCCTCGGCTATGCCCTCCTGATGACGGACCAACCCCAACGCGCTGCCCGAGCTTATAGCCGCACGCTCAAACTAAACCCAGACTCGACGCTCGTGCGCTATCAACTGGCTCGCCTGTACGCGGAGCAGGGGCAACACCGCGAGGCCATCGCCGAGTTTGAGCAGCTAATGCAGCGCGAGCCGCACGTGACCGAGTACCCAGCCCGCCTCGCCGACCTGCTCATCCAACTCGAACAAGGGACGGGCATGGCCCTCGGGCAGACAGACCAACTAGCGGAGGCCGAAAAACTCTTGCGCCACGCCAGCGCGCTTGATTCCAAGGCCGCGCATCCCCACTGGAGCTTGGGTATGCTCTATGCCCGCCAAGGGCGCTATGCAGAAGCCGTGCCCCTGTTTGAGCATCTGCTCCAGATCGCTCCGCGCGACTACCAAGCCCATCTGTTCCTTGGGCACCTCTACCAACGCACTGGACGCCAAGCCGACGCGGACGCCCAATTCGCGGCCTTTAGCCGCAACCAGCGCGCCCACCGCATAGAAAAGGTGGCGCGGCGGGAAATGGAAGCCCAGATCGAACAAATTTTCGGCGGTTGATCCAACGACTTCTCGATGCACAACGCGAGCCACTGGGCCGTTTTCGGGCATGTGCTACTCGGCGTGCAAAATCGGTTGGAGAGATTGGTGCGTTAGTACGCGACGGCTACGACGCGGCTCTGCTCGGCATCGCCCGAATCCCCGGCGACAAAGACGCGGGCCACGTACAGACCCGGGGGAACTAGCTGGCCTTGGTCGTCGCGGCCGTTCCACACCTTGTCTGTGTAGCGGCCATTTGCCTCTTCACCGGCGAAGAGGACGCGCACGCGCTGACCGCTCAAGTCATAGAGCGCGACTTCGACCGGCCGCGGGGTGCTCAGCGATAGCAGGCTATAGTGGATGATCGCCTCGTCGTTGATGCCATCGCCATTGGGGGTAAAGGGGTTGGGCGCAGCCTGCACCTGACCCAATAGCTGCCCTTCGGCCAATACGGACGGGCTGAGTACCGTGGTGCCGGAAAAGGCGTCCTCGTCGCCGGCGCCCAAAAAGGCCACATTGCCTGGGTCAATGACTTGGGCGGCACCCGGCTCGGTGGTGAGCCGCGCCGCCGCGGTGAAATTGGTGCTGTACGTTAGCACGTTGGTCTGGAAGCGAATATGCACCTCGGTCTGGTCATCGGTTACCACGGGGAAGCGCACGGCAAAGTGGTCGTCGGTCACCTCGGCAATGGCGAAATCCCCACTGGCCGCGTCGAGGCTGTCGAATAGGTGCTCGGCCACGACCGCGTCAGCGCTATCAATGATCTGCACTGCGTCGATGCTCGACACCCGCGTCGGCGTGTTGATGTCGATGGTGTCAAAGCCGCGCAGGCCGTCCGTGCCCATAGTGGTGCGCACGGCAAAGGTGAAGGACACTTCCTCAGATACCTTTACCTCGCGCGGAAAAACCTCGCCGACTAAGGCGTCGGCAAACGGCGGCGTCAACAAGTCGAAGCTCAGCGACTTGATCACCCGCGCGGCCTCTAGGTCGCTGCTGTTAAAGACGACCTCAAACTGCATGTAGCGGCGCGGACTAGGCGAAACAATGGGCAGGCCCGGGCCGTTGGCCGCGTCTGCCGGATAAGGCGTGCTAAAAGGACTCCAATTGATCAGGTCGTCGGTCACGGCTCCGGCCATCCACTCGCGGCCCGCGTCATCGGTAATGGGCGTCTGACCGGCCTCTTGGGGAAATTTCCGATACTCGGCTAGGCCCATCTCCTCCCCGGGGTTTGCCAGCGAAAAAGGAATGTCCTCGGCGTCTTGCTTGCCGCGCAGTCGGCGGGTGTACACAAAGGGCGAGGTGTCCGTGCCGGTGCGCGTGCGAATCTGTGCGCTGGAGAAGCGCGGATCGCCCAACACCTCTTCCACCCAGCGCAAGGTGCCCCACACAGCGGGTTGCCCAGCGTCGAAAATGTCCGACACGTACTGAGCCCGCGACAAAAAGCCCTTGCCGAAAACCTCGATCTCGTCGATCTCAAAATCTACCGGCGAAGTCGCCCGCAAGCGCAGGTGCTGAACGTAGCGCGGCGGGTCGAGCGGCACGTCGATAACCGCGACTTGGTTGTCGGTCTCGGCGATCAGCGGCCTCCAGATAGGCGTGTTCTCGCTGGTCAGATTCAGGCCGTCGTTGGTAAAAAGCTCATACGCCCGCAGGTAGTCGTTTTGGAAGGGGGTCGAGGGCGAGGGCACAACCGTATTGCGCGGGTAGATGCGTATGCGCTCGACCCCGAAGCGCGCTCCTAAATTGAGCAGGACTAGGATGCCGAGGGAATTCTGATTCTTGCGCTCAAAGGCCAACAGCTCGCCGCCCGGCTCGTCCGAGAGCAACTCCTTTAGCATCATCTCCAAGTCGAGCGGCTTGAACGTGCCGCTGAAGTCGAAGACATTGGGCGAATCTATATCGCCGCCGCGTTCGATAGTGCCGACGGCCACGTTCTCTCCCTCGGCAATGCGCAGAGGCAGGATGCTGTGGGAAAAGTCGTCGCGTGCGAATTCGATTAAGTCGCCAGGTGCGTTGCCCACCAGCAGGTTGTTGGGATCTAAGGGCGAGCGGTGCTCGGCGTCAATGGCGGTGACGACTGCCTCGCCTTCACCCTGCCAGTCCAACTCGCCGCCCTCTCCAATCGAGACCGTATCGAGAGCCCAACTTCCACTCGGCAGCCAGAGCACTAAGACGAGGCTGGCCGCGGCACAATGCGCTTTCATGTCCATCCTCCGTGCGGTTTGCTGCATAAAACAACCAAAGTACAGGCATAAATCAAGTTAAATAAGGTGCGCCGTGTGCATATCTTAACTTGCCAAATCGACCTCTTCTTTTTTTATATTACCAGCATCTCAAGGAAGAGACGCCATGCAGTACATCATTGTTTCGTGTTTCCTGCTCGTCCTATCGATTGCGCCGGCGCACAGCCGCGGGGAGTTTCGCGTCGGGGGAGACGAGGGCAACCCTTGGCCCAGCCTGCTGTCCGAAGAAGGGGCTGGTGAGTACTGGCTCTTTGATGCCGAGGGCCAACTCGTGGGCACCGAACCCGTGGGCGTCACGCCCCACGGCGCGGCTGCGGATACCCTCATCGACTTTGCCGACAACGCCATTGGGCCGCGCTTCATCGACCCAGCGGTCAACCTAACCCTGATTGACCCCAATGCCGCGGATATCAACACTCTACTGCCGTACACTGGAGGCCAAATCCAGACGACCGACGGCTGCTCGGCCCGCGACGACCAGATCCGCGCCGTGAAAAAGCAATTCGACGGCGATTTCACTACAGCCCACTTCCGCCGCTTCACCCCAGGCCAAGGCATCTTCAGCGGCGGCAGAATCGTCGCCGGGGTCACCGGCGAAGGCTGGAAAAACTCCGTGGTCATCGACTTTAGCACAGCTGTGCCAGTCAACCGCATCCGCTTTCTTCCCCGCCTCGGGCAGGAAGACGACATCTTGCTCATCGAGGAACTCACTGAGCCTAAGCCGCCCCTAGAGGCATTTGGCGAAGACAGCTTCGCCGCCAACTTCCTCGCTTGGTACGAACTGCGCAAAGGCGACAACAACGTGCGCTTTGCCAACAGTCCCTGCGACCGAGTCAGCCGCGTCACTAAAGGCCTGCGCTGGGTCCGCAACCAAGACCCCGCGCTTACCGTAATCGAATCCAACCGCGAAAATCTCGATCCCGTAGTAGAGTTGCGCTTTCCCACCGAGTCGATCCGCTACATCACCGCCCAAGCCTTTCCCCTGCGCGACTGGGAGGTCGCCGAATTCGAGGTGTACGGCGAGGGCTTTGTCGAGGAGACCGTCCTCGTCACCCAGATTCTCGACTTTGGCCAGCCAATCAACTGGGGCAAAATTCGCTGGGACGCCGACGTGCCCGAGGGCACCCGCATCGAGGTTCGCACCCGCACTGGCAACACCCCCGATCCCAGCCTCTACTTCGACGAAAACATCAACGGCGACATCCGCCCGATCACCTTAAAAGAATACGAAAAACTCGACCCGTCCGGTCGCCTGCCCACCGTGTACGACACCGACAACTGGAGCTTCTGGTCACCGCCCTACGACTTTGCCGCGGGTTTGCGCGACAGCGACGAGCCGGCTGAGGCGTGGCGCGACGGCACGCCGCTTTTGTCGCCCGGGCCGAGCCGCTACATCCAACTCGCCTTTCGCCTGTTTTCTACCTTTACCACTGCGCCGCGCATCCGCTCACTCACGATCCAATTCGGCGATGCGCCGGCTGCCCGAGAAATCCTCGGCGAAGTGTGGCCCATTGCCGTCGATTCCTTCGCGCCCACGGAATTTACCTACGTCATCCGGCCGGAATTTACCGCTGGCGACACCGGCTTCGACCGGCTGGAGATCCGCACCCATGCCCAAGTCCAAGCCGTCTCTGCGGTCAAACGCGACGGCACCGAACTGGACTTGAACGCCTTTGTTCCAGATATACAAGACGACCACTTCGTGGTGTCCTTCCCCCGCTTGCAAGGCGAAGACGACAGCTTCAAACAGCTCGAAGTGAGCTTTGTGGTGCCGGTCCTGCGCTTTGGTACTGAGTTTTCGGGCTGGGTCTTCGACAGCAACGACCCCGACCAGATCAAACAGCAAGTTCGCCCGGGTAACGCCACCTTTCGCTTTTCAGGCGATGCCCTCGCCGTCAACACGCCCGTCGGCGGCCGGCTCCTCGTCGATATTGCCGTGACTTCCAACCCGCTTACGCCGAATGGCGACGGAGTGAACGAGACCGTGGAAATCGCCTATAAGCTGCGCGAAGTTACAGCTAGCCGCCCAGTGCAACTGGCGATCTACAATCTCGCTGGTCAACTCGTAGTCGAGTTGCCGCCCATCACCGCGCGCAGCGGCGAATTCGCCCATCGCTGGGACGGCCGCGACGCCGCTCAGCAGCTCGTGCCCCCGGGTACCTATATCTGGCGACTGCAACTAGAAGACAAAGAAGAACGCGCTGGTATTCTCTCAGTCGCTTATTGACCAATACATACAATTGGTGCTGTGGCAACGGGCGAGGGATTTATTTCCCCGCCCGTATTTTTTTGTGGAAAAGCGAGGAAGTGCTTGACACGTAAGTTTTTTTTTTTTTAGACTTACGTCATCTTTGAGCTTGGGCCTAAACCCTTGGTGCAGTTTTTTTACACAGCATTTCTCACTTCTCCTAAGGAGGATTTTCGCTATGAAAGAGCGGACCAAATTCGTTTTAGCGGCAGCTTTGGTCATGGGCTTGTGCGGTACGTCCTTTGGCCATGCGCCTCCCGGCGAACTCTATTTCGCCGTGCAGTTCCCCGACAATCTCGTCCCCACCATGGATGGCGATCTGTCGGACTGGGACGTCGTGCCAATCGATCCGTACACGATTCGCAACGACCGTCTCTATTCGCCGGTGGCCGACATCCAGCCCGTGGGCCGTGGCGAGATTGATGTTAGCGACATTAATATCCGCCACCTCATCGGCTGGAACGACAACGCGAATAAGCTCTACTACATGACCGAGGTCTTCGACAATGTCCACAACCTGGACCGCGAAAACCCCTCGGCCTTCTGGCAGGACGACGCCTGGGAAGTAGAGGTCAACCCAGACCACACGCCGACCGAAGAGCACAACCTCGAAGGCGAACCGGCCAACAACTTTAGCTACAAATGGGCCGTGCCACCGGTGGAAGGTGCCTATCAGTTCTACCGTCCGGTGCGGGCGCTGGAGTGGTTCGTGGATGGCAGCGACTTTATTACTTTCGGCTGGGGCTACGACGGCGAGCAGTTCGGCGAGAGTACCTATTACTACGAACTGGCTATCACGCCGATCATTTCGATGCCCAACGACGAGTCGGCCACCCCAGAGCAAGCCGTGATCTTCGACCTCGCGGAAGACGAGATCATCCACACGTCCGTGACTGTGGGTGACTTCGACGAGCCATGCACTGAGTGCGCACTCGAAAGCTATCAGGGCTTCTGGACCATGTCACCGGAAAGCTGCTGCACGGCCACCAACGATGTGTTGCTGGATCAGCTATTGCCGGAGATGGAGTCCGCGACCGCCGTCGAGGACGTAAGCTGGGGCCAGATCAAGGCCGCTCAGTAGAGCAAGACGCAACAGCTTTTTCAGGGTATGCGAAACGCCCTGCTTCCCTTGGGGAGCAGGGCGTTTGTATTGCCCCAAGTTCATTGATCGCATAGCTTCTGCAAGGATACTCTTTTCTGTCGTATTGCGGAGGTTGCTATGGCTGTCAATGTTACGATAAAGAATATGCCGCTCAAACTCTATAAAGAACTAGAGGTACGTGCTGCCGCACATCGTCGAAGTGTGAGCAGCGAGGCAATCGGCTGCCTAGAGGAAGTCTTGATTCGCCAGCGCGAGAGTACGGAAGAACTGCTGAAAAAGTTAGCAGAATTGAGAAACCGAGTTTCGGATGCCCCACCTTTGACGGATGAGTTTTTGAGAAAAGCTAAAGCGGAGGGACGCCCTTGATTGTTGTCGATACAAATTTGATCGCTTATTTGCTGATTAGCGGAGAACGGACACAACAAGCAGAAGCGATCAAGCGGTATCTACTAAGCAAGCCGCGACTGCTTTTTCAGGGTATGCGAAACGCCCTGCTTCCTTACGGGAGCAGGGCGTTTGTTTTGAAAGCAATAGGTGGCTACGGGAGAGCGTACTTAAGAATGAGTTGAACGGCCACTAGCCCCACACTAACGGCCGTTGCTAGTGTCTTGGCACCACTTTTTAACCCAGCGACCTCTTTCTCCACAGTCCCGATTTTTTTCGTCAAATCGTCGTTCAGCGCCTGTATATCGGCCTGAGTGGCTGCTTTGAGTTCAGCAATATCGGCCTGAGTGGCTGCTTTGAGTTCAGCAATATCAGCTTTGGTCGCCAGATGGTCATACGCTCCTTCGAGCCGAGCAACCCGCTCCGTAAGCTCCGTCATAGCATATCTCCTTTCTGTTGGGTTGAAGTCATACCCAACAATACCATACAGAAAATATCCTTGTCAAGAGAGCCACCAGCACTCACTCGCCGATCATCTCCTGCATCTTAGCGGCGACCCAATCAATGGCCACATCGGCCATCACCCGCCCCTTCTTGGGCGTGGCTAAGTCGCGGCCCGCCTCAAAGTAGATCGGGTCGCGCGGCGCGTAGCTCTCGCTCTGTATCTGGAGATTGGCTCCCTCGTAATCGACCCCTTTCCACTGCACGTTCTCGGGAAACGCCGCCATGGCAAACGAGGTCTCAAACTCGGCTGCGTGCGCCGGGCAATCCCCCGACTCCAGCACCTCGACGACCAACTCCTTCGAATACGCTGCCCAATACGAATAAAACTGCACATCCATATCCAGCCGCTGGCTGAACTCCTCGACTTGGCCGCCCAACGGGCCGTTGCCAGCGTGGCCATTGCATATCAGGACGTGCTCAACCCCGTGCCGCTTGAGCGACTCGCACACGTCGTAGGCCACGGCAAAGAAGGTCTCTGGCCGCAGGCTCAAGGTGCCGGGGAACTCCATCCAATGCTCGGATATGCCTATGGACAGAGGCGTGGCCACCACCACTTGCGGATAGAGCTGCAAGGCCGCTTGGTGCGCCACATGCGCCGCACTGGCGGTATCGTGCTCCATGGCCAAGTGCTCGTTGTGCTGCTCTGTGCTACCAGTGGGCAGGATTGCCCCCTTGATCAGGCCCTGTTCCAGCCGCTCGCGCACGTGGCGACGAGTCAACTTCCACAGCCGTACTTCTTCGACGATCATTGGTTTTCTCCTTTGTTGCGTTGACGAGTATATTCGGAGGCCCTATCATGCACAATTAATCGGTCGCCGACAACTCCCTGACTGTCTCCTACCCTTAAAGCAGAGGAATCCCATGCGCATCGCCTGTTGTGTTCTACTCTTGACCGCCCTGCCCCTAGCCGCTCAAACCGACCAGTACGAAGGCTTTACTGGCTTTTGGCTCAAAAACGACCACGCCGAGGCTTTTGCCATTGCCACGCCCTATCCTCGGGTCCTCGCCTTCCGCCTCAAAGGCGGCGAAAACCCCCTCCACGTCTCCCGCGAATACGAATACATCGGCGTGCGCTCGTGGTTTTTCGAGCCGACCCAGATCCCCGAATCCGGGCTGCCGGCCCTGCAACCAGCCACCGCTGAGCTGACCGGCGCGCGCGCCGTGCGCCTCACCGCCGCCCCAGACGACAGCTCGGGTTTGCGCTTGACTATGGAGATCGCGCTCGACGCCGAACGACCAATGCTCCACATCCGCCACGGCTTCAAAAACATGCGCGACAAACCGCGCCGCATCGCCTGCTGGGCCCTCAATGTCATCCGCCCCGATGCGGGTGTCGGCGTCACCCCCTGGCGTAGCACAAGCCGCCGCAGCTTGTTGTTCTGGCCGAGTACCGACCCCAACGAAGTCGGCATCCACCTAGGCCCCCGCGCGCTCGCGCTCGACTATCGGATCGAGCCGCAAAACGGCTGGCACAAGGTCGGCACTAATAGCGACGCCGGTTGGATCGCCTTTGTATGGAATGGAAATGCGCTCAAATCTACGGTCGCCCACATCGCCGAAGCCGAATACCCCGAAGACGGCGGCACGGTGACGATGTTCAATTCCACGTCTGAAGTGTTCGACGGCAAGCCGCGCTTCGGCGAAATCGAAAACGTCGGGCCGCTGAGCGAACTGATGCCGGGGGACACCTTGTGGATGGAACAAACCTTGGAACTGATCGTCGGAATTGACGGCGACGATCCCGAAAGCTGGGTCGAAATGCTGGGGGACGAATAGCGGTTTACCGACAGACCTTCAAGCCCGCCACAAGTCGAGCTGGGGCCTGTCGCCGATTTGGATCAGCGATCCGGCCGCTTCAAGGGGCATGCGCCCGCCAATGCAGTACGTACACAAGTCGCGCTCGGGCAGGCCGGCGCGCGCAAAGGCATCTAGCATCCCCTGCTGCGACAAATAAATCACCGGCATCCCCATCGCCTCGCCGATGGCCTCGGCCGTGCGTCCACGCGCGATAAACTCGTCGCCCGGCGGCGGGTCCGGTGGCATATCCACCCCAAAGGTGCATCCCCTCGGCACGCCATCGTCGCCAATGATGCCAATCGGCGGCGTGTAACTCACCAAATAGGCCTGCTCAACGCCAGCTTCCTCGTAGAGCAGGTCGCAGGCGCGCTTGGAGTTGTTGCCGCGGATGATGCTGTCGTCGATCAGGATCACGGTCTTGCCCTTGAGCCTTTGCGCCATCCCGGGCAAAAGGTGCAGGTTCTGGTCGATCGAGTTCTTGCGCTCACCAGCGGTCGAGCCTTGGAACGAGCGCTCGCCGCGCATCTTGTAAAACACGGGTTCAAAGGGCAGTTCCGCCTGCTTGGCGTAGGCGCGGGCCGCCACCTCGGGACAGCGCGGCAAGTACGTAACCAGATCGACGTCGGGCGGCAGAAACTCCTCGCTGAGCATCTCGCCCAGCGATTCGCGGATGCGGCGCACGCTGACGCCGTTGATGATCGAGTCGAGGTCGGTGATGTAGTTCCATTCAAAAAAGCAATAGGCGAGGTTAGTCGAGACCACGACTTCCTTGTGGTAGTTCCCCTCGGGTGTGAGAGAATAGATCGCTCCCGGCTCCAAATCTTCGACGTATTCGCCACCGTTCTTGCGGAAGGCGATGTCCTCCGAGGCCATCACGTACTTGCCGTCTTTCCAGCCGAGCACTCCGGGTTTGATCCCGGTGCGGTCGCGTATTGCGATCACGTCGCGCTCGCGCTTGTCGGCGATGGCCAAGGTATAGGCACCCGGTACTTCCTTGAGGAAGTTGTGTGCGCCGTGCTCGCGGTAGAGGTAGAGCAGGGCTTCGGTGTCGCAACTCGAATACAGGTGCAAGGGAGCCGAGTCTTGGAAGAAGGCCCGGTCAACTTGGCCGTTGTGGACGGCCGCCACGTCGCAGTCCCAGATCAGGATGTGGTTGTCGCGGTGTTCGACTGTGCCGCCGATGACGTGCGGATGCGCCTCTTCGAGGATTTTGTCCTTCGAGCCGCGGGTGGCGTAGCGCACATGGGCCATGTAGGTGTGGTAATTGGGGCTGAGGAAAATTTTGTGGAGGTCAGTTACGTCGAAGCGCGAGACCCCGCCCTTCCACTTGATTACGTCGATGCGGCCATCGCCTACTGCAGCAATACCGGCCGCCTCTCGGCCCCGATGCTGTAGCGAATGAATAAAGCGGTAGGCGTCGTGCAGAGAGTGGGCTACGGTCAAACCACAGTTGTGGCGAACGACTTCGGCCATAGACGTTCCTCGCGGCATAATGTGAAGGAAATGTAACAAAAAACTACAGACGACTTCACCATACGGCAAGGCCGCAGTGTTACAATGTCAGAATCAACCCTTGCGCCAAAAGCAAGTCAACCGTCTGGGCAAATGCCGCAGTCGCCTCCGCGACATCTTGGGCCGTGTGCGCCGACGAGAGCACGCCGCCGGTAGAGCTCATGTTATCGACCCCGTAAAAGCGCAGATTGCGCTGGTACTCTTCGATCAGCTTGCCCGGCATCCCCTTGAGCCGCTCGGCCTCGGTCGTGTGCAAATCCGCCCGGCTCTGGGCCTTTTGCACGCGCTGGCGATCGGTCTCAAAATAGACGTGGAAGGTCGAACACACTCCGTACACGTATCCAGCGATACCTCGGCGCTCCAGTATTTTGTCCCAAGCGGCGCGCAGTTCAGCGGCGCGGGCGTTGGCTTGGTCTATCGGCTCGCCCGTGGCCACGCGCTTGAGCACGGCGATTCCAGCCGCGGCCGAAAGCGGTGCCCCGTTAAAAGTCCCTTGATGCGTCACCCGCGGGCGGGCATCGCCCGTCACGTCGAAGAGTTCCATAATATCCGCCCGTCCCACCACGGCCCCGCCGGGCATGCCGCCGGCGACCACCTTGGCAAAACAAGACAGGTCCGGCCGCATCCCGTAGAGCACTTGCGCACCGCCCGGACTAAAGCGGAAGCCGGTGACCACTTCGTCAAAAATCAATATCACCCCACGCGCTCTGGTCATCGTTCGCAGATCGCGCAAAAACTCCGGTGCCAAAGGCACTCTTCCCCACGACCCTCCCGACGGCTCGATAATCGCCGCCGCAATATCGGCGTCGGCGTCGAGGACGCGGGAGACTTGGTCCGCATCGCCCGCTGGCACGCAGACCACCTGCTCGCGCACGTGCGGTGGGATACCCAACGAGCCGTCCGCGTCAAAGGGCGGCTGCACGCCGCGCATCACGTCGTCGTGCCAGCCGTGGAAGTGGCCGGCAAAGCGCAGGATCTTGCGGCGGCCGGTAAACGCCCGCGCCAAGCGCAACGCTAGCAGGGTGGCCTCCGTCCCCGAATTGACCAAGCGCACGCGCTCGGCCGAGGGGACCAGCGCCTGTATGCGTTCGGCCCACTCAATGTGCAGCGGATGGTCGTTGCCAAAGTGCGTCCCGCGCCCCATCGCCTCGGCGATGGCTGCTACAACTTCGGCGGGCGCGTGCCCCAAGAGTAGGGCACCATTGCCAAGCAGGAAGTCGATGTACTCGTTGCCATCGACATCCCACTTGCGGCCGCCAACCCCCCGCTCGATGTAGAGCGGCACCGGCGTTGCGTAGCGCAGGTCGTGCCCGGCCTTGCCGCCGAGCGTTTTGCTGGCGCGGTCAAAGTACTCCTGCGACCGGGGGCGCGCAGCGCCGTATCGCTCGTATATCTGGTTGCTCATGGACCGTTGCCTTTCTTCAATACACGACACCCAGATTTCCGTTAGTGTGCTTGGGCAACCACAAGGGTTGCCCCTACGGGCTTACGACCGTCCGCCGCAGGCGGTAATCGTCTGTCCGGTGATAAAACTGGACTCTTCGGACAATAAAAAGCGCACCACCGACGCCATCTCCGCCGGGTCGGCCATCCGTCCCAGCGGGGTGCTGGCGATGAGCTCGGCGACTTGGCCGGGGTTGGCCGAGCGCGCCAGCTCGGTATCTGTCAGCCCTGGCGCTAGGCAGTTGATCCGCACGTTGTGCTCGGCAAACGCTTGGGCGCATTGCCGGGTGAAGGCGATGACGGCCGCCTTCGTGGTCGCGTAGTGGATCATGTTCGGCTTGAGGAGCCAAGCGGCCAGCGAGGAGATATTGACGATCCGCCCAAAGCGCCGCGCAATCATCTCGTCCTTGACAGCCCAAGTAGTCAAAAACGGCCCGTGGACGTTGACCGCAAACATCCTTTCCCACTCGGCAAAGCCGAACTCGCCGTGCCCTTCGGTGGAGGCGATCCCGGCATTGTTGACCAGCAGTTCGACCGGCCCGAATGCCGCGCGCACTTGGGCGATCATCCGCTCGACTTCTGCCTGCTGCGACACGTCGGCTTGGACGGCCATGCCCTCGGTGCCGCCTGCCTCGACCTGCGCCAAGATCTCCTGCGCGGCCTCGGCGTTGTGTTGGTAGTTGATGGCAACCTTGGCTCCGTGCTCGGCCAGCATCCGGCCGATGGCGCGGCCGATGCCGCGACTGCCGCCCGTTACCAAGGCGGTGCGCCCGGCAAATATCGCGGTGGTCATGTGCGTTGGCTTTCGTTGAACGAGTATAGAGGATTTATCCAACCGCTCGTAGAAAGTAACTCAAAAAAGTGTTTTTAGTTAATCGGCCAAATAGCCCTCCATCTGGGCGACTTGGTGCAAGAAGAAGTTCTCGCTCCACATCTGCAAGCCCTCTTGTTCCTTGGTCGGCAGGAAGCGCTGCACATCGCTGCGGGCGACTCGCCAGTCAATGGTGCCGATCTTGTCGCGCAGGGCATTTAGCAACCACGCCACAGTGATTTTCTGCCTTTCATTTTTCCAAGGGCCTTGCTGCAAGAGGGCATTGGCCAAGAGTTCGAGATCGGGCTCAATCCGGCGTCCTACATACCAAATTAAATCATACCAATCTCGACCTTTGGTATAGGTGCGGCACAAGAGCGCATGGGATTTGGTAGCAAAACCCGAAGCTAGGGACTGAACGGTGATAGGAGCCGTCGTCGGGAAGGAGAGATAACTGGTTTCAAAACGGGAGCTCTCTGGGGGATTGGTATCGATTTCGAGCTTTACCCGAATTTTTCTTTGGGCCTGTCGCCCATAGGGAAGTCCTAGGGTCATCACTTTGCCGATAGAATCCGTTTTTACAAAGGCTTTGCGCATGGCCTTATCGACATCCGATTTGTCTTGGATTTCAAAGTCGATCCCCTCTTGGGCGCAATCGCGCTGCACCCTTGCCAAATAAGGCTGCCAAACAAAGTGCGGATTGGGCTTTTTTAACAAAAAAGCTAGGTCTTGTGAAAAACGGTTTATACCATAGACGATGCGCAGGCACGTTCCGCCGTGAAACATGGCCTCCGCAAACAGTCCGGCGCGGGATAAGCTGGCTAGGATATAGTGCTGCATCAACTCCTGCAATGCGTTTTCCTGTTCCACTGCATTGCCTAGATCGTATTCGCCGAGTTTGGCCGCGACCACGTCACGAAACATGGTTCACCGCCTTTTCGAGTCCTTCCAGATAGGCCCTCGTCCGGCGATTGCACACGGCAGCGCAAATTTCTTCGCTATGTGCAAAGGAGATCTGGGCCAGATCGTCTTCCTCAATCCGCAGGGACTCGGTACAATAACTCAGTCCATCTCGCTTCCAGCTAATTTCTCGATTGAGGTACACGGCGTCGGCAATGGTGCGCAACGGCGAGGCAATAAACGCCCACTCGCCTCCCGCTAGCGGGGTCGCCTCAACGCCGGCCCGGGGATGGAGCGATGGAACTCGATCAAAGGAGAAGACACCTAGGGGGGTTGAAACGGTCCGACTCCGCGCCGTGGTAACGCTGCTGATCTGGTAAACAGCTTCGGGAATGAGACCGTGGTGCCAAAGGGCGGCTTCAAGGCTGATATGCGAAGGGGCATGCAGCATGGCTGCAAGGGCAAAGGGGTGGAGTTCGGACTTGCGGAACACTTTGTCCAATGTAAACAGTCCCCGTTTGAGGCGCAGAACTTCACCAGCGCGGGTAGCCCGGTGAATCAACTGCTTTCTGGCCCCTACGGACGCATCGGCGAACAGATTGCCTATGACAGTATAGTCGAAGAGGCCTCCAGGGGGAGATAGTCGGATAATTTGTTCGGTTAATTGTTGCATTTTGCTCTTAAGTTACGAAATAAGTAACTTAAGAGCAAAAATTGACCTACTGCCAACTTAGTCTTTCCCCTAGTACAAACGGTACGCCAGCAGCGCCTCATGCCTCGTCGCGTAAAGATACCCATTGGCCACGGATAGGGCGTTGAAGCCCCAAAGGTCTTTTTCAAGATAGTCGGGTCCGATCAAGGAAAAGCCTTCGATCAGTGCCCCGTACTCGGCTATAGTCCACGCTTTCATTTTAACGTCTGACGACCACCATGCTCGGCTGTAGGCCATTCCATCGACAACCTGCAAAGAGAGCATGTCGCCCCTTCCAGACAACGGCAGATATCCTACTTCGCGCAATTGGTCGGGATTGGTGATATCGAACTCGACCAACTCGCTTGGCCAGAAGCGCTCGACATAGAGCTTGTCGCCATCAGTAGCTACTAGCTTAGCTCTATAGTAAGACTCAGGCCGAAAGGACTCTATGGTGCGCCGTCCAGTCTCGCGCAAAGCATGCACATCGTCCACATCAATGACCACCAATTCGCGCCCAGTCCCAATGTAGGCGCGCCTTCCACGTACACTTACATGGCATAGGTCGGGACCGCCCATAGGGGTAATAGTGGTTATCACCTGTACATCGCCCGCCACCGGCATTCCTTCTGCGTCGAGGAAGAAAGCCTCGACGACGATCAAGTTGGGGTCCTGCTCCCGGACGAGGAGCAAACCATCGTCCGTGGCTCCCCAATACCGGTAGCCTCCGCCGCTCCACCTATCCTTTTTAATGGCGGCGAACATGAGGTAGCCCTTGAGCGTGGGTGCAGCCGGATCGCTGACGTCGAAGACAACCACCCCGAGGCTGTCGCTGGGCAGCCCCTTGCGCCACCCGACGATGTACGCCAGCGAATCGACTACGCATATATTGTTTCTACTCTGCCACAACTTATAAGACTCTGGCCGAGCACTGCCGAGCAGGCGCATTTGCTGCGGGTTGCTCAAGTCGGCAATGGCGATACCGCTTTGCCCGATGGTCATATAGGCGAGCCCGCCTTGGACAGCGAGACCCCCATAGTACTGCTTATCGGGCGCTGCTAGCACCCCAGCAGGCATCCGTTGGTTGACGAGCGGTCCCCCATAGGAAATCGCAAAGACGACGGCAATGACCGCACCCCACCCTATCGCTACCGTGCGCCACGAGAGCATTGCCTCGCGGTAACGGCGCAAAAGCACTACCGCCATGGCCAGCACTGCCACTGTCAAACCCAGATTGGCCAAAACCTTCACCCAAAACCGAGCGGAGTCCGTCGCCAAGCGCACCAAATGCCCTTGGTCATCCAAACCGATTGAGACGAGTGGGTAGCGATTGAGAATCGGAAAAATGGCCGTCGCCGGGCCCGTGAGGAAAACCCCCAATATCACGGCCAGCGCAATACCCACGGCGACGCCCTTGAAGGGATGATCCGTCACCACCGAGCCGATAAAAATCAGGGCGTAGAGCAGCGAAAATTGAGTAAACGACAGGGCGACCATTGAGGTATAGTCAATGCTCTGTACGGTGATCGGTTTATATGCCAGCCACGAGCGTTCCACCTCAAGACTGGCCAAGTCTATGTACACCGTCGTCCAAGCCATTAGCGCGACCAACAGCAGCCCGCCAAGCCCTAACAAAAACTTGACAGTTAGAACCGTCGCGCCCGCTACCGGCTTGTCTATGAGGAAAGACAAGGTGCCGGTGCTGCGCTCGCGGGCGATGGCGTCCATGGCCAGCACAATCGCCATTACCACCAGACCACCCATAATCAGCACTTCGAAACCTTCTGCATAGCTGCGGTTGAAATCGACATTGTTCCGCATTAGACAGACCACCACGGCGAGCGCGACGCCCACCAGCACCTTGGGCAGGATTTCGCGGCCTTCTTTCCACAACAGCGCGTATAAAGTGCTCATGGCCGATCTCCTTTGATTTGCTCCAGTGAGAACACCACGAGCGAACCCCCGATTGGGAGGTATAAATGACCGTGGACGAGATGGAGCCGTTGCCAATCACGACGAAAAGAAGACGAAGGTTCTCGCCAATAATACACGCGCTCATGGGCGTGATAAGGGATCAGCCGATACGCGGACAACCCATCCTGTCCCGCGCTGTACACCCAGCCGTCGATTATTTTTATGGTAGTTCTAGCATTAAGAGACCAGTTTCCGATCTCGCGTGGGGTATTGGGATTGGTGATGTCGAAGGCTACTAGGTCTCCGGGCCAGTACCGCCGGACATAGAGTGTATTGCCCTCACGGGCTATCGGGCGACTTTTGTGCGCGTCATACTCGCTGTTGTAGTCGCCCATTTCCACCCGCACGATCTCCCGCAGCCCCCCCAGATTCCGGGCATCCACCGCCAAGAAACCAGCTCCGTACCCTACCCATATCCGCTCGTCGTGTATGTGCATGGACAGTTTGTGGTTCCACCAACTGTCCATGCGGTCATTCTTGTAATCTGCTGGTAGCTCTTCGACGACCAGTTCATCAGCCCGTGCCGGTAGCCCCTCCTCATCTAACGCAAACGACACTAATCCCAACTCGCCACCCCAACGCCCGCTGAGGATTAGCCCCGCCCCGCAGCGATCCCAGTCCCAAGATGCTTCTATATCGTCGCCGATTATCCGATACCCTTTAAAGACCGGGTGGGCCGAGTCGCCAATGCTGAAGACGGCGATGCCGAGGCTGTCAGCGGGCAACCCCTTGCGCTGGCCGAGGAGATAGGCCAGCGAATCCACGACCGCGACCCGGCTCATCGTCCACAGCGGAGCCTCCGCGGAAGCCAGTAGCTCAGGCTTGGTAGGATCGCGCAAATCTACGACCGCCAAGCCCCCTTCAGTCGCCACATACCCCCGATCCCCGACGACGGCCAAGTTGAGATAAGCCCCTTCTTCGGGCGTCAGCACACTCAGCGGTCCTGGGCTTGGCGGCGGAAGTTCGTGGGTCAGATCACCGAGATTCATGAAAGCGATCAGGGCCAGCCAGCCGATGACAATGAGCTTCCAACCAATGCTAATTCCACGGAAGCGACGCAAAAGCGCGATGGAAACCGCCGCACAAGCGGCCATCACCACCGCTGTCGCGCTTAGTCGTACGAAATAGAGCCAAGAGTCGCTCACCATGCGGACTATCGCAACCCGGTCTGAAAGGAACGCGAGGGGTGGCTTGAGCGCGGGGAAATAGTGAAGCACACTGTCTGATAACGTGTCCAAGACGACCAGTAGCAAAACGCCCAAGGCCCCCCCTTTGAGCGGGTGATCGGTCACCGTCGAACTGGCAAAGATCAGGCTATAGGTTACCAATCCCGTCGTAAGGTGGACCAGCACCGTGTTGACATAGCCTACCTCCTCGGCGAACTGCTTAAGAGGAAGGGACCAAGCGCCGCCAGAGCTATAGAATATGTATCTCCTAGACACCAGCCCCTCCAAGTCCACATACACCGTCACCCAAGCCCCAGCAGCCAGCACCAACAGGGCCACCGCGCCGACGACGTACTTAGGCAGCAATACTTCCATTGCCGACAGGGGCTTGCCCAACAAAAACGGCAACGTGCCCTTGCTGCTTTCCTTGGCGACCAAGCCCATACCCAGCGCGACGCCGCAGACCACGATAAAATTCGTAATCCAGCGAGCAAAGTCTCGGGCGAATTCCTCGTTGAACTCCGCGTTCTGCCGCAGCGCCACCACTACTGCGCACAGCCCCAACCCCACCAGCACCTTCGGCAGTTCCTCGCGGCCTTCCTTCCACAGCAATGCGCGCCAAGCCCTCACGATGGAAGCTCCCCTTGCGGCGTCACGTGTTCGACGAAACTTTCCTCCAAGCTCAAGTCGATCACCTCGACGACTTGTCCACCCGCCTGTTCGATCTGTGCTTTGGCCTCGTCTCCATAGTCGAAAACGGTCAAGAGCCGCTGACGGCCCTCGCCCTGCACGCCGCGCAGCCCGGTCACTCCGGCAAAATCCACCGCGTCCTCGGCCCGCACCAGCACTCGTTTAACCTGCTGCCGCACTGCGTCCAACTCGCCGCAGACCAAGAGCTTGCCCTGTTCGATAATGGCGACTTGATCGGCTACTCGCTCGACCTCGTGGACCAAATGCGACGAGAAAAACACCGTCCGGCCTTCCGCGCTGATGACTTGGATGATGCTTTCGAGCACATCGCGGCGCACGATCACGTCCAGCCCCGAAGCCGGCTCGTCGAGGATCAACAGCTCCGGGTCGTGACCCAGCACCAAGGCCAGATTGAGTTGGGCGTTCATGCCCCGCGACAGGTGCTTGATCTTCTGCTTGGGATCGAGACCAAAGTGCTCAATCAGTGCGGCGACCTTTTGCTGGTCCCAGCGCGGATACAACTGCCCGGCAAACCACGCCACCTCCTCGACCTTCATCCAGTCGTACAGCACCGGATTGTCCGAGATGTAGCCCACCCGTTCCTTGAGCTCCTTTTCGTGGATGTGCGGGTCTTGATCCAGCACCTCCACCGTGCCGACGGTGGGTTTGAGCATGTTCATCAGTATTTTGATGGTCGTGGTCTTGCCGGCCCCGTTGCGGCCCAGAAAGCCGAAGATGCTGCCCTCGGGCACCTCCAAGTCCAGCCCATCTACCGCTCGGTGATTGCCAAAGGTCTTAACCAGGCCTGTGATGCGAATTGCCGTTGCTGCCATCGTTGCTTCTCCTATTGGCTGCTGAATTTTTCTAGGGTTTCCTCAAACACTCGGCGCAGGCTCGCCGCATCCAACCCAAGCTGCGTCCCTTCCACCAGTGCTCTTTCCATTAGGTTGCGCACGATGTTCAGCCGCTCTTCAGTACTCATAGAAACCCCCTTTTCAGCGACATACGTTCCCATGCCGCGCCTTTTGTAGATGACGCCCTCGCGCTCCAATTCGAGGTAAGCGCGGGCGACGGTATTCGGGTTGATTAGCTGGGCGCTGGCCACGGCCCGCACCGAGGGCAACTCGTCGTCGGCTTTGAGGGTGCCGGTGGCGATGTGGTACTTGATCTGCTCGATCAGTTGCAGGTAGATCGGTACCCCTCCGGCCGTATCGAGGCGCAGATGCAGCGCATCTCCTCCACGTGCGATCTTGCGTTTAGCCATAAACGTCTTCCCAGATTGTATTAATGATTCGCTGTATTAAGTCATTAATACAGAGCAGAAAAAGTCTTGTCAAGCGCTTTTTGCAAAAAAACGGGCGAGGGAACCATGTCCCTCGCCCGCGTCGTCGGCAAATTAGGGGTGCCACGAGGGACGCCCCTACCAACGTTCTTAGGAAATATGTAGGGGCAACCCTTGTGGTTGCCCGTAGGGGTTAAATAGCCGCGTCGCCGGTCTCCCCGGTGCGGATCCGCACTACCTCATCCACCGACAGCACGAAAATTTTGCCGTCGCCAATATGGCCCGTGCGTGCCGCCCCGCACACAGCATCTACGCACTGCTCGGCGAGGTCGTCTTTCACTACCACCTCGACCTTGATTTTGGGCGTAAAATCAACGACGTACTCGGCACCGCGATAAATCTCCTTGTGGCCCTTCTGGCGGCCAAAGCCCTTGACCTCGCTGACTGTTATGCCTTGGATACCCAACTTGCTCAGTGCCTCTTTGATCGCGTCTAGCGCGTTGGGCCGCACTACGCACATTAGCATTTTCATATCGCCATCTCCTCGCGCTTATGTTTCCAGACAGCTTCTAAGGTAGGTTGCCGCATCCTCTGGCGCAATAACTAGGATCGCTTTAGACTTTTAACTTTCCTTTTTCGCTACCCTAGCTCAATATGATGATTGTGAATGCAGTGCCGACCGTCGGCCTGCTCGCGCTTTTAGCCCTAGTAGGATGCGGCCGAGAAAGTCAAGCGGCACCCCCAGCGGCCGAGGGCGATATTCCGCGCACAGCGTGGCCCGAAAGCTGGTTCCACCCGCCGCGCACGGCCTCAGAAGTCGGCTTGACGACCTTCCGCCAGTCACCCATGCTCGACGAACTCGTGGCCGCTGGCGAGTTGCCGCCGGTGGAGGAGCGGCTCCCCGACGACCCGATTGTCGTCGAGCCAATCGACGGGATTGGGACCTACGGAGGCACCGCGCGGCTGTTCCTCGCTGGTGAACAGCTCCTCAACGTGCCCGAAGGAACCCTGCGCCCGGGTCCGCAACTCCAGCTAACCTTGCCCAACTTTGCCGCGCGGGTCGAGTACCACAACGACGCACAGACCCTGACGGTCTTCCTCCGACCCGGCCACAAGTGGTCCGACGGCCACCCAGTGACGGCCGACGACTTTGTCTTTTGGTTTGATCGCGTCCACATGAACAAAAACCTCACGCCCGTGGTGTCGCCCCGCTTTAAGGGGGCCCGCATCGAAAAGCACAGTCCCCACGTCTTTAGCTATCACTTTCCCCAGCCGATGCCGCTTTTTGTCAAGCACCTCGCCCACAACAGCTCGCATCTGTCGGCCCCAGCGCACTTTATGCGCCGCTATCATCCCGACTTTACCGACGCGGATCAGCTAGAGCGCGAAGCAGTAGAACTCGGCCTGCAAGACTGGCGCACCTACTTCCAAGCCGTTGTCAGCACGCGCGACCTAATGGTCTTTTACAAGCCTGTGCAGACCGCTTACGTGGTGGTCAGCAAGACTTCGACGCGCGTCCGCTACCGCCGCAACCCCTACTACCCCAAAGTAGATCCAGCCGGCAATCAACTGCCCTATATAGATTACCTCGAAGTCCAGCGGGTTGACAGCCCCGAGATCATGGCGGCCAAGGCCGCCACCGGGCAGATCGATTTTGCCGGGCGGCAGTTTAAGACCGCCGACATCCCGCTGTTTAAGCGCTTCGAGCAAGACAACGACTACGAGACGTACCTCTGGCCTCGTCCCTACGGCTCGGACGTGACCTTCATGGTCAATATGACCCACCCCGACGAGCGGCTCCGGCAGATTTTTCAGGACGTGCGCTTTCGCCGTGCGCTTTCGCTGGCTATCAATCGCGTGGAGATCAACGACATCGCCTATTACGGGCAGGGAATCCCGCGCCAGTTGACGGTCGTATCTTCGAGCCGCTACTTTGAGCCTTCCTTTGCCGCAGCTTGGGCCGAGTACGATCCGCAACGCGCCCGCGCCCTGCTCGACGAGGTGGGGCTAATCGACCGCAACGGCGACGGTCGGCGCGAGCATCCCGATGGCCGCCCGCTCGAAATCACCCTGGAGTACACGATTGGGGAGACGCCGAAGCAAGTCACGGTGGATTTGGTAACCGCCCACTGGCGCGAAGTGGGACTGCACATCAACCGCAAGCAAATAAGCGGCGCACTGCAAGGCATCCGCACTCGAGGCGGGGTTATGGACATGAGCATCTGGCACGCCGATCGCAACGCCGACATTCTCTTTCCCATCGAGCCTTATTGGTACGTGCCCATGCACGTGGGGCAGGAGGTGACTCAGTGGCCGGAGTGGTCGCGGTGGTACCGGTCGGACGGAGCGCGTGGCTGGATGCCGCCCGGCGAGGTCCGGGAACTAATCGCTTGGTGGGAGGTGCTCCGCCGCACATCCGACCTCCAAGAGCGCATCGCCATGGGCAAGAAAATTCTCCAGAGCCAAGCCGAAAACCTGTGGGCGCTCGGCGTCATCGGCCTAGGGCCACATCCCGTCATCGTTAGCAACCGGCTGCGCAATGTCCCGCGCCAGGGCTATTGGGGATGGGATTCGCGCTGGTCTTGGCCCTACTATCCAGAAACTTGGTACCTGCAACAAGACTAAGCCATGATTAACTACATCATCCGCCGCGTCCTAATTATGATCCCCACCTTGCTGGCCGTCTCGGTGCTGGTCTTCGTCGTCATCCAGTTGCCGCCCGGGGACATCATCACGTCGCGCCTGCAAGAGCTACAGGCCGAGGGCCAAGACATCTCCGAAGAACAAATCGCCGCCCTGCGCGCCCGCTACCACCTCGACGACCCGATGGTTATCCAATACTTCAAGTGGATGGGCGGCTTCCTACGAGGCGATATGGGCTATTCGGTGATGTACGGCCAGTCGGTCAACAACCTGATTTGGGAGCGGCTTGGCTACACCTTGCTGATTACCTCGACCGCGACCTTGTTGACTTGGCTGGTCGCCTTCCCGGTAGGCATCTATTCGGCTCTGCGCCAGTACTCAGCGCTCGACTACACAGCAACCCTCGCTGCCTTCGTCGGCCTAGCGACGCCCAATTTCCTGCTCGCGCTGGTTTTGATGTACCTGGGCTACGAGTGGTTTGGGATCGCCGTAGGCGGGTTGTTTTCCCCCGAGTACGCGAGTGCGCCGTGGAGCTTGGCCAAATTCGGCGATTTGCTCGGGCATCTGTGGATCCCGGCCGTGGTCGTCGGCACGGCTGGCATGGCCGGGCTGATGCGGATCATGCGCGCCAATCTCCTCGACGAGTTGGGCAAGCCCTACGTAACCACGGCGCTGGCCAAGGGCCTTGGCCCAGTCCGCTTGGTGATTAAGTACCCGTTGCGGATTGCCATCAATCCCTTTATCAGCACGGTCGGCTGGATGCTGCCGCACCTGATCTCCGGTTCGGCCATCACCAGCGTGGTGTTGAGCCTGCCGACGACTGGCCCCTTGCTGCTCGACTCCCTGCGCAATCAAGACATGTATTTGGCGGGCAGTTTCCTGCTCATGCTCAGCGTCCTGACGATAATAGGCACCCTGCTGTCGGACATTCTCTTGGCCATTGCCGACCCGCGCATCCGCTATGAGTGAAGACCGCCCCACAACTCAACTATCCGACGCCTCGCAGTGGCGTTTGATGTGGATGCGCTTCCGCCGCCATCGGCTGGCCCTAGCCGGCAGCGCGGTGTTGATTGCGCTCTATGGCCTCGCGGCTTTGTGCGAATTTATCTCGCCTTACCAGCCCGACCAGCGCCACGCGCAATACGTTCTCTGCCCGCCGCAGTCGATTCGCTTTTTCGACGGCGAGGGGCGCTTTCACTGGCGGCCCTTTGTCCACGGCGTGCGGCAAGACACGGCCGCTGGCCCGTGGCAGCGCGAATATCTCGTCGATACCGAGGCCGTGTATCCGATCCGCTTTTTCGCGCACGGCCCGGCCTACGAGTTTTGGGGGCTTTTCAATGCGGACTTGCACCTGTTCAGCGCCGGCAGCGGGCCGTTGTTCCTCTTTGGCACTGACGACTTAGGCCGCGACCTGTTCAGCCGAATTATACATGGGGCGCGCATTTCGCTCACCATTGGGCTAATCGGCGTGGCCCTGACCTTCCTCATCGGCATTCTGCTCGGGGGAGTAGCGGGTTATTACAGCGGCTGGGTCGATGTGATAGTGCAGCGGATGATCGAGGTCTTGATGGCCGTGCCACAGCTACCGCTGTGGATGGCGCTAAGCGCGGCGCTGCCAGCGCACTGGCCGCCGCTGCATATTTACTTCGGCGTCACCATCATCCTCTCGCTGATGGGCTGGACTGGGTTGGCGCGGGTGGTGCGCGGCCGCTTCCTGTCGCTGCGCGACGAGGACTTCGTAGTCGCCGCCCGCCTGTCGGGCACCCACGAGTTAAAGATCATTTTCAAACACCTGCTGCCGTCGTTCCTCAGCCACGTAATCACCTCGGCCACCCTAGCAGTGCCGGGCATGATTCTCGGCGAGACCGCGCTGAGTTTTTTGGGGATTGGGCTGCGGGCACCCGTGGTTAGCTGGGGCGTGCTGCTGCAAAAGGCGCAAAACTTTCAGGCCGTGGCCATGGCGCCGTGGCTGTTGCTGCCCGGGCTTTTCGTGGTCATCGCGGTCTTGGCTTTCAACTTGGTCGGCGATGGGATGCGCGACGCGGCCGATCCGTATGCTAGCCATTAGTTGCCTTTTGGCGAGGCGAGAAAACTTCGGCCCAGCGAATCTTTGTAGCCATTTTCCTCTTGGTGTACATTAGGTGTATGTCTCGTACCAACGTAAATATCGACGATCAGGCGTGTGCAGAGGTAATGCGCCGCTATCGGCTGACGACCAAGAGAGAGGCGATCAACTTCGCGCTGCGCTCACTCGCGGCCGAGCCCCTGTCTATTGACGAGGCTCGTCAGCTTCGCGGGTCAGGTTGGGAAGGCGATCTCGACACGTTGCGCTCTAGTCGGACGACGTGATTCTGATCGACACTTCAGCTTGGTTCGAATTTCTGCGCGACACCGGCTCGGCAGTCTGCATTCGCGTCGATGCCCTATTGGCGCACGAGATTGCCATCTGTGATGCCGTGCGGATGGAGGTCTGCGCCGGTGCGCGGAACGAATCTCATCTGCAAAGTCTGCGCCGGCTGCTCGCACGAGCAGCCATCATTCCGACGCTGCCGACGGACTACGATGATGCCGCGGCCCTCTACCGCCGTTGTCGGCGGGAGGGGGAGATCGTGCGCAAACTGATAGACTGTCTCATCTCTTCCATCGCCATACGCGCCGGTATTCCCATTCTGCACAACGATTCCGACTTCAACGCGATCGCGCGCCACACGGAGTTGCAGATTGACGTGTGATGTGGGTTGCGGAGGACCCGACGCTCCCGACGCAAGCTAGACAAGCGCAGGATTGACCTCGCCGCGTTCGCTGACCGCATCCTCGTCGCCAACGCCGAAAAAGGCGGCAAAACGGAGGCATTGTGCCGAGAATCACTCGCCGCTGGAAAGCCGGTATTTGCCATGGATTCGCCAGATAACGCGCATCTGGTGGAGCTAGGCATTGTGCCGGTCCAAGCGGAAGACGTTGCACCTTTGGTTATGGATAAATGAGTGACATGCCATCCGAATCGAGGAAACTAGAATGTACCAAACACGCGATTCATGCGATGGCCGAACGAGTGATCCCCATGGAGTGGGTCGAATTAGCAGTAGCCGAACCAGCGTTGCGTATGCCCGACCCAAACGACCCCGCAGTCGAGCGTTTTTTTCGTTCTATCCCAGCACGGGGCAACCGAATACTGCGCGTCGCTGTCAACACCTGTGTTGCACCTTGGCGAGTGGTGAGTGTATTTTTTGACCGAAACATGAAAGGAAAATTATGAAACTGCATGTTGATAAAAAAACTGACGCGCTCTACCTGCGCCTCGATGATTCGGTCATCGTCGAGTCCGAAGAAGTCTCGCCGGGAGTGGTACTCGATTACAACGAATCGAACGAAGTGGTGGGCGTGGAAATGCTCTATCTGTCGAAACGATCGTCCGATCTGAATCTCTCCACTTTGGAATTCGAGACCGCTTAGCCACTTATGACCGCTCCCCTCCTCGACGTCCACGACCTAAGCGTGCTCATCACTCGCGACGAAGGCGTGGTGCGGCCGCTCAACGGCGTCAGCTTCCGCATCAACACCGGCCAAGCTGTGGGCATCGTCGGCGAGAGCGGCTGCGGCAAAACCATGACCTCCAATGCCCTGCTGCAGATTTTGCCACCGGCAGCCGAGATTACCAGCGGCCACATCCGCTACCGCCGCAAGCTGGACGAACGCGAGATTGACCTCGCCGCACTCGACGCGCACAGCGACGAGATGCACCAGATCCGAGGCGGCGACATCTCCATGATCTTCCAAGAGCCAATGACCGCGTTCTCGCCGGTGCACACCATTGGCAACCAAATCGCCGAGATGATCCAACTCCACGACTCGCTGTCCTCAGAAGCAACGCGGCAGCGGGTCGTCGAGCTGCTGCACTTAGTCGGCATCCCCGATCCACAGGACCGCGCTGACGACTATCCCTTCCAGCTTTCGGGCGGCATGCGCCAGCGGGCGATGATTGCCATGGCGCTGGCGAGCAATCCGCGACTCCTGATCGCCGACGAGCCAACCACAGCGCTCGACGTGACCGTCCAAGCGCGGGTGCTCAAGCTAATCCAGCGGCTCCAGCGCGAGCTAGGACTAGCGCTCATGCTGATTACCCACGATCTAGGCGTGATCGCGCACACAGTCGAATACGTCTATGTGATGTACATGGGGCGGATCGTCGAAGAAGGGCCGGTCGCCGCAATTTTCGACAGCCCGGCACATCCCTATACCGCGGCCCTGTTGCAATCCATCCCCAGCTTGACGGGCAAACGCCGGCACATCGAGCCGATTGAGGGCAGCGTCCCCAGCGCGTACGCCCTGCCCGAGGGATGCCCCTTCCACACCCGCTGCACGCAAAAAGTCGGCCCCATTTGCGAGCAGCAAATGCCCGCGTCCGCGGAAGTGGGGCCACATCACCACACCCGTTGTTTCATCCACACCGAAGAAGGAGGGGACTAGCCCAATGTCCAACGGGGCCACAAACGCCCTCCTGCAAGTGCGAGGGTTAAAAAAGCACTTTCCCGTACACCGGGGGCTTTTACAGCGACAAACGGGTTGGGTAAAGGCCGTGGATGGCGTGAGCTTCTCGCTCGCCCAAGGCAAAATTTTGGGGCTGGTCGGCGAGAGCGGCTGCGGCAAGACCACCACCGGGCGGATGATTCTCCGCGCCCTAGACCCGACCGCCGGAGAAATCCTCTTTCGGCAACAGGATGGTCAGGTCGTCGATATGGCCCAACTCGGCCGCCGCGAAGTCGTCCAAGCGCGCCGGCAGATGCAAATGATCTTCCAAGACCCGTACTCGTCCCTAAATCCGCGAATGCCCGTGCGCGACCTAATCGCCGAACCGCTCCGGTCTTATGGCTGGTCGGCGCGCGACAGCCACGAGCGAGTGGGCGATCTGATGGAGCGAGTAGGGCTAGACCCCAGATACGCGCGCCGCTATCCGCACGCCTTCTCCGGCGGCCAGCGACAGCGCATCGGCATTGCCCGCGCCTTGGCCTTGAGCCCGTCGCTCATCGTCGCCGACGAGCCGGTCTCCGCACTCGACGTCAGCGTGCAAGCGCAGATTCTCAACTTGCTCCGCCAATTGCAGACTGACCTTGACCTCACTTTGCTCTTTATCGCCCACGACCTGAGCGTAGTGCGCTATCTCTGCGATGAAGTGGCCGTCATGTACCAAGGCCGAATCGTCGAACAGGCCGCAACCGAAACCCTCTTTACCCAACCACAGCACCCCTATACGGCCATGTTGCTAGAGGCCGCGCCCGCACCCGACCCCCACGCCTCGTGGATGGAAGAAGACGAAGACGCCAGCGAGGCGGGCGAACCAACGCCGGCCGACGACCAAGGATGCGCGTTCGCACCGCGCTGCCGCTACAAAAGCGACCTGTGCAGCCAGCAGATGCCCGCGCTGGAGGGCGAGTCGCATCTGGCCGCCTGCCACCACAAAGACGAGTTAGACCTGCACGGCGTGTAGCGATAGGAACAGAGTTGACCAAATAAGTAAACCAACCTATATTACGCGAAGGTCATCCACCCTCATGGAGGAGAACGTCTGTATGGTCCAGTTTGGGGATCACCTGCGGCAAACTCGCCTCGAAAGCGGATTGACCCAAGCCGATGTCGCAAACCGCCTTGGGGTCTCGAAAGGGTACATCTCCCGCCTCGAAAGTGGCAAGGCCCGACCCGCCGAAGCGACAGTCCGACGTCTAGCCCAAATCTGTGAGACCGATCCTGATCCGCTCCTCATCTTGGCCGATTACCTGCCCTCCGACCTTCGAGAAATTCTATCGCAGCACCCAGCCGAGGCGTCGGCGATGCTGCGTGGCACCTTTGGGCGTACCACTCACCAGCAAAATGCGCCTCCCGCTGTCGCCGAGTCCCAAGTCCTCTACCAGCCTAGCGAAGCCTCATATCAAATCGTCCAAGAGGATTGCTTCGCGTGGATGGAGCATCGCCCCCCCAACAGCGTCCACGCCATCGTCACCGACCCACCCTACGGCCTGAAAGAGTACACCACTCAAGAAAAGGACAAACTCCGGCGCGGACGGGGTGGCGTCTGGCGCATCCCACCAGCTTTGGACGGCTGCGTCCGCCAGCCCCTACCTCGGTTTACCGTCCTCAGTAACGGCGATAAGCAGCAGCTTGCTGCGTTCTTTGGACAATGGGGCGAGCGGGCATTGCGAGTGCTCGTGCCGGGGGGGCACGTTTTTATTGCCGCCAACCCTCTGCTGTCGCATCTAGTCTATGCCGCCCTCGTCGAAAGCGGATTTGAGAAACGCGGCGAGATCATCCGCCTAGTACAGACGCTGCGGGGCGGCGACCGTCCCAAGAATGCACACGACGAATTTGCGGACGTCACCGTTATGCCTCGCTCCGGTTGGGAGCCTTGGGGTCTGTTTCGCAAGCCGTGTGAGGGCCGCGTGCAGGACAACCTACGCGAGTGGAAAACGGGCGGACTGAGGCGGATCAGTGCCGAGCGCCCTTTCGGCGACGTCATCCGCAGTGCGCCCACTCGGCCAGCGGAACGCGACATTGCGCCGCATCCCTCTCTCAAGCCGCAGAGCTTTATGCGCCAGATCGTGCGCGCAGCTCTGCCGCTGGGCGAGGGGATAGTGCTCGACCCTTTCATGGGCGGGGGTTCGACCATCGCCGCCGCGTGTGCCGTAGGCTATGAGAGTATTGGCATTGAAAGCGACCCCGCGTTTTTCGAGACCGCAAAAGCCGCAATTCCGCAATTGGCCACGCTGGAGGTCAACGGAGAGAGCAAGCTGGTTCCGAAAGCAGGGAAACAGCCGAGCTTGTTCGGCTGAAGACGCTTATGCTTCAGCTAGGATGGAGCGATGGCGACCGACGCCGACGCCGGGTAGCCGGTAGATAAAATTGTTCCGCAGCTTCTCGACACCAGTCTTAGTTATTGATGCTGTGGGCGTCCGGCGCGAATCACCGGTGCGGCCTGAGAATGACCAATCCGCTTCGTCGAGCTTGGCGCAGAGAATTTCGAGAAATGTCAGCGGCGTAGAAGTCCCTTCTTCCTGCTCGCCAATCGCATAGCGAAATACCATTAGCCAACCGTCCTCTGGGTTGTGTCCCTGCCAGCCACCGCTTTGAATGGACGACTTGATTTCGATACCCTCGTCCCCTTTTAACACTATATTCGATGCGTAATGGCCTTTCGGCAGCAGGTCGGGATGCCCTCCTACCTTCGCATTCGCCTCCAGCGTTTCGGCAGCGCGGGCGATATTTTTTACGAGGAACTCGGAAATCATGCCGGACAGCGAGTTACCCAGCAGTAATTCTTCCAATGGACGGAAGCCGCTGCTTTCGAGGAAGTCGTTCAATCCGTGAAAAAGTCGGTACGTCTCCGCCACCGCCTGTTCTATTTCTTCTACTTTGAGTCCGTAGGGAAGGACGATACGACGATTCACGTAGCGGGGGTCAAGCGTCCCCGAATCGTCGTTCCTCGCCGTGCGATAGGGGGCAGGATCAAATCCCGGATACCGCGTCGCCATCCCCGCAATAAATTCTTCCGTCCACAGCGCGTCACCCGGCGGCGGGAAGCCGAGCAGTTCGCGCTGGCGCGGGGTGGCTTCAGCCATGAAGCGATTCATGGCCGCACCTTGAGCACCACTCTTATACGTGAAGGTGCGACCGCCGTCCCAAGGGCGGTCCTTGCGAGTGAAGCCCACCCACATGACCGGGCGGTGTCCCGCTGGCGCGGTAAAATCGGAGGCAGCGTGGCGGGTGAAGACGCTGTAGAGGCACACCGAGCCACCGGGGACGATCATCGGCACGGCTTCCGCGTCGGAGTGGCCCTTGGGCACCATGCGGATCGGGGCCATCCCTTCCTCGACGTCGTCGAAGCAGTAGAAACAGACCAAATTCATAAAGTCGTCTGGCTCAATGATCGGCCCCAGCGTGTTGTTGCCGTAGTCGATGTGGAAATTGGTTCCGTATTCCTCGCCGGCGTATTTCATGCCTAGATGGCCCTCGCAGAGCCGAATCGCGCGCGTACCCAAGACGCGCTCGGCCGCGTCAATCAGGTCGGGATGAACGGTGACGTGATTGAGGCCGGAGTGGTCCCAAGGGAAGAGTCTTTGCTGAGGGGTGTCGTTGCGGCGGTCGTTGGCTAGGTATTGGTCGTAGGGCGGGGCAAAATGGGTGAAGAAGCCATCGAGCGCGGCTTGCTGCTCGTCTTTAGTAAGGAAGTTCTCGACGATCAGGAAGCCTTGTTCTTTGTACGTAGCAAGTTGGGCGTCGGTGATGTGCATCTATAGCAATCCTGAATGACTTGAACGATTCGCTATGCAGATCGTCTTGTTTCTACTTCTGCGTCCATCTGCGTCCATCTGCGGATTCTCTTATGAATGTAGGACTGCTATTGCTCGTCGGCGTAGATCCCCACAATGCGCTGCAACAGGTCCAGGGCCTGCCCGCGCTCGCGCTGAAAGGCATTGCGGCCGATGATGGAGCCAAAGCCGCCGCCATCGCGGATGCCGGTGATCTCCTCGATAATTTCCTCTTCGCCCTTGGCTGGGCCGCCAGAAAAGATCACCACGCGCCGCCCGTTAAAGGCCGATTGCACCACGTGGCTCACGCACTCGGCCAAGGTGCCAGCTGGCACATCCGCGTACGCCTTGCGGGCCTCGTCCTGCTCGATGTGAGCCGTAGGCGGTTTGACCTTGATAACATGGGCACCTAGCTGGGCGGCGATTTGAGCGGCGTACGCAGTGACGTCGAGCGCGGTTTCACCGTCCTTGCTCAAATCCGTGCCGCGCGGATAAGACCAGACCACCACCACCAAACCGTACCGCTTGGCCTCTTCAGCTAGGGCTTGCAGCTTCTCGTACATCTCTTGCCGTAGCGCCGAACCCGGATAGACCGTGTAGCCGATGCCAACACAACCCAAGCGCAGGGCAGCGGCGATGGAGCCAGTGAGCGACTGGGTGGGGTCTGCGTCGGAGTGAAGATTTTCCCGGTTGTTGAGCTTGAGGATCAGCGGTAGGTCGCCCGCGTAGTCGCGCGCACCCGCTTCGAGGAACCCGAGCGGGGCGGCGTATGCACTGAGGCCAGCGTCAATGGCCAACTCAAAGTGATAGCGCGGATCATACGCGGGTGGGTTGGGAGCGAAGCTGCGCCCAGGCCCGTGCTCAACGCCCTGATCTACGGGCAGGATGACCAGCTTGCCCGTGCCGCCGAGCGCGCCGTGGTTGAGCAGACGCGCCAAGTTGGTCAAGGTGCCGGGGTTGTCGCTGCCATACCAGCTTAGAATTTCGCGGATGCGATCTTGCATTTTGTACCTTTCTCGCATGTAATGAGTAGGAATTGACAAAAGAAAAGCTCCTCAATCGCGCAAAGCGCGCTCAAGGAGCTGGCAAAATGGCGGGGACGACGAGACTCGAACTCGCGACCTTCGGCGTGACAGGCCGACGTTCTAACCAACTGAACTACGCCCCCATTGCTTAAAGAAGGTAAAAGCCAGATCAAAGGCTGTCAATGGACAGCCGAGGCTTTGGCCTGTGCAGCGCTCTCTTTTCTCAACCGCTTGAGCGCACCGCGCATGAGCTGGCGCTTGAGCGGGCTGAGGTGGTCGATGAAGAGCTTGCCGTCGAGGTGGTCGATTTCGTGCTGGAGAGCACGGGCGTAAAAGCCTTCGCCCGAGGTTTTGAAAGGCTGGCCGTCGAGACCAATAGCCTCGACTTCAACCCAAGCGTAGCGCTTGACATCGCCGTACAGGTCGGGAAAGCTCAGACAACCTTCCTCGTCGATTTGCTCGCCCTCGTGGCCTGTGATCTTGGGATTGATCAAGGCCACAGGTTGGCAGTTTGGCTGATGGACGGTCACATCGACGACGCAGGCTCGCTTGAGGACGCCAATTTGCGGAGCGGCAAGCCCAACCCCCTCCGCGGCGCGCATCGAATCGAAGAGGTCGGCGACAAGGGCACGGATGGCTTCATCCACCTCGACAACCCGCGCACACTTCTGGCGGAGGCACTGCGCCCCGAACAGCGCAATTTCGCGTTTCATGTGTCCAAGGGGTCTAATTCGAGGGCAATATAGCGCAGGCCCAAATCGGCGAACGCGGCCACTAGGGCCGAGCGCAACGGGGACTCAGCAAGGCGAGCAATGGCTGCTGTGGGCAAGCGCAGGATGAGCATCTGGTCGCGCTGCTCGTACGCGGCCGGCAGCAGCGAGTGCGCTGCGAGCAGCGGATTGACCCGCGCAAACAGCGGCTCGTCGGCACCGGAGTCGGCGATGGAGAGCAGCGCCTCGTTCATGCTGCCGGAGCGGAAGCCGCACAGATCGACGGTAGTTTGCAGATAGCCAATTTCGCGCAAGTATTCCATCAAAGATCGACGCGCATCCGAATCGCCCAGCAGGCGCGTCAAGCCCTCAGCGGGCAACTCAATGCGCGACAGCGTCTCGTGGTGGCGGGCACGAACTTGGTCAAATCCACCGACCTCGCGCAGATAGCGCTCGGCGCGGTCAATTTGGCGCAGCCCCTCGGCGGTAACGGGCGTGCCGTAGGGAAAGCGCGACGAGAGGCAGGCCATGGCCGGGCGGTCCCATACCGTCAGCCCCCAGCGCTTGGCTAGGGCGCGCACATCGTCCTTGGTCAGGCCCGCTTCGGCTAAGGGCGCGTGTACGCCGCGCTCGCGGGCAGCCGCAGCCCCAGGGCGAAAATCGCCGATGTCGTCGGCGTTTTGGCCGTAGAGGATGTAATTGACATTGAGGGTGCGCGCGAGCTGCTCCATGTGGGTGAACAGCTCTTGTTTGCAGTAGTAGCAGCGATTGGGCGCGTTTTTGGCGTAGTCGGGATTGTCCAACTCGCGGGTCTTGACCACCTCGTGGCGGATGCCGAACTCGCGGGTGATCTCGGCGGCCTTCTCCAACTCGCCGGTGGCATAGCTCTCAGAATCCGCAGTGACGCAGATGGCACCCTCGCCCAAGACCCGCTGGGCTGCTACCGCCAGTGTAGCACTATCGACCCCGCCCGAATAGCCGACCAGCACCTGTCCCATCGGGCGCAGAATTTCTTCGAGGTGCGTTAGCTTTTCGTCTAGGGAAAG
This sequence comes from Candidatus Latescibacterota bacterium, assembly GCA_022820485.1. GTDB lineage: Bacteria > Latescibacterota > UBA2968 > UBA8231 > UBA8231. The sequence goes on from JAJEFJ010000034.1 coordinate 49,689, forward strand.
CATGGCAATCAGAAGGAGGATTTTTCCGCGGACGCAGCACAGGGCATGATCGCAGCGTCAACCATGCCGTGCAGGATTTTCTTGTCGGCTGGGAACACCAGCGCTTGGATGCCGCACAGGCGCGGTTCATCGCCGACGATGTAGTAATAAGGACGCAACATCACCCGGCCCCGCATGGGCACGATTTCGTCGCGGTGGAAGTCGTAGTAGCGCACGGTGCGGCGGGCGGCCTTGTGGAATTCCTGCAAGATATAGGGCTGGTGATCAAAGCGGTCCAGGGCCTCTTGCACGCGCTCGGCCCATTCGGCTTCGGACAGATCGTGGCCAATGGACACGCCCTTGCTCTCATACGCTATGTTGGAAAAACCCGAGGGCTTGAGCACCAATTCGCGCTGCTTCTTGGTTAGGTGCTTCAACTGCTGCCAGTCGCCGACGGGCTGGCCGCCAATGTCGAGGCCGGGAATGATGGCGTGAGGCGGCAGCGGCCGCGCATCGACAATCCACGAGCGCGGGATCAGGCTATCCAAGGCGGCAAAAGGCTCCTTGCCCAAGGTGCGGCGCCAATAGGATTTGAGCGCGGGGTGGTGGTAAAACGCCAGCCAGAGTTTTTCTTCGAGGTATGCCTTCGGCGGCGGGGTCAGGCACAGGGCGTTTTTTTTGGTGAAATAGGTAAAAAGCTCGGCCTTGGGGATGTTTTTGAGATCAAACAGCTCAAAGAAGCGATAGGCCGCGTCAATGCGCCAAGGAACCGACTTGTCAGCGTCTTGAAGGAAGAGGCCATTTTCGTCAAAGCGGGCCTCGCGCGGGTGGGCACTGCGGGCTGGCTTGCCAGCCGCCTGCAAGCGCTCAACCAGCCATTCCATTTCGCGGCGATAGGCTTCGGACTCGTCCGAGACAAAGAGGGCGAAATGCGGCTCATCCACCTTGGCGGCCGCGGCAATGGCTTCGTAGAATGGGTCAATCAGGCCGCGAGCACCACCGATGATATCGTAGCCGAGATCCGCATAGACCTCCGAGACTTGGGCGGTGAAGCCCATGCCGCCGGGGATGGCGTCCAGCTCGACTAGCTTGAAGCCGTCCTCGGTGAGCAGCAGGTCCGGACGGATGACCAAAGGCAACTGGGACTTGATGCGATTCCAGAGGCCCATTTCGCGCACGGCACTCGGTTTGCCCAAATCCAAGTATTCGTGAATCCAAGGCGGCTCGACGCCCTTGACGCTCTGGTGGTAGAGCTGGTTGGAGGCCTTGTAAAACTGATGCAGGACCCCGCCGAGTTGGTCTAGGTAGCGGTGTTGCGCCGGCGAAAGCCAGAACGGCTCCGGGGCAATGCGCCACGGCAGATTACTGTCCGGGTGTAAATGGGTGCGGTCGCCTTCAAAAAGGCCGCCGGTGGGACAATGGGCATTGATGTGGAGGCAGAGCGCTTTGAGGTCGGGTGCAGTACTGGGCAGGGACATCGAATAGGCTCGCTAAGATGTATGCTTACTAATTTAGGATGAATGGTCCGCTAGGTCAACGACGGGCCTGTTGGCCTTTGGCAAGAACAAGCCAACACCGCATATTTGCTCAAACGACGGAGGAGCGCGATATGGAGCTGATAGGCAGGCGTTGCCTAGTAACCGGCGGGGGGCGCGGCATTGGCCGGGCCATTGCCTTGGCCTTGGCGCGAGAAGGAGCGCATGTGGCGATTTTGGCCCGCACCGGATCAGAGCTGGACGAGACAGCCGCGCTTTTGGCAGACCAAGGCCAAACAACGTTGAAACTACAGGCGGATGTGGTGCGGCGCGAGGAAGTAGATGCGGCTATTGAGCGCGTAATCGCAGCTTGGGGCAGGGTCGATGTGCTGGTCAACAACGCGGGAATTCAGGGGCCTATAGGGCGGGTGGAAGAGGTCGATCCAGACGCTTGGATGCAGGTGGTACAGGTCAACCTCGGCGGCTGTTTCTACTGCACCCGCAAGGTCTTGCCGGCCATGGTCGCCCAGCACTACGGCAAAATCATTAACCTCTCGGGCGGCGGCGCGGTAGGACCGCGGCCCTTTTTTAGCGCGTATAGCGCCTCCAAGGCCGCAGTCGTGCGCTTTAGCGAAAACTTGGCGGGAGAAGTGGCTGAGCACGGCATTGACGTCAACGCCATTGCCCCCGGAGCGGTCAACACGCGGATGCTCGACCAACGGCTAGCGGCCGGCGCGGCCGTAAGCGCAGAGGAACGAGAGCAGGACCAGCGCCTGCTGCGCGAGGGCGACGCTACGGGCGAGCGAGCGGCCGCGCTGGCAGTCTATCTGGCTTCGGCGCGCTCAGACGGGCTGACGGGGCGGCTGCTGTCAGCGGTTTGGGATCCGTGGGAAACCTTCGATGTCGAGGCGATTATGGCCACGGAGGCCTTTGCCGTGCGGCGCGTCCAACAGCAGGAGGACTGAGTGTACAAGGTGGGGATCATCGGAGCGGGTCGGATAGGGCGGCGGCGAGCGGCTACGGCCCACGCCCATCCCGCGTCCGCAGTAACCCTGATCTACGACGAGTACTCGCCCGCCGCGGCTGAACTGGCCGCCGAATGCGGGGCCGCAGTCGCCGCTTCGTGGGCGGAACTCGTCGCGGCCGACCTCGACATCGCGGTGGTCGCGACGACGCACGACGCACTAGCTCCCATCAGCGCCGCCGCACTCTTGGCCGGTAAACACGTCTTGTGCGAAAAGCCGCTAGGGCGCAACCCCGAGGAAGCTCGGCAGGCCGTCGCCGCGGCCGAGCAAAGCGGGCGCGTGCTCAAGGTCGGCTACAACCACCGCTATCATCCCGCTATCCAAAAGCTGCACGAGGTTTGCACGGCGGGCGAGATCGGCCCGCTACTGAGCATCCGGGCGCGCTATGGCCACGGCGGGCGGCCCGGTTATGAACGAGAGTGGCGGACCAATCCCAAGAAGGCGGGCGGCGGCGAGCTTTTAGACCAGGGAGCGCATCTAATCGACTTGGCCAAATGGCTCGTGGGGGACTTTGCCGAAGTCACAGGCTATGCCGAGACCCACTTCTGGGACTCGCCCGTGGAAGACAACGCCTACTGTCTCTTTCGCACCGCCACCGGACAGATCGCCTCGCTGCACGCGAGTTGGACGCAGTGGAAAAACCTCTTCAGCTTTGAGGTTTTCGGACGCGATGGTTACGTCTGCGCCGAGGGGTTAGGAGGCGCTTATGGGCCAGAACGCGCCGTAGTAGGGCGGCGGAATTCCCAAGGCGGCGCACCCGACAGCGAGCATTTTGACTACCCGGGCGAGGATCGCTCGTGGGAGCTGGAGTGGGCCGATTTTTTGCGCGGCCTAGCCGGCGCGGGAACCCCTTATTCGCTTGGCCGGGAGGCTTTGGAGACTATCGAGTGGATCTACCGCCTCTACCGGGCTGCGGCCGAAAGGCGCTCGGTGCGGCGGGAAGAATCTCTAAACATGTAAAAAAAAAAGAGTTACGAATAGTATAGCCGCCACGCCATTAGGTGCTGCGGTTATTTTTTTGTCGTGCGCGTTATTTTTTTGAAAATTTTGCGCGAAAATTTCTTACCATTATAGATAGCTAGACGGTAAACACTACTCTTTTGTCTATAGAAAGGAAGGAACGCTTTTAGACGAAGTTAAGCACCTCAATTCTTTATTTGTCGCATTTCATATACCCTTAACCCCGCAGGAAGTGCTATGAGAACAGATCAGGATATTGCCCAAGTGGAACGCATTGCGATGGCTTATCGACGCCTTGCTAACGCTATGATTCTCAGTACTTTACGCGAAATATCCAAGATGGATGAGGTCGTGGTAACCCCAGATGGCACCCCGGAGATGGCCTTTGTCGAAAGCTCTAGGATTGATCCTTGGTGCGAGCTGGCTGGCCTCGAACCCGAAGTCGTGCGCAAGGCCGCTAAACGACTGATAGAGGAACGACCTTTTTAGCACCGCACAGCACAATCCAAAACAAGAAAGCTCCGGAAGTGTTCCTTCCGGAGCTTTTCTGCGTTTAGTAGCCAGCGCGGAGCGTGGCGCGCGCGGCGTGGTCGAGGAGGCCGCGCACCACTTTTTCGGCATCGCGGTGGCGTAGATCCTCAAAGCGCAAGGCCCAGACGTGGTCCCGGTACGCCATGTTGCGTATTTCGATGAGGACCTTGACATCAGCGGGGTTGTTGCGCAAGACCCCTAGGTTCTGCCCGCGGAAGCGAGCACCAGCCCCTAAGGCCGGCAGCAGGGAGCGAGCGAACTGGCGCGAGACGCGATCTACGCGCCCACTCTTGCTGTTTTTGTAGTATAGAACCAGCGGCGCTTCTGGGGCCTTCGGTTCAACATCAGCGTGGAAGGAGAGAAATATCCGCCGTCCCTTTGGAGCTTTGGCAAAGGCCTGGCGGGCAATGCGTACGCGGGTCGAAAGATTGCTGCCGCGCGGCCAAGCGCTGAGCTTGTTGGTCTGGTTGTAAGCGGCCGAGTTGTACACTTCGTTCTTTTCGTGGACAAAGGTCTGAGTCGGCGGCTCGCTTTGGCGGATTAGGTGGTTGGGGCTGAGTAAGGTCATGGTGACTTGGGCCCCGTGCAAGCGCGTCAAAACATAGACCCGCAGCGCAATGTCGAAGACGTACTCGTCCTCTACTACATAGAGCTTATTGCCGTTGCCGTCGCGAGCAGAAACTAATGCGCCCGGGTCCAACCCGCCGTGCCCCGGGTCGAGGACGATGTGCCAGCCTTCTAATCGAGAACTCAAGCGCCCCATGTTCCCGACCTTGCGCTCGAATTCCCGCCACAGACGCGCTGCTTGGCGATACGTCTGGCGCGGCGAGCTTGGATGGCCTTCGTAAGATTTCTTGTTCGGCTGGCGCGTTTTGCGAGGCCGTGAGAAGTAGTACGGACCGTTGCCGAGGGCGATTTTCGGCATGTCAGCGCGGTGGATTTGCAGGTCGTCCCAATTGATCTCAGACAATTCCACCCAGCGCATCGGGCGCACCTTGAGCCGGTCCCCTGGGTGAATGACGGCGTTCTTCTTCAGTTTGTTGATGCGGGTGATCTCAGCCACGCTCATCTGGTGTAGCCGAGCGATCTGTCCTAGGTAATCGCCCCGCTGCACCACGTACGTGGCCAGTCGCGGGCCGGCCGACGCGGTACTCGGTTCGAGCTTCCCGTCTGGGTAGAGCTTGATCTCTTGGCCTGGGTAGATGCGGTTTGACCGGAGGCCGTTGAGTATCTTGAGGCGATAGACGCTGACTCCGTACGCGCGGGCAATCTCCCACAGCGCGTCCCCGCGCTCCACGATGTGTACCGTGCTCGCCGCATCTTTGAGGCGGAGCTTCTGGCCGATGAGAATCCGGTCGCCGACAAGGGCATTGAGGCTCTGCAACTGGCTGACCGAGACTCGGTAGCGCCGGGCAATCTCGGTCAGAGTTTCGCCCTCTTTCACCACGTGGACGGCTTCCTCTAACCGCGAAGCGCGCAGGCGGAGCTTTTGCCCGGGCCGGATGAGGTCGCTTTTGAGCTTGTTGAGCTGGCGTAGGAAACCCAAGCCCACGTCAAATCGCAGGGCGATTTTTGAGAGCGTGTCGCCGCGGCGAACCGTGTATTCGCGCGGCTCTTCGTCGTGATCGTCGGCTGAGACACTCCGAGCGGGCGCGGCCGATTTCAGGCGGAGCTTTTGCCCGACGTGGATGACATCCCCGTCGAGGCGGTTGATCGCCTTGAGTTTATAGACCGGGATGGAGAACTGTCGGGCGATTTTCGAGAGGGTGTCACCGCGCCGGACGCGATACCAATCGCTGCTTCGCGCTGGCGACCCAACTTTGAGTTTCTGGCCAGCGTATATTCTACTGCTGCGGAGCTTGTTCCAGCGCTTGATTTGCTTCTGCGAGACTCGATAGCGTGCGGCAATCTCAGACAGAGTATCCCCTCGTTTGACCACGTGGACACTTGGACTTCTGCGCTCGGCGGCGTCCAGTGCAAAAGCACACAGGAGCAGCGCCACTAGGATGTAAACCGGGCGCGACATAGACTAATAGTTGGAATTGGACAACAGGGGAAGGGGTTTTGCAAGTATAAGGTTATTAAGACTATAGCGCAAAGACTACTTGCTGGCTACAGAGGGGCAACCTATACTTCGCCTCCATGAATGAAGCTAAGCTGCCTTCGGTAGATCAGATGCTCAAGCAGGTCGCCGACCTCTTGCAAGAGTACGACCGCGCCTATGTCGTCGAGCAGGTGCGCCGCTGCATTGCGGACGTGCGTCGCCAAGTGCGGATGGGCACTGTAGATGAGGAGCGGGCGGCCTTGGACGCGCGGATCGAACGGGCCGTACGCCACGGTATCGAACAAGAGGCCACGCCCCGGCTGCGCCGCGTCGTCAACGCCACCGGCGTGGTGCTGCACACCGGCTTGGGCCGAGCCCCGCTGCCCCAAGCGGCCCAAGCGGCCGTCGCGCGGGTGGCCACTGGCTATTGCAACCTCGAATTTGAACTGGAGTCGGGCAAACGCGGCGAGCGCGTCGCGCACGTCGAGGCCCTTATATGCTCAATGACCGCTGCGGAAGCTGCCGTCGTGGTCAACAACAACGCCGCCGCCGTACTCCTGTTGCTCGACACCTTGGCGCGGGGGCGGGAAGTGGTGGTCTCGCGGGGGCAACAGGTCGAAATCGGCGGCTCATTCCGCCTGCCCGACATCATCGCGGCCAGCGGGGCCAAACTGCGCGAGGTTGGCACGACGAACCGCACGCACTTGCGCGACTACGAGCGCGCCGTCGGCCCGGAAACCGGCGCTATTTTAGTGGTGCATCCGAGCAATTACAGGGTACAGGGCTTTACCGCGGAGGTGGACCTAAAGGACTTGGCCGCTCTGAGCCAGTGCGCGAAAGTGCCGCTGGTCCACGACTTAGGGAGTGGTGCCTTGGTCGATCTGGAGCAGTGGGGGCTGCCGCCCGAGCCGGTGGTCTCCGCCAGTCTCAAGGCCGGAGCGGCCGCGGTCAGCTTTAGCGGCGACAAGGTGCTGGGCGGCCCGCAAGCCGGTATCATCGCCGGCCAACGCCTATATGTAGAGCAAGTGCGCCAAAATCCGCTGATGCGCGCCCTGCGCTGCGACAAGCTGATCTACGCCGCGCTCGAAGCGGTGTTGTCGCTCTATCGCCTACCGCCGAACAAGCTAACGCAGACCCTGCCAGCGCTGGCTATGCTGCGGGCGCCGGTCGAGACGTTAGAGGAGCGTGCCCAGAGGCTGCTGTCCCTTTTGCCCGAGGAGGTCGGCCGCGCCCTGCGCCTCAAAGTGGTCGAATCGCTAGCGCAAGCCGGCAGCGGGTCTTTGCCTCTAGCCGAGATCCCCAGTCGGGCCGTGGCCCTCCAGCCAAGCGCGGTCCAGGTCGAGCAGCTAGGTCGCCAGCTCAGGCGGCAGGGCGTAGTCGGTCGCATCACCCGCGAGCGGCTCCTGCTCGACATGCGCACCGTGCGCGACGACGAGGTGGAATGGATCGCCCAAGCATTGTTGCACGTTACCGCGCAGTAAGAACTGCGCTGTTGCTAGCCGCTTGGCTGCTCAGCGGCTGTGGCGGCAAAGACTCCACCGCACCGCTTGCACCTGAGCCTGCGCCTGCGTCCCCCGAACCCACCAGCCAAGCCGGGACCGTCGCGGTCGCCAATCACACCGCCTACGATCTCGAAGTGGCGTACCTCAACGAGACCGATGCGGACGCGCCGCGGATCGTGCGCACCCACGTACCGGCCGGCCAGCGCGCGGAGGTTTCGGGCGGGGTGCTGCCAGCGGGTCTAGAGGTGGAATTCGACTTGGTACTCGTGCCGCGCACGGAAGACGGGATTCGGGTGCGGCGCAAGATCCGGGTCTCGATTGACGGCGATTGGGTGTTAAATGTGCGCTTGGCGGACGAATCCGACCCCTTCAGCCTAGCGGTAGCCAGCGCGTCTCCATAGGCTGCAAAGAGAGCGCAACATTTTCGCTTGCTTTATCGCGGGGTGGGTTTTACGTTTGTTATCCCCACGATGAATTTCAGCACTTTCCCCTTGCATAATTTCATAGAGCACTTCCCTATAGTCTAGTAGTTGTGCCGCTCGTTTTGGCACAACTATGAGGATCAAAAACCTATGGTGTTGGACATCCGCGACTTGCGCCAACAGGCCGCGCCAGTCGCCGAAACATCGCTAGACCAATTACTCCACGGCGAACAGGCCCAAATACATGGGCTGGTGCTCAGCGCGGACGATTTGGAGCAACTCTTGACCATCGCCGAGGACTCGGGCGACAGCCGCCGGCTAGCGGCCATCGACATCTTGAGTCATCACCGCTCCTGGCTGTCTTCGCTGCGCCTGCTGCGCCGGATCGTGCGGTTGGCGCACAAGGAACTCGATTCCCGACTAGCCGCAGCCTTGGTGCAAGCACTGCGCCAATGCGACGAAGTCGCCCAATTTCTAACCAGCAAAGAGCGCACGGTCGCCCGTGAAGCAGCGCAAGGCGTGCCGATCAGCCGCCAGACCCTCGCGCCGATCACTGAGGCACTAGCGGCGGGCCTCCCAGCCGACATCGCGGCCGTATTGCTCGACAAAATGCGCCGCACGCATCCATCTATGGTGCCCTATGCCGTCGATTGTCTCCTCAAGTGCGATCCCAATGAGAGCCTCTTGCGCGCGTTCTTGGCGCACTTGCCGCAGATACCGCTCTTCGCGCTCTTTGTCGAGACCGGGCTGCCGCAAACTATGACTTCGACCACCCGCGTCTGGCAACGGGCAGCGCGGATAGCCGCTGAAATCCTCCAAGAGGCTCCATCGGCCAAGCTGCTGCGCCACCTGCTCAGCAAGTGCGGCGAGGACGCGGCTTTCGCCCGCAGCCACGCCCGCTTCCTGCACCAAATCACCCAACGCGCCGACACCTCGTCGGACGCCGATTTAATCGGTCACTTTGAGCGGCTCACCTCCGGTGCATCCGAAGCCAAGGTCGCTCGCCTAGCCCCGCTATTAGTCGGATTAAGTGGGAGACTCGACGGCCAAGCAGGGCAGCAAGCGGCCGCCTTGCTAGAAAATTGGAAATCTCGCTCGGCTTCGCTCAAACTCAAGATCTATCACCTAGAGCAAGGCATCCGCTGAGCATTTGTTCCAATACGAGTCTCCCCAAGGGCCGTTCGCCGACGGGCGAACGGCCTTTTTATTTGTGCACGCGCCACAGCAGCACCAAGGCCAATACGGCAAACAACAGGTTGGCTATCCACGCGCCTAGCCAAGGCGAGAGGATTTGATTCCAACCGAGGGCTTGGCCGGCCTTGACGCAACTGTAGTAAACAAAGCAGATCAGGACCCCCAAGCCGAAGCTGTTGGCCAAGCCAGCGCGGCGGGCATTGGCACCGAGGATCGCGCCAAGGGCGATGATGATGAAACTAGTCAGGGGAAAGGATACTTTCAGATGCAAATCGACGCGCTGGCGCGTGGCGTCCTCCCCGTTGAGCGTGGCGCGGGCGATGTAGTCGGCCAACTCGGCGTAGCTCATTTCCTCGGGATCCTTCTGCTGGCGAGCAAAGTCGCTGGGGAGCAACGACAAACTCGGTAAGGATAGGGTATCAAAAGAAGAAGTCGCCACAGCCTCGTCCGCGGCAAAACGAAAGCGGCGGCCTTCAAAAAGCACCCACATGCCCTCCCGCCACTCCATGCGCCGAGCCACGGCGCGCTCCAGCGGCGCGTAGCCGCGCAGTCGCTCCCAAGACACTTCGCTGGCGCGTTGCCGCTCCGCATCGTAGCTGCGGGCGTACACGAACTGGTTGTCCGCGTCTTGGAGCAGGACTTGGCGGCGCGATCCATCGCTGCGGTGATAGGACTTAATCTCATCGTTGATTTGGTTGTAGCGATAGGTGGCGGACGGCACCACCCAATCGGTAAAGAAAAAGGCCGCGACCGCAACGACGAGGGCACACGCCAAAACCGGGGCCAGCAGGCGATACAGGCTAATGCCAGTGGCCTTCATGGCGGCAATTTCATTCTGGCGCGCCAAGCTGGTCAAGGCAAAGAGCGCGCCCAGCAGGGCGGCGATGGGCAGGGTCAAGATGAGCCAGTACGGGAGCCGATAGACGTAGTAGAGCAAGATCTGCTCGGGACGAGCTTCAAAGTCGATAAACGTGTCGATGTTTTCGGTGAGATCGATAATCACCGCAATGAGCAACAGGCTGACCACGGCAATTCCCAGACACAACAGAAAGCGGCGCGTCAGATAGAGGTCGAGGATGCGCATCTCAGGTCTCTTTCGCCCCTCGGCGGCCAGCGCGGTCGTACGCGACCACCCGCAACAGCCCCCATCCGACGAGGGCAAAAACCAAATTGGGCGCCCACATCGCCAACGGCGGTGGAATATAGCCGCGGTCGGCCAACTCCTCGCCGCCGATGAGGAACATCCAGTAGATCCAAAAGAAGAACAGGCTGATGCCTACGGAGACGGCGGCACCGCGGCGGCGAATCAGCGCCCCCAATGGGGCACCGACCAGCGCGAAGACCAGGCAGGCGGCCGGAATGGATAGCTTCTTGTGAATCTCGACCAAGTACTCGTTGATCCGCCCCGCGCGGCGGTCTATGTGCCGCCACTGTCGGCCCAGAGCCTCGGCCGCCTGTTCCCTTTCTCGCTCTAGCCCGTCAGCCGTGGAGTCGGCGAGTTGGCTTTGGTGCAGTTCGAGGTAGCGCGCGGCAATCGAATCGAGGCGTCCGTAGGCGCGCTCCTGCTCGCGGCGGCGCTCCTGCACCAAGCGGTGCATGGCCGCGATGTCTAGCTCGCGGTCGCTGCGATAGGACGAGGGGCGGTGCTCGTAGCGGCGGCGCTCGTCCTTGATGTGCAGCACTTGGCGGGCAAAAGTGCCGTAGAAAAAGCGTTCCTCTTGGCCAGCTTCGACGCGCTGAACATGGCCTTCCTCCAACTCTAAGCGGATGTAAGCCCCATCGCCTAACAGCGCGAGGCGGCCTCTAGGGGCGTGGACAATAACCGGCGGCCCGGGGCGCGAGGCGTCGTAGAGTGCGATGCCAGTTAGTTCGTTAGTCTCCGGGTCAATCTGGCGGATGAGCAGGTGATAATCGCCCAAGTCGGGTATGAAGACTCCTTCCTTTTCCCTCAGCACTAAGGCCGCTTTCGTCCGTTGCAAGCTCGACGACAGGACCCGGGCTTGGTGGTTCCAGTCCGGGAGGATCTGGTCGTTAAAAAGCACCATCAACAGGGTGAGCAAAAACGCGGCTACCAGCACCGGCCGCAGGAGCAGCCAAAAGCTCACCCCGCAGGCTTTGGCTGCGATGATTTCCCCGTCGGCTGCGAGGCGGGCAAAGGCCATGAGTACGGCGATGAGCACGGCCATCGGCACGGCCAGCGCCACGATCCAAGCTAAGTTGAAAAGCAAAAGTTGGAGAGCGGCCAGCAGGGTTAGCCCCTTGCTCAGCACCTGATCCATCGTCTGCAATACGACGTCGATCAGCAGGATGAAGAGGATCAGCGCAAAGCCGAGCGCAAAGGGCCAACCGTGCTCTTTGAGCACATAGCGGGACAGGGTCGTCATGGGTCGAAAGGGTTACGGGGCTGTGGCGCGTAGCACTCAGGGCACCTCGTTGCAAGCGGCGCGCACTCGGACCGGCCACGGACCTAGTTCCCTCAAATATAACGACTTAGGCTGCCGACTAAAAAAGCACTCCCCGCACCGTGCGATAGGAATGGTTTTTGCAAGGGCTTCCTTGAAATAATTGCAGCCGCGTGCTATGTTTTCAGGTAGTTGCCCGCTTCGTCTGGGCAGCGTCCTCCTGTTTTTGGGTCTGGAGACCGCCTATCGCGTTTGGTTAATACAGAAGCCGCTCGGCGCATTGCTTTGGCTGTGGCCGCATCACCAGTGAAGGCTTCTGAGTCGTTTCCGCGAAACCTCAATTGAAAGACTGCTCTTTAGTTGAGACTGCATTAAGACTGCCGAGCGCATTCGGCTTGACGCCGCGAGCTCCCACCTTTTAGGGGCTTGCGATCACGTCAAACAATAGACGTCGATAGGTGTGAATTTAGAGGTGTTTCTCCGCTTTTCCCGCCAAGCGTTTTCCTCGTGGCTGTGTGTTTGCTTGCTCGCGGTAGTGGTGCGCGCCGAGCCCAAGCTACATTTTGAGCCGCTATACGGCCCGCTTTCCCAGCGCTTTGCCGTCCCTAGCCAAGCTGCCTTTGGGACTGGCCAGCCGCTCTTGCCCGCCCCCGACCGCGCGCTGATCTCGTACCAAGCCACAGTGGACTCCTTGGGAATGGCCCACTACGGCCGCCGCGTCAGCGGATTCACCGAGGGACCAACGGTCGCCGTGGCTTTAGACCACTATCTCCGCATGGAATACCAAGCGAGGCACCGACAGCTTTGGCACCAGCAAATCCGCCGCGACTTTCGCAGCACAGCTTCCGGGCAGCGCCAGCGCCGGGGCAGCCGCTTTGAGTGGACGGTGCCCTTTTCCGCGCCCAAGCCCCTGCGGCGCTTTATCGGCGACGAAGGCCCCAGCCTCGCGCTCAATGGTTCGCGCACCATCATCGTTTCTGGCAAGAGCGAGTGGACCGACGGCGAGGTGCAGACCTCGTTTGGCCGCAGTTCCAAGTTTCCCTCGCTGGGCATCGAACAGGAATCTGATTTCACGGTGGAAGGCAAAGTCGGCGAGCTGATCAACATCCGCATCAATCAAGACACCCAAAACTTCGGCTCGGCCATTGGCTCCGGTTTGGGCGATCAGCTATCCAACCAGATCAAGCTCGACTACGAAGGCGAGGAAGACTCCATATTCCAAGAGATACAGGCCGGCAACACCACGCTAGAGCTGCCCAACACGCGCTTCGTCGGCTTCCGGCAGAAGAACAAGGGCCTCTTTGGCATCCGCGCTAAAGGGCACGTCGGACCGCTGGCCTTTACGACCGTAGCCAGCCACGAAAAGAGCAAGTCCAACCGCCAGACCTTCAAGGGCGGAGCGGCCATCGACACGCTCCAGCTAAGGGACTACCAATACATCCGCAACACGTATTTCTTCTTACACGAGTTCTATCGCGCCCACCTTGCCGACTTCCGCAGTCTGTTGGCAGGAGTGCCGTTTGGCGCGGAAAACTTCGTCGATATCAGCCGCCTCGAAGTCTATATCAACGACTTCAATACGCGGAATGACGCCGAACTGTTCGCCAAGCCCGGCGTTGCGTGGGTCGATCCGTCCGATTCCCTCTCCACCATCGAGTGCTTTGACGCGGCGGGCAATCGCCTGCGCAACAGCGGCTGCTTTGAGGAAGGAACTTGGCACCGGCTCGACCCGGACGACGACTACTCGGTCGTGGCCGAGGCGGGTTATATCATCCTCAACAGGCCCGTATCCGCCCCCTATGCCATGGCCGTGCATTTCAAAACCAACGCGCCGGACTTCGACGGCACGCTCCAACAGGAGACAGCGCGGCTCACAGCCGGTGCCGAATCCGACTCCTTGTACCTGAAGCTGATCAAAGCCCGCAATCCCCGCCCGGGTTTTCCCACTTGGAACCTAGAGTGGAAAAACGTGTACCGCATTGCCTCTGGGTTTTCCACTGGCCGCCGCTTCGACCCCAAGACTTTGCAGGTCGATATCGCCAAGGAAGTGCCCGGCCAAGAAGACCAACTTTCGCAACAGGGGCGCTCCTACTTGCAGATTTTGGGCTTGGACGAGCGCGGCAAAGACCCCGGCAGCGCACCCGACCGCGTCATCGACGCCGACTACATAGGGCTGGACGACATCCGCGGGCACTTGATTTTCCCCGACCAGCGCCCCTTTGATCCGCGCGCCAACAAATATCGCGGCCTGCTCGACGAACCCGTCCCGGCCATCTACGACGAGCAGCAGCAGCGCACCCAGATCGAGGCCAGCCGCTACAAAATCCTCGTCCGCGCCGCCTCCTCCGAGCAGCGCATCCGGCTGGGCGGCATCTTCGGCGGCGTCCGGCCCGAGACCGTGGAGGTGCAGCTAAACGGCCGACCTCTAACGCGAGATACCGACTACCGAGTCGATTACACCGGCAGCGTGACGTTTATTGGTTCGGTCGCTCAGGAAGTGGCCGACCCCGGCGCGGACTTGGAAATCTCCTTTGAATCCGAGGACGTCTTCAACATCGGCAGCCAGCAGAAGACCTTGTTGGGCTTGCGCACCGAGTACGAGTTCTGGGGCGGCGACGGGCGCGTGGGCAGCACCATGATCTACAACAACGAGCGTTCGAGCGACCGGCGGGTGCGGGTGGGCAATGAGCCGACGCGCACGGTGATCTGGAACCTCGACCTGCGCGCCCGGCGCGAAGTGCCAGTCCTCACCCGCGTCGTCGATATGCTGCCGCTGGTCAAGACGGCCGTTCCCTCGGAAGTGACCCTAGATGCCGAAATCGCGCAAAGCCGCCCCAATCTCAACACCAAGGGGCGCGGCTACATCGACGATTTTGAAGACAGCGAGCGGCCCATTTCCCTAGTCGTCAACCGCACGCGCTGGACACCGGCTAGCGCACCGGTTGGCGCGCGCTTCGGCGCGGAAAATCGCACGCATTTCATCTGGTACAATCCCTATAACGGGGTGCTGCGCACCGACATTTGGCCCAACCAAGAAGAGCAAATCGAAGCCCAAAACCGGCGCACCGACATCCTAGCGCTAGAGCTGCTGCCGCGCCTCGAAGCCCCCGAGTCTTGGGGCGGAGTCTCCCTCGCCTTTTCGACGGTCAACGACTTGTCCGAGTCCAAGTTCCTAGAGATCTGGGTCCGGGGCCAAGAGGGCACCTTGCACGTGAACTTAGGCGATCAAATCAACGAGGACTACATCGCCAATGGCCGCCTCGACACCGAAGACGAGCCTTTCCCTGGGCAAGCCGCAGGGGATGGCTTGGTGGAGCGGGAGGAAGACGTGGGCATCGACGGCCGCAACGACGAAGCTGAATTGAACTTCTACTTGCGGCTGCAAGACGCTGCGTTCGACACCACCCGCTCCCTAGCCGAGCGGCAGCAGGCCTTTGCCGCGCTCTACCCAGACCCCGATCCCCTGCGCCCCAACCGCTCGCCCGACGACCCCGAGGGCGACAACTGGAAATACGACCACCAGCGCAACAAGAACGATTACAGCCACATCAACGGCACCGAGAACAACAAAAAAGACGTTGAAAGCGGCGACCGCCCAGACACCGAAGACCTCAATGGCAACGGCGTGCTCGACCGACGTAACAACTACTACCACTACGAGATCGACTTATCCTCAATCCACTACGAGGTCGCCGGCACCGAGAACAAGGGCTGGCGTCAGCTCCGCGTGCCCCTGTTCGGCCCCCACGTCGAGCGCGTGGGCTTGCCCGACTCCACCCGCATCGAATACGCGCGCCTGATGCTTTCAAGCGAGCCGCGGTCGGACGTAGCAGACACCGTGCGAGCCGAGATCGCGCTGGTGGAAATCGTCGGCAACAAGTGGCAGGAAGACGAAGTAGTGCGGCTCGATGATCGCTTCCCGCTCGGCGACCGCGAGGCCCTCGACGTCACGGTCATCGGCACCGACAAAAGCCAGAGCTACCGACCGCCACCCGGCGTGAAGATCCGCCGCAACGTGCAGTCGCGCACCCGCGAACGCGAGCAGTCCCTCGTGCTGGCCTACGAAAACCTAGAGCCTGGACACCAAATGTCGGCGACTCGCATCCTGCCCCGCTCTGCCAATTACACCAGCTACGAGCGGCTGCGCATGTACGTCTATGGCGATTCGAGCGGAACCATTGAATACGCCCACGGCGATTCGAGCGACTTGGTGCTCTTCGTGCGCTTTGGCGTGGATTCGACCAACTACTACGAGACCATCAGCCCCATTTTTCCGGGTTGGAGCGGGGGACGCAAGGGCTGGAAAGGCAATCAAGTAGATGTGGACCTGCCGGTCATCTCCCAACTCAAGGCCCTGCTGCAATCCGGGCAGGCCGATACTACCACGGGCGAGTTCTACTACACGTACCGAGTAATCGACCCGCGCGGGGCACCGCTAGACGGCAAGAGCTTGATCGCTCAGCGCGAGTTGGAGGCGCTGCACGTGGCTGGCTACGATCCCCAAGTCGAGCGCTTTTCCCTAGACCAAGTCTTTGCGCGGTCGGGCCTGCGCAGCGGCGAGCAAGCCATTTACCGGGTGCGCGGCAACCCGTCAATGCAGTCGATCAAACAACTGAGCATTGGCCTGCGCAACCGCGCTGCAAACCGCGCGTACAGCGGCCGCATCTTCCTCGACGAACTGCGCCTCGACGAGGCGCGCAACGATCCCGGGCTGGCCGCGTACGCCCAGCTCAACACCAAGCTAGCCGACTTTGCCAACCTCGGCGGCAACGTACTCTGGCGACAGGAAAACTTCCGCAGCTTTACCGGCCAAGGCGGCAACAGCACAGACCGCGAAGCTGCGTTGTCGGTCTCCACCAACGCGCAAAAGCTCCTGCCGAGTAGCTGGGGTTTTTTAATCCCGGTCAAGGTAAATGTTAGCCGTTCGACTAGCTTGCCGCGCTTCGGCCCCGGCTCAGACGTGGAGCTGACCGCCGAAGAAAAGCTAGCGCAACAAGCCGTTCGCTCCAAAGAATTCTACGACGTGTCCATCAGCCGGCGGCAGGGCAAAAACTTCTTCTTGCGCTGGACCCTCGACCAGATGAACCTGCGGCTGTCGCATTCGCGCGAACACAGTTCAGATCCGGTGCGCCCAATCAACGAGCGCGAAGCCCAGACCATGAACTTCAACTACAGCATGCCCCTGCCCAAACCAGAACTGCGGATCATGCGCTGGCTGCCGGAGTTCATGCCTACGGGCTGGACGCGGATGGAGTTCCGCCCGCTGCCGACGAGCCTGACCTACGCGGTCAACGGCAGCCGGCGCACCTCGCGGCTTTTGCGTCGCGGCGACGACGAACCAACCGCACAGGAGGACTTTACACTCGTCGAAACCTATGCCTCTAAGCTCAATCCGCTCTCCGGTCTATCGGCCAACTACAACCTCAAAATCGACCGAGACTTGCGCAAAAAATTCGTCCCCGACAAGCGCAGCTTTGGCCGCGAAGTCGGGCGCCGACAAACAGCCGACTTGGGCTTTTCGCTGCGCTTGATCTCGTGGCTGGACCAAAACTACACCTTCAAGGCCAATTACGAAGAGCAAAATGACCCAGCGCAGCGGCGCGGAGTAGCCCCGATCGATTCAATCAGCGGCCTGCCGTTCAATACCCTCGAAATCCGCAACCAGAACGACCTCTCCGCCCGCCTCAATTTTAAAATCCCAACGCTGCTCAAGAACTTGGGGCAGTCCCCGGGACAAAGCCGCAAGGCGCAACAGCGCGACGACCGAGACCGCAATCGAAACCGCAGTCGAAACCGAAACATAAACGAGGACGCGCCGACCTCAAAGGAAAGCCAAGCCGAGCAAAAGAAAAACCAAGCCGAGGACGCGCAAAGAAAAGCCGAGCAAGAGCAAAGCAAAGCCGAGCAAGAGAAAGACCAAGCCAAAGAAGAGCAAAGCAAAGCCGACCGAAAGAAAAACCAAGCCGAAGAAGAGCCAACCAAAGCCGAACCGCCGCGAGGTCCCAATATCCTCCGCCGCCTCGCCGGATGGACCGGCCGCCTCGTCGAGCCGGTCAACGCCAGTTGGCGGCGCAACACCAACTCGCGCCGCTTCAATTTGCTGCAGCGGCCCTCGCTTTCCTATCAACTCGGCCTCGAAGACACCCTGCGGGTGCGGCAAGTGACCCAAGGGCTAACCCACCAAGACAATTGGTCGCACACGTCCTCGTTTGAGGCTGGCTCGGGGATGCGGTTGCCTTTTGGCATTAGCGTCAAGGTCAACTCCAGGGAGCAGACCACCGAGCGCAGCGGCGCTTCGCAGCAACGGTTGCGCTTGCGCAACGAGCGGACCTACCCGCGCGTGAGTCTTAGCTGGGGACGAGCCGACCGGATTCCGTTGATAAAGCGAGTGATCAACAGTGCGCAGGTAAACGCGAGTTTCGAGACCTCGGAGGCCAGCGAGGGCGAGGGCAGTCTCGCGCCCGGTCACCTGCTCTCTGAGGAGACCAAGACCGAGTTTAGGGCGTCGTGGAATGGCCGTTGGCGCTGGGGACCGACCACGACCATCGAGCGCGTGCTCTCCACCTCGGAAAGCCGCGATTTTGAACCAACCGCCGGAGAGAACAGCGGCGAGCAGCCCTTGCGCGGCACTCGCGACCGAGAGCAGGTGACCACCACCTTCAAGATCACCCATAATCTCAAGCCGCGGCGACTGCCCCTAATAGGCCGGCTCAAAAGCGACGTCACTCTCAACTTAGAACAGAAGTTTGAAGGAGAAATCCGCTCCATCGCCACCGGCGACGAAGAGCGCGTCCCCAATGGCAAAGAAAACCGCTGGCGCACTCAGTTGTCCATGACCTACAATTTCAGCACGAATTTCCGCGGCGAAGGGCGAATTCGCATCGAAAACAACAAAGACCACCTCAGAGATAAGACGCGAAAAATCCGCGAAGTGCGGCTTTCGGGCACGTTCTTCCTCCGCTAAAGCATATTGCCCGACGCGGCTGTGGGAGGTATTATTTGTTCAATCAACGCGAGCAACGTGCGCTCATCGGCCTGACAGCGGCCTTGCTCATCGGGATGCTCGTCGCCATTGGCGATTGGTATCGCCCCTCGCAGTCAGAGGAATTTAGCGTCGTGCCGCGCGCAGTCGCTCCGCCGCCACCGCGCCAAGTGATAGCAGCCGAGCAGGGGCCGCTATCGCTCAATTCGGCTACGGTAGAAGAGTTAGTTGCCCTGCCGGCAATCGGCCCTAAGATCGCCGCGCGGATCGTCGCCTTTCGCCGCGAGCACGGCCCTTTTGCACGGCTGGAGCAACTAACCGAAGTCAATGGCATCGGCGCGAAGACGCTAGCAAAGCTCCGTCCTTTGCTCACAGTGGAGTAGAGACCACTTTGTAAAAGAAGGGGTTGGGATTGTTTGGACTTGGCAGGACAAAGGCCACCGGGATTCACATCAGCGGCCAGACCATGCGCATCGCCGCCCTAGACGCTGACCGCGCTGGCATCCGGCCGCTAGTCTTGACCGCCGAAGAGTTGGAGCGCCCCTTCAACCCGGTGTCCCTAGGCGACGAGCAGCAGCGACAAGAGCTAGCCACCAAGTTAGCCGCGCTCGCGGCGACTTATAACTTCGACTATAGCACGGCCTGTTTCGCGCTAGACCGACGCTTGGGTCTCGTTCAGCGCCGGCCCCTCGTAGCGAGGACTGAGCGCGAAAACTGCCAACAACTCTTGTGGGAAGCCGGGCAGTTCTTGACCGAAGACGCGAAAGCGTTTAGCTGCGATTTTGTGCTGACCTCGCAGTGGGGCTTTGTGGTGGCGGCGCGCCACCGCGCACTCGATGGCTACCGCGCCCTAGGCAAGGCTGCAGCGGTCGGTCGGCTCGATGTGGATCTAGTGCCTTTTGCCCTGTACAACGCCAGCGAATGCGCCAATCTGCTCGCCGAAGATACATTCTCGCTGCTGCTCTACGCAGACGTGAGCGAGGCTTGGCTCCTGCTAATAGAGGAAGGCGAACTGTGCGCAGTGACTAGTTGCTGCTGGGAGCAAGAGGATGACGCGCCCGCAGCCTTAGAAGGCGCAGTGCGCAAGCTGCTAAGAGCGGGCGACAACGGCCTCCAACGCCTGTGGGGGGCCGGCTTCGTCTATTGGAGCGAGGGGTTAGCCGCGCATTTGGGGGTGCCGCATTCAATCCTCGACCCACTCGCCGCGGTCAAACCCAAGCTGCTCGGCAGCACCCCGCCCGCGCAGCGATCCGAGTATGCCATTGCCGTTGGGCTAGCTCAGCGGGGGTTGGCGCGATGATCCGCGTCGAGCTGCTCAGTCGCCAAGGGCGGTCACCTTGGGCCAAAGCCTTGCTTGCGGTGCTAGTCGTCTGTGGCGGACTATACGGCATCCACCACTTCTTCCCCGCGCTGACGGGGCCGATTTTTAGCGCGAGTTCCTCCCTCATTGCCGCAGCGCAGCAAGAAATCGCACCACAGCGAGAGACCACTCCAAGCCCCGAAGAGGCTATCTCTAGCCCCGTGCAAGAAACCGCCCCCAAGCCCGCGACCCAGCAAGAGGTCGCCCGCAGTGCTACGGCGCACCAAGAGGCGACTCCGAGTCCTGAGCCAGAGACCTCGTCAAGCCCCGTGGTCCAGCGAGAAACAACACCCCGTCCCGACCCAACAACATCCCAAACCCCTGTTCCCCTAGCCTGCCACCAAGTCATGCGGATTGACGAACAGGTTCCCACCGGGATTCGCGTCGCGTCGCTGAATTGCAACTCAATCGGAGAATACTGGCTGGAGGGGACCAGCCCCTCGTACAAAGCGCTGCGCGAGTTTCGGCTTCGCTTGCAGGCGTTGCCATCGCGGGTATCGTTTTCGACTTGGTGGGAGGAGCGCACGCTGCGCTTTTCATTCCAAGGCCGCTTTGCCGAGCGGGATACCCCGCCACTGACGGTCCTCTCGTCCGACCAAGCGGAGCAATTCTTCGGCAAGTTGGCCCGCTGGGCCGGCGCGAGTGGTCTAGACAGCCTCTCGATCGAAGAGCCCACCCATAGGGTCTTGTCGGCGGCGCGCACGCACCAACGGCAAAAATTGCGGGGCCTTGGCTCCCCTCAGCAGATCAACGCCTTCTTGCAGCAATTGCAACAGGCCGAAGAAGTCGCGACCCTCGGCGAGGTTTTGCTCATGCCCGTCACCAGCGACGAGCGCGGCTGGGTGCAAGCGCGGCTCTATGCGGCCGTGGACCTCTTAGTAGAAGCCTCCGAATGAACAACGCAGACGCGGCCATCTATCCCGGCAGCTTCGATCCCATCACCTTTGGCCACCTAAACATCCTAGAGCGGGCCTTGGGCATCTTCTCCCAAGTCACCCTGCTGGTGGCGATCAATCCCAACAAAAAGCCGCTCTTTTCGCTGGCGGAGAGCCGGGCGATGATCTCCGAGGCCATTAGCGACTGGCCCCAAGCCAAGGTCGACTTCCACGACGGCCTGACCGTTGACTATGCGCGGCAGCACAACATCCGCACGGCCGTGCGGGGCTTGCGGGCGGTGACCGACTTTGAGCACGAGTTTGCCATGGCCTTGACCAACCGCTCGCTGTGGCCAGAATTCGACACAGTCTTTCTAATGACTAAGGCCGAGTACATGTATCTCAGTTCGTCGGTCGTGCGCCAAGTGGCGCAAATGGGCGGGCAATTGAACCAGTTCGTGCCGCCTTGTATCGAGCGACGCCTGCGGGAGAAATTCCACAATGCCTGAGTCTCAACGCGAAGTGCAGGCGCTCCTCGCGCTGAACCAAGCCGAGCGGCCCAAGCGCGTGCGGCGCTTGCTCACCCACTTTGGCTCGGCGCAAGAAGCCCTTGCCGCCGCAAATTGGACGGCGGCAGTAGGCTCCCGTGCGCCCGAGCAGCGTCCGACGCAGGCCGACTTCGCTTGGGCCGCCGAGCAATGGCAACGGCTCTGCGCGGCCGGCGGTCGCTGTCTGGCCCCAGCAGACGCGGACTATCCTCCATTACTGGGCCAAATCGCCGCGCCGCCCCCCGTGCTGTTTGCGCTGGGGCCGGACGACTTGGTCCCGCCCACCATAGCCATCGTCGGCTCGCGCAAGGCCTCGGACAGTGGCAAGCTGATCGCTGCCGAACTAGCCCGCGGGCTAGTGGCCCAAGGCATCTGCATCGTCAGCGGCATGGCTTTCGGCATCGACGCAGCCGCCCACGAAGCCGCGCTCGCGGCCGGGGGACGCACCATCGCCGTGTTGGGCTGCGGGGCCGACGTGCCCTATCCCCGCACCCACATCCCGCTCTACCGCCAAATCCGCGAACGGGGAGCCATCGTCTCCGAGTTTGCTTGGGGGGCACAGCCAGAGCGGGGGGCCTTCCCGCGCCGCAACCGCATAATCAGCGGGCTGAGCTTGGGAGTAGTCATCGTCGAGGCTCCGCAAAAGAGCGGCGCACTGATTACGGTCCAACACGCCTTGGATCAAAACCGCGAGGTTTTCGCCGTGCCCGGAGACGTGCGTTCGGGCCGCAACGCCGGCTGCCATCAACTCATCAAAGACGGGGCGAAGTTGGTGGAGAATGTAGAAGACGTGCTAGAGGAATTGACTATGTGGGCGGTACCGCGCCCGCAAAGTGCCCCCGCACCCACTCTGCCTCCAGAGGACGAGAGCGTCTATGCCCTGCTCTCGCGCCAACCGCGGCACATTGACGAACTCGCCCAACACAGCGCCCTCCCCCCGGCGACCCTACTCGACGTGCTGCTGAGGTTGGAACTCGACGGCCTAGTCGATCAGCTCGCAGGCAAGCGATTTTTGCGACGCGCGGGGTAATCCGACCCAGTCACCGGCACACAGTTCGCGCAGCTAGTCGTCCGAGTCCCCGATCTGCAAAGGTTCATCGCGGTGGGATTTGTCTTGGAAGAAAGGTCGCGCCAAACGCCACAACACGTACGCTGCGGCGAGCGCGGCAAGGGCGATGGCCACTGGCGTTTGCCAGTCCACGTCAAAGGCCCCAGGCCGTGCCGACCTGATAGGTCGCCAAGGCTCCGAAATAAGCGAGGGCCGTCATATAGCCAAAGCTGAACAGAGACCAGCGATAGGAGCCGGTCTCTTTTTTTATGACGACCAAGGTCGATAGGCACTGGGCGCAGAGGGCAAAGAAGACCATAATCGACAGCGCCACCGCCAAGGTGTAAATCGGGCGGCCATCCGGCCACGTAGCAGCGGCCAAGGTCGCGCGCAGGCTCTCGGAGCCTTCGTCCTCGCCCGCGCCGAGGCTGTAGATGGTGCCCAAGGCCGAGATGATGACTTCGCGGGCTGGGAAAGAGGCGATAACTGCCATGCCAATGCGCCAGTCCCATCCCAAAGGACGCACGACCGGCGCGACCCAGTGCCCGGCCTGACCGAGATAGCTGTTTTCCACCAACTCAGCCGCTTGGTGCTTTTCCAAGGCGTCGAGGGCTGCGGGCGCGACCGCTTGGCGCTCGATTTGGTGGCGCTCGACCACGGCTTCCGAGCGCGGGAAGTACGCCAGCGCCCACATCGCAATCGTCGTCGCCAAGATGAGGCTGCCTGCGCGGACGACAAAGGCCCGGCTACTGTGGTACACGCGCAGCAACACCGTGCGCAGGTCGGGCGTCTTGTACGAAGGCAACTCCAGCAGAAAGGGCGGAGGATCGCCCTTGAGCAAGGTCCGCTTAAGCAACCAAGCCATTGGGATGGCGACGAGGGCGCCGAGGCAATAGAAGGCGAGCAGGGTCAGCGCCTGCAAGCCAATGACCCCACCCAACAGCGAGCGGTCCGGGACAAAGGCCCCAATGAAGAGCACGTACACCGGCAGGCGCGCCGAGCAACTCATCAGCGGCGCGACCAAGATGGTGGCAAAGCGGTCGCGCCGGTCTTCAATGGTGCGGGTGGCCATAATGCCCGGGACGGCGCAGGCAAAACTGGACAGCAGGGGCATGAAGGCCGTGCCAGACAACCCCACGCGGGTGAGTAGCCGATCCATCAACAGCGCCGCCCGCGCCATGTAGCCGCTGTCTTCGAGCAGGGCGATAAAAAAGAACAAAATGGCGATCTGCGGTAGGAAGATGAGCACGCCGCCGACGCCGGCAATGAGGCCATCGACGACAAGGCTTTGCAGGGCACCGGGGGGAATGAGCGCCGCGGCGCGGGCACCGCAGGCACCAAAGAGTGCGTCAATGCCATCCATCAGTGGCCCCGACCACGTGTAAATGGCTTCAAACACCAAGACGTTGACCAGCACAAAAATCGCCACGCCGAAGAGGCGGTGCGCGAGAATGCGGTCGGCCCGATCCGAGCGGCGGCTCTCTAGGCGGCTGGGCTGGTCAATCGCCCGTGCGAGCAGGCCATCGATCCAAGCATAACGGGCGTTGCTTTCCAGCTCGGACAGAGCATCCGCACCGCCCGTGCGCAGGCCGTGCAAGCGGTCTGCGATGCCATCACCAGCGGACGCCAACAAGCGGCGCTCGGCATAGCCGTCTTCATCAACTAGCGCGCGCAGGGCCTCTACCGAAGAGAGCGGCCCTGGGACTGCGGCTTGCAACTCGGCCATGGCGCACCGAAGCTGATCGGGCAGTTCCACCCGCTGCGGCTGCGCGGGTGCGGGATCCGCACTCAAATCCGCCAACGTGCGCCGCAACTCGGCCAATCCCTGCCGTCGGTGGGCGCAAATGGGCACCACTGGCGCACCAAGTGCCGCAGACAAGGCGCTAGCGTCGATGCGAATGCCTCGCCGGATAGCTATGTCCCCCATGTTGAGGGCCACGACCAAGGGCAACCCTATTTCCGCAAGTTGAGAAACCAAGTAAAAATTGCGCCGCAGGTTGCTGGCATCAACGACCGCCAAGATGCCATCTATGGACGGCGCGTCTTGCTGTTGGCCCAAGAGCACGTCAATGGCCAGCATCTCGTCGGGCGAGTGCGCAGCGAGGCTATAGGCACCGGGCAGATCGATCAGCTCGAGCGCGTCTTCCCCATCCAGCGTCAGGGTCCCCACTTTGTATTCCACCGTGACGCCCGGGTAGTTGCCAGAGTGCTGTGCAAGGCCGGTCAGCGCGTTAAAAAGCGTGGTTTTGCCCGTATTGGGATTGCCAATAAGTGCGAGGGTCCGCACGGAGAGTCTGCTAAGCAGGAAAAACTAGGCTTCGACCTGAGCTCAGCCGAAGGGGACGAGGCGGATGGCGGCAGCATCCCTGCGCCGGAGCGCAAGGCGGGTCTGTCCTATTTGGACGATGATCGCGGTCCCGGAGCGCAAAACGCGCAAGTGCTCGCCGGGCAAAAAGCCCAATTCGCGCAGGCGGGCGGCCAAGCGCGCCGGGGCCAAAATTTCGGCGACGACAGCTTCGGCGTGCCGCGGCATTTGCGACAAGTCGAGCGGGGTGTCTGAGGGACAGGGGGTTTTGCTACGTTCCACGAGATAGCTCCGGCCAGAGAAGGCGGCAATCAGATTAGTTGCGGGAATAAGTGTTTAAGATGCCAATAAGCTGTTCTGTATGCCAAACTTCTGTAAATATAGTCAATCGGCGAGCAATACGTCAATGGATTTTTCATATTATTTCACTGATGTTACGCAGCTATGGTTATCTGCGGTTTCCTACCGCCCTGCCCGGTGTCATTCCCGTGCAAACGGGAATCCAGCCTTGTACGCGATGCGGATTGGGCGCGACGCTGTAGGGGGCGGTTTGCAAACCGCCCCCTACCTACGAAAAAGAGAGGCAGCCATGATAAAATGGATCATAGGATCAATGTTGCTCGGCGCGGCGCACGTGGGTGCGGTGGATTTTTACGCGCACTGGGCCGATGGGAAGGCCGAGATTTCTAGCTACGAGGTGGTTCAGCCGCGCTACGGCGAGCTGCGACAGGGGTATGGGGTGATGATTTTCGTGACCGAGAGTCTGCATCGGCAGACCTTTATCAAGGCCGATCCGCCGACGCCAGAGGCCGACCAATTCTACGCGCTCAAGCTCAACCACATCCTCAACTTTACGACCGGGATCTACGACTATTCGGTAATGACCTCGGTGTTCAGCCAAGTGGCGGGCGAGTGGCATCCCTTTGAGTTGCGACGCATTTCGTTCAGTGCGCAAGAGTGGTGCGGGCAGGTCTTTGACGAGGCCCTGTTCCGCAACGGGCAGATCGACGGGCACATCAGCAGCTATTTTGCCAGCGAAGGCCGGGGGGCCTATCAGCTAGAGCAACCAGAAAACTTCGCGAGCGAGGACCATCTGCTGATCCGCATCCGAGAGCTACAAGGGCCGTTTATGGCGCTGGACGAGATGCGGGAGGTGGAAATACTGCCGAGTTTTTGGCAGCTTCGGCAGGCGCATCAACCCCATGTGACCGTGGCCGGGTGGATCCACAAGGCCGCCGAGGAGCAAGTCGAGACGGCAGTCGGCGCACTGGCCAGCGTGCGGTGGGAGTTGCACATTGGCCAGCGGCAGCGGACCCTGTGGACGGAAAGAGCCTATCCACATCGGATTCTACGCTGGGAGGACAGCGATGGTGGGCGCGGCGAACTGATGCGGACGATAAGAGTGCCCTACTGGCAGTTGCAGGCTAACACAGATGAGGTGTACCGGCGGGAGTTGGGCATTCCCTGAAAAGTGGCTGACAACCGTCTCGTCACTGACGATTTCCTTCCATCGACTTTAGCAGAGCCGTGCGATTGGCACGTGCGGTTTCTAGGTTCGGATTGAGGAAAAGCGCTCGGTCGAAGCTGTGCAGCGCCTCGTTGCTTCTGCCCAAGTAGAAGAGGACGATGCCTATGTTGCCATGGGCCACTGCGTCGCTCGGGTCGATGGCGATGAGGCGCTGAAAAAGTTCCAGCGCCTCATCGTAGCGCTGCTGATCCGACCTCAGATGGGCTAGCCTACGAATAGCTTTCGTATAATGTGGGTCTATCTCTAAAGCGCGCTTGTAGTATTCTGTCGCCACCTCGGGTTGCCCGTTTTCCTGTGCTGTCTGTCCCATGAGGCAATGCAACTCAATCGCCTGCGGCGAGGCCGGATCCAACGCCACCGCCTGCGCTGTAAGGTCAATCGCTTCTTCGTAGCGTCCCTGTGGCGTGAGTACTTCGATCAATTTCCGGCAAGCGTCCACATCCTGCGGATTGAGCGCGATGGCGCGGCGCAAATGGGTTTCGGCCTCCTCAAAACGCCCCAGCACATGGAGAATCGCGCCAAGGTTAAAATGGGCCTTAGCGTATTCCGGGTCTTGCTCTATGGCAACGCGGGTTGCATCCAAGGCTTCCGCATATCGGCCCTGCTTGTACAAGGCTGCGCCTAAGCTGAAGTGAGCGTCCACATCTTGCGGATTGAGCGCGATGGCGCGGCGCAAATGGGTTTCCGCTTCCTCAAAACGCCCCAGCACATTGAGAATCGCGCCAAGGTTAAAATGAGCTTCAAAGAAATCTGGGTCTTGTTTTATTTGTAAGGAAACGCGGGTTGCGTCCAAGGCTTCCACATATCGGCCCTGTTTGTACAGAACGTCGCCTAAGTTGAGGTGGGCATCCCGCGCTTGTGGATTGAGTGCGATGGCGCGGCGCAAGTGGGTTTCTGCTTCCTCGGAACGTCCCAGTGTGTTGAGAATCGCGCCAAGGTTAAAATGGGCCTTAGCGTATTCCGGGCGTCGCTTTACGGCGACGCGGGTTGCCGTAAGGGCTTCCTCATACCGGCCCTGATCATACAGGGCGTCGCCTAAGTTGAGGTAGGCATCCCGCGCCTGCGGGTTGTGTGCGATGATGTGGCGATTGAGGGTTTCGTCGTCCCGATAGACGCTTGCCTGCCGCCACGTCAGCAGCCCCAGCACAACGATAGCTACCGCCGCAACGACCCGCGCACCCTGCTGCCACCAGTCCGACAGGCGACCCACGCCATACGTGACCGCACCGATGACGACGGCCATAACCCCAATACCAGCCAAGTACTGAAAACGGTCGGCGACAAAAGCAAACTGCATATAGCCGTAATCGACAAAGCCCAACACCGGCGATAGCGTGACCGCAAAAAACAACGCCCCAGCCAGCGGCCCACGTCCAATCTGATGCCGGAAATACCAGAGAGTCAGGGCCAACACGGCAGCGGCGATGACATACCCCCAAGCCAGCGGATCGGCGACGCGAATGTCCCAACGCGGATAGACGACGGCCAACTCAGACGGCCACAGCAACTTACCTGCATAAAACCACAGGGCGTGGGCGGCGATGAGTACCCGTTCGGTTAATGAATAGCCGAGCGACAAAGCCTCTCTAGACTGATAAAACGACAAGTCGCCGACCGTGATGGCTAGCCCTACCACCCCAAACGGCACGATCCGCAATAGGTCGGTTGCAGTCACCCGGCCTTGTTGCCACCAAGGCCAGAGCAAAAGCGCCACCGGCAGCGTAACCACGATGGACTTGCTCAGAAGACCCGCCGCATACAACGCCAGCGAACACACATACCACCCTCGGCGCGACTGCTCCACAAAACGCATCCACACCAGCACTGCTGCAAGATAGAACAAGCCCGAAAGCACGTCCTTGCGCTCAATGACCCATGCGACCGACTCCACGTGCAGAGGATGCACCGCAAACACCGCAGCCACCACCCACGCCCCGGGCACTGACAACCGACGCATCAGATGCCAGACCAAAAGCGTATTCCCTAAGTGCAGCAACACGTTGACTATGTGATAGCCCGCCGGATCAAACCCCCACAGCTTGTGCTCTAGCCAGAACGTCGTATAGACCAGCGGCCAGTAATGCCCCTCCCCTTCAATAGTGCTAGGGGAGAACCAGATTTGCCACAGGCCGGATACGTCCCGAACTGGCTTGGCGGCGGTGAGTATGCTATCGTCCCAGACGAAGCCCCCCCACAGCATCGCCGGCAGATAGCAGATGGCCACCAGTAAGCTGAGCGCGACAAGAGCCAGCGCGTCCTGCCGCGAGCAGGATGTCGCCGCTGTTAGGGATGATGTGGTCTCAACCGTCTGCTGGGCTTTTGCGTCGTCGCGGGCGGCCTGCCTGCGATCCTGCCGCGAAGGCTTGGATGCGACAGATCGGTGGTGCGGTGTCTTTTCTGTAGGTCTTCTCTTGGCCATTTAATGAATCGGGGATTCTGTGCTTTTGCGGCTATCTATCTCCCGCTTTTTTGTCGGCAAAGCGAATGCCCGCATTGGGTGGCGGCGTGGGTTCGTCGGGATAGAGTTCACGCATCACCTTGGTGAAGGTGCCACCAGCGATCGTCGGGGCGTACTCCTGCCATCGGCGGATAGCCGGCTCGTCGGCATCTCGGCACAGGACTCGAATGCTGCCGAATGTTTTTTCCACCGAGTAGCCGGGAATAGAAGTGGCCGGATCCGCCGACACAATGTGACTGACCGAGCTTGTAATAGCTTCCAACTCTATTTTCTTTTCGTCTGAGAATAGGAGAAACGATGTACCGCCAGCATATAGGGGTATTTTCCGGTGCAGATAGTAGTAGCCGGGGATATTGAAATAGACGCGGTCCACCTGCCACACGGCGGCGACTCCGGGCGCACTAGCAAGATAGCGGTACGCAGCGAAAATCGGGTCCTGATTGCGCAAGAAGCCGACGACGCCGGTCCCATTTGAATAAGCCTTATATACTTTGTCTTGATACGGCAGCGCGTTCAGGATACCGGCGAGGGAAACCGCTGCGAAGGATGCCGTCAGCACGAGGGAAGTCGGCCCCAACAACATGCGCGACCTGCCCTCGCTAGCGCGGGACGCAAACCACACCACAAAGTCTGCGCTAATCAGCAGCCAGAGCGGGATGACGACGAAGATGAAGCGATACTCCTTGTGAGACTGAGCCGAGTGGATCAGCAGCGTCAGGGCGATAAGCGTCAGCAGGAGTCCGTAGCGTCGGAGGTCGGGCAAAGCTAAGACGCACAGGGCCACCAGTCCCATACTGGCGATCAAGAGCCAATAGAGGAATTGCCATGCCGGGCTTTCACCGGCGCGCAAGTCGCCAAGGACGAGGTTGACGCGGATGTTGACGATGTAGGAGTGGAACAAGCCGCCGTCCCACGTAATCGCGTCAAATACACCGACGGCGACGAAGACCGTGACCGCAGCCAGCGCAAGCTGCATCTTCTTCTCGGTGCGTAAAAAGAACAGACCGAGAACAATCAAGGCCAACGGAGCATACTGCACCCGAATCGCCGCCACCAGCACCGCTAGCACCGCCACCGCCAAAACCACCCGCAGTTTGTCCGACGCAGGCCGCACACAGAGCGCGAGCAAAGACATCAGCAGGGCCGTGGCGACAAACTCGGTCATCGGCTTGTGGGCAAAACCAACAAGCTCGTACCAGAACGCACCCATCAGCAACGCGACCCGCGCCGCAGTCTCGCCAAAGTGCCACCGGGCAAAAAAGTACATGCCCGCCGGAATGAGCAGGGAGATCGCGCAAAACACGAGCTTGACGCCGCCGACGTACCAGAAAGGCTGACCAAGGCCGATGAGGTCGAAAAGCTTCAAGACGCCAGCAACCAACCCAGGCACCAGCCACGAACGGGCACCGTAGAAGTACTCCCAGTAGGTCACACCGTTGCCGAAAACTAGGCGATGCGCCGGCTCCAGATACTGCATGATTTCGTCGGGGTGCAAAACAAAGTCGCCGGACAGAGCAATAGCCGCCCGTGCAACAAAGGCGAGCGCGAGCACCGGCAACAAAAACTTCCACGGCCGCTCGTCGGGAGGGGACGGATGTAGCAGGAGGTCAGCCATTGAGTGCAGGCGCACGGACCAAGGCAGTGCCTGCTGGCGCTTCTCTTGGCGTGCGGCTGCGCCGCGACCACGCGCTTGAGACCGATTGCGCTTGGACAAAAGCTATCTCCTAGTGTGCTTATTCATCTTAGATACTGATGTTATCGTACAGAAGGCTTCTTGGGCAGGAGATGCTTCGCTGCGCTCAGCATGACAGTGGCCGGTGCTTTCTTTCCTTATCATGCTGAGCGCAGCGAAGCGGAGTCGAAGCATCTCATCCCTACGGGTCTGTGCGTAACGTCAGTTAGATATTAAGGCCGATCAACGCCCCTCTTCCCGAAAAGTCCAGTACGAGTTCAAGACGTAGTTGACCAACGTCCCCGGCGCGATCGCACACCCTTGCAGCCACACCGGATCAACTTGCGGCAACAACACCGACAGCGCGACAAACGTCGAATAACTCACCCCAAGGGCCAGCAGCGACACGATGTGAAACCGCAAACCCCGGATCCGCTTGCGGCTGCTCAGGTCGCGGTCGGCAAAAGTCCAATAGTTGTTGATGAAAAAGTTCGAAAAGACCGAGATTTCAATCGCAATAGGCGAGGCCAGATACTTGTGGACGCCGAGTTCGAGCAGGAGCTGGAACGAACCTAAATTGACCACCACCCCGCTGAGGCCAGTCAGGCAGAATTTTACAAAGGTGCGGGGTGTGCCAAACGCAGCGACCATGTTGCGCGGGCTTCGCTGTTTACGCCGCGTCGTATTCGGCCATCAAACCGCGCAAATAGCGCACGGCCTTGGGCACGGCCGTCGCCTCTGCTTCCACGTCCTGTCCTTCGTACACCACCGACAGCCAGCCATTGTAGTTGACCCCCTTCAAAATCTCGAAAATGCGCGGATAGTTGAGCCACTCTTCAACGCCGCTTTGAATGCGATAGATCTTGCAGCGGACGTGGACGGCCAACGGCGCAGTTTCCTCAATGCTGCCGTAAAAGTTGAGGGCCGGATCTTCGTGCCCGCGCTGGCCCGAGGCCCCGGGCGAGCCGACGTATTGACCCGTGTCGAGGATGTGCGAGAAATACGGATTATCGACGCCCTCGATAATGCGGCGCACGTCTTTGCCCGTGCGCGTGACGCAGCCGTGGTTGTGGTTGTGCAAGCCGACCACCACGCCCTTTTCCTCGCCGTGGGCGGCCACTTCCTCTAGGCACGGCATCATCCGCGCCCACACGTCTTCTTCGCGGTCGCCTTCGGGAATCCACGCGGCAAAGACCCGCACCAGCGGAATGCCCATGAACGCGGCCACGTCGATCCACTCCTTGGCGGTGGAGACTTCCGCGGCAAGCTCGTCTTGGGGTTTGCCGAAGTTGGAGCTGACGCCGATATAGGAAAGCGCCAACCCGCGCCTGAACGCCTGCATGCGAATGCTGCGCAGATAGGCCGGGTCGAGCGAGGTAAAGGCGCGCGTGTGAATGTCGATGCCGTCGAGGCCGAGTTGGTAGGCGCGTTCAATAAACTGCTCCAAGTCGAGCTTGTTCGCGGCAAATTCGTCTTTGTAGCTGAGGGACATGCAGCCAAGTTTGAGCATTCGAGGCTTCCTTTAGATAAGAGGTGGATGTTGGACATAATTCACAAGCGAGAAAATAAGGAAAGGCGGAAAGGCGACCAAGAAAGGGTCCATTTGTGGCTATCACCTAGTATCGTCCTTCAGTCTTGGGTAGCTTCCATCGCCTTCAACACGGCCTCGCGGTTGTCACGCACGTTTTCTAGGGTCGGCTTGAGGGAAAGCGCTTGATCAAAATGTTGCAGCGCCTCGTCGCTTCTGCCCAAGTAGAAGAGGACGATCCCCATATTACCTTGGACCACTGCGTCGCTCGGATCGATGTGGATGAGCCGCTGAAAAAGTTCCAGCGACTCCTCATAGCGCTGCTGTTCTAACCTCAGATGGGCCAGCCTACGGATCGCCTTCGTATGACGTGGGGCTGTCTCAAAGGCACGCATGTAGTATTCTGCCGCCGTCTCGGGTTGCCCGTTGTCCTGGGCGTCCTGTCCCATCCGAAAAAGAACCTCGGCCAACTCTTGCGAAGCGTCCATGTCCTGCGGGTTGAGCGCGATGGCGCGGCGCAAGTGGAGCTCGGCTTCCTCGAAACGTTCCAATGCACTGAGAATCACGCCGAGGTTAAAATGGGCCTTAACAAAATCTGGGTCTTGTTCTATGGCGACGCGAGTGGCGGCGAGGGCTTCCGCATACCGGCCCTGCCCGTACAGGGCTGCGCCTAAACTGAAGTGGGCACTCTTTGCCTGCGGGTTGAGCGCGGTGGCGCGGCGCAAGTGGGGTTCGGCTTCCTCGTACTGCCCCAGCGCATTGAGGATCCTGCCGAGGTTAGCATGCGCATGCACTTCAAAGGACGCTGGGACTTGTTCCACGGCGACGTCGGCTGGGGCGAGGGCTTCCGCATACCGGCCCTGTTCGTACAGGACGTTGCTTAATATAAGGTGGGCACTCCATGCCTGCGGATTGAGCGAGATGATGTGGCGATTGAGGGTTTCCTGGTCCCGATAGATGCTTGCCTGCCGCCAAGTCAGCACCCCCAGCACAACGATAACTACCGCGACAACACCCAATGCACCCTTTTGCCACCAGTCCGATAGGCGACCCACGCCATACGCGACCGCACCGATGACGACGGCCATAACCCCAATGCCAGCCAGATACTGAAAGCGATCGGCGACGAAAGCATATTGCATATAGCCGTGATCAACGAAGCCCAAAATCGGTGACAGCGTAACGGCAAAAAACAACGCCCCGGCTAACGGCCCACGCCCAAGCTGCGGCCGGAAGTACCACAGGGCCACCACCAGCGCGACAGCAGCGATGAGATACCCCCAAGCCAGCGGGTCGGCGACGCGAATGTCCCAACGCGGATAGATGACGGCTAGATTGGTCGGCCACAGCAGTTTACCTGCGTAAAACCACAGGGCGCGGGCGGCGATGAGCGTCCGTTCGGTCAATGAGTAGTCGAAAGGCGCGGCACCCGTGGACCAGTAAAACGACAAGTCGCCGACCGTAATGACCAGCCCTACAGCGAAGAACGGCACTAGTCTCAACAGGTCGGTCGAGGTCACCCGGCCTTGTTGCCACCAATGCCAGAGCAAAAGCGCCACCGGCAGCGTAACCACGATGGACTTGCTCAAAAGACCCGCCGCATACAACCCCAGCGAACACACATACCACCCTCGACGCGACTGCTCCACAAAGCGCATCCACGCCAGTGCCGACGCAAGGTAGAACAGACCCGAAAGCACGTCCTTGCGCTCAATGACCCAAGCGACCGACTCCACGTGCAAAGGATGCACGGCAAACACTGCGGCCACCACCCACGCACCGGGCACCGCCAACCGACGCACCAGATACCACAAAAGCAGTGTATTCGTCAAGTGCAGCAGCACGTTGACGATATGATAGCCCGTCGGGTCAAACCCCCACAGCTTGTGCTCCAGCCAGAACGTCGTATAGACCAGCGGCCAGTAATGCCCCTCCCCTTCAATAGCGCTGGGGGAGAACCAGATTTGCCACAGACCCGATACGTCCCGCACCGGCTCACTCTTGACAAAATCAATGTCGTCCCAGACGAAGCCACCCCACAGCATCGCCGGTAGGTAGCAGATGACCACCAGCGCACCGAGCGCGAGGACGGGCAAGATGTCCTGTCGCGTGAACCTACGCGCCGATGGAGGGACCGACTTCTCCCGATGCTTGGAGGCATCCCCCTGCGCCTTCCGCTCTCGCCGCAAGGGCCTTGCGCTGGGCATCCTTGTCGTCTGCTTTCTTTTTGCCATTTGGATTAGAAAATTAACGCACCAAAACGCGGCGGCCAATTTGTCCACAACTAAGGCTTGTGCTATTTTCCGCGCTCCAACTCAAACAGAAAGCAAAGCTGTGATCGAAATAGGAGCATACAAAGTCGCCGAGCCGGACGGCATTGAGACGCCAGCCATGCTGGTTTTTGCCGACCAACTCGACCACAACATAAAAGCAGTCGGCGAACTAGCCGGCGGCAGCGAACATCTGTTCGTCCATGTAAAGACCCACAAGTCCATCGACGTAACGCGCAAACAGCTCGCGTCCGGCGTCGCTGGGTTCAAATGCGCCACGCTCAAGGAACTGGAAATGGTCCTCGACGCCGGCGCACAGGAAGCCATTCTGTCCTATCCGCTGGTGCAAAAAAGCAAGGTCCTGCGCTTCGCCGCGTTGGCGCAGAGAGAGGCGACCGTCAGCGCGATTGCCAGCGCCCCCGCGCACGTGCAGGTGTTGGGCGACGTGGCGCAAGAGCGGCAGCAAACCTTGCGAGTGATGATCGACCTCAACGTAGGCATGTTCCGCACCGGCGTCCCCTTGGACGGGGCCATTGACCTCTACCGCCAAGTCGCGCAACACCCCCACCTGTCGCCGGGCGGACTGCACGTGTACGACGGGCACGATAACCTCTCTGAGCCTCAGGTGCGCCAAGCAGCGGCCGAGCGGCACATCCGCGATATCCAACGCCTAAAAGCAGCCCTCGAAGGCGAGGGCTTGGCCGTGCCTTGGGTCGGCGGCGGCGGCTCCTTTTCCTCTTTGTACTACGCCCGCACTGAGGGGATGTACGGCTCCCCAGGCACCTGCGTGTACTGGGATGCTGGGTACGGCAGCAAAATGGCCGAACTGCCCTTCAAGTGGGCGGCCCTCGTCCTGACGCAAGTGGTCGATCGCTATCCCGAGCACCAGACGCTCACCACGGACTTGGGCACCAAGGCCATCAGCGATGATGGCCCCCTAGCGACCCGGGCCAAGCTCTTGCAGAACCCACAGGCCGAGCTGACCAGGCAAAACGAGGAACACGGCGTCTTCGCCTGGTCCGGGCCTCAGCCCGAAGTCGGCGACTACCTCCTCGCCGTGCCTTGGCACGTGTGTCCGACGACGATTCGCTATCCGGGTGTGCACGTCATCGACGGCCACGGGCAGGTCGCCGACTACTATCTGCACTCGGCCCGCGATCGGGACTGATAAGGTAATCCGCAGATGGACGCAGATGGACGCAGATGGACGCAGAATTTTAGGGCTGCTATAGGATGAACAACGCGACTATTGGCCGAGCTTGGGTTCACCGCTATGCGTCGGCTAGCTGAACTGGCCGCCAAAGAGCGGCGGCGGGTCGTGGGCCTAATGTCCGGCACCTCGGCCGACGGGATTGACGCCGTGCTAGTCGATCTGTGGGGCTGTGGCGAATCCACGCGCTACGAGGTTTTGTCCTTTATCACCACGCCGCTGCCCAGCGATTTGCGGCGCGAGGTGTTCGCCCTCTTTGCCGAGGATGCGTCGCTCGACGCCCTGTGCCGGGTCAACTTTGCCCTCGGCGAGGCGTTTGCCACCGCAGCCCTAGCCGCAGCCGAGCAGGCCAA
This sequence comes from Candidatus Latescibacterota bacterium, assembly GCA_022820485.1. Classification (GTDB taxonomy): domain Bacteria; phylum Latescibacterota; class UBA2968; order UBA8231; family UBA8231. The sequence continues at coordinate 85,360 of JAJEFJ010000034.1, forward strand.
CCTCAACCCCGAAACCATCGACCTGATTGGCTCGCACGGGCAGACCGTGCGCCATCTGCCGGCTAGTGGGGCCACCTTGCAGATTGGCGAGCCAGCCGTCATTGCCACGCGCACGGGCGCGGTGACCATTGCGGACTTTCGCGCGGCCGACATGGCCGTTGGCGGCGAGGGCGCACCGCTGGTGCCGCTAGTAGATCACCTGCTCTTTGCTGGGCACGAGGGGCGTCTGCTGCTCAATATCGGCGGGATCGCCAACATCACGGCCTTGCCGGCCAACGCCGATGCCAGCGCAATACGGGCCTTTGATCTAGGACCGGGCAACATGCTCATCGACGCGGCCGTGGCACACTGCACCGACGGCCGCGAGCACTTCGATCGCGGGGGGATGCGGGCGTCGTGGGGGCGCGTCGATGAAGCCCTGCTAGCCGAACTGATGCGCCACAGCTTCTTACAGCGCGAGCCACCCAAATCCACCGGGCGCGAGGAATTTGGCGAGCCGTTCCTCGCGGAAATTCTCCAGCGCGGCACGTGGCGCGACGACGATTTGATCGCCACGCTGACCGCGTTTACCGTGCAATCCATTGCCGAGGGCATTCTCCGCTTCTGTCCCGGCGAGTTCGCCAAGCTCTGGATCGGCGGCGGCGGCGTCCACAATCCGCGCATTATGGCCGGGCTGCGCCACGAGTTGCCAGATACAGCGGTAAAATCGCTAGCCGACCTAGGCGTCGATCCAGACGCGCGCGAAGCGCTCTCCTTCGCGGTCCTCGCCAACGAGACGCTGATGGGCCGCACCGGCAATATCCCAGCCGTCACCCGCGCCCAGCGCCCAGTTATCCTCGGCAAAATCGCCCTGCCGTGAACCGCGTAGGGGCGACCGATCGGTCGCCCCTACATTTGATAAAAATCCGCGCTGCCAATATGTTTGCCCGCTAGCTTTTTCGACATATACCACAAAGGAGACCCAATGGATCGCCGCGATTTTGAACTGCTGCGCGACGAAGAAATTCCCGAACTCAACACCCGCGCCTTGCTCTACCGGCACCGCACCGGCTGCGAGATCGTCTCGCTGATCAACGACGACGAAAACAAGGTCTTTGGCATCAACTTCCGCACTCCCCCGACCGATTCGACCGGCATTGCCCACATCCTCGAACACTCGGTGCTGTGCGGCTCGCGCAAGTACCCGGTCAAGGAGCCGTTTGTCGAGCTGATCAAAGGCTCGCTCAACACCTTCCTCAACGCCTTCACCTATCCAGACAAAACCTGCTACCCGGTCGCCAGCACCAACGTGCAGGACTTCTACAACCTGATCGACGTGTACCTCGACGCCGTGTTCTACCCGAGGCTGACGCCGGAAGTCCTGCAACAGGAAGGCTGGCACTACGAGCTAGAAGCCCCCGGCGACCCGCTGCGCTACAAAGGCGTGGTATTTAACGAAATGAAGGGCGCGTATTCCGATCCCGAGCGGATTCTAGGCGAGCGCATCCAGCAATCCATCTTTCCCGACACCACCTACGGCGTGGACTCCGGCGGCGACCCGCGCCACATCCCGGCCCTCACCTTCGACCAGTTCAAGCGCTTCCACGACGACTTTTATCACCCGTCCAACGCTCGCATCTACTTCTACGGCGACGACGACCCCCAGCAGCGCCTCGCGCTGTTGCACGACTATCTAAGCTCCTACGAGGAACATTCCGTTGACTCTACCATCGAAACCCAGCCGCGCTTTGCCGCGCCCAAGCGGCAGCAATTTCCCTATGCAGTCAATCCAGACGCGGTCGAAGAGCCAAAGTACTTCGTCGCGCTCACTTGGCTGTTGCAAGACGCGATTGACGCCGACGAGCGCCGTGCCCTCCAAGTGCTCGAACACGCGCTGCTCGGCACTCCAGGGTCTCCGCTGCGCAAAGCCCTGATCGACTCTGGGCTGGGCGAGGATTTGACCGGCAGCGGGCTAGAGGTCGAGTTGGCGGAGATGTTCTTCAGCGTGGGTCTGAAGGGCGTACAACAGGCCGATGTCGATGCAGTCGAGGCTCTGATCTTGCAACACCTCGGAGAACTAGCGGACGGCGGGATCGACCAAGGGATGGTCGCGGCTGCGCTGCACACTGCGGAGTTCCGCTTCCGGGAAAACAACACCGGGTCCTTTCCGCGCGGCTTGGGGCTGATGCTGCGGCTGTTGACCAACTGGCTCTACGACCGCGACCCCTTCACGCCCTTGCGCTTTGCCGACTCCTTCGCCGCGCTCAAGGCCAAGCTAGCGGCGGACGACCGCTATTTAGAGGGGCTGATTCAACGCCATTTCCTAGACAACTCACACCGTACGACCGTAGTCCTTCAGCCCGATGCCGAGTTGGGGACGCGACAGGAGGAGGAAGAGACCACGCGCCTAGCAGCGGCTCGGGCGGACATGAGCCACGCGGATTTAGAAGAACTGGTCGCATCTACCGAAAAGCTCAAGCATCTACAAGAAAAACCCGACGCGCCCGAAGACCTAGCCAAATTGCCTCGCCTGCAATTGAGCGACCTCGACAAAGCAATCAAAACCGTGCCTCGGCAAGAGGATCAAATCGCCGAGGTGCCAGTACTCCACCACGACCTCTTCACCAATGGCATCGTCTATCTCGACGTAGGCTGCGATCTGCGAGTGTTGCCCCAAGAGCTTTTACCCTATATCCCGCTCTTTGGCCGCGCCCTGCTGGAGATGGGTACCGAACGCATGAGCTTCGTCGAGTTGCAACAGCGGATCGGCAGCCAGACCGGCGGCCTGAGTGCTCACTCAATGGTGGGTGCGCGCCCCGATGGCGGGCCGGCCGCGGCGTACCTCTTTTTGCGCGGCAAGGCCATGGCCGACCGGGTCTCCGACCTGACGGCGATTGTGCGCGACGTGCTGCTAGAGGGCCGCCTCGACGATCAGGAGCGCTTCTTGCAGATGGCCTTAGAAGAGCGGGCCAGCGCCGAGGCCGGGCTGGTGCCGGGCGGGCATCGGGTGGTATTGACGCGGCTGCGCGCGCAATTCGACGAGACCGGCTGGCTCGCCGAGCAGATGCGCGGCTTGAGCTATCTGGTCTTCTTGCGGCAGCTCATCGACGACATCCGCAGCGATTGGCCAGCGGTACAGGCGCGGCTAGAGCAGATCCGCGCCCTGCTGGTCAACCGGCCGGGTATGCTGTGCAACGCGACCGTGGCCGGCGGCGACCGCGCTGCCTGCGACCAGAGCCTAGCAGCGCTGCTGCGCGAATTGCCGCAAGAAGCGCACCCGCCCGCGACTTGGACGCCGAGCCTGACCGCGGCCGATGAGGGCCTGACCGTTCCCGCCCAAGTCAACTACGTGGGCAAAGCGGCGAACCTCTTCGCACTTGGCTACGAATTGGACGGATCCTCGGCCGTCATCACGCGCTACTTGGCCACCACTTGGCTGTGGGATCGGGTGCGAGTGCAAGGCGGAGCCTACGGGGCCTTTTGCTCCCTCGATCCGTTTACCGGCGTGTTCGCGTACGGTTCGTACCGCGACCCCAACCTGCTGGAGACGCTACAGGTGTACGACCAAAGTGGAGCCTTCCTGCGCGACCATCCGATCAGCCGCGACGAGCTGACCAAGGCCATCATCGGCACCATCGGCGACATCGACTCTTACCAGCTCCCCGACGCCAAGGGCTACGCCTCGCTGACGCGCTACTTGACCGGCATCGACGACGACTATCGCCAGCAAATGCGCGACCAAGTCTTGGGCACCAAGGCCGAGCACTTTGCCGATTTTGCCGCCGTGCTGGACCAAGTCGGCGCAGCGGGTCGGGTTGCGGTGCTGGGATCGGCGGATGCGATTGAACGCGCAAATTGGCTGACGCCGGTCAAGGTGCTGTGAATTTCGACTAGCGGAAAAATTATTTGCGCGAGCAATTCGGGGTGAAGATGGAGCGCGTATCCGCGCCGATCACCTACGAGGTGTTGGTGCTGAAAGGCGCAAAATAAGCGTTCACGCGCCCTCGCCTGCCAGGCGTTTGGCGTACTCGCCGCGCGGGATGCGGAAGTACCCCTGAAAGCATAGCACGCCCGCAGCCGTAATCACGGCACTGCACAAAAACAGCGCCCGATACCCCAGCGCGTCGATCATCCAGCCGCCGCCGAGCGAAACGCCGGCAATGCTGATGCCGTAGGCCATAGTCAGCGCCGAACTCATGGTCACCCGCCAGTGCTCGGGGACCAATTCCTGCTGAAAGACGATATAGACCGAGCGGCGGACCGAACTGAGAGCGACCAAGGCCATACAGGCGGCTCCGGCCACTGCCCAATGGGCGATCAAGGCGAGGGGGATGAGGCACAGCACCATCCCCCCAGCCCCCACGGTTATCACCGGCACCCGACCAAAACGCCGACTGAGCGCAGGAGCGGCCAGCGCAGTACAGGCGGCTAGGAGCTGACCCCCGGCAGTCAAGCTGCCGATCAGCGCCGTGGAGACCCCAAGGCCGTCGTCCATATAGACATTGAAGAAGACGCGGAGACTGTTTTCCGCAGCCATCTGCAGGAAGGTGACCAAGCTCAAGGCGAGGACGATAGCCAAGGGAAAGGGCGTCGCCGCGCCGCGTTCCCTAGCGGGCGGTTTGGGCGGACGGGAGCGGGTTGCAGCAATAGCACCAGCACTGATGAATAACACGCCAGCGGCCAGCAGCAGCGGATAGCGGTAGGGGGCCGGGTGGTCTTCGGGCAGGCTGAGGAGCGCGGAGAACAGGCCGGGCAGCAGGCCGCCGCACAGACTACCGGCAAAACCCGCCAGCGGCCACAGCGCCACCTGAGTCGAGAACACGTGATTGCGCAGGCGCGGCGGGCAGATCAGCGTCAGGAAGGGAATCGAGCAGACGAGGAAAAGCGTATTGCCGAGGACGCCGAGGGCATAAGCCCCCATGATCCAATCTAGCTGTACTGAGGGGGGAGCGAACTCGCCGAGGGGCAACAAGCCAAAACCAAAGGCGGCGACCACCATGCCGACAATCATGCTCCGACGCGCTCCCCAGCGGTTGGCCAACAGCCCCGCGGGCATGCTCAAGAGGGCAAACGACAGTGCGCCAACGGCGTTGACTTGGCCGATCATTTGGGGGCCATAGCCTAGGCGCAAGAGATAGAGATTGAGCAGGACCGTATAGACGCCGCCGAAAATCGTAAAGCCGATCAAGGCTTGGCTGAACAGCACCAAGCGCACGTCGCGGTTGAAAAGCGCCAGCGCCTCGCGGTGAGTAGAGACCAATTTCTTTTTTGACGAAATGAGGGAGGGCAGTTATGTATAGGGCGGTAAATCAACGGCTCGCGGCGAAAAAAGGCAATGCAGCAGAGGCGATATGGCACGCAGCAGAATTCTTTGGTGCTTGTTGACATGGGCACCAAGCGTCTTGGCCCAAGAGATAGTCCAAGTGCAGACGTCGGCTGGCACCATGCACGAGTTGGCCCGCGTCGCCGCCGGTTATTTTGCGATGGGATCGGCCGAGGGGCGGGCGGACGAGCAGCCGGTTCACCAAATCTATCTCGACGATTTCTACATCGACCGTTTCGAAGTAAATAACGACCAGTACGCCGCCTTTTTGAACGACATTGACCGCAACGCAGACGAGGAAGGACACCTGCTGATCGATGTGCGCGACTCCGACGTGCAGATACTCTACAACGACGCGGGATACACAGCCGTTCCCGGCACTGAGCAGCGGCCAGTTGCCGAAGTCTCGTGGTACGGTGCCCGTGCCTATTGCACTTGGGCCGGCATGCAGTTGCCGACCGAGGCCATGTGGGAAAAGGCCGCCCGCGGCATTGACGGCCGCATCTACCCCTGGGGCGATTCCATCGACCGCAGCCGGGCCAACTACGGCAAGGAGGGCTGCTGCCGCGGCGACGACAGCGACGGGTTTTTCGACTCGGCCCCGGTCGGCTCTTATCAGCGCGGGGTTTCTCCCTATGGGGCCTACGATATGGGCGGCAATGTCTGGGAGTGGGTGGTGGATTGGTACGGCGAGGATTACTACGCGCAAAGTCCCGAGCGCGATCCGCAGGGGCCGGATGCAGGCATTAGCCGAGTGCTGCGGGGCGGGTCGCTGAGCAGCGACCCGTATCGCCTGCGCGCCACCGACCGCAGCGGGCTGCCGCCTTCGGCGAGCTACGTCATCGTCGGATTTCGCTGCGCTGCGCGCGAACTTCCCGCCACGGCAGTGCAATCCGCCAGTTGGGGACAAATAAAGCGCGATGCGCGGTGAACCGCACAAATGCAAACAGCCCCTCAGCTTGTGTAAGCTAAGGGGCTGTTTATTGTTTATAATAGTGGTGGCGCCTCGCGGAATCGAACCGCGGACACAGAGATTTTCAGTCTCCTGCTCTACCTACTGAGCTAAAGCGCCACCAAAAGAAAGACTAAAATTAAAGACCCCTCATTTGCATTGTCAAGGATGCGCCATGCCAGTCTCGATCATCCCGTTTAACATGCCCGAACCCGCTGAAATCCCTCCCCACATCGTCGCATCGCTTGAGGCCATGTCTCCAGACGAAGCCGTGATTCAAGGCATGGACTTGCTGCTGGGCATTGAAGCGGCAGATACCATCGTATACGAGCGCGTCGGCCAAGGGGTAGTCCACACGGCCGGAGCAGGAGCCGAGGTTTTACAACGGGTGCTGGAACAAGACGGCGTGCGCTCCTTCGCCGACCAGGACGGGGCCGGTCACTCCGCGTTGTTGCTAGTGGGGCAGGCCAGCGCCGACGAAGAAAGCCCCCTGCCAGCAGGAATAGTGCGCTTCCTGCTAGAGGGGGCTGAATGCGGGTCTATCGGCTTTAGCTACGTGTTGCCGCTCAAAGCTAGCGACGGCCCGCTATGGGGCGCGTTGACGCTGATTCGCCGTGCGGCGAGCGGGCCGCTCAACCACGAACAGCCCAATCTATGCGAGGGTATGCGGCGCGTGTTGAGCCGGATGGGCGACTAGGCCGAAACCGGCTCTACTACTCCGTTTGCCAGCATCCACGCCTCGACCTCACTGCCATCGACGTCGGCTAGCATCTGGCCGTTGATCTCGACGCAGGGCGATAGCGGCTGGCCGCTTTTCTGTACCATCTCAGCGTAAATATCGGGATTGTTGATAATGTCTTTGTCTTCGTATGCCAAGCTGTATTTGGCGAAGGTGGTGCGCACGCTATGGCTCCAGCCGCAAACAGGCTTCAGATAGGCGACGATATGGGGGTTTTCGGCCATGATTGGGATTCCTTTCTGGCGTGATAGAAACGATTTTGCGTTTGGTGGAATATAGAGATGCGCCCCTCTCTGTCAAGCAAAGCATTGAGCGATTGACGAACCGCATACCCAATGTTACATTCGGAATATCCCCCTCCCCTTGGTGTATTTGCTCGCCCTCTTAAACTCAGGATTGGCAATGAGTTCTACCGAAGTTCTTTTCGTGCGCGGCGGCCGTCCTCTCCAAGGTGAGGTCGAGGTCCAAGGGTCCAAAAATGCCACTTTGCCCATGTTGGCCGCTTCGCTGTTGGCCACTGAAGGGCAAACCGTTTTGCACCGGGTACCCCCGGTCAACGACGTATTGGTGGCCCTAGAAGTATTGCGTCGGCTCGGCGCGCGCGTCGATTACGATGCGACCGAAGAAGTGGCCGTCCTAGACACCCGCGATGTCAAAGAAACCCAGCTTCCCGCGGATTTGACCAATCGCTTCCGCGCCTCGCTGCTTTTCGTCGGTCCGCTGTTGGCCCGTTTTGGCCGCGCTTGGATCCAAGAGGTCGGCGGCTGCAGGATTGGCTCGCGGCCGACCGACTATCACTATCGCGGCTTTGCCCGGCTCGGTGCCGAGGTCCAAGGCGTCAACGGCGGCGGCATCGACGTGGTGGCCAAGCAGCTAGCCGGTGCCTTTATGTACTGCGATCTGCCCAGTCATACCGGCGTGGAAAACCTCGTTATGGCGTCCTGCCTAGCAGAGGGCGAGTCCGCAATCGAAAACGCGGCCTCCGACCCAGAGATCGTCGATTTCGCATCGCTCCTGCAAAAGATGGGTGCCCAAGTCGAAGGGGTCGGTACGCGGCAGGTGCATATCAAGGGAGTCGATGAGTTAGTAGGTGCCGAGCACACGATCATGTACGATCGCCTCGATGCCGGTCTCCTGATGATGGCGGGCGCGATTACCGGCGGCGACATCGCCCTCAAAGGCGTGGTGCGCGATCACCTGTACGTTTTTGAAGCCAAGCTCCAGCAGATGGGCGTCGAGATAACAGAGGAAGGGGCGTGGATGCGGGTGCGCGGGCCAGAAACCTTGTCGCCGATCAACGTAGTGACCACCTTTTACCCCGGCTTCCCAACGGACCTGCAGCCTGGGATGACGGCCTTGGCGTGCATGGCCAAAGGCGACAGCTACATCCGCGAGACCGTATTCGAAGATCGCCTCGGCCACGTCAAGGCCCTGCGCTCCTTCGGCGCTCGCCTTGCGCCGGAAAAGGACCACTTGGTGTTGGTACACGGGCCAGCTCAGCTCAAAGGGGCCAAGGTCAAGGCCATGGACATTCGCGCTGGGGCCGCCTGCGTGCTCGCCGGTCTAGCGGCCGAGGGTTGCACCGAGATTGGCAACCTCTACCAACTCGACCGAGGGCACGCCCACCTCGAGCACCGCCTGCGGGCTTTGGGTGCCGACATCGAAAGACACTAAGGCGCGTTGCGCATCCACACGCGAATAAGCGGTCGAGAGCTTGCGGCTTTCGACCGCTTTTTTTTGCTTGTCTATTACTCTACAGGAGAACACCATGATCGTAAATCCCGACGCAGTGTATTTAGCGCGTTCACCCATTGACCGCGCCGACGCTCCCTTTGCAACCTACCGGGAGTTGGCCCATCGCACTCTCGCCGCCCTTGAGGTGCCGCTACCTGCCGCAGGCACCATCTTACTCAAGCCCAACGCCACGGTGCTCTATCCACCGGAAAAGCGCGTCATCACCCATCCCGGATTTGTCGGCGGCCTGCTCGACGCCCTGCGCGACCGCGGCGTACCCGCCGAGCGCATGATGGTTGCCGACGGCCAGTCCGGGGAAAACCCCACGGCCGGGCACACTTGGGAACTATGCGGCTATCGCACCATGACCGAGGCGCGGGGCGTGCGGCTCGCAGAAATGAACACCGACGAGGATTCCCGCGTCGTCGAGGTTGCCGACGGCGTAGTGTACGAGCGCTATCCCCTGTACCGGGAAGTGACCGACTGCGCCTTCTTTTTTAACGTCCCCCTCGCCAAGTGCCACAACTTGGGCTGCACGACCTTGTCGATTAAAAATCTGATGGGCATCATCGCCAAGCCCGAGCGGCACCTGTGCGCGATCCAAGAGGTGGACAAGCCTTGCGCCGAGGACCTATGGCGGCTGACCGATAGCGGCTACAGCCTCTTTGAAGACCGCTTCTATCACAAGCTCTGCGATCTATTGGTCGCGCTGCGCGGCTTGGGGATGCCGCGGCTTTCAGTGGTAGATGGCCTTGTCGGCCGCGACGGCACGGCGTTCAACGAAGGGGGCAACTACCCCCTCGGCTGGGCTGTGGCCGGCGTCAACGAGGTACACGTAGATACAGTCGCCACCTACCTGATGGGCCTCGGTCCGCAGGCCACCCCCTACCTGCAATTCGCCCACGCCCGCGGCCTAGGGGCCATCGACCCTGGGGAAATCGAGGTCGTCGATCTCGCGAGCGGCACGGCACTCACTGGCGCGGCCCTCGCTGAGCTGCAACCCACCGCACCCCTGATGCCCATCTCCCGCTGCAAAGGCGGCTACTACAAGCGCTTTCGCACCGACGGATCAGCCGTGCCTTGGCGCTTAGACGAGGTCAATGCCCAACGCCAGCAGGACGGTCTGGCACCCGTTCCCTATGAGCCAGCCAGCGCCTGAGCACACCCTCCGCGCCTGCCAACAAGCGGTGGACGAGTGGATCGCCGATGTCGGCGTGCGCTACTTTTCCGAGCTGACCAATACGGCCGTGCTGATGGAGGAAGTCGGCGAGTTGGCGCGGATCATGGCCCGCACCTATGGAGAGCAGAGCTTTAAGGAGGGCGAGGAAGCCGATCTTGGCATGGAGATGGCCGACGTGCTCTTCGTCCTCATCTGCCTCGCCAATCAAACCGGAGTTGACTTAGAGGAATCCTTCCAGCGCGCACTGGCCAAGAAGACCCGACGCGACCGCCGGCGTCACGCGGAAAATCCCAAACTCCAATCTTGAGAAGCGGTCTCAAAAAGCAACGTATCCGCAGATGAACGCAGATGAAAGGTCAGCCCATGAGTTCCCGCAACGGTTTTATCGAAACGCATATTTACGATTACATCCTCGCCAACTCGCTGCGCGACCGAGACGAGCTCAAGCGGTTGCGGCAGGAAACCCGTGCCATGCCCATGGGCGGCATGCAAATTTCGCCCGATCAAGGGCAGTTCATGGGGCTGCTCGTCGAACTGATCGGTGCCAAGCGGATCGTCGAGGTAGGGACTTTTACTGGCTACAGCAGCATCGCCATGGCGCTGGCCCTACCAGCGGACGGGCGTCTAATCGCCTGCGACGTCAGCGACGAGTTTACCCGCATTGCCCAACGCTATTGGCAGGAAGCTGGCGTGACCGACAAGATCGAATTGCGGTTGGGGCCAGCGGTAGCGACCCTCGACGGAATGCTCGCGGCTGGGGAAGCCGGTTGCTTCGACATGGCCTTTATCGACGCGGACAAGGAAAATTACGACGCCTACTACGAGCGCTGTCTGCAACTCTTGCGCCCAGGCGGCTTGATCCTAATCGACAACGTGCTGTGGGGCGGACGGCCCGCCGATGCCAACGAGCAGACCGAGAGCACCGTGGCAATCCGAGCACTCAACGCCAAAATCCACGCCGACGAGCGCGTGACCGCGTCCCTGCTGTCGATCGGCGACGGATTGACGCTGGCGCGGAAGCGGTGATAGACGGAGTGTCTCATCCGTTTGTATATGACTCAATCAGGAGAGAACGCTATGGTAACGGTTACTTTTGAACTGCCAGAGGATGTGCTTTCGTCGATGCGGAAAGATCCCGAGCGATTCACCCAAGAATTGCGTTTGGCTGCCGCTGTGAAATGGTACGAAATGGGGCTAGTTTCCCAAAGCCGAGCGGCCGAAATTTCGGGTTTATCTCGCAGTGAATTCATCTCGGCACTAGGCCGATTCGAAGTCTCCGTATTCCAGTACAGTATAGACGAAATAGCGGAGGAAGTGGACCGTGAGTGATGGCTGGGTACTCAATGCCTCGCCCATTATTACCCTAGCCAAAATTGGTCATCTGGACCTACTCGTGGAACTAGCACCCGAGATAGGTATTCCTCCGGCGGTTTTTAGAGAAATTACGGCAGGTCCAGAGGATGATCCTGGACGTCTTGCCTTGGAAAGTGGATGGGGCAAACAGTTGGCTGAATCTCGTATCCATCCCGAAGTCCTAGGCTGGAGTCTGGGGGCAGGAGAGACTGAGGTGCTTTCTGTAGCTTTGGAAAAATCTGGCTGGACGGCTGTTATAGATGACGCTACTGCTAGGGCATGTGCCCGGTCATTAGGTGTACCCGTTATCGGGACATTGGGGGTTGTGCTGCGTGCGAAAAGACGAGGACTGGTCGCGTCTGCCGCCAAGATTATCCGAGAGTTGCGCTATGCAGGTCTATATATCGACGATCAATTCGTCCGATCAGTGCTCAAACAGGTCGTCGGAGAGGATTGGCCATAAATAGCAAGCAAAGTCGGTAGTAGCTGTGAACTATTTTACTATAGGAGAGGTCGGTCAATGAACAAAATATGGGTGCTGCAAAACGCGCAACCGGAAAACTTGGGGATCGCCGGCCAAGTCTTCCAAGGCTGCGGTCTCGCGCCCGCCTACGTACATACCTTCGCCGATGAAGAGATTCCCCGCTACATGGACGAGGCTACCGGCTTAGTAGTCTTAGGCGGCCCGATGGGCGTGTACGAACACGACCGCTATCCGTTTATAGACGCGGCCATGCGCCTTATCGACCAAGCCCTAAAAGAAGACAAACCCGTACTCGGCATCTGCCTAGGCAGCCAGCTTTTGGCCACGGCTCTTGGCGCTCGGGTCGCCCGCGGTCCGCAAAAAGAAATCGGCTGGTATCCTATTGAGCGGAAGCCCGCTGCCAGTGAAGACCCACTGATGGGCGGACTCGAATCATCTTTTATAGGCTTCCACTGGCACGGCGACATCTTCGAGCTACCCAAGGGCGCTACGGCGCTGGCCTCTTCTGCTCGTACTACCCACCAAGCATTTTCTTATGGCCGGGCGGCGTATGGCGTCCTCTTCCACATGGAAGTTACCACGCAAATAATCGCCGATATGGTGCGGGCTTTTGCCGATGAGGTGCGCGAGGAGGGACTAGACGGCGAGCAAATCAAGGCCGACGCAGCCCAGCACTTGCCCGCCCTACACGCCAACGGACGAACCTTCTTCCAGAACTGGGCCACTCTCTGTTTGGAGGCGGGTTCCTAGCAGTAGTTCCGTGATTGCGGAAGAATTTCGCTTTGCGACCTTGAGCATGGATTTTTAGGGCTGCCTAGCAGTAGCGTCCCGACGGTACACGCTCTCCCCACTCAGGTCGAAACCCCCAACAAACCCCGCGTCAATTGAAAATCGACGTTGCGCTGCTGCAAGGCACCGGGAACGTGCTCGCCTCGCGCCACCCGCGCTAACAAATCGGCCAGTTGCTCGGCCCAATCGTCGGCCGCACCCGTCAGCGCCAAATCAATATCATCGCCGTAGAGCGCCGCCACCGTTGGATCTGCACTTACCTGCACCACCGGCATTAGGGGATGCCCCTGTAAGGGATGCTCGCCGGTATGAGCCAAGATCAGATCCACGCCCGTGGCGCCCAGTCCGGTAGCCGTCTCCACCCAGTGGTCGGTGGGCGTCTCCATGACGTAAAAACCCGGTTCCACGGCGGCCTGACCGTAGGGCAACGTCGCGGCATCCGACGGCTCGACTAACACAGAGTCCAAATACGCCGATGCCTGCAGCAGAGCCGCGTTGTGCGGCACGACCACAGTGCCGCCTGCGGTCGCCACCCAGCGCGTCAACTGGGCAAAAGACTGCGCCGCGTCCTCCCCCAACTCACCGGTCGCCTGCATCCCCAAGCGCAAGGCACCCAAGCCACCTTCTACGGCGATAGGTGCCTCCGTCTCGGCCAGCGCTTGGTGGAACCACGCCTCGACCCTGTCCATGGCCTTGACAATGCCGCCGTCCAACTGCACCGACGCCCAGCCGAAAACAGCCGGGTCCAAGCCCCATTCCTCAAGGCCGTTGCGCATGTAGTCGTTGTGCGTCTTTTCGCAACCGTGCTCCAGCAGCAACACGCGCCGCGCCAGCGGATGCGCTGCGTACCCCATCATGGTGCGCAAGTGCATTTGCTCGGTGGCACCGCTCGACGACAGCCCACAGCCCTCGGTGTGAACCAAGGCGACAAAGCGCGACAGACCCTGCTCGCGGCCCACTTGCCGGGCATTGAGCCGCTCGGCGCACATGCGGGCGATCTGGCCAGCGCACAGGCTGGTGGGCAATACCAACCCCACTTGATCAATAGCCCCGTCCAGCATGGGGAACGACACCGCTGGCCCTACCTCGGGTCTCACCGGCACAGGCCGGCCCTCGGGCGCGGGAGTTGCCAATAGTTCTTCCAATTGACTGATATCGGTCTGTTGCCAATTGCGCCAGATGGACACTTGGGCGTGGCCGGCCCGCTCGCCCAGCGAGCGCTCGCCCGAGGCCACCCGCAAGGTGCGCTCGAATAGCTCCTGACCCAACTCGTCCATCGGCGTGCCATCCAAGTAGGCCCCGGCATTGACATCGAGATCCGCAGCCAGCAACTGGTAGCGCTCCGAAGTAGTGACGATTTTGACCGTCGGCACAAAGGGAAAATTGGTAATGGAGCCGTTGCCCGTGACAAAGAAAATGGCGTTGCAGCCGCTGGCCACCTGCCCGGCAATGCTTTCCAAGTCGTTGCCCGGACTGTCCATAAAGTAGAAACCACTCCCTTTGAGCGGCTCACCGTACTCAATGGCGTAGTCCAAGCGCACGTCTGGATCGCGCTTGCGCGCCGCGCCAATGGACTTGAGCGCGATATTGTACAGACCGCGAAATTTGTTGCCCCCAGAGGGATTGCCCTCGGCTGAGGCACCGTGCCACGACACTCGCTCCTTGAAGCGCTCGACCATGTGCAAAAAGGTGCGCGCAGTCTCCACATCCTTGACGTTTTGCAGCACGTACGGTTCGGCACCGATCAGCTCGTCGGTCTCGGCGAGGTTGGCTGCGCCGCCGTAGCGAATCAACTCGCGCGCCACCCAAGCGGCCAGCGGATTCCCCGAAATGCCCGAAAAGGAGTCCGAGCCGCCGCACTGCAAGGCGATCTTGAGATGGCTTAGGTCGTGCTCGCCCCGCTCCTCGCCCGCCATTTCCTCGGCCCAAGCCGCCACTTGCCGCTCGCCCTCTGCCAAACGCGCCGCAAAGGAACCGTCCAAGCTCATAAAGCAATGCCGAACGTGGTCGAGGGCATAGCCGTGCGCCACCATGTACTCCCGCAGCATTTCGTTGGTCACGGCTTCGCTGCCGTAGTCCACCGCCAGCACGGCACCGACGTTGGGATGGACGACAAAGCCAGCCAACGTGCGCAATAAAAGCTCGCGGTTATTGGGATCGGATCCACCGCCGCCCTCGGTGTGGGCAATCGGCACCACGCCATCGCCAGCCGGTCGGCCGCTCCAGCACTCGGCCAACAGCCGGGCATAACTAGCCGTGCGCGAGGACGTGCCCAAGACGACGATGTAATTGCGCGTGCCCACGCCCCGTCCCCCAGCGCGACCATAGCCTAAGAAGGTCCGCCGCTCCTCATGCGGATCGAGCGCAACCCCAGGCTGAAAATTCGCCGGGTCCAGTTGATACGGCTCAATGCGATCAACAAAATTGGCCTGCTCGGGCAAGTCGAAGTCCAACTGCCGGATGCCCAAGGCGTCGAGCATACTCTGGTTGCAGGCGTAATCGCCCGGCTGCAGGGCGCGCTCGGCCACGCCAAAGGGCAGTTGCCACGACAGCAAAAACTGACCGGGTTCAATCGGCTCGACGGCAAAGCGATGGCCTTCCATCACCGTGTGCGACAAAGTGAACGATCGTCCATTGTAGTCGATGCCCGTGCCCGTTTCCAAGCGCCGAGTGGCAATCGCCACATTGTCCCCGGGCATAGGCAGCCGGGCTACTTCGCTAAAGGAAAAAACCGCGTTCGTCATATAGCCATCCTGAATGTCTTACAATAGTTGAGATTTTTAAGAACGGAAAAAATTATCAGCCTATCCTCACTTCCCGCCCCTCGCTGGCCGAGCGGTACAGCCCATCGAGAGCGGCCATAACGTTGAGCACTTCCTCTTTTTTCACCATCAACTCGGCTCGCCCCTCAAGCACCTCGACGAAGTGGGCCGCAGCTTTCCAATGCCCCGAGAAGGGCACCGAGGGGTCGGGCGGCACGTTGAGCCGGGTGTCGGCCTGATAGCGGCCCAAGGTGCCGATAAAGGTGAGCGGATTAAACGTGAGGCCGCCTTTGGTGCCCATGATGAGGGTACCGCCAGTGCCATCGGGCAAATTGGCCGCCCAACTGGCCCGGATGCTGATGGTGGCGTCGTTTTCCAAGCGCAAAAAGCCAGCGGCCATATCCTCGACATCGTATTCGCCGATGTCGTAGTCCCGGGGCGCGAACACGCCCTCCGGCGCACCGCTGTCGGCCAGCGACGTGACCACGTCTTCGCGCTGGTCGGCCAGTTTAGTGTACGTCGCGCCCGAGGCAGCCACCACTTTGGGATTGCCCATGATCCACAGCAGGGCGTCGAGCGCGTGGACGCCAATGTCGTAGAGCGGGCCGCCGCCCGAGGCTTCTTTCATGTGGAAACGGCCCCAAGTGGGCACGCCGCGGCGGCGGAAGGCCGAGGTTTCAGCGTAGTACATCTCGCCCAAGTGCCCGCTGTCAGCCAGTTGCTTGGCCGCGGTATTACTGCCGGAGAAACGGCCTGTCTGAGTGACGAATAGATGGCGTCCGGTAGCCTCGGCCACTGCGTACATGACTACTGCATCGGCATAGCTGGCGGCGATGGGCTTTTCGCAAAACACGTGGGCACCGGCCCGGAGGGCGGCTTCGGTGTAGGTGCGGTGCGAGGCGTTGGGGGTACAGACGCAGACGATATCGGGGCGTAACTCGGCCATCATGCGTCTAAAATTATTGTACGCGCGGGGAATGCCGTGGCGGTCGGCGGTTTGTTGGGCCTTGGCCAAGGTGTGATTGAACACGCCGACCACTTCTACGGCCGGGGCCAACTCCAGCCAAGCGGGGATGTGCCCGACGTTGGCGACCATGCCAGTGCCGACGATAGCTACTTTGTATGGGGCCATGTTTTCCTGTCTTTGGTCTGAGGATGGTGTTGGTCGCGGGATATGCGAAGATTACGGTCGTCCCGTGGCGATGGCCTGTTCGATTTCCTCAGCCTGTATTGGGCTCGATCCTATTTGGACCCGCAGAGACCGGGCCCGAGTTAGGCGCTCTTCAGAAAAAATGCGCCGGGCGAGAAAAGTGCGTTGTCGGCAGGTGATGCTTGCGTTGTCGAGGTAATGGCGGCGTGTTGGGACGGCTTTTTTCATGTTCGCAGAGATCGAAAATTTACGTGAGGTTCAGCCAATTTCGCAAAGATAAAATCAGTGTCGGTTGGTCTTTCTGCGTGAGGTGCCCCACTTTCTTGAGGATCAAGTTCTGATGGATAGTATATATCCCTCGTTTAACAGCCGACGCGACATTGAGCCCTGATTGTGCCCAATTCTCAAGCACAAACTCACTTGGCAGTAGGTTCGTTATTTTACTGGTGAGAGGGACAATAAAGACATCTTGAGAAATATGCGGCGCACTTACAATAATAGCCGGACGTACTTTGAATGCACTCAAATCAGAAAAGGGATAACGAACAAGCACAACATCATTCGTCGAGTAATCGGGCATACACATCGTCCTCTTTATTGTCCCAAATCTGTTTCAGAGTTTCCTCGCTAGCTTCCTGCCAGAAAGTATCATCGTCGGGCAACATCGTTATCAGCACCTTTTTTCCTTCGGGCAACTCAATGTGCTCTAAAGTTTCGATTTGGCCATTTTTCACAATGGCCAAAGCAGTGTTGAGCATAGCAGCTCCTTTTCTGTGTGTCCAAACTACTGTTGGTATTAAAATGGTTTACTGTCGTTTGGTAGTCAAAGGGGCTGCTTTGAAAGAGGCCAAAAAATTAGATTTTTTCTTTCTAACGGACATTCCCTGTCCGCTTGGAGAACATCTTTATCCTGTGGAGAATCAAGCTATGCCCATAACCGATGCGATCCACAAGACAGATCGACTCGAAGAAATCAAAGTGCTGTTCCTGCGGCGGCCCGAAGGGGTGGGCACTAGGGAAATCGCCCAGCTTTTGCGTGTGAGTCAACGGACGGCCCGGCGCTATGTGCTGGAGTTGTCGGAGAAGGGACGGCTGCCGGTGTACCGGGAGGGGCGGGTCTGGAAGCTGGTGGAGGGCGGACAAATCGACCTGCGTCGCATCCAGTTGAACTTAGACGAGGCTCGCGCGCTCTACTTGGCGGCGCGGATGCTGTCGGCTTACAGTGATAAGCACAATCCGCATGTGGTCGCGTCCCTGCTCAAGCTGGCCGCAGCCTTGCCAGAGGCCATTGGGGCGCACATTGAGCGCACGGCAGAGGCGGTTTCGCAAAGGCGGCTTGCGCCGGAGTATCTGAACGTCTTGGAAGGGCTGACTCGGGCTTGGGCTTGCCAGCGGCAGGTGCGGCTCAGCTATCGAGATCCCATCTCTGGGAAGCGGTCAGAGCGTCTATTCGACCCCTTTTTCATTGAGCCGTCCTTTGTGGGCTATGCCTGCTATGTGCTCGGTTTCGATCACTCTCGGCAGGCGATCCGCATCTTTAAGGTCGAGCGGTTGGAGCGGGTCGAGGTGTTGGACTCCAGCTATGAGATGCCGCCGGATTTTGACCCCTACGACTACCTGAAGTTCGCTTGGGGGATCATGGGCGGCGACGAGGTGGTGGAGGTGAAATTGCGGTTTTCCGCGAAGGTGGCCTATCGAGTGCGGGAGTCAGACTGGCCGGGAGTGGTGAAGCGGGAGGAAGGTAAGGACGGACGGTGTACGCTGACTTTTTTGGTCAATCACGTTTTGGAAATGAAGCCTTGGATTAGAGGATGGGGGCCGGATTGCGAAGTGCTGGCACCGGAGGAATTGCGGCGGGAGATTGGGGTGGAGATGAAGGCGGCGGGGGCGGTGTATGAAAAAGATCAGAGATAGAGGGTTGACAAATAATCGGTAGTAGCCTACTATATAGAGCATAAGTCAATTTAATATGATGTTTCTTTTATATCCTAAAAAAAATAGGAGCTAATTTATTGATTATAAATGACTTATAATAAATTCAGAAAAATAAGAATTGAAATATATGTTGTTTGTTTTATGTCGAACAACAGAAATCCACCAAAATAAGGATATACAGTATGCTTGAAACTAGATGCGATGTAACCACTATAACTCTCTACTGCATAAGACCATTGCAAAATAACGAAACACCTAAATTACGTGGCTTCTTCGGCAACCTATACCGTAATCGTGCGGAATTTCACCACCACGGAAATACGGGTCTGATTTACCAGCACCCTCTAATCCAATACAAAACTATAAGTGGTACAGGGAGAATGATGGGACTAGAAAAGGGAGCATTCTTGTTACAGGCTGTCGATATACCAAACGCCATAGAGATAGATAGAGAACGCATAGAAGTTCTCGAAAGTAAAAGGACAACTGAACAAGTCCCAATAGGCTCTACAAAAAAAAGTCTAGCATATCGATTCATCACGCCTTGGCTAGCCCTCAATGAACTCAACTACAAACGCTTTATCAGCACGAAAAGCATAACAGGGCGAGAGAACATCCTCAATAGAATTTTAGTTGGAAATATCTTGTCTTTATGTAAATCAATCGGTTTCTCGGTAGAAGAAAGGATCGTCTCTTCAATGCAAATAGAAGGTACGCAGCAGATCGAAATCAAAAATGGCGTCGAATTGCTAGGCATCGCAGGTACCTTCTCCGTCAATTTTGCATTGCCCAACTGGTGGGGCATCGGCAAACAGAGTGCTCGTGGATTTGGCACCATCCAAAGAGTTGAGGAGTAAGCAATGAGCGAAGTCCAGATATGCTTTCCCAGACTCAACAATTTCTGGAACGACTCAGGGGTGTTGGGTATATATCGCTGCATCATGGGGGATGTCCACGCCGATATACAGCGCGGTGATAACGAGTCGTATAACCATATTGGTGAAGAGTGTTCAGTTACCGTCAATTTAGAAAAAGATGGTCTGAAAATCGGCGGTGAGGTGAAGGACGTTGAGGCAGTTTTAGAACGGGCATACGGACGCTTAATAAAGCGCTATTATGATGTCTCTACGCAGCTTCAAATCGAGGACAGTCCTTCTTGGAATTTCTATTACGATTCCGAAAAAGACCAGTTTGTGTCTTTCCCCAAGCGAAAAGCGCGAGGTATCGCCGCGCTCGTTTTTGACAAGGCTCCCCGTCCAGCTAGTGGCCAAGTCCGTTGGAAGGACAAGCAGCCTGGCCTGTTACCCGACTCACATACCCATATACAAGACAGATTAGACGCATTCTTAGAACAGCAAAAACTCAAGGCCGGACCTCCTGCAGGTATGCTGCTGGACGAACCCAACAGAGTACGACCTAAAGTAAAAATTAAAATCAAAGACGGCAGGCTCAAAGCCGACCCCTGCTTTCTTTGCGGCCAATACTCTTCATCGATGGAAAAGGTCAATCAGACAATTTTTCCTTTTGTAACCGGCGACGCTGGCGTTCTATCTTTCTTTAATATGACTCGTGAAGTATCTCAGGTATGCTGGCGTTGTGCCTACGTCGGCAAATTTGTTCCAGTCAATGGGTTTTTCAGTAAATCAGGTGACCGCCTGCACATGTTCTTCCCCTTCGCACCCGACTTACTCAAGATGAATCAAGTCTATGATACCCTGAATAGTCTCGTTGAGTGGGAACCCAATTTCTGGCGCAATTTTGAATCGCGTATAGGAGGCTATTTCACCCATCCGCGAGAAGTGGCGTTTTCCTTTATGCACCGCGTTTACACACATCTGGCACAGGATCGCCAAAACGTCAATCAAGACGATGGCTATAGCGCATTTATGGATGTGGTGTGGAGTGATGCGCCTCTTTCTTTCGCGTTGGTCTCTGCCGAACAGAAGGGAAATACCCAGATGCCCACACAGGTCTGGCTCTTTGACGATGTGGTCTATCTGTTCCGTTTATTCCAACATATCCAAAAACAAGACGAAACTTGGAAAGACATCGCACATTCAATGATCGATTTCACAGCACAACGAAATGAAAATCGCTCTCTGGAACGCGATCGTTTGCTCGGATCGGTACTGCGTAAACAATCCATTTTACGTCAAGCAGAAGCATTCGCCTATCACATAAATCGAGAAGGACGGCAGTACTTTGCACCACTTTTTGATTTCGTCATTCACTACGAAGATGTTCTGCGGAAGAAAGGAGAAAGTATGGAAACACAAGCACGAGAAGCCGCCGTAACCCTAGGGAGACGCATCGGCTCGGTCATCGCCAAAGAAGGAGGTAAAAAGGGAAGTCTGTTCGCACTGAGAAAGTGTCGAACGCTTCCAGATTTTCTCAGCGAACTAAACCGACTTCAGTTTAAGTGGCAAATCGCCGTACCCCCAGCCGCTTACGAAGGTCAGCTAGACCAAACTAACTTTGAAGAGTTTCGCGGTTTCTGCATGTTGGCGGCTCTCAATTCCTTTAACGCTGGTACTGCCTCTAACGACAAGAAAGGAGAACAGTAATGAGCGAAGATTGCACTCAGGCGAAAGCCTTGACCATTACCTATCTGACGCCCGTTTCGTTTGCTAGCCTCAACGGAGGTGATAAGGAAGCGGATAATATATCCAGTATCAAGAAGCTCACCCGGGAGACAAACGAAGGCATCAGGGAGTATCCCTATGTCTCCTCTCAAGCGCTGCGCAGGGCATTGCGCGATCAGTTGGCCACGATGGGCCACAAGCTGTCCGAGGGAGTGGTGGCTGCGGCTAAAAAGGGAGCGGCGACAACTAAATGCGATCCGGCCTCCTATATCGACGATGACCTGTTCGGCTACATGAATGCCCAGTCGGGAGAGAGTGGCGGCAGAGGAAAGACCGATAAAAGAACCTCTCCCGTACGCGTCTCGCCGCTGGTCGCCATTCAGCCTTACCAAGGAGATTTGGATTTCGGCACCAACTACATGAGTGTCGAAGCAGGTGGCGATCCCAATATCTACGAAACGGAAATTCACGGCGGTCTTTATCGGGGCACCATTCTCATCGAACTTGATCGCGTAGGGGCAGGAGACGGTTTTGAAAGTGACTTGGAAGCCTCTCGTAAAGCCGAGCGCATTACTGCCTTGCTGGATGCCCTGCAAAATCTGTGGAGCACTGGACGGCAAAGCCGCTTCTTGGCCGATCTGACACCTAAGTTTATCGCTGCCGCTCTTACCTCAGTGAAGGCACCGATCTTTTTAGAATCCGTCCAAGTCAAGGGACAGACGCTTAACGGTGCGGTTTTGGACGAAGTGCTAAAAGACCATGAGGCTGTAGTGATCGATTCGGTAATTGGGGTGCGTTCGGGCTTGTTTGAAGGTGTCCCCGAAGGGGCCTGTACTATAGGTGAGGCATTCGTAAAGCTAAATGGTTGGGTGAAAGACTGCTACAGGCAAAACGGAGCGTAAGACATGCATCTGGTATTGATCCAGGCATTCGCAGAGACCGCCTCCTTTCGCCTACCCGAAACACATACCTTTCACAAAACGCTTCCCCTGCCGTCCTATACAAGTTGTATAGGATTGCTAGGGGCGGCACTCGGGTATGGATTGGAGGAGAGTCAACAGTTTGTCGAGGAGAATAAGGTGCGCGTTGGCGTCGGGGGCAGAGATCGCGGTACCTTCAAAGACCTCTGGAAGTACCGCAAAGTAAAGTCTGGAGAAGTGATTTCAGATGTATTACTGAGAGAATATGTTGTCGATCTATCTCTTGGTCTGGTGTACGGTGCTGAGGATAAATCTACTGTTCAGCGAATTGCTCAAGCGTTCAACGACCCGGTATATGCGCTTACCGCTGGTCACAGTGATAGCCTGCTCGTCTTGTGCTCCATCGAGTTGATGGAGGCAGATTGGGAACCCCTAGAATCGGTCCATTTTTGTGCAGTACCTCTGGATATGACAGGAGCGTACCAAGCTGATAAATCTGTCTTAGATCTACCTCTCACTGAGTCCATACGTGCGCCCCAAGTATTCAATCTACCTGTACGCTTCAGTTTTGAAGGAGAGCGACGTACGATTGCTGGACGGGAGTTTTTCACCTATATCGGCCATCCGATACAAGTCAAAGAGCCTATCGAGGGCTTTAGTTTAAGATCCCGAATCCTAGGCGCAGGCTACGACAAAATTACAGTGGTACCGCGATGACCTTTCTAGCTAAATGCAGACCTGATGAAACGTACGAAGAGCACGTTTGGAGTGTCTATTTGGCTTGGAAGCAATTGATCGATAAACACAGCGGTGCCATCAATAGGCTATGTGATCGCCACAGTATAAACCGAGATCGCTTTCTTTTAAGTAGCCTTCTGTGTGTAGCTTTTCACGATATGGGCAAGCTGTCTGCAAATTTCCAACGCATTATGCACGCCTCGTCTGAGGCAGAGCGACAAAGAGCCATAAAAGCCAATTTTCGCCATGAATACGCATCTACAGCCTTTGCTTTTCTAGGGGCGCGTAATTTGCAGCAGACGCATGGCCAATTGACCGAAGCCATCTGCACGGGAGTAATGGAAGCGATGGTAGTTCTCGGTCATCACAAAACGGTTGATGGGGAATTGACTCGTTTCGAGCGCGAGGGTAAAAACCCTAGTGCTCTTACATGGGCTGAAGGGGGAATTGAAGAAGGGCAACGTGTCGTTGAGAAAATTTACGACGATTTCGGTGCTTGCCCTCCGACACTGGATTACGAGAAGTGTAGTGAGTTAGCACGGAATCAGCCTCCTTTCGCTGTAAACTTGAGTGGGTTTGTGAGAGATATAGGAACTACCCGAGAGTTGTTTATCCTGATGAAGGGACTATTGATGAATGCCGACTGGCACGCTTCGGCACATAGTTTAGATTACCAATATGCTGTAGATGTAAGCCCTGAAAAAGTCGGTTCCTATCTCCAAGAAAAAGGCGAACGCGAGGGCTGGATTTTTTCGGAATTTCGCGATTTTCAACGTACTTGTGGAAGTATAGACGGCCATGTCATCGCGGTCGCTCCTACAGGCAGCGGCAAAACGGAAGCAGCCTTACTGTGGGCACTAGGACAGGTGAAACAAGGGCACGCTGGAAAAATCCTCTACCTCCTTCCCACCATGGTAACAGCCAACAGTTTGTATGAACGGATGCGTCAATTTTTTTGTTCTTATGATCATCTAGTGGGTTTAACTCACTCAATGGCGGATTTAGTGACCCGGCGAGAGCAAGAGCAGATGGACGATGCGGTCGGCGATAATAAAGAAGATGTACGTTCTCGTTCGCTCTTTGACCGCCATTTTATTCCACCAGTGACAGTGGGGACCGTTGATCAATTATTGACGACTTTGTTTCACGCTGGACGTTGGCCTCTTAAGGCGTTTGCCGCCTGCGATTCCGCAATTGTTCTGGATGAAATCCACGCATACGATCCCTACACGGCGGGATTAATATTCAAAGCTATCGAGCAATTAGGAACCGCCGGAGCACGGTTTATGGTGATGAGCGCGACTTTGCCTCGTTTCCTAGAGCACGACTTGACAACCGCGCTAAGGCAATCGGCATGTGTAGAGGTAGTCAGAGACCACGAGCTGCTACAAGAATCTAGGAGTTTATATCGAGTTGTTGACGATGATCTAATAAGCTATCTGGACATGGTCCGTGATAAGGTCTCTACCGGTAAAAAAGTCTTGGTAGTGGTAAATACTGTGGGGCGATGCCAAGAATTAGCTCAAGCGCTAGAGGATCTTCAGCCCGTCTGTTATCACTCCAAATTCATTCTCAAAGACAGGCGAAAAAAAGAGGCGTCTATTTTAAATCAGGAGCCTATGCTGTTAATTGCGACACAAGTGGTAGAAGTTGCTTTAGATATTGATTTCGATGTGCTTTTTACCGAATGTGCGCCCCCCGATGCGCTGGCGCAACGGGCAGGGCGAGTCAACCGAAAAAGAAAACGGAATGGAGAAGTAATTATCTTCCGTCCGGGGCCTGGATCAGAGAAAATCTATTCCGATGATACGCATGTTGAGCAGAGTGAGAAACAGGCGCTCTTAAACCGCAGCTTCCGTGCATTTGCGGATAAGGATAATAGGCGACTAACTGAACAAGACCTACTGGATTTAGTGGAGGGTGTTTATGCTAATACGGAAATACAGTCTCACGACGACTTCATCCTTGCCCAGCAAAGAGTGGATCATGACCAGAGACGTTTTCGAGGTATTTTAGATCCTATTTACGGTGAAGACGAACGTCGTCAAACCCGAATTTCTAAGTATGAACAGCAGAGCGTCATTCCTCACATATTTGAAAACGAAATAATGAGATTATCGGATATCAGAGATCGGCGTCTTTACGAGTTGAAGATGCCTGTGTGGTACATAAAACAGCACTCATGGAGTGCTGAAGATGGCAGATTTTTGTTTTGCGAGATGGAATACGATTTTCACTTAGGTGGGCGTTTCGCCACGGACGATGCTCTGAGAATGTTCTAATGCAACTCGTCATCAATACATACGGTGCCTACCTCCAACGGCGCGGCGAACTCTTCCAGATCAAAGCAGATGGCAAGGTTTCGGAAGTCTCCGCCCGCAAGGTACAGTCTATTCTCATAACTACAGGTGCCGCTTTTTCTACTGATGCTGTCCAACTGGCGACAGAGAAGAATATCGACATTCTGTTTCTGGATAAGTACGGCGATCCGTTCGGTCGGGTGTGGCACGGTCGGCCCGGTTCCACCACAGCCATACGCCGTCGGCAACTGGAAATCGCAGGGGAAAAGTACGGGTTAAAGCTGGCGTTGTCCTGGATGGATCGGAAAATACAGAACCAAATCGACTTCCTGACCGCGATGCGGGACCGACGCACTCGACTATCTACGCTGCTGACAGAGGCAATCGGCGGCCTGAAGGCTATGCAGTTGCAGTTACAGGACACGGAAGGAGGGTTAGATCAGGTACGAGACCAAGTGATGGGACTCGAAGGCCGCGCCAGTCGTACTTATTGGGCGGCGGTAAGTCGCTTATTGCCTGAGACGTACCGCTTTGATGGCCGTAGTCGCAATCCCGCTAAAGACGAATTCAACTGTCTGTTGAACTACGCCTATGGAGTGCTTTACGGCCTAGTGGAACGGGCTTGTCTGCTCGCCGGGTTGGACCCGTACATTGGCTTTGTGCATACAGATCACTATAATAAACCGTCGCTGGTTTTCGACGTGATTGAAAACTACCGAATTTGGGCCGATGAGACTGTAGTGCAGCTATTTTCAAGGCACAAAATCAAAAAAGCACTATTCGATCAGCTCAAAAACGG
Source organism: Candidatus Latescibacterota bacterium (assembly GCA_022820485.1). Classification (GTDB taxonomy): domain Bacteria; phylum Latescibacterota; class UBA2968; order UBA8231; family UBA8231. Next base: position 111,079 of record JAJEFJ010000034.1, read on the forward strand.
GCTGACCCTAAACAAGGAAGGAAAGGCCGTCTTGCTGGAGGCTCTGACCGAACACCTAGATGAACGTATCAGGTACCGCAATCGCAATATCAGTCGGCGCGATGCAGTGCAGTTCGATCTCCACCGGATTGCTAACGACCTGCTCAAGGAGAAGCCGTGAAACAAACAGAGACACTCGTCTGGGTCATATACGATATTCAGGAGGATAAAGCTCGCACTAAAGTGGCCAAAGCCTGCAAAGAAGCAGGTTTGTACCGCGTGCAAAAGTCGGTATTCGTAGGCACGATCCAGCGCAATCGGCTAGATGAACTATCAATGCGAACGGAAGACCTGATTAATCAGGAAGCGGATCGGGTGTACATCTTTCCGATGTGCGGTCCAGATTTCCAGAAGGCTATTCTGCAAGGTCAGGCTTTTGACCAACGTTTGGTGCAAGATGAGGTAAGGAATCTATTCGTATGATAGATACTGAAACTAGTCCGATGCTCACGCCATCGGAAGTCGTCGAACACATCTGGTGTCCGCGCTTCACCTATTTTATGAATGTCCTGATGATTCCTCAGTTTGAGGACCGGCGCTATAAAGTGCTCAAGGGGCGAGAGATTCACAAACGCCGAGAAAAGGAGAATAGAGATTATTTGCGCAAGAAACTCGGCGTCGTCAATAAAGAACAGGCTGTATATCTGGCATCGCCGAAAGTACGAGTGAGAGGTATTGTAGATGAGGTTCTTTTTTTAGATGATGGCACAATGGCTCCGCTCGATTTTAAGTACACTGAGTATCAAGAAAGAGCCTTCAGGACACATGCTATTCAGGTAACACTGTACGGTCTATTGATTGAGGAAGTATATCAAGCCGAAGTTATACGGGGTTATGTCGCTTATATTCGCGGTGGAAGTAAGGTTGTGGAAGTGCCTCTTTCGGACGAGATTAGAGAGGCGACAGGTCAGATTTTGGATGAAATGTTTTCTATTATCCACACGGGGAAGCTACCTCGGAAGACGGCTAATAGAAACCATTGTATAGACTGTTGCTATAAAAATATCTGCGTTTGATCTTGACTTGTTTCTAATTTTATTAGAAACAATGGCTTATAAAAGTATTAACTTGAAAAATAGTAAAAAGACTGACTTGTAACGTTCTTAAAGGCGGGATTTATGTCTATTCTTCGATGGAGATACGCATGTGTAAATATCAGTTTTAAAAGTATTTATGAGAATTTGGCGTTTCAGCGGCTAATCCAGAAAAACAAGGATTGAAACTTTTTCTGGATTAGCCGCTGAAACTGCTCCCAATCGAGTTTCAGCGGCTAATCCAGAAAAACAAGGATTGAAACTTTTTCTGGATTAGCCGCTGAAACTGACAACATGGGTTTCAGCGGCTAATCCAGAAAAACAAGGATTGAAACATCTGTTGACGGGAACTCCCATCCTTGCCGCTGCCGCGTTTCAGCGGCTAATCCAGAAAAACAAGGATTGAAACCCGGAAGATCGTAGCGGAAGGGTTCACCCCGGCGAGTTTCAGCGGCTAATCCAGAAAAACAAGGATTGAAACGCCGAACTGAACGGCCAACACTGGCGGGATCGCTCGGGTTTCAGCGGCTAATCCAGAAAAACAAGGATTGAAACCGGATCGCGTCGGGCGTGATCGTGATGCTGTATTCCATTGTTTCAGCGGCTAATCCAGAAAAACAAGGATTGAAACTGGGGGTAGGTAGCCACCAAGGAGGACAGTCTTGGGTTTCAGCGGCTAATCCAGAAAAACAAGGATTGAAACCGAGAAAGCTCTTGGTATTCGCTCATCTTTTTCATTTGTTTCAGCGGCTAATCCAGAAAAACAAGGATTGAAACTTGCACAGCCGCCCGAAGCACGTGGGGTTCATTCCGAGTTTCAGCGGCTAATCCAGAAAAACAAGGATTGAAACCGCGAAGGTTTTTTGCAATCTAAGGAGGGGATTGTCTGGTTTCAGCGGCTAATCCAGAAAAACAAGGATTGAAACCAGGTGCCGGGCATCCGCTCGACCGTATGGTCGCAGTTTCAGCGGCTAATCCAGAAAAACAAGGATTGAAACCGGGAGGATTCTGCTCAGTGCAGGACGTGGCCGATGTTTCAGCGGCTAATCCAGAAAAACAAGGATTGAAACAATGTTGACGTTTAAGCTGCCTACTCCGGGCGCAGGTGTTTCAGCGGCTAATCCAGAAAAACAAGGATTGAAACTTCATATAGCAGTCCTTTGCCCGTGCCC
>JAJEFJ010000073.1 GCA_022820485.1 Candidatus Latescibacterota bacterium
GTTCCCATCGATGTGATTCAAGAAACTGTTGATTATGTGTTATCTAACTCTGAAAAAGACAATGAATAAAGACTCAGCGTATAGGAGGACTAGGCAATGAATACAAAACGCGCCTTCATCAGTTTCGACTTCGACCACGATGCAGAACTACGAGATGCCTTAGTGGGCCAAGCGAAAAATCCTGATTCTCCATTCGCCATTGCAGATTGGTCCGTACAGGAACCCTTCGCCGAGAAGTGGAAGGATCAGGTGAGGGAGCGCATACGCAAGACAGACCTTACTATCGTCATTTGCGGCGAGCATACTCATGAAGCAAAGGGTGTGGCTGCTGAGCTAACCATCGCTCAGGAAGAACAAAAGCCGTATTTCTTGTTATGGGGCCGACCCCAAAAGGTGTGTCACAAACCTCCTATGGCACGTCGTTCAGACAAAGTTTACGAATGGACATGGAACAATCTGAAGCAATTAATCGAGGGAGCTCGGTAGTCCTACCTAACCTGCTAGCGGTCAGCGCCCTTGACAGGTCTCAACTCAGCCCTTTTAATAGCTCCATCAAATAACGGCGCAGGTGTCCGTTGCCGCACGGCAGCGGAAGAATAGGGAAGGCAGTGTAAATCTGCCGCGGTCCCGCCACTGTGACCGGTTGACGGCCCACGGGTCGTCGCGTCCTCGACAGCAGCCACTGATTCCCAAGAGGATCGGGAAGGAGTCGGAGGGCACATAACCGGAAGTCAGGAGACCTGCCTGCGACCGAGGTGAATGACACCCTTCGGTAGAAAGGTTGGTCCACCGGTGCCTAATACAAGCACCCAGACCCGCACTCATTCGAGGGCGGGCTTTTTTATTGTTTTCTTTTTGATGGCCCTGCATCCCGAGGCACTCTTGGCCGGGTCTCTACAGGGCCGATTGCTCGATCAGGACGCGGGCCGCCCCGTATCCGGTGCTGTATTGATACTGAGCGCCCCATCTGGCGCAGTCCACTCCGTCCGTAGCGATACGACCGGCTCCTTCCGCCTCGAAAATCTGTCAACAGGCACTTGGGATTTGCGCGTGGAACGGCTGGGCTACCGGCCCTTGCAAGGCCATGTCCAGATCGGCACAGCCCCTACCTCCGTCGAGTTGCACCTGCAATTTTTGCCCATGATCATGGATGAGTTGGTGGTCCGCGCTCGCCGCGATCCTGAAGGCAAGCACATTGCTTCTTTCGTCGAAACCATCACTTTGGGCAGCCAGCGCGCTCCCGGCGCAGACCTAGCCCAGACCCTCGACCGCGCTACCGGCGTCAACATCCGTCGCTACGGCGGGTTGGGTAGTTTTAGCACGCTTTCTATTCGCGGGTCCACTGCCGAACAAGTCCAAGTTTTTCTCGACGGGGTGCCGCTCAACTCGGCTGTTGGCGGTGGCGTGGATCTGGGCGGCTTGCCGATTGGCGGCGTCGAAAGCGTCGATGTATATCGGGGTGCGGTGCCAGCGCGTTTTGGTGGCAATAGCCTCGGGGGCGTGGTCCACATTCGCACGCAGCCGCTCGGTGGCAAAATCCGCACGCGCTTGCACACGGCCTCCGGTTCGCACGGCACCCGTCGACTAGGCGCTTCGCTCAGCGGCCCTTATAAGGGCTGGGAGTACTTGGGCTTGGTCAATTACCGAGCTAGCCGCAACGACTTCCGTTTTTGGGACGACAACGGTACGGAATACAACGCCCAAGACGACGGCTGGGCGCGACGGCTCAACAGCGATTTTCGCGGCTTGCGCGGCTTGGCCAAAATCGGGCGCAGCTTGGGTGCTAGCCGCTTGCAGATCCACAATACCTTTGACCAGAGCTATAAAGGCATTCCCGGCATTGGCAACAATCAGTCCCTGCATACTCGCTACGACACGTGGCGTCATATTGCCGAAGCGGCGCTTTTCGGTCCGCTGGGGCACGGCCGCGCTGGGTACCGACTCAAAGCCCATCACTCGCGCGAAAAAGACGAGTACCGGGATCGGCACGGCGAAGTGGGCTTAGGCCGCCAGCACGACCGCAACATTACTCAGAGTTTGGGATTGCGCGGCGAGGTGAATGTCCTGTTGCCCGGCGAGTCCCTGCTGACCGCTTTTGTCGCGGCTCGACATGAGACCTTTGCGCCCGACGATCTACTTCGTCCTGAAAGTCGGCTGTTGCGCAGTCGCCGCCGGGCATTGGCCGTTGGGACCGAGGTGGAGGTACCGTTAGGGCAGCGATTGACGCTCAATGCGGGTACGCAGGCAGAAGGGCTCGACGACCGCTTTTTCGACCGGAAGTACTTCGCGCCTAGCGCGGTGTTGCCGAGCCGGGACAATGGCGAAATCCTGTGGGGCTACCGCATGGGTGCGGCCTTGGACTTAGGCGCTGGCTTGGCACTCAAGGCCCACAATGGCCGCTATCAGCGTGCGCCCAACTTCTTTGAACTGTTCGGCGACCGAGGCGCGGTGATTGGCAATACCAACCTCGTCAGTGAAGAAGGGCGCAACTGGGATTTGGGTTTGGTTTTTCGCAGTCCTTCGGCTGAGCTCAGGTCGAAGCCCGCCGATGGAGTGGGTCTGGGGCTGGCCGAGGTCGTGTACTATCGCAATCGCGTCGAGGACCTCATTCGCTTTATGCAAAACTCGCAGCGGGTGTCGCGGCCCTACAATATGGGACGCGCTTTGCTGCGCGGTGTGGAAACGCGGGTCGAGGCGCGGTTGCTGCCAAGGCTGGCGCTCCGTGGCAATTACGCGTATCAGCGGGCCGAAAACCGCACTCCGTTCTCTTTTGAACGGGGCAACGACCTGCCCAATGCGCCGCGCCATCGGCTCAATGTGCGCGCTTCTCTCGACTTGGGTCGCGCTGAAATCTACGGAGAATTCAGTCGCGAAAGTCGGCATTTCCTCGACCGGGCTAACTTGCGGACCGTGCCCGTCCGCGCCCTGTACAACCTCGGTGGCACTGTGCCGCTAGGCGAGGGCATCGCCTTGTCTTGGGAACTGCGCAATCTGACCGACAATCAAGTGGCTGATTTGTGGGGATATCCGCTGCCGGGCCGCTCGTATGGGGTGTCCGTGCACTATGCTGCGCATCAGTAGGGCACTTCGACAGGCTCAGTGCCCGATTTCGACAAAGCGCAACGCGGCTTGAGCTTGTCGAAGCCCGCCATCAGTAGCAACTCATTCGTTTCCTAGGGCATCGATTGGGCACCCCTACTACTAACTAAGGAGGATTTACGTGTATCGCATTTCCATTTTAGCCGTCTCTGTCTTGCTCCTAGCGAACTCGTCGTCGGCGCAGAGCGATCTCTTCGTCATCACTACGGACTTTTCCACTGGCAGCACGGCTTTTTTGGCCGCGAATGCGACCGAGACCGAGGTGAATCTGTTGGGCATCCACTCGGATGCAGTGGGGCACTACCACGACGGCCGCGTCTATATCGTCAACCGCTTGGGCCAGGACAATATCTTGGTGCTGGACGCGATGGATTTGCGCACTCCGCTGACGCAGTTTTCGGTGGGCAATGGCGCTAACCCGCACGACATCGAAATTGTCGCACCCGACAAGGCGTATGTGACGCGCTATGACACGGCGTCTCTGCTGATCGTCAATCCCCAAGACGGCACGGAGTTGGGCCAAATCGATCTGAGCGCGTTCGCCGACGCGGATGGTCTGCCCGAGGTATCGCAAATCGTCCGCGTGGGTGACCGGCTCTACTTGAGCTGTCAGCGCCTCGACCGCAACGGTGGCTGGGGACCGACTGACATTAGCTATCTGATCGTCGTTGATCTGGCGACAGACACGCTTGTGGATATCGACCCGGATGCCGAAGGGGTGCAAGGCATTCCCCTGAGTGTCGCCAATCCTAACAGCATGGCCGTTGTCGGAGAGCAGATTGCCGTGGGGGTCGTGGTCAATTTTGGCGACCGGGCCGGCGGCGTGGAAGTCGTCGATACGGCCGCTAACCGCAGTCTTGGATTGGCCGTCAGCGAGGAGAACTTGGGCGGCGATATTACGTCCATGGTACTCGTCGATCAAAACCGGGGCTATGCCGTGGTCGCGGATGAAAACTTTGCCAACAGCGTCCGGCCCTTTGAGTTATCTAGCGGTGCGGTGGGCGCGCCTTTAGAAAATATCAGCGGCGGTTTTATTTCCAGCTTGGCGGTAGATGGCGATCGCTTGATCGTCGCCGACCGCGGCTCTTTCTCCGACCCGGCTAGCGCGGGACTCAAATTCTACGACGCGGGCACCGGCGCGTTCCTGAGCGGCCCCATCGACACTGGCCTGCCGCCGCAGGATATCGTGGTCCTGAGCGATGCGGCCGTTCCTACGGCTGTGGAGGAGGCTGCCGACACCGGCTTGCCGCAGGAGTTCGCCTTGGAGGCGGCCTATCCAAATCCCTTTAACGCTTCGGTACAGATTCCCTTTGTGGTCTGGCAGGCCAACACTCCGGTCGAACTGACCGTTCACGATGTCTTGGGCCGCACCGTCCGCACGTTGATCGCTGGTACGATGGACGCCGGGAGACACGTGCTCCAATGGGACGGTCGCAATGCCGCCGGTGAGCCGGTGGGCACCGGCGCGTATCTGGTGCAGTTGCGCGCCGGCAGTCAACGGGCGGTGGGCAAGGTGATGTTGATTAAATGAAAGGCAACCACAGGGGTTTTAGGGCGACCACAAGGGTTGCCCCTACATAATTGTGGTAGGGGCGTCCCTTGTGGGCACCCTTCATTTGGATAGGCCGATAAACAAGGGAAAGGCAACAGGCATGGTTACGCTATCTAAGCTCTACACCAAGACGGGCGATGGCGGCATGACGCGGCTGGGCGATATGTCGCAAGTGCCCAAGACGAGCGCTCGCATCGCCGCTTATGGGTGCGTAGATGAGCTGAACTCGGTGATCGGGCTGGCGAGGGCCAGCGGCGCTGAGCACGACGATGTGCTCGCCCGAGTGCAAAACGATCTCTTCGACTTGGGGGCGGATTTGTGCGTCCCGCAGGTGGATGGTGAAGAAGAGCGCCTGCGCATGCAGCCGCAGCAGGTCCTGTTCCTAGAGCAGCAAATTGACGATCTCACGCGAGATTTGGCTCCTTTGCGGAGCTTTATCTTGCCCGGGGGACGGCTTCCCGCTGCTTGGCTCCACTTGGCGCGTACGGTGTGTCGGCGCGCTGAGCGGGCCACTTGGCAGCTTGCGGAGCAAGAGTCAGTCGGAGAACCAGTTCTGCTGTATCTCAACCGGCTCTCCGATTTGCTGTTCGCGATGGCGCGGGCCGCCAACGACGGTGGGGAGGCGGATGTGTTGTGGAAGCCGGGGGAGGGTGCGGACGATGCGCAGTAAGTGGTCAGCGGCCAGTGGCCAGCCCCCGCATCGTGGGCGGGGCTGGATTCCCGCTTTGGCGGGAATGACTTGGGTGTGGCTGGCTTTTGGCATACCGACGACAGCGAACGGGGATGATTGCGTCGATAGCTACGATTCGGCGAAGGATTATTTTCCCCACAAAGCCGAGCTGCAATACGCCGAGAGCTTTGCGATTGAGTACTTCGACAACTACAAAGTGGTCACCGTACATACTCCGTGGCCCGGTGCCGAAGAAGCTGTTCAGTACTTATTGGTCCAGCGCGGCACTCCCGCCCCCGACGGGTATGAGGGCGTTCAACGCATCACCGTGCCCATCCGTCGTCTTGTAGCCCTATCGACGACCCAATTGCCGCACCTCGAATTGTTGGACGCTCTCGAAAACCTAGTCGCGGTCAGCGACATTAAAATGGTGCATTCGCCGGGCATCAATCAGCGCTTTGCGGCTGGCAAAATTGCCGAAATTGGCCACGGTGCCGGGGTCAATCTCGAATTAGTACTGGAGTTGGAAACCGACGTGGTGATGACCGTGGCCTCGGCTCAATCCCAGTACAATGCCCACCCGGTTTTGCAACAAGCTGGCGTGGCCGTGGCCATCAACGCCGAGTACACTGAGCCGTCGCTGTTGGGCCGCACGGAATGGCTCAAATTCACTGCGGCCTTTTTCAACGCAGAGGCCCTAGCGGAAAAACGCTTTGCGGACATTGTGGCTCAGTACCAGCAATACGCGGCTTTGGGGCAGGATGTGCCGACAGACCAACGTCCCACGGTGTTCGGCGGCTCCCTCTGGCGCGACACTTGGCACGTCGCCGGTGGCAAGAGCTACGCAGCGCAATTGATCGCCGCAGCCGGTGGCGCATACCTATGGGCCGACGACGATTCCGAAGGGAGCCTGCCTTTGGATTTTGAAGCCGTGTACGAAAAGGCCCATGCAGCCGACGTTTGGCTGACCATGCGCAATGAATGGCATTCGCTAGCCGAGGTGCAGGCTGCGGACGAGCGCTACGCGGCGTTTGCCGCGTTGCAAAGCGGTCGAGTGTACAATGCCAACGCCCGACTCAATGCGCACGGCGGCAACGACTACTGGGAAAGCGGTCTTGTCGAACCCCATATCGTGCTGGCCGATTTTATAAAAATCCTGCATCCCGACCGCCTGCCGGACCACGCGCTCAAATTCTATAAAAAACTAGACTGAGACGCCGTGGCGACTGCTCCCACCACCACTCCTTGGCCTCGGCTGGGGCCGCGCTGGGGACTCTTCCTCGGGATGGCTGCGGCCTTGTGCGGCTTTTTTGCGCTCAGTTTGGGCGTGGGGTCGGTGTCCATTCCCCTCGATGCGGTGGTCGCCATTCTGTGGGGTGAAACCGACCAGAAGCCGAGTTGGAGTCACATCATTTACGCGATCCGCCTGCCGCGCGCACTCACTGCGGTGTTGGCTGGCGCGGCCCTGAGCGCCAGCGGTTTGCAAATGCAGACCCTGTTTCGCAATCCCCTCGCCGATCCTTTCATCCTCGGCATTAGCGCCGGAGCTAGTCTGGGCGTGGCGTTGGTCGTCTTGGGTACGGGCGTTACTGGGGCCGGGCTGCTGGTCGGTTTGGGACTTTTGGGTCAAGTCGGCGTGGTCGCCGCGGCTGTGGCCGGGGCGGCGCTGGTGTTGGGCTTGGTGCTTTTTGTAGGGCGGCGCGTGCAGCACACTATGACCTTGCTCATCCTCGGCCTCATGTTCGGCTATCTGACGAGTGCCGTGGTCAGCGTGTTGCTCTACTTCAGCATACCCGAACAGGTGCAGACCTACGTCCTGTGGACTTTTGGCAGCTTTGGCGCGGTCGCTTGGGGGCAACTCACTTTTTTAGTGCCGGTGGTGCTGGTGGGTTTAGGGATTGCCGGACTGCTAGTTAAGCCGCTAAATGCCTTGCTGCTCGGCGAAACCTACGCTCGCAGTATGGGCTTGGGTGCGCGGCGGGCGCGGCTGTGGATTATTGCGAGCGCCGCGCTGCTGGCTGGCGCGGTCACGGCCTATTGCGGTCCTATTGGCTTTTTGGGCGTGGCCGTGCCGCATTTGTGCCGCGCTCTTTTCAATACTTCGGACCACCGCGTACTGCTGCCAGCTAGCGTACTTTTGGGCGGCATTTTGGCCCTAACTGCGGATTTGGTGGCCCGTTTGCCCGGCAGCGAGGCTACCTTGCCGCTCAACGCGGTCACAGCCTTGATCGGCGCGCCCGTGGTCACTTGGATCATCCTGCGCCGCCGCACGCTGCGGCAGGCTTTTGCCGCCTGAACGCCGTGGCTGCGACTATTCTACAAACGCGCGACCTGTGCATTGGCTATGCGCCCAAGCGACGCCCGCGCGTTGAAGTGGCCGCGGACATTGGCGTGGAATTGCTCAAGGGGGAACTGGTCTGCTTGTTGGGGCCCAATGGTGCGGGCAAATCCACGCTTATGCGCACACTGGCTGGTCTGCAAAAGCCGTTGGCTGGTGAGGTGAACCTTGAAGGCCGCGACCTGCACGGGCTGACCGAGAGCGAACGGGCGCGGCTTCTGGGCTTAGTCCTGACCGAGCGGGTAGAAGTGGGCAACCTGTCGGCCTATGCACTCGTGGCGCTGGGCCGCTATCCGTACACGGGCTGGGATGGCCGTCTTTCTGTGGCGGACGAAGAGGCGGTGCGCTGGGCTATTGACGCGGTGGGGGCTAGGGACTTGGCAGGGCGCAGCGTTGGCGAATTGAGCGATGGCGAACGGCAGAAGGTGATGATTGCCCGCGCCTTGGCGCAGGAACCAGCAGTGCTGCTCCTCGACGAGCCTACGGCTTTCTTGGACTTGCCGCGTCGCGTCGAAATCGTGCAGTTGTTGCGGCGTTTGGCCGGTGATAGTGATCGCGCTGTCTTGCTCTCCACGCACGATTTAGACTTGGCTCTGCGCTGCGCCGACCGCCTCTGGTTGCTGCCGCTGGATGGTCCATTGCAAACTGGGGCACCGGAAGACTTGGTGTTGAGCGGGGCTTTTCAGCGGACGTTTGCGGACGTGGAATTCGACCCGGCCATTGGTTCTTTTCAGTTGGCGCAAGAGCCGGAAGGGGAAGTTGGCTTAGTGGGCGAGGGGCTCCATGCCCTGTGGACTGAGCGTGCGTTGGAACGGGCGGGGTTTCGCGTGGCGGAAGACGCGCCGACGTGCGTTGAGATCATCCACGACAATGGCGACGCGACTTGGCGACTTTACACGGCGACCGACGACCGCGTCTGTGCCACCCTGTACGAGTTGGTCAAGTGCTTGAAACTAGACGCAATTGCTTAACGTCCTCGGACGACTCGTGCCTTTTGCCGACTGTGCAGGATCAGCGCCACCGGAGAGTTGGGGCGTTCCGGTTCGATTGGACAGTGTCACGTCTGCGTCGGAGCCAGCGTCCAGGCTTGCAGCGATTGCACCTTGGCCGCACCGCCGCGCGCAAACAGGCTGATACCGATGCTGTCGGTTCGCGTCGGATAGATGCGCTGGGTCACGCATTGGCGGCGGTTGGCAAAGACTTCGAGGATCGAACGGTCCAGGAAGATGCGCAGGGTCAGCAGTTCGCCCGGAGCCAGTTCGAATGGCCCTTCCTGGGCGGTGACGTACTGTTTGCTCTCGGTCAGATGCGGCTGGAGTCTGCGGTAGCGGGTGTAGCGTATATCGCGGTCGAGCGACGACCGGCTGACGTCGACTCGCAGTACGGCGGCAGCAGCGTCGTAGGAGACCGCTGTTTCCTCCTCGCCTCTTGGGGAGCGCCGCACTTTCAGCCCTACTTCCCGCGCTTCCTGCGGATCGATTTCAACGGTCAGCTCCAGACAGTCGCCGCCGACTCCCTCAACCGCCACCTCGGAATCGGCGGGCACGTCAATGGACTCGTGTCGGCGGGGCTCCAGCCGCAACACTTCGAGTTCTGGGGCAGGGTCGATCCGCAGGTGACCGCTGGGGGCCAGCGACAACAGGCGCGGAACGGTCATAACGCCCGACCATCCCGAGGCGCGCTCGCGCTCGTTGCCGCGCAGTTCGCGGACCCAGTCGAAGAAGATGCGTCGGCCGTTTGCATCCAGCAGGGTGCGCGGGCCGCCGAGATGACCCCCTTCCCAGCTCATGCGCCCGTGAACCTCGGGATAGAAGCGTTCGTCCCGGAGCTGGCCGATGTAGTACTGGCTTCCCTGCAGATGGCTACAGAAGAGCAACATGTGCCGGTCGCCGAGCGGGAAAAAGTCCGGCACGGCGCAGTCTTCGCCGCCTTCGGTCCACTCCCGCCGCGACTGGTAGAACAAATCGACGAACTCCCATGTGCGCAGGTCCGGCGATTTGAACAGGTACGCCGCGTCCCCTTGGTCTTGCGGGTCGCGTTTGTTGATGGCGGCGTAATAGAGGTCGCCGGCCAACCAGCCGCAGGGGTCGTGGATGGTGTAGCGACCGAAGTCGGCGCTGCCTTCTTCCGGCTGGGGGATCACCGGATTGTTCGGGTCTTTCGTCCACTCGATCAGCAGATCGTCGCTGCTGCGGGCGAGACAGAGGCCGTCGGGGTTGCCGTAGTAGATCAGCGTTGGAATTCCTTCCTTGCTGATCAAGGCTCCGCCGCTAAAGCAGCCGACTCGGTCCGGCCCGTCCGCTTCCGGCGTCAGCGCCACCGGATGGTGGACCCAATGCACGAGATCAGCGCTGGAGGCGTGGCCCCATTGAATGAGATTCCAGTAGGCACCGTCCGGGTTGTACTGGTAGAAGATGTGGTAACGGCCCTTCCAGAACAGGGCTCCGTTGATGTCGTTCATCCACGCGGCTGGCGGCGTGAAGTGATAGGCTGGCCGATGCGGATCGCGGGCCAAGGCGGCAGCGAGGTCGCCGGCCTCCCGGATCCGCGCTTCCATCCGTTCTATTTGGTTTTCGGTAGTCATGGGTGCGCTCGCAGGTTAGCTGCTCGGGATTTCGGGCAGCGGATTTTTCGTCTGACTTGGGAAGATAGGCAATGGAGATGGGAGCTGTCGAGGATGCAGAAGCACCACTCCAGTCCATACGTTCCCAGTGCTCCTTCTCGACGAGTTAGATGTAACCGCTTGACGCTTCTCAGGCGAATCGTGCATTTTGCAGGTACCTTTATAGATTACACCCGCGAAGGATAGACCATTACAGTTCCCGGCGGATAACGATGCTGGAAAGTGCAGGCGTTTCGTCGGCAAAAACGTTAAACATGGAGACTTAGCCATGGCGCAGCAATTGAACGATTCGACAGATCTGAGGACCCGAATTACCATCGATCCCGAACTCTGTCATGGAAAACCCTGCATTCGCGGTCTGCGGTATCCCGTCGAGACGATCTTGGAGCTATTGAGTGCGGGAATGACGCACGAGGACATCCTCGCCGCTTTGGACTTTGCCGCTCGCTTGAGCCACGTCAAACGGATGCGGAAACTGAGAGAATGAATTTCTTAATCGATGCCCAACTCCCTCGTCGTCTGGCCGACTGGCTGCGCGAAGCAGGACATGACGAGGCCAAATAGACAGTCTTGCAGAAGGGAGCGACTATCCTTGTAAGGATTGATGAGATATAACTAATTAGTTATGATTAGAGTATGCAAAAGACGCCTGAGACGAGCTAAAGAGTCGGCTAAGCAGGAGAAAAAACCATGGGCGAGGATATGAAAATTAAACAGGGCAGTGGCAATATTTTTTCTGACTTGGGCTTTAGTGATAAGGAAGCGAAAGAAGAGGTGTTCAAAGCCCAACTTGGCGCGGAGATTTTTCGGATTCTCGAACACCGCAAGCTGACTCAGACCAAGGCCGCGGGGATTCTAGGAGTTAAACAATCAGAAATCTCCCGACTTAAAAGCGGTAAGTTTTCCTATTACAGTGTCGAACGGCTGATTCGGTTCCTTGAACGCCTCGGTTGCGAGGTGAGTATTCATATTACTCGGCCGGAGAGCGGCGGGACCGAAAAGGTCATTATGCAGTCATCCGAGATGCTGATCGGATCGTTGCGCGACCAACTGCAAATCCACGGCGACATTTTCTCGACCGGGGTTGCGTGGGATGCCAATGCTCAATCTTGATACCCATGTACTAATACACGCATTGTGCGGTAATCTGCGTTATGAGGAGCGCACATTACTCATTGACCATCGCTGGGGCGTAGCCGCAATCGTATTGTGGGAGATGGCAAAGCTCGCGCAGATTGGACGGATTTCGCTTGACTTAGCACACCCGCTCGTCGAGACCACCCTAGCCAGCATCCACATCTGGCCGCTTGACTTAGAAGTGGCCCGGGTCTCGACGCAGCTCGATTTTCGCGCCGATCCAGCGGATGAACTGATTGCTGCAACCAGTATTGTCCATGGCGTACCGTTGCTGACGCGGGACGAGCGTATTCGTCAGTCGAAGATGGTCCCGCTTGCCTAGGAGCGGTGGGAAGCCTGAAGAAGCGCTGGAAAACCCTCGCTGCGGATCACCCCTACCGCGTCGAAAATTTGTGTATTGTAACCGTTCGGTAGGTCTCTCCCGGACGCAATACTACCGACGGAAAGCCCGGCTGGTTGATCGAGTCGGGATAGTGCTGGGTTTCTAAGCAAAGGCCGTGGTACTGATTGTAGATTGTCTCGCCCTTGCCTTGAACTCCGTCGAGGTGGATGGCCGAGTAAAACTGCACGCCCGGCTCGGTGGTGTACAGTTCCATTACCCGCCCGCTCTCCGGCTCGTACACCTCGGCGGCCAGCCCCGGCTCAGCCCGACCTCCGTTGTCGAGCACGTAGTTGTGGTCGTAGCCGCCGATCTGATCGAGCTGTCCGATCCGCCCGCCGATGGCGGCTGGTTTGACAAAGTCGAGGGGGGTGCCAGCGACCGGCAAAATGCGTCCAGTGGGGACTTGGTTGGCGTCTGGCTCGGTGTAGTAGCGGGCGTGGAGGGTGAGGATATGCCCGAGGATGGAGCCGCTGCCGGCTAAGTTGAAATAGGAGTGGTTGGTCAGATTGATCGGCGTAGGCTTGTCGGTGGTCGCCTCGTATGCGATGACTAGTTCGTCGTCGTGGGTCAAGGTGTACGTCACGCTTACTGGCACGGTGCCTGGATAGCCCTCCTCGCCGGCTTGGCTCACGTAGTGCAAGCGCAATGCTGGTCCGCGTTTATCGTCCACGACCTCGGCTTCCCAGACGACCTTGTCGAAGCCCACTATTCCGCCGTGCAGGTGATTGGGTCCGTTGTTGACCGCTAGCGTGTACTCTTGGCCATCTAGGGAGAATTTGCCGCCGGCGATGCGGTTGGCGACCCGCCCGGTAATACAGCCGAAGTACGGATTTTCCTTCTCGTACTGCTCTAAGTGGTCAAAGCCTAGCACTACGTCGCCTAGTGTTCCGGCGCGATCGCGCACGAGGAGTTCGGTGATGATCCCACCATAGGTGATGACGCGGGCCATAGTGCCGTGGTCATTTTCAAGTGTATAGCGATCGACGGACTGTCCTGCTGCGGTCGTTCCAAAGCTGTCTTTGCTCACGTTGGCTTCTCCTGCGGTGGCGGCCAAGGCGACCGCCAGTACTATTGCGCTGGGCTTTTGCATGGCCCCTCCTTTGTCGTTGATCTTGCGCGTCCTTTCTGCCGGACGTAACATAGGCATTCCGCATTTGCAGGGGCAACCACGAGCGTTGCTGCTGCGAGTATCCTGCCCTCGTCGAGGGCGTCGTCCCTTAAACTTCCTAGCGAGATACATTATGAAAATGTCCTTTTTGCTTCTTGCCTTGATTTTTGTCGCCTGTGGCGGTAGCGACGCGCCGCAACCGGCGGCCAATCCCCAAATCGCTTTTGTCACCAATGGCGTTGGTCCCTTTTGGACTATTGCCGCCAAAGGAGTTGAGGCCGCGGCCGCCGAGTTTGCCGCCGACGCTGAGGTGCAAATGCCCGGCGAAGGGGTCGCCGACCAGAAGCGCATCGTCCAAGCTCTGCTGGCCCGCGGCATCGACGGCATGGCCATAAGCCCCATCGACCCGGACAATCAGACCAACTTGCTCAACGAGGCCGCCGCTCACACCAACCTGCTCACCCACGACTCGGACGCTCCGAAGAGCAACCGCCTTTGCTTTATTGGCATCGACAATTACTCGGCCGGTCGCGCCTGTGGGGCATTGGCCAAAGAAGCCCTGCCCGACGGCGGCAATATCATGATCTTCGTCGGTCGTCTCGAACAGCTCAACGCCCGCCAGCGCCGCCAGGGCCTCATCGACGAACTGCTCGGTCGCTCCTTTGACCCGACGCGCCACGACCCCAACAGCGGGCCGATTGTCGGCGACCAATACACCGTTCTCGACACGCGCACCGACCAGTTCGACTACGCGAAAGCCAAAGCCCAAGTCGAGGACGCCATGGCCAAATACCCGGATCTCCACGGCGTCGTCGGCCTATTTGCCTACAATCCGCCGATGTGCCTCGAAGCCATCAAGGAAGCCGGCAAGACCGGCCAGATCCAAATCATCGCCTTTGACGAGGAAGCTCCCACGCTTCAAGGCATCATCGATGGCCACATCTACGGCACGGTGGTGCAAAACCCGTATCGCTACGGGTACGAGTCGGTGCGCATCCTCGCCGCTCTCGCCCGCGGCGACCGCTCGGTTTTGCCCGAGGGGGGAGTGCTCGACGTGCCAGCGCGATCCATCCGCCGCGACAATGTCGAAGCCTTTTGGGACGAATTAAAAACCCTGACCGGCACGAACTAATGGCGTTGCGTTGGTGCGCTCTGACAGGTAGGAATCAAGCGAGAGAACGATTAATTTTGTTTGATTAAACTGTTGATAGAATCATCCAACAGTGGTATATTCAATCTTTCCCACACACCTGCTGATTAGCAAGACGTGCGACCATAGGTCGTCCGCTCCTCTTTGACAAACGCAGGAGATTTCCAATGAGTGTAGGACCGTTTGCTTTGTTTTTACAATCGTTGCGCCGTCAGCAACAATTGCCTCTCAGGCGTTTCTGCGAGCAGTTTGGTCTTGACCCGGGGACGTATTCCAAGATGGAACGAGGGATCCGACCGCCGCCTAAATCGCGCCAAGCGCAGGACAAGTTAGCCTATCAACTCGGCTTGGAAGACGGTTCAGAAGCGCGAAGGGTGTTTCTGGACGCGGTGGCGATTTCGGCCGGCCAAGTGCCGCAAGACATCCTCGACGACGAGGCAATGGCCGCTAAACTGCCCGTGCTTTTCCGCACGATCCGGGGCGAGAAGCTGACCGGGGAACAGCTAGATGGAGTGGTGGAATTGATGGGGAATACTTGGCAAGAAAATGAATTGGAACACACATTGCAGAAAGAGGGATTGCTCCAAGAGATCAAACCGCCCATCACGGATTTTACCTCATATCAAAATCGCACCCCTATAAAACTCAAAGGCGATGGGAAGACAGCCTCTGCAACCATTATCGCGGAACGTCGATAAGTGGCGCTCTATTTTTTTGATAGCAGCGGCATTGTGAAACGCTATGTTAATGAGATCGGTACACCGCGCGTTATTGAAATCACACATCCTGAGAACGGACATCGCATTTACCTTGCTCAAATCGCCGGTGTTGAAGTCGTGGCCGCGTTGACCAGATTGACGCGAGCGAATCAACTTGTTCAAGAAGAAGGCAAAAAGGCGATTGAGCAATTTCGCCACGATTATTTGTATCAGTATCGCACTATAAAAATTACCCCTAAGCTAATTGATAGTGCAATGGCTCTTGCTGAACAGTACGCATTGCGGGGATACGATGCTGTGCAGTTGGCGGTTGCTGTTAAAGTGCATACTGTATGCAAGAGTTTGAAAATATCCAGTCCAATCCTGGTTTCTTCCGACCTAGCACTCAATGACTCTGCCAAGCAAGAGGGGATCACAGTAGAAGATCCCAATGCTTAAATCTATCTAATAAGTCAAAAACAATGGCACTGTTAGCTGCGCGCGGCATTAGCAAGCGTTTTCCCGGGGTCTTGGCTCTCGACGCGGTGGATATGGCGGTGGAGGCGGGAGAAGTCCTCGCCGTCATTGGCGAAAACGGGGCTGGCAAATCCACCCTGATGAAAATTCTCGCCGGCATTGAAACCCCGGACAGCGGCCAGATTGTGCGCGATGGGGAGCCGGTTATCATTGACTCGCCGCGCCGCGCTGCCGCGCTCGGCATCGCTCTGATCCACCAAGAACTCAATTTTTGCGCCAACCTTTCAGTCGCCGCCAATCTCTACCTCGGTCGTGAGCCGCAGCAGTGGGGGCTGATCGACCGCGCCGCCATCCGCGAGGGAGCCATCCAAGCTCTCGCGCAACTGGAGCTTGAGGTGTCGCCGGATGTTCTGATGGGCGACTTGCCCATTGGCCATCAGCAGCTCGTCGAAATCGCCAAGGCACTCTCGACCGAGGCGCGGGTGCTGATTATGGATGAGCCGACCTCCAGTCTCACTAGCCAAGAAGCCGAGGCGCTATTCGCGGTTATCAACGAGTTGCGTGAGCGCGGCGTGGCCATCATCTATATCTCCCACCGCCTCGGCGAGGTCGAAGCGCTAGCGGATCGCGTCTTGGTTCTCTGCGATGGGCAAAACGCCGGTGAGTTGGCCCGTGCGGAGATCAGCCACGACGCTATGGTGGCGAAGATGGTTGGCCGCGACGTGGCTCAGTACTACGCACACGAATCCCATCCAGCCGGCGACATCGCCCTGCAAGCCGAGGACTTGGTCATTCCTGTTTGGCCCGAGCACCAGCTCAACTTCGCGGTGCGACGCGGTCAGCTCGTCGGCATCGCCGGTCTCGTCGGCGCAGGACGCACCGAGTTGTTGCAGGTGCTCTTTGGCATCGTCCCCGCGCTCGGTGGCCGCGTCCTCATCGACGGCGCACCGCACGTGATCCGCTCGCCGGTCGATGCCATCCGCGCTGGCTTGGCCCTCGTGCCCGAAGACCGCAAGCAACAGGGCCTGATCCTCGAAATGGCCTTGCGCGACAACATCGGCCTGCCCGGCTTGGGGCACTACCAGCGCGTTGCCGGTTGGGCCAATTTTGCCCGCCAAGCTGCGGACGCCGACCAGATGATCGAGCGCCTCGCCATTCGCACTCCCGGACCAGCGCAAATCGTCCAATACCTATCCGGCGGCAACCAGCAAAAGGTGGTGCTGGGCAAGTGGCTGGCTCTCGAACCCCGCGTGTTGCTGCTCGACGAACCAACCCGCGGCATCGACATAGGGGCCAAACAAGCGATTTACCACCTGATGGAAGAGTTGGCCGAAAGCGGCGTGGCCGTGCTGTTTGCGTCGAGTGAGTTGGAGGAAATTCTGGGGATGGCCGATGAGGTGTTGGTCATGCACGAAGGCCGCATTACTGGCCAGCTCCAGCGGGATGCGCTCAGCGAGGAGGCGATTATGAGCTTGGCGACGGGGAAGGCGGCTTAGAAGATGAAGAAGATACTGGGTATCCTCGGCTTGTTGGTGGCGATTTTTGTGGTTACTTGGATCGTCGAACCCAAGTTCGTCAGTGCCTACAACCTACAGAATATCATCCGCTGGACCTCGCTATTTGGCATTATTTCTATCGGCGTGGCCTTTGTTATCATCACGGGTGGTATTGACTTGTCGATTGGCTCGTTGATCGGCTTGGTGGGTTGCCTGCTGCCCATGCTGTTGGCCGCTGGGTACTCGCCGGTCATTGCGCTGTTGGCCGTGGTGGTTTTGTCGTTGGCGATTGGGTTGATGCACGGCTTGTTGATCACGCGCTTGGGATTGCAGCCGTTTGTCGTCACGCTGTGCGGTCTGTTGTTCTACCGCGGCTTTGCCCGCTGGCTCACCCACGACCAAGTCCAGGGTTTTGGCTCGTCCTACGAGGGCTTGCGCCAACTGGCGATTGGCAAGGTCTCGCTGGGCGGCGGTTTTGCGCTGCCGATTCCGTTTTTCCTCTTGGTGTTTGCCGGGGTTCTCGCCGCTCTCTTCCTCAACCGCACGATATGGGGCCGCTATCTATTGGCACTGGGCCGCAACGAGACTGCGGCGCGGTATAGCGGGATCCAAATTGAGCGGATGAAAGTGTTGGCGTACGTGTTGTGCTCAGGCACCGCTGGCTTGGGGGGCATCCTGTTCGCGCTTGACGTCAACTCGGTGCAGCCGGCCGCGCATGGCAATTTTTACGAACTGTATGCAATTGCTGCGGCTGTGTTGGGGGGCTGTTCCCTGCGCGGCGGCGAGGGGTCGATTTTGGGAGTCGTCATTGGAGCGGCTGTCATGCGGTTGCTCTACAATGCCATCAATGTTTCGGGCATCCCCACCCAACTTGAATTTGCCATTATCGGCGCGGTGATCTTGGCCGGGGTCATCGCCGACGAGTTGATTCGCCGTGTGGCGGGCAGGCGACGAGCGGGACGAGGGGATTAGCTCCCGGCGGGAATTTTAGTCGGGCTATGAGATTGGTGCCTCTGCCGGATCGCCGACCAACACCACCCCTTCGCGCAGTGCCTGTTGCACAAAGGCATTGCCCGCCTCCAGCAGTGCAGCTAGCTCCTCTCGCGTGTATGCTACCACATCAACCCCCACGCCCACACCCGCTGGTCGGTAGCGCACCGCCCGTTGCAAAAATGCCTCAGTGCTGTGACTGACGACGATAAGCAGATCGGCATCACTGCCCGGCACGGCATCCCCTCGCGCCAGCGAGCCGAACAGCACGATTAATTCGATCTCGGGATGGCGTTCACTCAGCGTTTGGGCAGCACTCCGCAGGCGCGCTAGGAGGTTCGGGCGGTCTAGCCAGAATACCTTCACAGAATCCGATGACTTGGCTGGCGTGGACGAGCGCACACTCTGCCTCAGTACGGGTGTAGTATTCATAAGGCGCTCCTTGCGGATGCGAATTGGGGTAGCGAGCGGGGATATAGTGTTTGTCCAATGCTTTGGCGGCGTCCACTAGCTGCTGACCGGGCTCGAGCGACTCAGGCAAGGACTCAAGTAGCGCCGTAACCGAATGCCCCCAAGCTGCGCCGCCCGCCTTTTCGACAACGGCTTTGACGGCTTTTTCCGCCCCTTGTTGGGCAGCAAAGCAGGCCCACTCGTAGTCGCCAGCATCGAGCGAGCGCCGCCCGTGGGCCAAATCTCGCTGGCCCTGTTTTAGCCAGTCTGCATGTCGGCTCGCCATCAATAGCCTTCCTTTCAGCCTTCAAGCGATATATATAACATAATTGGCCAATCGCGCTCGCTCAACGGCGTCGTCTCACGCCTTATGTGTGAATGAATGCCCAGATGCGACTGGCTTGTACCGTCTCGGCTAGACGCAGTCAGTTGTCCTTCGCGAAGGCTGATTCAATTCGCTAGCGCGACAAGAGTGGGCTTGCTTAGGGCGGAGCGTTTCCTTATGTATGCTCACCTAAGGAGACTGCACAGTGAAAGAAAAAGAAAAATATCGCGCCGGCGTCATCGGTCTCGGATGGATGGGGTTTCTCTACGACTTGGGACGGCGCGATTACGATAGCATTGGCGGGTCGTATCAGGCACCGATATACGATGTGGAAAGCACCGACCGTCCCCTGCCGGATGGGCTCGATGTCAACCGGACGTTTCACTTCTACGATCATCCTGGGCGGGAGGGGCTGGCTACTTCGTACGCTGCGGCTCTTTCCGACCGGCCCGAAGTGGAATTGGTGGCCGGGGCCGACCGGGATCCACAGCGACGGGCCATGTTCGGGGAGCGCTTCGGCATTGGGGCCTTGTACGCGGACGCGCTAGAGATGTTGGACGAAGAGCGGCTGGACATCGTGGCGATTGCGACGAACACGAAGGGGCGGTCCGCGCTGACGGTGGCGGCAGTCGCCGCTGGGGTGCGGGGCGTGTTGGTAGATAAGCCGATGGTGTTTTCGCTAGCCGAGGCCGACGCCATGGTCGGCGCTTGCGCCGAGGCTGGGGTGCCGCTGGTGGGCGGGGCGACGAGCGTTTCGCATCCGTCGTTTGCGCGGGCTAAGGCGCTGGTGGAAGAGGGGGCGATTGGGGAGGTGCGGTCGCTCGAAGCGCGGGTCCCGGTTTTCGCTCAGCATCAGGACTGGAGCTACTTTTTGACCAGTGACCCGATCTGGGTGTGCGGCACGGGCGATCAGCCGCGTCGGGAACGCGGCAGCACGGAGTTCATGGGGCAGGGGATGATTGCGTGCAGCGATGGCACGGTGGTCCATATCCGCGCTGGTGCGCCCGAGGTGCGGATTTCGGGGAGTCGGGGGGAGATGCTCTTTGAGCATAATCAGTGGCGGTTCTATCAAGACGTGGAGGCGCCGGCTGCCGGGCGGGTGGAAATGCCGTGGCCCGCGCCGCAGTTTTTGTCGGGTATGCGGACGGTGTACTGTCTCGACGACCTGATCGACTGCATGGAGGGGCGGTTGGATGAGCCAAAAAATTCCGGGCGGCGGGTCGCTGTTGCGCTGGAAGTGGAGCTGGGGCTGAAGCAGTCGTCGGCGCGGGGCGGTGAGCGCGTGGAATTGCCGCTGGCCGACCGCAGCTTGGCGCTGACGTACGATTGGTTCCGCTAGAAGTATTGCAGAAGAAGCGGTCTCAAAACCCCCGACGGCAAGGTATCCGCAGATGAACGCAGATGAACACAGATGTGAAATGACGTTGAGGGGAGCGCACTTAGAATTTTGAGACGGCTGCTAAGGATGCGAGTAGATGCGGGTATTGGTTACGGGCGCGGCTAGTGCATTGGGTCAAGAGGTAGCCGCTGCGCTGGGCGCGGATGACAGCGCGCAACTGCGGCTGCTAGACGACTGCGCGGCGCAGCGGCAAGATGTCGAATGGATCGCCGCCCGGCTGACGGATCCAGATGCGGTACAGCAGGCGGTACGGGATGTAGATGCCGTCGTCCACACGGGCGAGCCGCCCGCGTCCGAAAGCGAAGAGGCCCTGCTCGACCGAGCGACGCGCGGTACGCACGTGCTGTTGCAGGCGGCGGTGGAGGCTGGCGTCAAGCGGTTTGTGTACGGCAGCACTCTCGAAGTGTTTCGCGCGTATCCCGACACGGTGTACGTCACTGAATATTACAAGCCATTGCCGCCGACCGAAATGACGGTGCTGGCGCGGTATTTGGGCGAGATGACGTGCCGCGAATTTGCGCGTGAGCATCCTATCACGGTTACGGCGTTGCGCCTCGGCGAGCTGGTGCGGGAAGAGGAGGTCGCCGGGCGGGAACGCGATTTGATGTGGGTCGATATTCGGGATGC
The DNA here is from genome assembly GCA_022820485.1 of Candidatus Latescibacterota bacterium. Classification (GTDB taxonomy): domain Bacteria; phylum Latescibacterota; class UBA2968; order UBA8231; family UBA8231. The sequence goes on from JAJEFJ010000073.1 coordinate 20,522, forward strand.
CGCGCAGGCGTTTTGCGCGGCGTTGGCGCGGGACGCGAGCGCGTCTCTAAATTGGGTGCCGCGCTGGGCTGTGTACCACATCGCCGCGCCCATCGCCCATCCCAAGTTTTTGCTCGACCGAGCCAAGTCCATGGGCTATCGGCCGCAGCGCGAGTTCCGAGGAGCCGACGCATGAAGAAAAAGGTGTTGTTGCTAGGGGCCTCGGGGATGATCGCCCCCGATCTGCTGCCCGGTCTCGAAGATACATACGATGTGACGCTGGCCGACATCACCCCGCACCCAGACGGCAAGCCCATATTGCATTGCGATGTGTCGTCGCGGGAGCAGGTGCGGGACGCGGCTGCGGGCATGGACGCGATTATGAATTTTACGGTTGTGCGCGATCATCCCGAGCAGAGCTTTCACGTCAACATGCGCGGGGCGCTCAATGTGATGCAGGCCGCGGTTGAGCACAGGATCAAAAAGGTGATTCACTCCGGCCCGCAATTCGTCCGCCGCACGTATGACCACGACTTTGACATTGCAGATGTGCCGCCGGTTTTGACCACGGGTTATTACTGCCTGACGAAGGGTTTGGCGAGCGAGATTTGCCGCACGTATGCGCGGGCGCATGGCATTCAGACGATCAGCTTTTTGTTCAATGGCTTGGGCCCGCGGCCGACGCAAAGCACCGGGGATTTTCCACCCTTTACGGTGGTGTGGGAGGACTTGCAGCAGGCCTGTCGGCTGGCGCTGGAAATTCCACAAGTGCCGGACTGCTTTCAGGAGTTCAACTTGCTTAGCTGGGAGGGGCACGGGAAGTACAATGTCGATAAGGCTCGACGCATTTTGGGCTTTGAGCCGACGGAGCGCTGGGAGCAGTATTTTGCGCGCAATGTAAATGACCACTAAAAATTAGGAGCTTTTCCATGAGCGAAATCGTCGCAGATACAGCTCAAATCCCCGAGTTGGAAGATCAACTCGATGCGCTCGATCGGCACGGCTTTCTATTGGTGCGCAATGCGCTCGACGAGGAAACCGTGCTAGCTTGGCGGGAATGCTTGGTGCGGAAGTACGAGCGGCGGGAATGGGACATTAGCAACGAAGTGGGCAATGTGGCTTTTGACCATTTGTTGGAGCAGGAACCCGAGTTGGCTCAGCCCATGGTCGGCCATCCTTCGGTTGCGCCGTATTTGCAGGCCATGCTCGGGCGGCAATGCCAGTTGCGGAGCTTTCGGGCGCACATCAATCCGGGGGCTTATACCCAAGAGTGGCACAAGGACTTTGGCTATTATTGGGACGCACTCGACGAGGCGCGGCACGCGCTGCGGCCGCTCTGCATAAACACCACGTTTTACCTGACAGACAACGCGCCTGAGACTGGGCGTTTGACCTTTATCAACAACTTTTGCCACAACGCGCTGCCGGAAGAAATTCGCCATCTAGGCGGGTACAATTCCGACAATCCCTTTTACCAGTGGTGCGAGCGGCAAGAGCATATCCACTTGCATCCCATGACCGGCGACGCGGTGGTGTTTTTCAGCCACATCCCGCACCAAGGTGCCAAGCTAAAGGAAGATGCCGACGCGCCCATCCGTTGCAATGTGGTGCTGCACTACCAGCAGACGCCGATGTTCCCGGGGATTCCCTTTGTCAGTTCGCCGCTACCGGCCATTGCCGCGCTTGGGTACAACGGGACCTTTCCGTTTGCCGAGGGGCGCTAGGATTTCAACATCATTTTAGAAAAGGAGAACGCTTATGCGTCACTTTACTCGCACCCCCCATTACAGCGGGCCGGACGACCCAGAAATCGGCCAAGTGCGCGGCACCTTGGCGCTTGGAGAAACCGTCATCATCGAGACCACTGGTGGAGCGGACAACGACTTTGAAGCAGCCGGGGAGACCCGCGCCGGCATGATTACTTCTGGGGAGAGCCATCGCCGCTACGCCCGACCCGGCGGTCCCTTTCTCATCGAAGATATTGGGCCGGACGATTGGGTGTCCATCGAAATCATCGATATCGAGGTCGGCCCCTATGGCTTCTATCGCAACGGCGGTCCTAATTGGGGCAATTGGCGCTGCGTGGCACCGGTGCGCGATGGGCTGATCCACTTTCCGCCGGATTTTGTCGTGCCAGTGCGGCCCATGATCGGCGTCGTCCAGCTCGAATCGTGGGCACCCAATGCCATAGATCACGGCGGCAACATGGATTTTAATGCCATCCAGCCCGGCAGCACCGTCCACATCCGCGCGCAAAAGCCCGGGGGCTTGCTTTCGCTGGGCGATGTCCACGCGCGCATGGGCGATGGCGAGTTGACTGGGGCCGGGGTCGAGATAGACTCGGCCATTACGCTCAAGGTAGATCGCTCGCCCGGGTTCCCCAATAGTAGTCCCGTGGTTGAGACCACTAGGGTCGTGGAAGACGCCGAGGAATATCTTACCAGTGCGCGCGCAGAAGAGTGGGGCGACGCGCTCAAAGCGGCGTGGCTCGAAATGGTGGCCCTGATTTGCGACCGCTACGACACCACGTACGAATACGCCAACATGATCGTCGGCACCATTGGGGACGCGCGTCCGGGCTTTGCCACTGGCTACATGGGTGGGTACGCGACCTGTCAGATCGCGGTGACTAAGAAACTGCGGCGCACGGGCGAGCCGTACCGGGCCTAGGGCCAGGAGGGGCCGCATGGCAACGCCATTGCAGGTAGAGCAATACCGCGAACAGGGGTATTTCATCGTGGACAACGCGGTTTCCCCGGATATGATCGCGGCCTTGGAGGCTGGTGCGCGGCGCGCGGTGGAAAAGGTGCGCTCCGGCGCGGTGGTGGCTACGGCTGAGCGGATTAGCATTGGCGGCCCGGGTGTGGAGCCGCGCCACGTCTTGGGCTTGATCGCGCCCGAGTTTGGCGAGCCGGTCTTTGCCGAGTACCTCATGTCCGAGCCAGTGGAGACTTATGTACGCGCCGTAGTGGGCGGCCCATTGCGTTTGGGCTGGGTGGCGCTAATTGTCCTGTGTGGCCTGACTGAATACGACACGGGCTGGCATCGCGACTTTGGCCAAGAGGAGCGCGATGGCAGTCGGGAGGTGGAACTGGAGATTCTGAGCCGCTACCGCAAGAATTTGGTCAAGTGGCACTTGGCCTTGGTGGACGACGCCTGCTTGTGGCTGGTGCCGGGCAGCCAGCGCCGCTACCGCACCGAGCAGGAGCGCGAAGTGCTGATCAACGACCGCAAGGACGACGTGCCCAATGCACAACAAATCGTGCTACAAAAGGGACAGACCATTTTCTGGAACGGCAATACCATTCACCGGGGTCGCTTGTCCGCTGGCGCGAATGAGCGGCTGACCCTGACGGGCGCGTTAGTCAAGCACGAAGAAGATCAGCGCGAAGCTCTCGACGAACGCTTCCGCTGGCAACTGGCCGACAATATACGGGCTGGGCTACCCGCGCGGATGCAGGGCTACTACGACCGCTGGCGTCAGGTGCAGGACGTTTAACTCCTATGCATTAGGTCCTAGACGGACGATAACCACTCATCGCCAGGTATGATGCGCTGCATGAATTGGTCGAACATGGGGACGGTGAACGCGGTGTCCCCATGACTTGGGCTCCAAATCATGCCTTTGTTGATTAACTGGTTGCGAGTGGGAGCCAAAGAGCTTACTGGGCGGTTCAATATATTGGCAATATCACCAGAACGATGAGGCCCGGCACCGAGCTGGGCCATTGCCCGCATATACCTTTTTTCCGCCGGCGTAAGCCTATCAAACCGTACCGAAAAAAAGCTTTGATCTAGGGCCGCTATGGCCTGTTGGGACGCGACTTTAACATTAGCCGCGGTAATGGGAGTGCGCTCGGCAGCATCCCAGACATGCTTGCCCCATTCTTGTAGAAAGTAGGGATAGCATTGAGTTTGGGATACGATGGCATCGAGCGCGGGTGGTTCGATCTCTACTCCTTCGTCTTTTGCGGGCTTTGCAATTGCGCGCTTGGCATCTTCGGGCGACAGCGGCCCGATTGCGGGAAACTCAAAAAGTCGTTCGGCATAAGATTTTGCTTGCCCCATGCGACCGCGTACCTGGGGTAGGCCGGCTCCAACCATAACCACGGGGAGTTTGCGCTGAGCCATCCGGTGCAAGGCGGTGATCAATGCCGCTAGCTCATTCTCTTGCACATATTGAAGTTCGTCGACAAATAAGGCCACACAGGTCGCATCCGCCTTGGCGGCGGCACCGACGACTTCAAACAAAGCCTGCAAGTCGATTTCTAAGTCCCCGTTGTCTGCCAACCCAGACTCAGGTTCAAAGTCCAGCCCGACCTCGATGTCCTGATACTTCACTTTTAAGGCCCCAACAAATCCCGCGAGTCCTCTAAGTGCCCTTTGCGCTAGTTGCTTTGCTGCCTGCTTATTCGAGAGTCTCAACAACGCCACGCGCAGTTGAGGCACTATAATGGCGGGCAGGGAACGATTTTCAGGGGCTTCGATGCGTAGGGCGTAGATGCCGCTTGCTTCGGCTTGTTCCCGCATGAGGTCCAATAGCACGGTTTTGCCAACGCCGCGCAAGCCGACCATCATCATGCTCTTAGTGGGCCGCCCTATTTTGGTCCGTTCCAATGCGATGCGTGCGGATTCGCGGATATCATCGCGGCCAGCTAGCTCGGGCGGTGGGGTGCCGGCTCCAGGCGCGTATGGATTGCGTATGGGGTCCATGAGGCAAATTTATAGGATAATTATAAAGTTTATAAAGTTTATAATAAAAAGATAATTTGGCTAATTTCGCTAGATTTAGCAAGTTGGTTGTCATTTCGGAGGGCGCGGATTACTGTGGCGATCTTGGGGCGTGAAATGCTCTGCGTCAATCGGCGCGGAAGACGCCTTCCTTTTTGACGCGGTCGTGGACTTTGGCGAACTCGGCTGAGCCGTCGTCTTCCCAGATTGAGGAGCGGAAGCCGCGATCGACGCCTTCCTGATGGCCGGTAATGCTGGTAGGGGAGATGTAGGACGGGCCGTAGTACGTGTGTCCGCCGGGCATCTGCAAGACGCCGACGTGGGTGGGACGCTCGACGAGTGATTGGGACGCTAGCCGCGCTAGGGCGTCCTCATTGACTGTAAAGCCCAAGCCCGGTCCGTTGGGTACGGGGGAGGCTCCATCGACGACGGGAATGGTTTCGGTGGTGTAGTCTTCGGCATACTGGTCGTCGAGGTTGATCGAGTGGGCCGTGTGGGTCGGTAGCACCGAAGCCATGTGCATGGCCATAGCCTTGCCCAGCGTACCCCCTTCGAACTGCAGTAGAACTTGCACATTGGCCCGGCCACAGGCCCAGCCGGCGGCCATGGTGTCTTCGAGAGTGCCGCCGATCATGTACATATCGGCGAGGCCGTATATCAATTCTTGGACCCCGCCCAAAGGTGTGCCGTGCATGATTAGCGGCAGACTAGTTTGCTGGCGCAGGCGCTTCCAGCCGTCAATGTCCTTTTTGTCGAGCGGGTCTTCGATGTAGCCGACGATGGGGAAGTTTCTTTCGAGTTCGGCGATGATCGGCAGTGCGCTGCCGAGGCTGCGGTTGTGGTTGAAGTCGTAGTGGATGCGGAAGCTCTCCGGGGCGACTTCTGTGGCTAGACGGGTCTGCTCGAAGACGTCGTGGTAGGTGCAGGTGTGGATTTTGAAGACGCGATAGCCCGCGGCCGCGGCGCGTTTGATCTCGTCGCGGAAGACCTCTGGGGAGGCGGGTCGGGTCCAGGCGGCCACGGCGATGGCGTTGCGCTTTTTCTGGCCGAGGAGTTTGTGGACGGGTAGGTCGAGGTGTTTGCCCATGGCGTCGTACAGGGCGCAGAGTAGGCCCGAGGGGACAGCGGGGCGATGGTCGTTGATGAAGTCGAAGGGGCTGAGGTCGACAAATTGCGCGACGGCGTCGCGGGACGGTTTGGCGTAGGGCCGCACTCGCATGTCGCCGTAGCCGGTGATACCGGCGTCGGTGTGGACTTTGTACACCACGCGGCAGTCAATGCCGTAGAGATCGACGCGGCGCTCGGCGTAGCGGCTGGCCAGCTTGGGAAAGATGGGGATGACTTCGATATTGGTGATTTTCATCTTGGGAGGCTCCTTGATGGGCGGGGAAGGTGGTTAGCGGGCAAGTTACGGGAGTGGGAGAGGAGGCGCAAGCGTTGAGCGCCGTTGGTTGGCCGGGCGGGATGCGTCCATTCTTCTAGCTGTTTTTTTGCCAAAGTCGGTCCCCCAACCCATCTTATCAGCCCAATCGCAAGACCACTTCAAAGGAGGAGACCATGGGTACCTACACACCGCTGGATTTGAATGCGCTGTACAACGCCGGGCTGGGCATCTTAGGAGGGCAAGGGCCGCTCGGCGCACAAAGCTTTCGCGGCTTGCCCTTTGCGCTCGGCAGTGATGCTGAGCGCTGTCTGATCGCCTGTAATGGAGAGCGATCCGGTGTGGAAATACCGGTCGGCCGTCGGGCAACTTGGATGATTGTGGCGCATCGCTTGTTGGAGTCGCGGATCGCCGACAATGGGCCGCTGGCGACGCTGGTGGCTGAATACGCGCTGCACTATGAGGACGGGGATGTGCTCAAGGTGCCCGTGCGCGACCGCTTTGAAATTTCGACGGTGCCGTCGTCGTATGGCGGTACGCCGTTTGTGGCGGTACCCGATACGAACGATCAGCTCTTGCCGCGCACCGAAGGTCCGTGGGACATGGCCGGGCGTCGCCAGACCGAGGTCGATGGCGGTCGTGCGCAGCACTTCGTGCTTTGGGCGTGGCCGAATCCGCACCCGGACAAGGGCGTGGAAAAAATCGCCATCGAGGCCGCGGGGCCGACCTTTGTCATCGGCGGGATCACTCTGAGCGACTTGGACGAAGAGCCGATCTGCCGCGAGGGCACGCGCGAGGTCATCATCACCCTGCCGCAAGCGGAGGACGCGCGCGAGTCTGCCGCTCTTGAAGTGGAAGTGGATCGGGGCGTTGCGACCTATCCCTACCCATTGCCGGAGGCAACGTCCGAGGATTTCCTCGACGGACGCAAAGGCTGGGGCGAAGCGCAAAACGAGGGCAGCAGTCCTTCCTACGTGGAGATAGCCGCCAATCCTTCGGCTACCGTGCAGGTCAAGCGAGATGGGGAAGTTTTGGGCGAGGCTAGCTGGGGCGAGGTGCGGCGGCAGGGCCGCGTAGAGGCTTCGCCGCGAGTGCAGTTAGAAGTGGTGGAGCGCGGGCGCAACTGGGTGCATACCAAGGTCATCGACGACGCCACGGGGAAGCCCGTGCCCTGCCGCGTCCACTTCCGCTCGCCGGAGGGCATCCCCTACGCTCCGCACGGCCACCACGCCCACGTCAACTCCAACATGGGGACTTGGCATTTCGATGTGGGTGGCGATGTGCGCTTGGGGCAGATCACGTACGCGTACATCGACGGCACCTGCCAAGGCTGGCTGCCGCGCGGTGAGGTGATCGTGGATGTGGCGCGCGGCTACGAATACGAGCCGCTGCGCACCAAAGTGGAGATCGAGCCAGGCCAGCGCACCTTGGAGCTGCGGCTGAAGCGCTGGCGGCAGATGAACGAGGAAGGCTGGTACAGCGGCGACTCGCACGTGCATTTCCTGTCGGCGCAGGGCAGCCTCACTGAGGCGCAGGGCGAGGATCTGAACGTGGTCAATCTGCTGCAATCCCAGTGGGGCGGGCTGTTTACCAATACCGAGGAATTTACCGGCGGCGAGATGGCTACACCCAACGGCGATCACATCGTCTATGTGTCCCAGGAGAACCGGCAGCACTTTTTGGGGCATCTGATCCTCATGGGGCTGAAGGAGCCGGTGATGCCGTGGTGCTCGGACGGCCCGGGCGAGGCTGAGTTGGGCGGGACGCTCGAAGTGCCTATGGCTGAGTGGGCCGACCGTTGCCGGGCGCAGGGCGGCAGCGTGGTGATCCCGCATTTGCCCAGCCCCAACGGCGAGCCAGCCGCCCTGATTGCCACTGGGCGCGCCGACGCAGTGGAGATGCTGCGGCACGGGACGTACATGCACGGCGAGTACTACCGCTACCTCAATTGCGGCTACAAGCTGCCGTTGGTCGGCGGCACGGATAAGATGAGTAGCGACGTGCCGGTGGGGATCTATCGCACCTATGTGCAAATTCCCAAGGACGAGCCGTTCACCTATGACAACTGGTGCAAGTACATGGCCGCGGGCCGCACCTTCCACAGCGGCGGGCCGCTGATCCGCTTCAGCGTCGATGGCCACGAGGTGGGGGACACGGTGCAGCTACCGGGCAATGGCGGCACGGTGGAGGTGCTCGCCGAGGCTGAGTCGGTGGTGCCTATCCACACGCTGGAAGTGGTGCAGGAGGGACGGGTGGTGGCCTCTAGCGAAGATTCCAAGGGAGGGCGCAAGTTGAGCTTGAAGGCCGAGGTGAAGGTGGAAGGCCACTCGTGGCTGGCGGCGCGGTGCAGTGGGCCGGGCTACGAGCAGAGCGTGCCGCACTTCGATGGCTGGGGTCGGGGGATCATGGCGCACACCTCGCCGGTGTATCTGGCCTGTGGCGGCGAGTGGTGGATGTTCAACCAAGAGACGGCGCAGTACATGCTGACCTTGGTGGATGGCTCACTGCACTACATCCGCCACAACAGCCGTCTGCATCTGCGCGACGACATTACGCACCACCACGGCGAGGCCGATCACCTCGCCTATCTGGAGCGCCCCTTCCTCCAGGCGCGGGAGGCGATCCATCGCCGGATGCACCAGTTGGGTGTGCCGCACTGAGGCCGTCTTGGGCCACGGCGATGTCTTTGGTTAGGTCAGTTCGATCCGAAGGCGCTTGCCCATGGCGCGAGCGAGGCGATTCAACGATTCCAACGTAATGGAGGTATTGTCTGGATCAAGCAGATGATTCAATTGCGCCGTATCCGTACTCATGTTTTCTGCAATTTTCGTTTTGCTCAGGTTGCTTGACTTTATGGCGTCTTCGATTTGCAAAGCCAACAACCGCTTTTGTGCGCGTGCGGATACTTCTTCGAGTAGGCCTTCCTCGGCGAGAAAATCATCAAAGTTGCTGCCGCTATACTTATTCATGTTGTTCTCTCGCTTTTCCATAGATTTCTTCGATTTCGCGCTGTACTCAAATCCCTTGGTAGGATCTTCTGAGACTTCTTGATAAAGCCGTGCAAGAGTGCCATATCGTTCCCTTCAATGGTGAATAAAACCCGTGCAATACGCCCTTCGCTTAGATTGCTACGAATTTCCCATATATATGGTTCCATATCATAGAAAGTCCACCGACCGGCTACGTAGATGGCGAGGCTTGCTCGGTGATTCTCGCCAGAATATATTGAGCGGCCATTCACTGTAGAAAGGACACTGCGATGAGCGACCAGTTTGTTCCATTGGATTTGAGCGCAACTTATAACGCTGGCACTGGCAATGTTGAGTCCAAAGACGGCAAACTCTGGCCGGCACCCGACGACGCACCTGACAATACCCCGCTCGTAGGGCTGCCTTGGGGCGAGCACCAGTTTTGGGGCGTGCCCTTTAGCTTGGCAGCCGCAGGTGAGGACCGGGCTGTGGTGCTGGTGGCGCAAGAGGCTGAAGATGGGGTGAGCGCATCGGCGGAGATTCCGATAAACGCCACGGCGCGGCGCATCCTCTACGCCCACACTTGTGCGCCAGTGCAGGGAGAGTGGGCCACGGTCGAGGGTACGGGCGAGGAGATAGGGACCTATCGCGTCCTCTATGCCGACGGTAGTTCAGTCGAACAGCCGCTGCGCCGCCGCTTTGAAATCCACGACGTGCAGATACCTTGGGGGCACCATCCCTTTCTCTGCCGCAATTGCCGCCACTACTACTCGGTGCCGCTGAACAGTCTCGATCACAGCTATGGTATGGTGCAGACGGGGGCCTTTACGCGCGAGGGCGGCGACCTCCAGGGTTGGTGGCTCTACGACTGGGAAAATCCCGCGCTCGACAAGGAAATTGCAGCGATTGCAGTGTCGGCGGCTGGGCCTACAGCGCTAGCTTTGGCTGGCATTACGCTCTGCCACGAGGAGAGCGACCCCTTTGCTTGGCCGGCGCGGCAGGAGGTGGCGCTGCGGGTCGATGCCGAAGAAGCGCCCGAGGTGGCGATGGAGCGCGGCGAAATCGTGCGCCAGGATCAGCTCTGGGTGCCGAGTGCGGATTTTCTTACCTCCGAGGAATCTGGATGGGGACGGGGTGGACAGGAGACGGTTGACGGTGGCTATTTGGAAATTCACGGATCGACAGAAGGGCAGCTTGCTATTAAGGCGGGGGACGACGTCGAAGAGCGCATTTGTTGGGGCGACGTGCTCAAAGAAAAGAAGGTCGCTCAAGGTAAGGTGCAAATCGAGGTTGTCGCGCCGTCCGGCAAGCAGTGGGTCCACGTGCGAGTTGAGGACGCGGATACTGGCCAGCCCGTGGGAACTCGCGTCCACTTCCGCTCCGAGCACGGAGCCTATCTGGCACCGCACGGCCATCAAGCCGACGTCAATGTGGCGTGGTTTGAGGACATGGGCGGCGACTGCAAGACCGGGGGCGTGCCCTACGCGTACATCGACGGCACCTGCCAGATCGACTTGCCCATCGGCCCGGTGTACGCCGAGGTGGTGCGCGGTTTTGAATACCAGCCGTTGCGCCAGCAGGTCGAGATTAAGCCCGGACAGAACGCGCTGACCCTCAAGGTCAAACGCGCCTTTGACATGAAGCAGCGCGGGTACTATTCGGGGGATACCCACGTGCATTTTCTTTCCTCTCAGTCGTCCCACCTAGAGGCCGAAGGCGAAGACCTCAATGTGGTGCATCTGTTGGCCAGCCAGTGGGGGCGGCTGTTTACCTCGTGGGAGGAATTTACCGGCGGCTTGGCACCGACCAGCAGCGACAATCACTTGGTTTGGGTCAGCCAGGAGAACCGGCAGCACGTGCTTGGGCACATCAGCTTGCTCGGCCTCAAGGATCTGGTCGCGCCGATGTGTACCGGCGGGGCCAATGAGGACTGGGTCGGCGGCTCGGTGGATGCGCTGATGGCCGATTGGGCTGAGGAGTGCAAAAAACAGGGCGGGCTGGTCATTATGCCGCACATGCCGCTGCCCGACTTTGAGAACGCGGCCAACATCGTCTTGGGCCACGCCGACGCCGGTGAGATGTGCTGGATTTGGGAGGGCGAGCAGATTAGTTCGGCTGAGCAGGGCTACTACCGCTGGCTCAACGTGGGCCAGAAGCTGCCGATTGTCGGCGGCACCGACAAGATGTCCAACGGCCGCATTTTGGGCGGTTCGCGCACGTATGCCAAGCTGCGCGATGGGGAGGAGTTTACCTTTGACAATTGGTGCCAAGCCGTGCGCCGCGGCCAGACGTTTGCCAGCACCGGCGCGATGATTGACCTGAAGGTCGAGGGGCGAGAGATGGGCGAGGAAATCCACCTGCCCGGCAACGGCGGCACCGTCGAGGTGGTGGCGACTGCGGAAAGCGTCTGGCCGCTTACTGGACTGGAGCTTATTTGCAATGGCGAGTCCATTGCGCGCGAGGTTGCCGCGTCCGGTGCCCAACAGATCGAACTAAAATTCAAGCTCAAGGCCAGTCGTTCTTGCTGGGTCGCGGCTCGCTGCTGGGGGCCGCACTACACGGACGCCGGGCCGGTGATGGCCCATTCCTCGCCGGTTTATATCGACGTGGGGCGGCGCTGCGTGTTTGCGCCGGCCGAGGGCAATTATCTGCTGACGCACATGGAGGGTGGTATTGCTTGGGCTGAAAGGATCGGCGTCTTCCGCGACGAGGCGATCCGCCAGCGGCTGATCGGCTTGTTCAACGAGGCGCGGGGCGAGCTGCTCCGGCGTATGCAGTAACAGTCTAAACAGCGGGCGACCACAAGGGTCGCCCCTACACGACCTCACTACCAACCGAGACGAATCATGCTCACGCAAGCACAGATCGATGAATTCCACCGCAACGGCTTTCTCAATGGCGGGCGGGTGCTCTCCGACGAGGAGCTTGGCGAATTGAGCGACGCGCTCGACGAAGTTTTGACCAAAGGCCCGGATGGCTTTGCCCCCGGTGAGGCGCAGCCGGTATCCTTCCGCGACCTAGCCGGCGGCGGTGGCGTCAGCGAGCATCCGGTGTGGCAAATTGTCAATATCTGGGAGGCGGCACCCGCTTGGGAACGGCTGATTTACCACCCGGCGGTCGTGCGGGGGATCAGCCAGCTCACCGGCCATGCCGACCTTCAAGTCTGGCACGACCAAATCCAGTACAAACCCGCGCGCTACGGCGGCTCGACCCACTGGCACCAAGACGCGCCCTTGTGGCCGATCATCAAGCCGATGACGCCGGTCTCGGCGTGGATTCCGTTGGACGACGCGACCGAGGAAAACGGCTGCATGTGGATGGTGCCCGGCAGCCACAAGTGGGGTAATCAGATTGAGTTTTTGCGCACGCAGGGCGATTTGTCGCTGTTGGAAAACTTCAAGGACTTACAGGGCTTTACCCCGCCAGCCGACGCCGAGATCCGCGAGGTGGCAGCACGGCCGTGTCCGGTGATGCGCGGGGAGGTTTCTTTCCACCATTCCCTGACTTGGCACGGCTCGCCCTTTAATCAGTCGCCGCGGCCCCGGCGCGCTATTGCCATCCACTACATGACCGGCTCAGCGCGCTTTGACCAAGGCGGCGAGCACCTGATGAAGCAGTTCGTCGAATTGCCCGACAATGCGCCGATGGCTGAGGCTGGCCCGCACTTTCCGGTGGTGTGTCGCAATGGGGAGCCGGTGGGGGTGCCAGAGCGGTTGCAAGGCTCACGCCCGCTCCACGTCAAACGCCGCTAGGTTGCGCTCGTCCCGGCTAAACTCGACGGCGATCAGGTACATAGATTGCCCTAGGGCACGGTACTTGTCCGCATAGCCCCGCGCCTGCAACTGCGCCATGGCCGCACCCGCGGACGCCAGTTCCACTACCTTGAACTCAAACAGATAGACGCACTCATTGAACAACACGGCCATGTCCAGCCGCCCGTGGCTACTGCTGTCTTCGACCCTAGTGTCGAGTCCCAAAGCGGCAAACCAAGAATAGAACACACTGGCGTAGTAGCCTTCGTACTGGGCAATGTCGTTGTTGATGTGCCACTCATAGGGAATGCTGGCGAAGAAGGCGCGAAAGAGCGTCGCTAGTCCAGTAAAGTCGTTGGCTGAGAGCAACTCGTAGAGCTGGATGTCGTGCCGCCCTTGCTGCGATGGATCCGGACCCATAGCGCGCAGCAGGTGTTCGTTGAGGCTCTGCTTGACCTCTTGGTTGGGATAGCCCAGCCGGTACAGGGTCTTGCCGCCCAAGGTGCGCTCCTCGGCAATCGTCAGATAGCCGGTTTGGAACAGCAACGCCTCGGTGGCGATGTCCTCGACGTCGAATTTAGACAGTAGATTGTCGGTGCCGATCATGTCTTCGAGTGCCAGCGAGCCCAGCCGTCGCTCGAGCAGCGTCTCGATCAGGGACGAGGGCGACCCGGTCTCAAACCAATACGCTCTAAACTCGCGGCTGTCGAAGAACAACAGGATGTCAAAGGGGTTGTACACCTTGTCGGGGCCGCGCCAGCTATAGCCGTTGTACCAGTGGCGGATCTGGTCCCGGTCCAAGCCGGGCAATTCGGGCGCGAACACCTCATCTAAATCCGCGTCCGTGTATCCGCACAGGGCCGAGTAGCGCGGATCTAAGGTGATGTCCTTGAGATTGTTGAGCCCGGAAAACAGGCTGACTTTGGAAAATTTGCTGACGCCGGTGATGAACGAGAAGCGGATGTGGGCATCGCTGGATTTGATGACTGCGTACAGGCCGCGCAGAAAGTCGCGGTTGGTGCGGGCGATGTCCGGCGTGTCCAGTGCATCTAAAATCGGCTTGTCGTATTCGTCGATCAGCACGACGACCGGCTGCCCGGTTTGGTCGTGCAATGCCTCTAGCAGGTGGGCGAATCGCTCTGGTCCAGTAGCATAGGCTGACTCCACTCCGGTGCGCCGCTCGACCGCATCCAACTGGGCCATCAGGTTGGTCTTCACGTAGCCCGGCTCCTTGAAGTGGCCGCTACCAAAGTCGAGCCGCAGCACTGGATGGTGCCCCGACCAATCCCAGCGATCGTGAATGTTCAGCCCGGCAAACAGCGGCTCGTTGCCCTCGAACAGTTCCTTGAGCATGTCCAAAAACAGGCTCTTACCAAAGCGCCGTGGCCGCGACAGAAAGTAGTGTGTGCCCTCGTCGAGCAGCCGCTGGATGTAGCCGGTTTTGTCCACGTAGTAGCAGTCCTCTTCCCGGATCTTGCGGAGCGTCTGAAGGCCGATGGGCAATCTGCGTTTGTCCATATCGTAAATATGCTTGCATCCATGCTGAGGCAGCAAGCGTTACTCAGATTTTTGCGGAGTAGCTGGCGGTCGAGCAAACACGTCTGACCAGTCCATCCGACCGGTAAGCTGCATAGCGGCGAAGAGCGTGGCAATGCACAGGATGGTAATGGCCAAGCCGGTATAGCCGACGAAGAAGAAGGTGTAGGAGAAGAGTACCAAGTAGATGAATTGGGCCAAGCCCACCTCTACCAAGGCCAGCCGCAGGCCAACCACCAGCCGCATGTAGGAGATTACCAAGAAAACGGACACGGCCGCGGCCACTAAAAAGGCGTAGTGGATGAGCAAGTGGTCGGCTAGGTAGGCCAAAAGCAAGTGGAAGCTGAAAAAGGCCGCGCCGATGAAGAAGTAATTCATCGGATGGATGTCGATGCCTTTGACCGCGGCAAAGACGAAGAGAACGAAGAAAAAGAGAAAGAGGGACATGGGCGCGGCTTGGGTCACGTCTTGTACCCAAGGGCCTGGATTGAGGCGGGCGGGCATGACCATGCCAAGGGAAGCTCCGGTGAGCAAGCGGTCGTACTGCCAAGTGAGACGCCAGCCATCGGCAGTGCGCTCCTTGTGGGTGGGTGCCAGGCTTTGGCGCGGGAAGTCGATGGCGTCGAAATCAGTGTGCATGACCAACTCGAAATCGGAGACCTGTTCGACGTGGTCGCCGAAGCGGTACCACCATTCTTCTAAACCCTGCGATTGATAGGAAAGACGGATCTGGCGGCTCTGGCCCGGCGCTAACTGCAACGGTTGTTGCAAGTGTCCTTCGGCCAGTGGCAGCGGAGCGATGGGTTGGCCGTCAATGGATAGGGTGAAATCATCGTACACAGCTTGAGAGGTTGGCAGGGCCAGATCGAAGGTCAGGTCGAGGGGGCGATCGGTCGCGTTGGTCGCGGTATAGGTGGCGTCCAGTTCCACTTGGTAGGTGGAGTACCACAGCAGGCCCTTGCGGCGGTGTTCGAGGTGGAAATCGACTTGTAGGCGGCTGGCTTCTAGGGGCATGAGATGCCGTCGCTCCTTGGAGTGCTCTGTCGTCTGGCCGTCAGGGGTCTGTTTGACGATGGTTTCCTCGGTGGTCCAGTACAGGAGTGGGGCGCGTTGGGATTGGGGGGTGCCCCACAATTGGCCTACCTCGGCTTTGAGCTTGGTGTCTTGCTGGTGGGTGCGGTGCGAGACGACCTCTGCCAAGATGATCCAAGCGACGCTCGTGCAGGCAAAAATGAAGCCGATAGCGGCGATGCGGTATAACATGAAGCCCTCCTTCAACTGCGTTTGAACGTCTAGCCGATAGCTAAAGTTCCGCTTACAGATAAAGTAATCGCCTCAGGGGCGGTCCTCCAGCCAGTGCCGAAAGAAGCCGCTGCTGCTTAGTTGAAGGTCGCACGTCGTTGGGAGCGCGGGCGGCGATGCGTCAGTGCAATAGCGTCAGTTTATGCGTCTCGACAGCTTCATCAACCGAAAGCACCAAAAGATAGGTGCCCGACGCTTGGAACTGCCCGGCTTGGTCGCGGCCGTCCCAGACGAATTGGTAGCTTCCCGCCGGACGCACCCCCTCAGTGGCCAGCACCCGCACCTGTTGTCCGAGCTCATTGTAGATACGAACCGATACGGACGCCGAGTGCGTCAACTCAAAGGCGATGGTAACAGCGGCGTTGAACGGATTGGGGTACAGGCGCAAGGCGGACAACGCTTCTTCAGCAAGGGGTGCCGCCGCCTGCTCCTTGACGACCGTGGCTGCTGGAGGCATCATCCACTCGCTGACCCGGCAGATGCGGCGTAGCTGGGAAAATGCCCCCCCGGCCCACATAAAGTCCCCAGACGACATCGCGACCAACAGATCGTCCTCGGGCGTCAACAGCAGGAGATAGGGCCACCAAATCGGAGCCTCCAACGCCGAACCGCCATCGCCGATATGATCGCGGCAAACAGCCTGCTCCCAATCCTTGTCAGCCACCCGCTTTTCGGCGTGCTGACAGCCTGATGAAAAACCGTAATCCAAGCCGTTGCCAGCGATGGTTTCGAGGATACCGTCGGGTCGGACGCGATGAATGCGATGGAAGTTAGCATTGGCAATATACAGTGTACCCTGAGAGTCGATGACTAGGTCTGTAGAAAAATAGAAAGGAGCTTCGGTCGCCGGTCGGCCGTTGGCGACAAAGTATCCGCCTAAGCGCTCCTCCAATTTCCACTCCCCCTCTAACGCGGCGTTGCGCATGGCCCTACGATCGTCCCGATTAAACGGGTCTCCCCAAGCCGACCCGGCCACGTGGTCAATCACGCCATCGGCCAATCGGCGGAAGACCTGAGTCCGCGTCCTAAAATACAGCTCCCCTTGGGCAGTCACTGTCAACGATCCAGCCCAAGGAACCTCCACTAGCGTGGTGATTTTCCTTTGCGCGTCAATGCGCCGAATACCCTTATTGCCCGAAAATAGCAGATGGCCCGCCTGATCGAACACTAGCGAATTGATGATGGTCTCTTCAAATGGGCCGACAAAGGTGACCACCTGCCCGTCTGATTCCAACCGTGCGATGCGCGACAGCACCGGCAATGGCAGGAGTTGGTCGTAGCTTTCTTCGGTCTGCTTCCGGTTGACATAATCGACAAAGTAGAGCCGACCGTGCCGATCAAAGGCCATCGCGCCTGGCGCAATGCGGGCGTCCAGTGCTGCGACGGTGTCCGCCAAGACATTGAAACGCTGCAACAGAGGGGGCCGATGTGTAGTTGTTTCATCGTATCCGAGGGGATGCCGGGCGTAGTCATAGTCGTCCTCGGTGTACGAGATATGATACTGGGGTACGCCGACGATGCGGATGGCGGTGCCGTCAGCTTCAAGCCGGTAGATGATCGTCTGGTCGGCTACGTAGATGCGCCCTTGAGGGCCTACGGCTAACGCTTGCGGATAATAGCTGCGGTACTCTGGCGCGGCTACTTTGTCGGCCGGGCCACCTACGGTTTCGTACTGTACCGGCGGATAGATCGTGTAGTTGCTGAAAGTGGCCAAGTAATCGCCGTCGGGAGCCGTCACGGTGGTGATGGTGCCCGGCGTACCACAAGGCGTCAGCCCCCAAACAGATACACGCAGATACACGACCCCCAACAAGGCGAGGAGAACGCCACACCGATGCCTAAGCATGACCTTCCTCCTCAGTGCAACAGCGTCAGCTTATGAGTTTCAATAGCCCCATCAACCGAAAGCACCAGCAGATACGTGCCCGACGCTTGGAACTGCCCGGCTTGATCGCGCCCATCCCAGACGAATTGGTAGCTTCCGGCCGGACGAACCCCCTCGGTAGCCAGCACCCGTACCTGCTGCCCTAGTTCATTGTAGATACGCACCGATACGGACGCCGAATGCGTCAAGTCGAAGGTGAGGGTGACAGCGGCGTTGAACGGATTGGGATATAGGCGCAAGGCGGACAACGCTTCTTCAGCAAGGGTTGCCGACTCCTGCTCCTCGACGACCGTGGATGCTGGAGACGCCATCCACTCGCTGACTCGACAGATGCGGCGTAGCTGGGAAAACGCTCCCCCGGCCCACGTATAGCCCCCATGCAACATAGCGACTAAGATATCTCCCTCTTGAGTAAAGAGCATGGACCAAGGCCGCCAGATAGTAGCCTTCAATGCCGGACCCTCATCGCCTATATGGTCTTGACAGCGATGCTCCGATAAACGCTTTCCAGCCGCTACGCGCTTTCCGGCTACACAGCCTTGTAAATAACGGAAATCTAATCCGTTGCCGGCGACGGTTTCTATAATGCCATTTGGCCGAACCCGATGAATGCGATTTGAATAGTAATCGGCAATATACAGAGAACCCTCTTCGTCGATAGCTAGGCTCGCTGGTGTATCTAAGGATGCTTGAGTGGCTGGCAGGTTGTAATAGTAACGCCCCCCGTCCTCGAACTCCTTGCCAACGACGCTATCCGGATCCATTCCCGACCCGGTGATGGGTTCAGTCTCGCCATCGGCGGAACGGCGAAAGACCTGATGGCCCAGCGAAAAATACAGTACCCCTTGGCCATCTATGATAAGTTCCCGTACTGAATCTGCTTCCAGCAGCGTGGAGACGACCCCTTGACCATCAATACGCCGGATGCCTCCCCTGCCGGCGACTAGCAGATTCCCTTCCCGATCAAAAACCAGCGAATTGATGATGCCAAATTGTGCCTCTCTGGCCGGTCCACCATCGCCGCTGGACCCGATTTCGCCGGTGCCAGCAAAGGTGACTACCAATCCGTCCGTCTCTAAACGTGCGACGCGGGACAGGCTCCGTTTTCCCCCGTCGGACCACGCCCAGTTGACGTGATCAACAAAGTAGAGCCGACCTTGTTGGTCAAAGGCCATCGCCCCCGGCGCAATGCGGGCGTTCAGTGCCGCGACGCTGTCTAGTAAGACATTGTCCCTTCGTTCTCTGCGGGTCTGTGGAACGCCGACGAGGCGCGTGGCCGTGCCATCGGCTTCAAGGCGGTAAATCAGTGAGGCGTCGGCCACATAGAGATGCCCCGACGGGTCTAACGCCAAGCCAAAGGGTACGTAGCTCTTATAGTCGCCAAAGGCGGCGAGATAATCGTCGGTGGGAGCCGTTACGGTAGTGATGGTGCCCGGCGCACCACATGGCGGCAGACCCCAAACAGATACACTCGGCGACACGACCCCCAACAAGGCGAGAAGAACAGGAGTCCGCATAGTTCGCTTTAGTGCAACAGCGTCAGCTTATGCGTCTCGACAGCCCCATCTACTGAAAGCACCAAAAGATAGGTGCCCGACGCTTGGAACTGCCCGGCTTGGTCTCGACCATCCCAGACGAATTGGTAGCTTCCGGCCGGACGCACCCCCTCAGTGGCCAGCACCCGCACCTGCTGCCCGAGCTCATTGTAGATACGAACCGATACGGACGCCGAGTGCGTCAACTCAAAGGCGATAGTAACAGCGGCGTTGAACGGATTGGGATATAGGCGCAAGGCAGATAACGCTTCTTCAGCAAGGGTTGCCGACCCTTGCTCCTTGACGACCGTGGCTGCTGGAGACGCCATCCACTCGCTGACCCGGCAGATGCGGCGCAAATGGGAAAATACTCCACCAGTCCACCACATAATGTTCGCCACCGACATCGCCACTAACAGATCGCCCTCTGGCGTCAATAGCAACTGAGAAGGATGCCAGACCGGAGCCGCCAACGCCGAACCCCCATCGCCGATATGGTCGCGGCAGCGTTCTGTCCACCCCGCTGGATCGCTATTACAGCCTAGGGAAAAACTAGCATCCACTCCGTTGCCGGCAATGGTTTCGAGGATGCCATCGGGTCGGACGCGATGAATGCGGTTGAAATAGTAATTGGCGATATACAAGCTGCCCTGTGGGTCAATAGCGATGCTCGCGGGGAAGTCTAAAAGGGCTTCGGTCGCCGGTCGTCCTTCGGCACCAAAGTGACGACGCCATTTGCCCTCAAATTCCTCGCCGACAATCTGGTCGGGGGCTGCCCCCAACCCGGCTAAGTGTTCGATTTCGCCCTCGGCGTGGCGGCGGAAGACCTGAGTCCGCGTCCCAAAATACAGCCTCCCTTGGTCATCGACTCGCAACGACCCTACCCAAGGCACTTCCACTAGCGTGGTGATTTTCCTTTGCGCGTCAATGCGCCGAATGCCCTTATTGCCCGAAAATAGCAGATGATCCTCCTGATCGAACACCAGCGAATTGATGACGGTCTCTTCAAATGGGCCGACAAAGGTGGCCACCTGCCCGTCTGCTTCCAACCGTGCGATGCGCGACAGCACCGGCAATCTTTTTTCGGTCCGATTTTGGTTGACATAATCGACAAAGTAGAGCCGACCGTGCCGATCAAAGGCCATCGCGCCTGGCGCAATGCGGGCGTCCAGCGCTGCGACGGTGTCCGCCAAGACATTGAAACGCTGCAACAAAGGGGGCATAGCAGTATGTATTTCATCGTATCCGAGAGGATTTTGGTCGTAGGCATAGTCATCTTCGCGGTACGCGATGTGATATTGCGGTACGCCGACGATGCGGGTGGCGGTGCCGTCGGATTCAAGCCGGTAGATGATCGTCTGGTCGGCTACGTAGATGTGCCCTTGAGGGCCTACGGCTAACGCTTGCGGATAATAGCTGCGGTACTCTGGCGCGGCTACTTTGTCGGCCGGGCCACCTACGGTTTCGTACTCTACCGGCGGATAGATCGTGTAGTTGCTGAAAGTGGCCAAGTAATCGCCGTCGGGGGCGGTCACGGTGGTGATGGTGCCCGGGGCGTCACATGGCGGCAGACCCCAAACAGATACACTCGGCGACACGACCCCCAACAAGGCAAGAAGAACAGGAGTCCGCATAGTTCGCTTTAGTGCAACAGCGTCAGCTTATGCGTCTCGACAGCCCCATCTACTGAAAGCACCAAAAGATAGATGCCTGACGCTTGGAACTGCCCGGCTTGGTCGCGACCGTCCCAGACGAATTGGTAGCTTCCGGCCGGACGCACCCCCTCGGTAGCCAGCACCCGTACCTGCTGCCCTAGTTCATTGTAGATACGAACCGATACGGACGCCGAGTGTTCCAACTTGAAGGCGATGGTAACTTCTGGATTGAATGGATTGGGGAAAACACTCGCTTGTGTTACGTCACCCTCCTCTAAGCGACCATCGACTACGATCTTTGAACTTTGGCCGTCGCCGCCAAACAAAGATCGGACGCTGTTGGAGCCTACGTAAATATATCGGTAACCGGCCTTGTCATTGTTCGTGACCGTCCGCTGGCCCAGCGCTTCATACGCGGACTCATAATCGTCACACCAATCGGCACTGGAGGTCATCGCGTTTTTGCCGCTAGCATGGCCCAGCCCGAGGGCGTGGCCCAGTTCGTGGGTCACAACGCTCTGCACATCCTTGGAATCCGTCCCACAGCTAGACGTGGTAGTCGTCCATTGTTTGCGATCATTAAGGACGATATCGACATCGGAAAACTCGCCGATGTCAACTCCGCTTGTCGGTGCCGTGATCAGGGTAAAGCCATTAACGTGACTGATGGTACTGTGGTTGGACCAGAAAATGGTATTGACCCCATCGTTGGGATCGTTGGTTCGGTATATATCCATTCCACCGTAACTGATACTGAGAACACTCGCATCAATGTTGTCCCAAGAGGAGATGGCGCTCCGTATAGCACTCGTCATCGGAGCAAAAGAACTGAAATCACTGGAGGGAAATCCCATTTTGAATTTTACGGAGGACGCATCCCAGAAGACCCAGTCGTAGGAGCTATTGGGTGTATTAGGCAAACCACTGTTGTTGCCTACCCACCATATAGCCCTATATGTTCTGCCTAGCTTCCTATCAGGTTCAAAACCTCCCCCTTGGCTAGGTCGCAGGAACATTATGGTATAGGGGTCCGCCTCCCCATCTTCCGCGACAACCAACAGGCTGACCAGTGGGATCCACAAGAGCTTGAACATAGGTTTCATTTCCTCTCTCCTCGTTAAGCGTAAAAATAAAAAGAACTTGCTGCTCAATCGTCCGCCCGTTCAGCGCGGATCAATGCCTTCATCTTCTCCAGGGGAATCGGGTCTTCACCAATGCCTTCGCTGGCATCGATCTCCAGGGCGCTATTGGGCAGATCGCGCACTAAACGCGCCGCCGTGCCCTCGCCCTCAACGCGGAACTTGCCCGCCCGGTGGTAGGCAATCTGATGCACCAACTCCTCGTCGGGACCGCGCTCCGGCGTCTCTTCCAGAAACACCAATACCTGCTCTTCGCTCGCCAGCGAAGGCGCGTCAGCATAGGTAGTAAACTTGGTGCCGTCCGGGTGCAAACCGCCCAACACGCGCACCGTTACCGTGCCGACCGAATCCCCGACAATGTGCTCGGTAGGCGTCAGATCGACATAGGTAAAGACGAAGGTGCCGGTAATCGGCTGACCTTCTTGGGTATGGACGACGTGGTTTTCAAGCACTCGGCGCATGGTACCGACTTGGCCGACGGTGATCCGGTCGGCGTGTTCGGTCAGCGACTCCAGCGTCGCAGTGTCGTCCTTGACGCCGACGTGGCCGACCGGGCCTTGGCCGGTGGCCTCGCCAAAGAAATCAGCATCGTCTTGGGAAACGCTCATCTCGGCCGCCATTAGCAAGACGACGACAGCCCCTATCACGCGGTAATACATAGTACACCTCCTTGTTGGACCGCCGCCCTGCAGAAGCATCCTCTGTGGATTCCTCGGCGGCAGTCGGTAAAAAACAACCTTAAAAAGAAAAACGTGTGAGACACCCTTTAGGTTCCGCCGCGAATATCGAAAGCCACCCGCTCAGGTCGCACAGGGTCGGGGCACTCCACCGAACCGCTGGATACCTGTTTGTGCAGGCATGACCAGACTAAACGATTGTAAAATTGCATAACGTCAGTGAATAGGTTGCTAGACGGAATGCTTGGGGACGATATTGGGACGCTATGGTTGCGCTGATTATCGCCTTTTTGGTCGCCTTTGTCAGCGGCCCGGTGGCGGCTTCTACAGGGCCGCGGGCTGTTGTGGAGCATTTGGCCTCGCTGGAATCGCGGGTGGCTGGGTATCCGGGGAGTGCCCAGGCGGCGGAGTACGTGGAGGAGCGATTGCAGGCGTTGGGGTTGGCGACGCGACGCGACTCCTTTGCCGTGGTGGTGCCGATGGACAAGGGTGGGCGGTTGGAATGGGAAGGTGAGTCGGTGCCTTTGCACACGGTGTGGCCGAATGGGGTGCGGACTTCGACTGTGCCACCGGAGGGGTTGCGGGCGTCGGCGATTTGGGGCGGCGATGGGGATTGGGGGGATTTCAATGGGCAGGAGGTGGCTGGGCGGGTGGTGGTGATGAATTTTGCCAGTGGGGACGCTTGGCTGAAGGCCGCGTCGTTGGGGGCGCGGGCGGTGGTGTTTGTGGCCGCGGATTCTTCTACTACGCAGCAGGCGCAAGGCAAGTACGTGCAAGCGCCGTTGGACGTGCCGCGTTTTTGGGTGGAGGGGGACGCTGGGCAAAGGCTGCGGCGGCGGTTGGTGGATGGCGAGGTGGAGGTGGGGCTGTGGGGGCGGATGGATTGGCAGGAGCGGATGGCGTACAACGTGCGGGCGGTAGTGCCGGGGAAGGATGCGGGGACCTTGCGGGATAAGACAGTGCTCGTCCATGCGTATTACGACGCGCCGTCGGTGGTGCCCGCGCGGGCACCGGGAGCAGAGGCGGCGGTGAGTGCAGCGGCGCTGTTGGAGGTGGCCGCGCGCTTGCGAGAGAACTCACCGGCGCACACGGTGGTACTCGCCGCGCTGAGTGCCCACTTCCAAGGGCGGCAGGGCATGGTCGCCTTCCTCGACAGGCACGCTCGCCGCCAAGAGCACTACGCGGCCCGGCTCGCTGAGCCGCTGGATATTGCCCTGTTCATTGGCCTCGATTTGTCCAGCCACGGCGAGCGGGTGGTGCTGTGGAACAACACGGATAGCTACGCGCTCAAGCGGTTTTTCGTGCCCTTTGGCCGTCGTTTTACCGAGTACGCGGAGGCACTGGGCCGCGCCGAGGCAGTGGCCAATGGCATCAGCCCAATTCGGGGGATGGATTGGGACAGCTACATGCCTGGGGGGTTGGCCGCCGATGGGGAACTGGCGCTCGAGGCAGGATTCCCGTCGCTGACGCTGGCCACCGTAGGCGACGCCCGCTTTGCGCTGGACTTGCCACGGGATACGAGCGAGGGCGTGGCGTGGGATCACGTGGAAGGGCAGGCGGCGTTGGTGGCCGATTTACTGGCTCATGCGTTGGCCGATACGGCGCTGTTGGTTGGGGGGGAGCGGCTCGAAGAGGCGTTGAAAGATCGGCTGCGGGATTTGCGGGTCAAAGCGCGGACGTTTCCCCGGCGCAGTCAGGTGCCGGACCGGCCGGTAGCCGGGGCGCTGGTGGCGGTACAGGTAGAGCAAGAAGAGCGCAAAGGGGTGCGCGACACGCGCTACTTTCTCACGGATGCAACCGGGCTAGCGCGGGTACCCGCGCTGGTACAGGGGACGTATCCGCTGACTGTGGCGGCGCTGGACGCCGAGCGGGGGACGCTTACTCACGTAGCGGACTTGAGTAAGCGCGCGCAAGCGCACCACGGGAAACCGCGGGCGGATGGCCGCTTGGCCAAGAATGTGAGCTGGCTGCAAAACGAGCAGATCGCCGTGCTATTTCCCGGAGTGGGTCGGCCCCTGTACGGCTTGGTCGAGCCGCGCCTTTTGCGCGCGTTGAACGAAGTCAAGGTGCTGTCGGCGGCCGGGAGCGAGCCGAGCCAGTACGGGTACGCGCTGGGTAAAAGCAGCATCGGCTCGGTGGGGGTGATCTACGGACCAGCCGATGCCGCGGCCGGAGATCGCGTCAAAGTGATTTTGGACGGCCAGTTTTTGCTGCTCAACAGCGAGGGCAGCCAAAGCGAAGCCGAGGCTCGGGGCGAGGGGTTTTTGCTGACCGAGGAGGGATTTGGCGGTGCGACGCTGCAGGCGGCGCGGGACCTGTGGAACTTGGATGCGGCGCGGTTGGGGATACTCAAGGAGCACGGCATTGAAAATCAGCGGTTGACGCGCCTCCACGCGCAGGCGGCAACGGCCATAGCCGAGGCGGAAGTAGCGGCTGAGCAGCTAAAGTGGGATGAGTACGTGGCGTGGAGCCGCAAGGCGCTGGGCTTGGAGACGCGGGCCTATCCAGAGGTCTTGGCGACGCTCAACGACGTCCTCGAAGGGGTGATCTTCTTTATGGCGCTGTTGTTGCCGGCGGCCTTTTTCGGGGAGCGGCTGTTGTTTGCCGCGGCCGATATTCGCCGGCAGCTCGCTGGCTTTGGGCTGTTATTGCTGGCGATTTGGCTGATTTTGGCGCAGGTGCATCCAGCCTTTGAGTTGGCCGAGCCGCTGGTGGTGCTGTTGGCGTTTGCCATCATGGCAATGGCAGCCTTCGTGCTCTTTATGCTGGTAAGCCGGTTCAATCGCGTCATGGCCCAGCACCAGAGCCAACAGATGCGGGTCCACACCCAAGACCTGAGCCGCTTGAGCGCGAGTTATGCAGCCTTCATGTTGGGGATTTCCAATATGCGGCGGCGGCCCCTGCGCACCGGCCTGACGCTGGCGACGCTGACGCTTTTGACGTTTACCTTGCTCTCTTTTACCTCGTTTGAACAGCAGATCCGCTACGCGAGTTTCCGGCTGCCCCACGCCGGAGCGTACCCCGGAATCCTCATCCGCGACCGCGGCTGGGAGCGCCTGACGCCGGAGGCGCTTGACTACGCTGAGTCGCACTTTGGCGGCAGTGGCTGGATGGGGCGGCGCGGTTGGTTCGCGGCCGAAGGCGGCAAGGGAGGCTGGGTCGCGGTGGCGGCAGCAGGGAACGCAGTGCGGGCCACGGGTTTGTTGGGCCTGACGCCGGAGGAGGCGCAGATCACCGAGGTGGATAAGAGCTTGGTGGCTGGATCGTTTTTTGTCACAGATGACGAGGCCACCTGCATCCTGCCATTGGACATGGCTGAGGCGTTGGGCGTTGGAGTTGGGGACCAGGTCGAGGTGTTCGGGCGCGCGCTGGCGGTGCGCGGGATTGCCGACCCGGAGCGGTTGGGTGAACTGCGCGACCTCGACGCCGAGAGCCTGATGCCGGCCGATTTTGTCCTGTCGAGCGCAGAGATGCTTCAGCTAGGGACGGCGCAGGATGTGGATATTGCCGGCGAGGAGGATCTACGCGAACTGCGGCCCTTCATCCACCTAAAGCCGCAGCACGTGGTCCTCGTGCCCTATCAGACGCTGGCCGAGGCCGGGGGCAGCTTGCGCTCGGTGGCCGTGCGCTTTCCGGGGGCGACCGATGGGCAGGCGCTGGTTGAGGATTATCTGACGCGGGTGGCGGCCACTTTGTTCGTCGGCTCGCCGGATGGGAGGGTGACAGCCCTGAGTTCGGTGGGGCTGACGGCTGTGCAGGGGCTGGGGGCGCTGGCGATTCCCGCGCTGGTGGCCGCGCTCATTGTGCTCAATGCGATGCTGGGGGCGGTGTACGAACGCCTGCGCGAGATCGGCATCTACTCCTCGGTGGGGCTGGCTCCCTTGCACATCGCGCTGCTGTTTGTGGCCGAAGCCTGTGTCTATGCGGTGCTGGGGACGACGCTGGGCTATTTGCTGGGTCAAGGGTTGGGGAAGGTGTTGTTGGGGCTGGGGCTGTTGCAGGGCATTACCTTGAACTACTCGTCGCTGGCGGCGATTGGGGCCGCGCTGGCGGTAATGGGGGTGGTGTTGCTATCGACGATCTATCCGGCGCGGGTGGCGGCGCGGCAGGCGGTGCCAGACGTGGTGCGGCGCTGGCGGCCGGACCCGCCCAGCGGCGACGAGTGGCTGTTTGAGTTCCCCTTCATGCTCGGCGAGGGAGAAGTCGAAGGGGTGTGCGGCTTTTTGGCCAACTACTTTGGGGCCTTTGGCCGAGCGACGCTGGGGGATTTTTACGTCGAGGATATGCAGGTGGCGCAGGCCGATGGCTATCGCCTCTCATTTGCGCTGTGGCTGGCTCCGTTTGACTTGGGGGTGAGTCAAGAGGTGGTCGTGGAGTTCGTGGCGACTGGGGAGCGCGCGCGGGCGATGGAAGTCCGGCTGCGCCGGCTAAGCGGCGAGCGCCACTACTGGCAGCGGCTCAACCTGCGGCTGGTGGAGGCCCTGCGCAAGCAGATGTTGATTTGGTACGCGCTGCGGGAGGCCGAGCGCGTCCAGCACGTGGAGTCGGCGCGGACGCTGGCGGCCGAGCAGGCCGAGGAGCGAGTAGAAGAACAGGCGGCGGTGGAACAGACGACGTCTTTTACTTGGCGGGGGTTTGCGGTGGGGGCGCTGTTGGCCTTGTGCATCGGCGTGGGGGCACCCTACGCGATAATTATGCTGCAAGGATCGTTCATGGCGCTCAACAGCTCGTCGCCCGGGGCGATCTTTCTGTTTTTCGTCTTAGTGGTGGTGGTCAATACCCTGCTGCGGGCGCTGGGCCGCGGCCTCGCCTTGGGGCGGGCCGATTTAGTGCTCATTTACGCGATGATGCTGTTGGCGTCGGCCGTGCCAACGCAGGCGTTTGTCGGCTACCTGATTCCGATCATCAGCGGGCTGTACTACTACGCGACCCCGGAAAACAACTGGGGCGAGATTTTCTTTCCGCACGTGACGCCGTGGCTAGCTCCGCAGGACCGACAGGCGATTGTCGCTTTGCACGAGGGGCTGCCGCCCGGCGAGAGCATTCCGTGGGCGGCTTGGAGCGAGACCCTGAGCTATTGGTACGTGTTCTTTTTGGTGCTGAGCTTTATGATGCTCTGCATGAGTTCCATCCTGCACCGGCAGTGGTCGCAGCACGAGCGGCTGGCCTATCCCATGGTGCAACTGCCGCTCAAGATGGTGGAAGAGGGCCGACCGGGGTTTAAGCTGGGGCCGCTTTTTAAGCAGCGGCTGTTGTGGATCGGCTTTGCGGTGCCGTTTGTCCTGCTGTCATTCAAGGGACTGCACTACTACTTTCCGGCCGTGCCGCTGCCGATCCAGTCGGCTGGGCAACTGCCGTGGATCGGCACTAAGCTGAATTCGCATTGGGTGTATGCGTGGATCGGCTTTTTCTATTTGGTCAACTTAGACATTTCCTTTTCCATTTGGTTTTTCTACCTCTTCAACAAGGCGCAAGAGGGGATTTTCTCCTCGTTGGGCATTGCCAGCACCGAAAAGCTCAGTCTCTACTCCTACTCGCAGACCGCGGATCTGACGCACGAGGTGATGGGGGCCTGTTTGATTTTCGTCGCCTACACCTTGTGGATGGGGCGGCGGCACTTGGGGGCGGTGTGGCGCAAGGCGTGGCGCGGCGATCCGACGGTGGATGATGCGGGAGAAATGCTCTCCTATCGGGTGGCGGTTTTTGGCTTTTTGGCCAGCCTGCTTTTCGTGGGCGTGTGGCTGTGGGCGTCTGGGGTGCCGTTGGCGATTTTGCCGCTGTTTTTGCTGGTGTGCTTGATTTTCTACGTGTTCGTCACGCGGGCAGTGGCCACGGCCGGGTTGGCGACGGCGCGCTCGCCGATGGTGGCGGCGTTTTTCGTCATCTCCGCGGTTGGCGCACCGGTGATTGGGGCCAAGGGGCTGACGGCCCTGACCTTTACGTACGTCTGGCAGTCTGAGATGCGGCTCTTTCCGATGATTGCCGCGGCCAATTCGCTCAAGCTGGCCGAGGCGGTGGTTGGTTCTAAGAGGCGGCTGTTTTGGGGGATGGCGTTGGCGTTGGTGGTGAGTTTGGCCGGGGCGACGTGGATTATTTTTCAGGTGTGTTACGAGCACGGTGGAATCAATTTGCATCCGTTCTTTATGACCCGTCAGGCCAATCGCACGTTTACCGATATGGCGCGGCCGATCGTCGATCCGCTGCCAGCCGATATGCGCGGTTGGTTGTTCACCGGCATCGGTGGTCTCGTCGAGGCCGTGCTGTTGTGGGGACATCATCGGTTTTACTGGTGGCCGTTGCACCCGCTGGGATTTATCGTCAGCGTCGGCTGGCTGGCCAATCAGGTGTGGTTTTCGGTACTCATCGCGTGGGCACTCAAGCTGGGCATCGTCAAGTGGGGTGGGATGCCATTCTACGAGCGGGCTAAGCCGTTTTTCCTAGGGCTGATCTTGGGCGAGGCGACTGCGGCCGGATTGTGGTTGTGTATTGACGGCGTGTTGGGCGAGACCGGGCATTTTCTATCGTATATGTGAGGCAAGCCCCTCAACAGCGCACCACATCCTCGGCGTCTTCGACAGGCAGGGTATCTTCGTGCAGGGGCTGCACCGCCTGTCCCCACGCCGCCAGCACTTGTGCATCCCGAGTCTGTTCCGCGCTGCGTTGCGCTACCTGCTCTGGATCCCAATCGGCGTAGAGTTGGTCGAGCAGATGTTGCCGTAGGTCAGCGTAGGCATCTGCGCGGCCCAAGTCGTTCCATTCCCCCGGATCGTCCACCAGATTGAACAACGCTGGAGGGGTGTCGTCGTGGTATTTGTAGAGCTTCCACGGTCCCTGTCGGATCATGCGCGAAGGAGCATCGCCGCGCGAAGGGCCTAGTTCGCTGGAGGTGGTATCGGGGCGGGCGTCATCTGCGTGGCCCTGTAGTTCGCGCCACAGGGAATGACCGTCGGTTGAGGGTAGAGGCTCGCCGCCAGCCACTTCTACGGCGGTGGGTGCCCAATCGAGCAAATTGCACAGCACCGGGTTTTCCACGCCCGCTGGTATCACGCCGGGCAAACGAGCGATGAGGGGGACGCCGACCGAGCCTTCGTAGTAGTTGCTCTTCCACCAGCAGCCGTGCTCGCCGGCCATTTCGCCATGGTCGCTGGCGTAGATCACCAACGTAGTGTCGCGCAAGCCGGTCTCGTCGAGTTTGTCGAGGAGCTGGCCGACTTTGCGGTCGAAGTATTCGCACAGGCCGAAATAGGCCGCCCGCGCCACGCGGATGCGCTCTGCGGGCAGCGGCTCGTCAAGGAGGCGGCGCTTTTTGAAATTGGTCACTGCCGCTGGTTCTCCGGTCGGGTCGGGTTGCGGCACATCGACGCGGTCGTAGTAGTAATCGTAGAGAGCCTTGGGGGCGAAGAACGGGCAGTGCGGCAACACAAAGCCGGCTACTGCGGCAAAGGGTCGGTCGTGCGTTTGTGCCTTTTCCGCCAAATAGGCGCAAGCTGCCTCGGCAACGCGGTCGTCAAAGGATTGGTACGTGGTGCGGCCGTACCCGGCTATTTCGACGCATTCGCGAGTCTGACCCGAGGTGCTGGCGGGAATGTTTTTGAACATGGGGCCGCCCTGTCGGGCCGCACCCGGATGCAGGGCGCTGTACTCGCCAATGGGCCGATGCTCAAAGCCGTGGCGCTGGTCGGGGCCGACAAAGTGCATGCGGCCAATCAGCGTGGTCTCGTATCCGGCCGCCCCTAGGGTGTGGGCCCAAGTCGGCAGCGCCGAGTTGAGGATGTGGTCGTTGCCCCAGACTTGATTGGCGCTGGGCCGCCGACCAGTCATAAAGGCCATGCGCGCTGGCACGCACAAAGGCGAGGGGGTGTACGCGTTGGCAAAGCGCATGCCCTCGCTGGCCAAGCGGTCGAGGTGCGGGGTGCGCACCAGCGGGTCGCCGTAGCAGCCAAGGTGGAACTTGCTGTGTTGGTCGGAGAGGATGAAGAGGATATTGGGACGGTTCATGGATGGTACCTACTGTCACTTCAGTTCGTTCATCTGAAACAAGGGTGTGGAATTTAGTGAAGAATGTGAGGAAGTGCATTTCTACGGTTCTTCGACGTGGCTGCGGATAACTGCCGACCGATTGGCTCTATTTGTAGGGGGGACTTATTTTTTTGCAGTGAACAGCTATTCCTACTCTCCATCCATTTTGTACCTGTCTTTAATTTTTTTTCTCCTGTGCTACGGCTGCGCCGCACCCGAGCGCTCGGCCTATTTCGTCGAGGTAGCTGCCGAGGCCGGGCTGAATTTCCACCACACTAGTGGGGCTAGCGGCGATTACTTCCTGATTGAGACGATGGGGGCTGGCGCGGCCTTTTTCGACTACGACAGAGATGGCTGGTTGGACGTGTATTTAGTGAATGGCTTCGATCTGTCGCCGTGGCGCGAGCGCTTGGTGCCGGTCAACCTCGTAGCTGGAGATTCGACGGGCACTTGGGTCATCGAGGATTTCCGGCCGCCCCTGCGCTACGACGGTCGAGTGGATACTTCGGTGTTGGCGCTGCGTCAGGCTCCTAGCACGGGCCAGACGCAAAATCGCCTCTACCAGAATGTGGATGGGGCCTTCCAAGAGGGCACCGAGCGAACAGGGACAGGCGATCTGGGCTACGGCATGGGGGTCGCGGTCGGCGATTACGACAATGACGGCCGCGCAGATCTCTATGTGACCAACTACGGTCGCAATGCCTTCTATCGCAATCAGGAGGACGGGACCTTTGCCGAACGGGCGCAGGCGGCCGGCGTGGCCGATCCCCACTGGAGCACGAGCGCGGCCTTTTTCGACTACGACAACGATGGCGATCTCGATCTGTATGTGGTGAATTACCTCGACTTGACGCCGGACACCAACCGCTTGTGTGGTGGTGCGGTCGCTAGCAGCGGAGCCTCCTTGCGCGTTCCGGCTGGCCAGCGGACCTATTGCAGCCCGAGGCGCTACAACGGCGCGCCAGATGCGCTCTTTCGCAATGAGGGAGACGGGCATTTCTCCGATGTGACACAGGCTAGCGGGGTCTTTAGTCCATTTGGCAAGGGGCTCGGGGTAGCGGCCGCTGATTTCGACTTCGATGGTCACCTCGATGTGTACGTGGCCAACGACGGCACGCGCAACTTCTTTTATCGCAACCGAGGCGACGGCGCGTTTGCCGAGACCGGGTTGGCGGCTGGGGCGGCGTACAATGGCGACGGCCAAGCCGAGGCCGGCATGGGAATTGCGGTCGGCGATGGGGATGCCGATGGGGATGTTGACTTGTTGGTGACCAATTTTTCCCGCGAGAGCAACACGCTCTATCGCAACGAGGGAACCGGCCACTTTGCCGATGCCACGGAGGCCGCCGGTCTGCGCGGTCCGAGCTTGCTGCCGCTGGGATTTGGTGCGTTTTTTGCCGATGTCGATAACGACGCCGACGTGGATTTGTTCGTGGCCAACGGCCACGTCCTCGATCGCATCGCCTTACAGGATTCGGTGTTGAGTCATTCACAGCCCAACCAGCTTTTCGCCAACAATGGCCACGGCGCATTCGCCGACGTGTCGGCTCGCAGCGGTCCGGCTTTTGAGTTGTCCGCGGTGTCGCGCGGAGCCGCTTATGGCGATTGCGACAACGACGGCGACTTGGACGTACTGGTGACCAACGTCGATGGCGCGGCGCGGCTGTACCGCAATGAGCTGCGGTCGCAACATCACTGGCTGTCCCTGCGGTTGGTGGGGACGCGGGCAAATCGCGACGCCGTTGGTGCGCGGGTGCGGGTGTTCTGCGGTGGAGCAGTACAAACGCGCCAACGGGTTGGCGGAGGCACCTATCTGTCGGCGAGTGATAGCCGATTGCACTTTGGCTTGGGCGACTGCGCGCTGGTAGAGCGGATCGAAATCACTTGGCCCGACGGCAGCGTGCAAGAGCGGCACAGCGAGCCGGTCGATCGGTTATTGGTGGTGGAGCAGGAGTAGTGGGCGCGTTGATCCTGTGCGCGGTCGGGTGCCTCGTCGGGGTAGCCAGTGGGTGGAGCGAGTCGCTCGCTGTGCAATTTGTCGATCGGGCGGCGGACGCTGGCCTGACACAGCGCAATGTCTCGGGTACTGACCAAAGCTACATAGTCGAGGGGATGATGGGCGGTGCGGCCTTTTTCGATTACGACCGCGATGGCGACGTGGATTTATACGTGGCCAACGGCTCTTCCTTCGCGGGCTTTGCCGCAGGCGAGCATCCGGCCAACCAGCTCTACCGCAACGAAGGCGATCGCTTTACCGATGTGACGATCGCCGCTGACGTGGGGGATACAAGCTGGTCGATGGGATGCGCGGTGGCCGACTACGACAACGACGGCCACTCGGATCTCTACGTTACTAATTTTGGCCGCAATATCCTGTATCGCAACGCGGGTGCCGGTCGTTTTGCCGATGTGACGGTAGAGACCGGCGTGGGCGATATGGGGTGGGGCACCGGTGCGAGCTTTGGGGATTACGACCGCGATGGCGACGTGGATTTGTACGTGGCCAATTACGTGGATTTCTCCCTCGACTACGAATCCCCGATCCCCTGCCTGTGGAAGAACGTGAAGGTGTACTGTGGGCCGGTGGGTCTGCTACCGGCGGCGGATGTGTTTTACCGCAACAACGGCGACGGGACGTTCTCCGAGTGGACGCAACAGGCCGGGCTGGAAGGCGAAAAGTTCTACGGCATGAGTGCCCTGTTCGGCGACTACGACAACGACGGGTGGCCCGACCTGTTCGTGGCCAACGATTCCACGCCCAATCTGCTTTTTCGCAATCTCCGGGCCGGTCGCTTCGCCGAGGAGGCGCTCATGGCCGGGGTGGCGTACAGCGGGGAAGGGGTAACGCAGGGGTGCATGGGAGCCGCTTGGGGGGATTACGACAACGACGGCCTGTTCGACCTCTTCGTGACCAATTTCGCCGACGAGTACAACGCGCTATACAAGAACGAGGGTGGGGGCTTTTTTGCCGATGTGTCTTTTGCTGCGGGGATTGGGGCAGCGCCGGCCGAATTGGTCTCGTGGGGCACGGGCTTTTTCGACTACGACAACGACGGCGACCGCGATCTTTTCGTGGCCAACGGCCACACCTACCCGCAGGCCGACTTGCCGAGGGTCAACTCCAGCTACGAACAAGCCAACTCGCTGTTTGAAAATAGGGATGGACGGCTAGTGGAGGTGTCGGCTGGAGCTGGTCCGGGCTTTGCGTTGCGCCGCGTCAGCCGTGGGACCAGTTTCGCCGACTATGACGGCGATGGCGACATCGACTTATTCGTCCTCAATCTCAACGGCCCGCCCACCCTGTTGCGCAACGACGGCGACCACGACAATCACTACCTGTTGGTGCGCACGGTGGGCACGAAGAGCAACCGCGACGGGATTGGGGCGCGAGTGATCATTAGTGTCGGCGGGCAGACCCAGCACGCCGAGGTGCAAAGCGGGGGGAGCTATTTGTCGCACAACGATCTGCGGCTGCACTTTGGCTTGGGTAAGGCCGAGCGCGTCGATCGGCTCGAAGTGCGCTGGCCCAGCGGGGCGGTTCAGGTGCTGAGCGACATTGCCGTCGATCAGGTCCTGACCGTTGTCGAGCCGCGTCAATAGACGACGGAGACGAGGCGCTGGCTTTGCTGTTGGCCGCGGTCGGTTTCTGCGATGAGATGGACGAGGTAGAATCCCGGCGGCACGAGGTGGCCGTTGGGGGTGTGGCCGTCCCACTCGACGGCAAAGCGGCCACTGGTGGCAGGCCCGGCGTAAATGACTCCTACCTCGCGGCCGGCGAGGTCGAAGGCCGCGAGTTCCACTTGAATCGCATCCACTAAATACAAGAGGTCGTATTCGATCCGCACGACATCGTTGCGGCCGTCGCCGTTGGGGGTGAAGACCGCTGGGTGTAGGGTGAGGCGGCCAATGAGCGGCTGCTCTAGGTTAAGTAAAGCCACTTGCAGGCTGTTGGTCTCCCTCGGGGTCACGGGCTGGGCGACTTCAAAAGGGCGGGTACTGTCGCGGATTCGCCCTGCAAAGGAAGTGCTGTACGCGAACACCTCGGCGCGGAAATCGACCTCGACCTGCTCGCTGGTCCGTTGCTGGTCCATGCGCGGCAGCGCGACTTCAAACCCCTCGGCAGTGTGCTGCGCGATGGTGTAGTCAACGTCCACCCCGCCGATCCGCACGGCCTCTATAGCCTGCACTTGGGCAGTGGTGGAGATGGCTAGGTGGTCGAACCCGAGGTCGTCGGTTGCGATGTGCGGCTCTAGGTAGAAGGTGAAGAGGGTCGGGTTCAGGGCTGGGGCTTGCGGCGGGTGGATTTGCCCGAGGGCTTGGGAGGCCGGCGGCGGGATAGATGCGCTGAACTGCAAGTACGAGAGGTAGCCCGTCGCCTCGGCGGTCGAGTGGAATTCGGCCCTAAATTGCACGAAGCGGCGCAACTGATCGACCGGCATCGGCCCGCGCCCTGTGGCAAAGGCAAAGGGCGCGTTCCAGAAGTTCCAGTCCTCGATGTCTGGGGTAAGGCCGGCCTGCTCGCCCTTTTGTAAGCGGTTGTAGGTGCGCAGGGTGAGTGGTTGGCCAGCGGCGTCGAAGCGGGTAAGCTCGTTGCCGCGAAATGTGCGTCGCCAATAGGTGTTGGGGTCGTCGTCGTCGCCCGTGCGAGCACTTAGCTCAATGCGGGCTTTAGCGTCGACATGGCCGTCCCAAGTCAATGCGCCCAAAGCGGCAGGTCGGCCCAAGTCGATGATGTTGGAGGTGTAGCGGGAGAAGGCGGCCGGTCCGGCTCCATAGATCTCGAACTCGGCGATTTCCCAGATGCCGCGGCTGTTTTCGGGTAGCTCGATGAACACCTGTTGGATGGGTTCTTCGGGCAGAGCCAACTCCATGACGGCTTGAGTGTTCTCGCGCACGCGGTGGACGATGTCGAAGTCGAGTGTGCTGTTGCGCCAGCTAACCGCGTACTCGCGGGTGCCGTCGACGAGGGGGTCCCCGTCGCTGGTACCCAAGACGAAGCTCTCGACAAAGCGGGTCGCCGCAAAGCGCGCACGTGGATAAAAGCGCACGCGATCGACGAAGAAACGCCCGCCAAAGTCGAAGACCCAGTACTTGCGCTGGGGGCCATAGCCGACGACGCGGAGATAGCGACCATCACCCAGATAAGCGGTTTCTGGGTCGCCATCGAAGATCAGGATGTCGTCTTCGTACCACTCCCGCCAGCCGTTCCACTCTAGGATGAGGATGCGGCCACCGAGGGATTCTACGAGCGGTGCCAAGTTGACCGAGGGCGTTAGCGATAACGGGCCGATGTGTTCTGGCTGTAGCGCGATCCATTGGGCTTGGCCATGCTGGTTGGGATCAACGGCTTCCCAAGATAGCTGGACGAACTCGTACTCGGCTTCCAACTCTGGTTTGGGCCGGTCGGCTCCGCCGATGCGATAGATGGTGAGCGCGTGAGATGGGGAGGCTGCCGCGAGGTAGCAGACCACCCAGTAGAGAATGCGTTGATGCGACACGGGGCTACCGGGCCTCGTGCGCTAGCTGACGCGCTTTTTCGCGGTGTGCGCGGCTTTTTTGCAGGTGTCCCAATTGCTGGTAGGCGTCGCTGAGATAGAGATGGGCGCGGCCATTGGCTGGGTCCAATTCGACGGCGCGGGCGTAGGCGCGGGCAGCCTCGTCGAATCGGTCCAATTTCGCGTATGCCACCCCGAGGTTTAACTGCGCTGAGGCACTGGTGGGACTGAGCCGGGCGGCCTCGGCAAAGTGGGCGACGGCCGCGGCCAAATCGCCCGTGCGGGCCGCGGCCAAGCCGAGTCCGTAGGCGGCCTCGTGCAAGCTGGAGTCGAGTGCGGTAGCGCGCAAAAGACTGGCCCGAGCTTCCGCATAGCGTTGTTGCTTGAGGAGAATCATCCCCAGCCGAGTGTGACTGAGCGGGTCTTCTTCGTCGAGGGCGAGGGCTTGGCGAAAGCTCGCGGCGGCGGCGGCCAAATCGCCTTGATAGGAAAAGAGGACGCCTAGGCTGCTGTGCGCGTCTTTTAGTTCGGGATTGATGGCGAGGGCGTTTTGATATTCGAGGATGGCTTGGTCGTATTGGCCTTGCAGGGCGAGGTGCAGGGCGAGATTGTAGCGGGCCGTGGCCGAGCCAATGGCTACCGCGCTTACTTCGGGCAGGGATTGGTCTGAGCCGATGCCTCGGTGGTGCTGGCGGAGGATTTCCGAGCGCGCGAGGGCCTTTTCTCCTTGTTCGCGCTGTCCTGTGCGCAAGTAAAGTTGCGACAGATTGAAGTGGACTTGCGGCGAATAGGGATTGAGTTCGGCGGCTCGTTCTAGAGCTGCCACGGCTTGGTCGTAGCGCCCTTGGGCGCGGTGCAGCAAGCCGCGATGGAAATGCGCTTCGGCGTCTTCGGGCGCGTACTGCACGGCGCGTTGCAGGTGATTTAGGGCTTGGTCTAAGGTGCCTTGTCGTCGGTAGTATAGGCCCAGCTTCTTGTGAGCTGGCGCGAGCGTGGAATCTACCTGTAGGGCGGCCAGATAAGCGCGCTCAGCGAGGTGGGCGCTGTCGCGGTAGCTATATACAAGGCCGAGGTTATAGTGGGTGGTGGCGCGTTGCGGATCGAGTTCGAGCGCTCGTTCGAAGGCGCTCAGGGCGGCATCAGTGTCGCTGTATCGGGCTTCGGCGAATGCGCGGGTCATCTCGATGGCTCCGAGTAGATCGTAGAGCTCGGCATCGTTGGCATCGCGAGCTAGGCCGGCGTGCGCTGTTTCTAGCGCTTGTTCGTACTGGCCGACTTGCAGATAACAACGCCCTAGATAGCGATAGGCAACCTGCGATGGAGACGGACTCTGCACAGCCCGTTGCAAGACCTCAATTGCGGTTTGATACTCTCGATTGTAGAAGTGCTGCTGGCCTTCGACTAGGAGAGGGTCGTTGCGGGCGCAGCCCCAAGCGAGCAAAAAGAACAGGAGCACGGCCCAACTCAATTTCAATTGGGTGCGCCAAGGGCGCGTTCTATCGCGGCTGAAAATTCCTCAACTGGGTGCTGCTCCCGCAGGTCGCGCACATAGCGCACGTAGCCGCGCTTGGACTTGTCGATCTTGACGTAAGCCGTGGCGCGGCGACGGGATGTGGCGTTGTAGGGATGTTTTTTCTGGTGGCGGTCGAGGACCTTGAAGACTGAATATCCGCCTTGTACCTGCACTGGCCCATCGACTTGGCCGACGGGTAGAGAATGCGCTAAGTCGTAGATGTCCAGATAGTACGCCTTGGTATAGGGACTGAGGGTCAGGTGTCCGTCGTGGTGGCTGGCACCGGGCCGGAGGGTGTGAGCGCGCGCCAAAGGCGCGGGGTCGGCACCGGCGAGGATCTCGCGCTTGAGCCGCTGGGCCAACGAGTCGGAAGACACGAGAATTTCTACTATTTCGGTTGTCAGCGGCGCGGTGAACTTCTCTGGATGGCTCTCGTAGAAGGCGAGGGCTTCCTCTGGGGTAACTGCGACGTGCTGATCGACGTAGCGCTGCCGCAGGGCGTTGAGAAGCAGATCGTCCCGCTTGTTGCGGATGCGCTGCTGCAGGTTGGGATCTTCTTTTAGGCCGTGAGCCTGAGCCTCAGCGGTGAAGAGAAAGGCCGGGACGATCGCAGTTTCTAGGAGGAAAGCGACGCGGGCGGAGTCGGCCAACTCCGGCTGGCCGGCGCGTATTTGCCGCGCCGTTTGCATGAATTCGTGGCAACTGATTTGACCGCCGCGAAAGGAGACGATAGGCGCGTCGTTCAACGCGGTCGGCAGGGCGTATAGATCGCCCTCGGGCTGCTGGCTGTGCTGGTTGAGATTGCGAATCTGCTCGGGATGCACCTCGGGGCCATACTCGCTTTTGAGCGAGTCGAGGAGAGCTTGGTAGCGGGCGACTCGCTTGCGGCCAAAAACTTCCTCCCGTACTTTGCCCTCGGAAGCGGCGAGCGGCAGTGGCATCTCGTCGGTGACTTGAAAGACCGTGTAGTGGGTCTTGCCGGCAAACCGGAAGCGGATGGGTGCGGATACCTCGCCCACGGCGAGGGGGAAGATCGCTTCGGCAATGGCCGGAAGGACCTTGTCCTTGAGCTTGTAGCCCCCCACATCACCGCCCTGTTCGCCGCTATCGCGGTGCAGAGAACGCCCCTTGGCCAACGCCATGAACTGCGCCCCGTCGGCTACGGCCTGCAAAATTTCCTCCGCTTCTTCGCGGGTCTCTAGCATGATGCCGCTAAAGCGGAGGGCGCGGTCGCGGTGGGTGGCTCGATAGTGAGCTTCCATCTCTTCGTCTGTAACGACGATCTTTTGGGATATTTCGCGATGGGTGTACAAATCGAGCAAGAGGTTTTGGGAGAAAAAGGATAGCTCAGCTTGGAGTGCGGGATCGTCGGCTAGCTGAAGGGCCTCGGCTTCGGCGAGCAAGAGCCGCTTGTCGATCAAGCTGTTGAGGACTTGGCGGTTCTTGTCGAGCAGAGTATCGCCCTTTTTCATGCCCTCTGGGATGAGCGCACTGAACTCGGTGAAAGCCGCGAGAGTAATGGGGTCGCCGGCTACGGTCGCCAAGACGACATCCTGCACCTCGGGCTGTTCGGGCTGACCATTGCAGGACGCGAGGAAAAGGGCGAAAAGAGACAGGAACGGGAGGATGCGCTCGCACTGAAAGGACTGGATTGAGATCATTGAAAATTTCTTGCTCTAGTGGGTAGTATTCACTTATTTAACGAGCAATTAATTTAGGATTTGACAGATTTTTGAGCAACAATGCAGGGACATTCGGCGTTGTGGAATGCTCTCTACAGCCCGTCCTGCTAATTATCTCTAAGAGTCAGTTTATGCAAACAGCTTTGCGATCTGCTTGCCTCATGGGCGGCGTCTTGCTCGCCGCTTTGGCGGCGGGAAAATCAGCGGTTGCGGAAGTCGTGGTCATTGGCGGTGCAGAAGGCCTAAGCTGGGAAAGCGGTGGGGGTGATCTCCCCGCCGTGGTCATCCGCAGTGCGACCGCGATCGAAAAAACCAACGCCCCTGGGGGGGTCATCGACTTTGAGCCGGAAGGGCGGCCCTACTTTATCGCGCCCCAGCGCGCCGATACCACCCGCAACATAGCGGTCGGCATTAACTCGCCATTGCGCGGCGGCAGCATTAGGTCGCCGAACAATCGCTCTATTGGCGCAGCCTTGGCCAATGTGATCGACAACGACGGCGACACGGCCTTGGACATGCGCGCTTCCGGGGGCACCCAAAGTGCCCGGGTACTAGGGCTAATCATCGACTTAGATCTCGGCGCTCGCTTTGGTCTCAATCGCTTCAAATTCTTTCCGCGCAACGGCGACCCGGATTTTCCCTCGGAGGAATTCCCCTTCCAAAACGAATTCTTGCGGGGGTATGAGATTTTTATCAATGATGGCACGCCGGAAAATTCCTTTGAAGGCGTGCCCATCCTGCAAACTGTCGCGGTCGAGACCCAAAACGACCAATCCGTGGTGGATGTGCGTATCGCTCCGCAATACGTGCGCTTCGTGCGGCTGAAGGTGCTGACCGCGGCCGGCTTCGACCTAGCTGAGTTCCAGATTTTCGGCACGGGTTTCGTGCCCGAAGCGAGCTATGTGTCCAACATCTTTGACTTCGGCGACTTGGCCTTGTTCGGCAACTTGCGTTGGATTCAAGAGGCGGAAGGCGACGCAAACCTGTCTAGCTTGCGGGTTCGCACGCGTACGGGCGTGGATCCGAATCCGGTCGAATTCAACAAGGTCCGTCCGGGCGAGCGCATCTTCCGCGTAGGCGGTGGTGCACAAGCCGGCAATCGGTCGGGCACCTCAACGGCCAATGTGGAGGTGCCGTGGAAGTGGGCCGATGCCATCGACGATGCCGAGCTAAAGGCCCTAGTTGAAGAGGTGTTGGACAATGACGAGGTGGATGTGCGCGAGGCGATTGGGGTGTTTAAGGATCTGCCGCTGGACCAGCAGGTCCTAGTCACCCTCGACGAGGCTGATTACAGAGCGCTGCGAGGCGAGGACAAAGGGGTCATCCGCGACGATGTCAACAACTGGAGTGGCTGGTCGCCTCCCTATCCGGCGTCCGGTATCGTCGGCCAGGACCAGCTTCCAATAGACGGTTCCGGTGTTCCAATCTCCTCGCCTGGCCCACGGCGCTACTTTCAGTTTTCGATTGATTTTTTTAGCGACGACTTTGAGTCCGCGGCCGCAGTTGGCGGCTTGGCCTTTGACGTGGTTTCGCCGCCCTTTGCCCGAGAACTGATCGCCGAGATCTCACCGCGCTCAGCGGCCGTGGGGAAGAATACCCGATTTTTATACGCGGTACGCAACAAATCATCTGGTCAGCAGCGCGGCTTTGACGCCTTTGAGATCAAGACTCCCTTGCGCGTCGAGTCCATCGGGCGCGTGCGAATCCAGCGACCTGGTGGCGAGGTGCAAGAGGCGGATTTTTCCGGCTCGTCGCTGGTGAACTTGCCCCAGGCCAGCAATGGTATCTCCATCGACGAAGTGCTCGACGACCGCTTTGCTATTTCCTTTCCACTCATCGAGGAAGACGGGACGGTCTTGGAGGTAGAATTCGACAATGGAGTGTTGCGCTTTGGCACAACGTTCGTCGGCCGCGCCTTTAATCGCTCGGTCGAAACGACCCTCGGGCAAGGCGTCGTGGCTGGCAATGCCGCTGACTTGAGTCAGTCCGGCTTTGCCGACACCGATATCCAGCCGGTGGGTACGCCGATAGCGGACAACCTCTCGGTGGCCGTACCGATCAGCAAGGAGCTTTTAGCCAATGTGGCCGTAAATTCGCCGGTATTTACGCCCAACGGCGACGGGGTCAACGACCGCGTCCTCATTCAGTACGACATCACCAATATCGCGCGGCTCTCGCCGGTAAAAGTTTCGATTTTCGATCTGTCCGGCCGCTTGGTGCGGGCCTTAGTCGATAGCGAGGCCATCAGCGGCCGCTTTGCCCAGCCTTGGGATGGCCGGGACGACGACGGGGTGTACGTGCCGCCGGGGCACTATGCGTTTAGCGTCTCGCTGCAAGCTGGCACGGGCCAAGTGAGGAAAATCGGGGTTGTCGGGGTGGCTTACTAGTTACTTAAAATGTAGGGAGAGATGATTTGCAAGTGTTTAGACTATGGGGGTTAGTTGGTTTGGCTGCTCTGATGCTGGCGGCTGGCCTGGCTGAGGCCCAAGATTACGGCAACCGCTTGGGTCGCCAGCGCGGCGGGGCGGTCAGCTTTGAACCGCGCGGCCCTGGGGTCCTATTTGGTGCGCTCGATCCAGCAGTCAAGAAATGGTACATTCCCCAAGAGCTGTTCAACGAATACGGCTGGCGGCAGTGGGAGTACTCCAACTACGCTAAGGATGAGTTTCGGCGCTACGTCAACATCCACCGCGAGGGCGATTACTTCTACGACTTCTACGGCAACTTCATCGGCCGCGGCTGGCTGATCTACGACTGGAGCCAAAACCAGCCCGGGCAGCTCGGCAGCAGCATCTTCCAAAACGCCCGCTTCGACTCTTGGTTCAATGGGGTCACCATTGGCGGCGACTCGCAGAGCCAGTACTACTATTCCATTACAGTCGGCAATCTGCTGCGCACGACCCTCACGCCAATGACCTTTTCTAGGCCTCGTTACAATGGCGTCCAGATCGACTTCATGGCCGACAAATACGCTGGCACGATCCTCGCCTCGCGGATCAGCGACCCGATCTTGGGCGCGACCCAAGAGCCGGAAACCCGCACCAATACCACTACCATGTTCGGCGGGCGCGGCACGGTTCAGGTCGGCGACTTCATCGAGGTGGGCGCGACCGTGGTCGATGCCCGCAATACCAATACCACGCTCGACTTGTTCAGCGGCGACTTGATCGCCGGCAGCCTCACTTCCGGCCAGAGTAGCACCCCGCTGACGGCCATTGCCATCATTCTCAGCGACGACACGCCCGAAGATAGCGAGGGCGGCGCGGCTTTGTTCCGCGACAAGGTGCGCATTATCAGCCGCGACTTTGAGACAAACAAAGAACAGGTTTTCGAGGCGGAGGAGGTCGTCCGCGCTGGCGCGGAGTGGCCGATTAAATTCGGCGGTTTTGAGCGCCAGGGGTACACGGCCGCCGACGGCCACGAGCGCATCGTGCTCAACTACGACTTCAACGACCCGGCTTACATCGGCCCAGACCCCACCTCGATCGTGGCCGTGGAATTTGAATACGTCTTGGGCAATGACTTCAAGGTGCAGATGTGGTCCGATCGGCAGACGGGCCGCCGCGCCATGCCTTCCGCGCCCCTGAGTGCGGAAACCATAGATGCCACCGAGCCAGCGCTGATTACCCTGCGGCGAGCCGAAGGTAACGTGAAGGACATTTCCA
The DNA here is from genome assembly GCA_022820485.1 of Candidatus Latescibacterota bacterium. Lineage (GTDB taxonomy): Bacteria > Latescibacterota > UBA2968 > UBA8231 > UBA8231. The sequence continues at coordinate 63,437 of JAJEFJ010000073.1, forward strand.
ATCTCCAGCTCGTCAAATTTGACTACGGTCTGCCGACGGGCAACCTAGTCGGCGGATTTACAGTGGAGGGAAAGGGGCTGTGGGGGCTTGACTTCTACGGAGAGTGGGACCGCAATAAGCGCTACTATCAGTATCCCAATGCCGCGCTGTTTACGGCTGGTAAAAACCACAAAATTTCCACCGAGCAGTCCGACGCTTGGTTTTTTAATATCTCTCGTCAGTTCCATCCGTGGTTCTTCTTTGGCGAAGTCTATGCGATGGACGATGCGTATTCGACCACGGCTTTTTTAGTCGATGCCAACGGCGACATCCAATACGACAACTCCCAGCGCAACTTCTACGAATTCGTCGAAGACAACGACGACCAAGACCAATTTCCCGATTGGATCCGCGCGGGTTCGGCCAACGACCGGCTCATCTTTCCCGGGTGGGACGAGAACAACGATTTTATCTCGGATTTCAACCAAAACGACAACGGCACGGTCAACAACCTCATTCCCGACTACGAAGAGCCTTTTTTGCGCTATGCGGTTGATCGGCCCGAATACCTCTTTGGCATCGACCTGAACAACAACGATTGGATCGACCGCTTCGAAGACGACGATTTGCCGGATTACCCCTATAAGACCGACCGGCAGGGCTATAATGTGTTCGCTGGTGCCGAGCTCGTGCCAGGGGCACGGTTGACCTTGGGACAGGCGGACGAGCAGATGATTTCGGCCGATCGCTCCAGCCGCGTCCAGTACGCGCTCTTTACCTTTGACCGCGACGTGCCGGGCGTGGGGCGCTTGCGGGTTTTTGACGCGCTGAAAAAGGTCGCCGACACCATTCCAGACGACCGGCGTGAACCCACGCCTTTTGTCGATGCTCCGCCGATCCAACCCCTCGTTCCCGACATTCTGCCGGCCCAAGACACTTGGGTCAATGCGCTGTGGCTCGGGTTCGACTACGCGGGCATTGATCGGCTCAACATCATCAACAAGTTCAAGTACGAATTCTATCGCCAAAACCAAGACGATCCACGCGATATAGATGGCCGTCGCCTGCGGACCAACACGAGCTTCTTCGGCTTGATTAACAAATTCGACTACACCTACGACTTGGGCCGCTTCAGCCTCCAGCCTAAGTTCAAGAGCGAATACTTGCGGCGCACGCCGTTTTTGGTGCAAGAGGATGAGCGCAAGGAGTGGACCGGCAGCTTCGTGCTGCTAGCCCGACTGCCGGTGCTGAAGCACACCGTGCTGATGGGAGGGGTAGAGCAACTGCTACTGAGGGATTTGATGAGCGATGAGGACGCCATGGTCGCCAGCGGCATCACCACGGAAACGGGCGACTTGAGCAGTGTAAACGTGGCGGTGCAGCTATCCAATTCCTCGGACTACATGGGGTATCGCCTGACGACGCAGATCGGCCTGCGCTACGGGCGCACCCAGACCGAGCTAGTGCTAGAGAACGACAGCGGCTTTGTCAAGGGCAGCGAGAGCAGCAATTCGACGACTAGCTTCATCACCGTGTACGCCGGAATTCAGTAATGGGCGCGCTGCGAACTAAATGCACGTTGCTCTTGGGCGCGGTAGTTCTGTGTGCCATTGAGGTCAGTGCCCAGATAGACTACGGCAATCGCCTCGGCCGCCGGGTTGATGAGCGCCGCGTATTTTCGGCCGCGGGCCGGTCAGTGCTGATCGGTGCGCTGGATCCCACCATTCAGCGCTGGTACTTGCCGCAGGAGTTGTTCACCGAGTACGGCCGCCGTCAGTGGCAGTACACCAACTATGCGCGGGAGCCTTTTCTCCGCTACGTGTCGCGTAGCCAAGAGGGTTTTTATTTTTACGATCCCTACGGCGATCTGATTACTCGTGGCTGGCTCATCTACGATTGGCGGCAGACCCAGCCGCTGACCAGTGCCAGCAATCAGGTCACCAAGCGCGGCGAGTACCTAAGCTGGTTCAACCGCCTCATCATCTCCTCGGATATCAGCGGCGACTACAGCTATTCGATCGTGGTCGGAGATGAGCTTTTTACAACGCTGACGCCCCTGACTTTCCGCAAGACGGGGTTCAATGGCGTGGTGACTAGTTTGGCCAGCCAGCGCTTGCGGGCGACCGGGTTGTTTTCGCGGATCTCGTCGCCGATCATCGACATTAGCGCGGATTTTCCGACCCGGCAGCTAGAAAACGCGACTAACCTATCCGCATTTCGCTTTGAGGCCGATATCAGCGATCACTTGACCTTGGGCACGACCTTTGTCAATTCCCACAGTAACAACGGGGCTTTGGAGAGCTTTCAGGAAAGTCCCTTTACGGGTTTGCTGACTTCGGGCCAGTTAGACCGGCGGCTCGAATTACTGGTGGTGAGGCTGTCCGACGATTCGCCTGAAGACGGCGAGGGAGGGGCCGTGCTCTTCAGCGACGACGTGGAGATCACGACGACCTTGATGCGCGAGGTGGCCGCGGGTGATAGCGTGACGTTGGTCCCTCGGGATACGGTTATCACCGGCAGCAGCATTGGCTACCGACCGTTGCGCGAAGGGGGCAAGGTGCGCGATGGCTTCCTCACGGCTGATGGACCCGAGCGCATAACGCTTAAATATCCTCTGGCAGTCGAAGATGGGGAAGACGAAGCCGGGACTTTGCGCTTGCTATTGCAGCAGAGCTTGGGGCTGAGCTTGGCCGAGGCCGAGGATGCGGTGACCGCGATCAAGAAGGTGCGTTTCCGGCTCATTCTGGCCAACGACTACCGGGTGGAGATAGCATCCGATCGGCAGACCAATCCGGTGGATCAGCCGCAGTTTCTACAGGTCGCGCGAGCGGCAGGCAATATAAAAAATCGTCTCAACCAACAAGAGGTGGCCTTTGACTATGGGCTGCCCACCGCGAGCCAGATATACGGCGTTACCGCTGAGATGCGCGATTGGTACGGGTTTGATTTCTACGGAGAGTTCAACGTTAGCACCCGCTATCGCAAGTACCCAACCACGACCTTAAAGAAGCACGAGGCTATTGCCGGCATTGTCGGAGATCAGCACGACGTGGCCTACATGGCCAACTTGGCGCGGGACATCGGCCCTTGGCACTTTTTTCTCGAAGGCTTTGGCATGGACGACGGATACAGCACCAACGTGCGGCCAGTGGACGGTCGCGGCTTGGTTGACTACTCGCCCGAAGCCATTATCCAGTCCTATGACTTTGTCGATGACAACGACGACAACGACCGGCATCCAGATCAGTTGCGCCGCTTTCAGGGTAGTTTGATTCCCATTCCGGGGCAGTATTTTATAATTCGGCCCAATGGCGTGGCCGATCCAGCGGTTTTTCCCGGCTACGATGAAAACGGGGATTTCCTTTCCGACTTCAACCAAAACAGCAACGGCGAGCGGCAAAACTTCTTCCCGGACTACGACGAGCCTTTTCTGCGCTACGAGGTTGACCGGCCCGAGTTTCTCTTTGGTATTGATTTGAACAACAATGGCTGGGTTGATCGCTTTGAAAACGACGACGAGCCAGACTATCCCTACAAGAAAGACCACTGGGGCTACAATTTTTACACCAGCGTTCAAGTCAATCCCGAAATCCGACTTACGGCCGGTCGTCTGCGCCAAGCCATGCACCAAGCCGCGCGCGACAACGATACCTTCTACGGGATCTTTACCTTTACCAAGAGCTTCCCCATGTGGGGTCGCTGGCGGCTCTTCGACATGGTGCGGAGGGCCGAAGACAATATCGAAGATCACCTCGTACAGTGGGTCGTGCCCAGAGCGGAGTTTGGCCAATTTAGCGAGACGACGGGTAGCAATGTGCCCGTGTCCGACCTGCTGGCCGCGGAGAATACGTGGATCAACACGCTTTACTCGGACTGGGAGTACGACAGCCCTAGAGGTTGGAGCACCCGCCACCGATTCAAGATGGACGTGTGGAAGCAGCGGGAAGCCGAGGTGATATTGGCCCGGGACGAGGAGGGGCGCGTGCTCTTGGATGACGCGGGCGCGCCGGTGGTGGCCTTTGATCCCTTGGGCCCCGAGGGCCGCAATGGCCGCGAGTCGTCCAGTTTTGTCGGGTTGATAGACAAGGTCTCCTATGCGTTTTCGTGGAAGTCGATCTCCATTTCCCCGCGCATCAAGGGGGAATTTATGCGCCGAGTGCCCTTCAGCCGTAGCGCACCGGAGGAACGCAGTTACGACGTGCTCTACATGGTGCTGACAAATTTTCCGATTCTCCACCGCTCTTATGTGCAGCTAGGGGTTGAAGGGCGCTTTTTTTACGACCTCGAAGCCGACGAAGGGCAACTAGCGGCCGGAGAGCGGACCGGCGATTTTCGCGGCACGGTCTTGGCCTGTCAACTGACGAGTACTCGCGCCTATTCCGGATACGAGTTGACCACTCAGATAGGCGTGCGCTTTGATCGTCGCTCGTTGGAGATCAAAGACGGGGATGGAGAGCGGAAGACCTCGGGCCTAGTGTTCCTTTCGGTATTTGCCGGATTGTAGAGGCGGGGAGCGATGACGACTGCTGCCCCTCAGGGCTGGATCATCAGCCGCCAATGGGATCTCTTGTTTTTCATTGGCACCCCGCTGCTTTCTCTCGCAGTGCTGCTGTTCGCCGCCAACTACTTCACCTCTGCTGACATTGCCCTCTTTGTGCTGGCCTTTTTCGCGGTGGGGCACCACCTGCCTGGGCTAATGCGCGCCTATGGCGAGCGGGAGCTGTTTGGCCGCTACAAGGCCCGCTTCATCGTCGCGCCGCTGGTGATCGCCTCCTTTGTCTGTTGGAGCGTATTCAACGGCCACCTCGGGTTTTTCATTTTCTTGGCCCTGTGGGACATGTGGCACTTCTTCATGCAGCACTACGGCTTCATGCGGATCTACGAGTTCAAGCGACGCCGTCCCTCGCAGTTGAGTGCGCGGCTGGACTGGTGGCTGACAGCCGTCTGGTTCGGATACGTAATAGCGGCCAGCCCCCACTATTTGATCAATTTTCTAGAGCGCTGCCACCGCTATGGTTTTGGACTGTACACTTGGATCAAGCCCGAATACGTCTTTTTGCTGCGGGACGCCATGCTGTACTTGGCGCTGGCCTTGTCGGTGGTTTACGTCGGTAACATGGTCGTCGAAAGGCGACGTGGCGCGCCCATCGTCTGGCCCAAGCTGGCGATTTCGGCCACTACGTTCGCCACGGTCTATTACGCGTACATCATTCTCGAAGACGTCATCTTGGGCTACGCGATCACCGCGCTGGCACACGACATTCAGTACTTTGCCATCGTGTGGATTTACAATCACGGAGTGCTCAGACGCTCGCAAGACTTGGGACGGTCCTTCTTCCGCTTCCTATTTGCCGATGGACGCTTGCGCATCGTTTTGTTCTACCTGTTGCTGATATTGGCATACGGCGGCATAGAGGCCCTCGCGCGGGCGACCCAGAATTTCCTGATTTACGATATAGTAAAGGTGCTCATCGCCACCTCGGCCTTTATGCACTACTACTACGACGGGTTCATGTGGAAGGTCGGCAAGAAGGAGATCCGGCAGAACTTGATAGATGAGGATTCCGCAGAGGGCCCGAGCGAGGAGGCGTTGCCGCGCCGTGGCTGGAACGCGCTGGTGACGCGCTGGCAGAATGCGCGGGCGCAGTGGACGGCCTTTTCCTATGGGTTCGAGACCGGCAAGCAGGTGCTGTACTTCGGGGTGCCCATTCTCTTTTTTGCTTGGACCGACGCCCACTATTCGCTGTCGGACGTAAACGCCAAGGAATACTTGTCCCGACTGGTGCCGAGCGTGGCCAAAGCCCACGACGACTTGGGGGTGGCCTATAGTCAGCAGGGGGATTTCGACCGCGGCATCGTCGCCCACCAACAGGCCATTGCCGCGGATTCGACCTATGCCCAAGCCTATACGCACTTGGGGATCGCCCATTCGCTCAAAGGCGATATGAAGGCTGCCATTGGCCTGCACCAACAGGCCATCGCCTTAGAGCCCGAGTTGGCGCAGGCCCATTTCAATCTGGGGGTGGAGTACGCAAAAATGGAACGGCTCGGGGAGGCGATTGGCGCGTTTGAGCGCGCGGTGGCCTTAGACTCGGACTACGGTCGCGCCCACTTGGCCCTAGCCCAGACGTACAAAAAGATGGGCAATCAGCCCCTCGCAAAAAAGCATTGGAACCGGGCACGCGACTTACAGGCCGCTGCGCAGCGGAAGGATTTGAGCCTGAGTGCCATGCCTTGGGCCACTGGGACGCCGCTCAAAGGCGACTCGTAAGACCAAAGAGAAAATACTTGACAAAAGAGGTGTTTCATTATTCTTTTGACGCTTTCACGTCATGCCCCTCAATTATGTATGGGGCGTTTTTTATCACTCATTCAACCAACACAGGGGGTTGTAGCATGAGCAAGAAAATTGCGGTGCTGGCTGCTGTTATGGGCTTGATGGCTTCGTCCGCCTTCGCTCATATTCCCGAAGGGACTGTATATGGTGCCTTCCAGTGGCCGACCGATAAGCTGCCCGTCCTCGACGGCGACATTTCTGAGTGGGATATCCTGCCAGCCGAGGTGTGGATTGACAGCGATAATCCCGACATCATCGTCGGCGAAGGTGACGTCGGGCGCGAAAAGGACCGCTCCAATCTGTTCTTCCGTTTTGCCATGGGCTGGAACGACGAGTTGGATCGCATTTACTATGTCTTTGACCGCTTCGATGACGTTTGGGATCGCGATGCCGGCGGTATTGGCTGCTGCGGCCAGGACGACTCGATTGAGATCGGTCTGGACTCCGACCACTCCGGTGGCTGGTTCCACGCTGGCGGCGCTGGCATTTCTGGCGACTTGAGCGAAGAAGAGGTAAAGCTCTACAACGGCGGTCAGACCCAGACCTCGCATTACCGCTGGCCGGCTATCACGTCTGGCAGTGATCCCAATGGTTGGAGCTGGTTTTGGATGTCTAGCTCGACTTGGCACGGCGACGAGCCTTACCAGTGCTGCGCGGATTCCTTCAATCTCGACGGGGTCCATGGTGCTGAGGCCAATTTTCAAGCCGAGTGGTACACCATTGGCTGGGACGATTTCAACTGGCAGGGTGCCGACCTGAGCACCCCGCACGACTTCGTCGAGCTGGACATTGTCGGCGCTGGTTTACAGATCGTCGATAACGACAACGGTCCGGAAGATGCCGAAGACAGAAACCCGTGGACGGCCAAGTGGACGTTAGGCGGCCAGTCCGATATCTTTGGCAACGCCGGTTCGTTTTCCGACTTTGTGTTGTTGCCTCTCGACGAAGCCGCTCTCGCTAATCTCCCGACCTCGGTCGAGAACGATAGCTGGGGCCATATCAAGGCTTCCGTCGCTAGGTAACTCACTCGCCTAAAGCAGCAAACATCCGTAGTGGGACGGGTAGGTCTTCATTGATCTACCCGTCCTTTTTTGTCATATTTTTCGCATTTCCTCAGTCAAGTCACAAGGCCGTTATGCCACAGCGCATTGGGATTCTCCTAGCATTTGGATGGTATTTTTGGGGCGGGCCGGCTTCTGTTGCAGCCCTGACCGTAATCCGCCTCGGAGGAGAAGATTTGCCCCCGCCCGATTTGGAGGTCCCCTATGAGTTCGTGCAATTGTCGTGGGCCGAGGTGGACCCAAGGCGGCACGGCTTGGCCGAATTGGTAAAAATAGATACCGGCTTTGTCGAGCCGCTGCACTTAGATCCCACTGTCAACTTGGTGCCGACCCTCGAAGAGTTCGGCGGACAGGTGCTGGCTCTGGATTGGATCGGTTGGGGGCCGGCTAGCGGTAACGACTTGGCCATGTTCGATGGCGATCCCACGACGGCGTTTTTGGGCGATGGCGATTGGGGTGGGGACTACGGTGTCATTCGCCAGAAATCGCTGGTTTTCGACTTTGGGGGCCGCTTTTTCCTCGAACGCATTCGCTTCTTCCCCCGCGAGCGATTTTTGGCCGACCGGTTTGTGCAACGCTTCATCATCGGCATTAGCGACGGCGATCCGCTTAAAAAAGACACGCGGGAATTCAGACGAGGCATCCGGGGCAGCTTCTTTGACTTCGACCTTCCGTACAATGTCTTCGAGAACGTCGAGTCTGTCATTGATATGTCCCTGCCGACCGTACCGGTGCGGCGGTTGCTATTTGAAGCGCCTGAGAACACGCGTGGCATTTGGGAGATCGCGGAGTTGGAAATCTACGGCAATGGTTTTGCGCCGTTTGCCAGCTATGTGTCGAACGTGATCGACTTGGGCGCACCCGCCAGCCTCGGGAGCCTGACGTGGGCTGGCCAACAGGACGAAGGGGCCGCACTGGCGTTGAGCACGCGCAGCGGTCGCGATGACGACCCCAATACCTATTGGCGCTATACCTTTCGCGGCGGCGAGCGCACCCGCTTCGACGACAAGGGTCGCCCGCTGAACTTGGCGTCATACAACAAGCTCGCGTTAGGGGCGCGAGGGGGCATCACTCACGACACAGCCGCGTGGGCTTTCTGGAGTGCCGCACACGACTTTGTCGCTGGTGAGGGCCCCATCGCTGGAGCCGGGCCGCGCCAGTTTGTGCAGGTCCGCGCCGACTTCACGTCGAGTCAGCGTGCCAGTGGTCGGCTCGATTGGGTGGAGTTAGCTGTGTCGATCCCCCCGGTGGCGCAACAAGCCATCGCCGAGATCATGCCCTCGGTGGTGCCACCGGGGGCTGCCGCCGCGTTCACCTACAAGGTTAAGGCGGCGGTTGCCAGTGATGATTTGGGTTTTGATCGATTAGCCATCGACACACCTGCGCGGGTGCAGCGCGTGGATGAGGTGCGGCTGTCGGGTCAGCCGGTGGCCTTCGACGTCGTCCACAGCGACGACACGGGGTTTGTGTTGTCCGTGCCCTTGGTGGATGCACAGCGCACCCAAGAGGTATTAGAGGTGGATTTTTACTCGTCGGTGTTCCAGTTTGGCACGGTGTTTACCGGTCGCATTTTCAACAGCCAGCATCCTGCAGAAGTGCCGCAGGCGTTGGCTTGGGGGGATGCGGATGGGGTGCCTTCGAGTGAGCGTTTGCGGGTAGATTTGACGGGATTGGGCACAGGCCCTTTGGGAGTGTTGTCGGTGGTGCCTGGGGTGTTCAGTCCCAATGGGGATGGGATCAACGATGTGGTGGAGATTGGCTGTGACGTGCTGAATTTGTCAGGTCCCTCGTCGGTGGAGTGTTGGGTGTATGATGTATCGGGTCGTCGTTTGGGATTGGTGGATGCGTCGAGGTTGGGTAGTGGTCGGTATGTGGGGGTATGGGATGGTCGGGATACGGATGGCTCTTTATTGCCGCCGGGGTTGTATGTAGTGGGTTTGCGTGTGGAGACGGATCAGGGGACGACGCAGCGGCAGGCGGTCATCTCCCTAGTATACTAAAGGAGCCGAGTATGGCTGGGCGTTTAACGGCGTGTGTATGGGCGATCCTGTGGATCAGCGCGGTCGGTCCGGCGAGTGGGCTGACAATCTATCGGATCGGCGGCGAGAGCCTGCCGCCCCCGGAGTTGGATACTCCGTACGAATTCGTGCAAATCAGTTGGAGCGATATTGACGCAGCGCAGCACGGCAGCGAGGAGTTGCTGGTGTTCGACCCAGATTTCGTGCGCCCCCAACGGTTCGATTCGTCGGTCAATCTCGTGCCGATCATCGAAGAGCAAGGCGGCCAGATTCTGAACTTAGTGTGGATCGGCTGGGGGCCGCCTCAGGCGGACGATCTTTTTATGTTCGACCAAGATCCGAACACCATTTACCTCGGAGACGGTCACTTTGCCTCGCACGGGCCACCGCACAAGTACCTGACCTTTGATTTTGGCGCGCCCCTGCTGTTAGAGCGGATTCGCTTTTTCCCGCGCACTAAACACCTGACAGACCGCTTTGTAGAGACCTTCAGGATCGGCATCAACGACGGTGATCCTCTCAAGGATGGTTCACGCGAGTTCCTCCTTGGCCGCTGGGGAGATGAGCTGGACTTCGACATTATCTACGATATAACCGAAAATACCGAAGCCGTCATCGAGTTGCCCCTGCCGGCAGAGCCCGTGCGGCGGGTGCTTTTTTCGGCGGCGGAAAATACGCGCGGCATCTGGGAGATCGCCGAGTTGGAAATCTACGGCAATGGCTTTGCGCCCTTTGCCGACTACGTGTCCAATGTGATTGACTTGGGGGCCTTGGCGAGTTTGGGGGAGCTAACGTGGGCTGGGCGCGAGGACGAGGGGGCCAGCGTGGCCCTGAGTATGCGCAGCGGGCTGGACGCGGACCCAAATATCTATTGGCGGACCACCTTTCGCGGCGGCGAGCGCACCCGCTTCGACGCCAAGGGCCGTCCCCTGACGCTGGCGTCGTACAATAAGCTGGCGCTCGGCGAGCGGGCTGGCACTACCCACGACACGGAGAATTGGGCGTTCTGGGGAGGCTACGACTTCACAGCCGGGCAGGGGGTGATGGTCGGCGATGGCCCTCAGCGCTACGTGCAAGTGCGCGCGGACTTCTCGTCGAGCCGAGAGACCACTGGGCAGTTGGATTGGGTGCAGTTTGCCGTATCGATCCCGCCGGTGGCGCAACGAGCCGTCGCCGAGATATCACCTGCGGCCGCGCCGCCGGGTGAGGTTACGGCCTTCACCTACAAGTTGCGGGCAGTCTTGGCCAGCGACGATGTGGGCTTTGATCGGCTGGACATTGACACGCCGGTACGGGCACAGAGCGTGGATGAGGTGCGGATTTCGGGCGAGCCGGTGGCCTTTGAAGTGGTGCGGCTGGACGAGACCGGTTTTGCAGTGGAGCTACCGAAGATTGACGCGCAGCGCACCGAGGAGCTGATTGAGGTGGATTTCCAGACCGCGATCTTTAAGTTCGGCACGGTGTTTTCCGGGCGGATCTCCAACAGCGAGCAACCTCAAGAGGTGCCGCAGAGCCTAGAGTCTGGGGACGCGGATGCGCTGTCCGAGAGCAACAGGTTGAGCGTGGGATTGACCCGCTTGGGGGAGCAGGCTATCGGCGACTTGGCGCTGATGCCGTCGGTGTTTAGCCCCAACGGCGACGGCATCAACGACGCGGTGCGCATCGAGTGCAATGTGCTGAATTTGGTGGGGCCGGTGCAGGTGGAGTCGTCGGTGTACGATTTGTCGGGTCGCCTGTTGGGCGTGGTGGGTTCGGATTGGACGTCCAGCGGCCGGTACGTGGGGGTGTGGGACGGGCGGGATGAGCGCGGTGAACAGGTGCCGCCGGGGTTGTACATTCTGCGCGTGAGCGTCGAGACCGATAAGGGGCCAGCCTTCCGGCAAGCGGTCGTCTCCCTAGTATACTAAAGGAGCCGAGTATGGCGGACGATGGGCAATTTCTAAACGAGTTAAAACACTTTAGAACACAACGGGAAACGCTATGACTATCTTCGGACGCGTCCTTTTTATTGGGCTAGCTCTCGCACTGGCCGGGACCGCCGTGTGCGCCCAGCAGGCCGGCCACCGGGTCCGCAGCAATCAGGTCGAGATCAATGGCCGCAATCATTGGCAGAATTGGGAATTTGCCCCGGGAACCTTGACGATTTCTCCGGACGGAGAAGTGCGCGCCCGGCGCATTGAAAAAAATACCAATGCAGTGTTCGACATTGTCGATTATTTGAGCTTTAATCCGCCGGCATCCCTCGGTGGCAAAGAACCCGCCGAGATCGTCCTCGCCGATGCCGTCAAGGGCGGCTCCAATATCGCCGATGTGGTCAATCTGCTCGACGGCGACATCACCACCTATTGGCAGCCCGATCCACCTTCAGCCGACAGAGACTTAGCCTCGCAGTGGTGGTTTGTGATCGACTTAGGTCGCGTAGTTTTTGCCAAAGAACTCGTAATGCGCTTTGTCGAGGAGGGCATGGGCGATCCCTTTCTCCTCTTTGAGGTGCTCATCTCCGACGGTCTGAAGCCGGCTCGCTTGCAAAACAGCGAAAATCCAGCTTTTAAGACCGTGTTGCGGACTTTGAGCAAAAACAAGAGCCAGCGGGTCTTTACTGTCGATCTGACAGACCAAGAGCCTACCGTTCAGGCCGCGGCCGTGCGCTTTGTGCAAATTTTGGTCACGGATACCGACGGGCTACTCGGCACGGAAGTCTCTGCCGATGAATACGAAGCGCTCAGTGAAGAGACGCGTGGCGCGATCCAGCACTTCAAGCGCCAGCCCGATGGCCGCGAGGTGCCCGTTGATCAAGACCTGTACGACATATTGGACGAAGAACGCCGGGGCAGTGTCCGCTACTTTCGCCGGGAATTGCCCCGCTTGGCCGAGCTAGAAGTCTGGAACGAAGGGGACGAGCTAACTGCTGGCATTCTCGCCCGCGGCGGGGTCATCTCTACCAATGCGAAGCAGCCGCTGGCCCTGACCAAGTTCGTCGATGGCGACTTGGCGACCTTCAATCGCATCTTTTACGGAGTTTCCTCGGCGGTGGCTGATCCCGAGCTGGAGCTCGTCTTCGACTTGGGTTCGTTCTATTGGATTGACGCCTTCCGCATGATTTACAACAACAGCTTGTTCCCGAACTATCGGATGGATTTTTCGGACGGCTCCTTGGCCCCGGACGGGAGCATCCAGTGGACGACTAGGGCGGAGCTAAACCCGCGCCCCATCGTCCGTGTTGAAGGTGGCGACTTCGAGCCGATCAAGGCGCGGTATGGCCGCTTTCAGTGGACTTTGAATGCCATTGGGGCCCGCACGGCGGATATATCCGAGTTGCAGTTCTATGGCGAAGGTTTTCAGCCGGAAGTCTCGCTGCGGTCGGATCTTATTCGCTTGGGCGGCAGCCGCAACCTGCTATCGATTGAGTGGGACGCCGACACTCCCCCCGGCACCCAAGTGCTGATTCAGACTCAAACGGGCAATGAATTGGGCGAGATCCTGCACTATTTCAAAAAAGACGGCACAGAAGTGACCGAAAGCGAATACAATAAGCTGTTGTCGATATTCAAAGGCGACACTGTTGCCGAGCAGGTGCCCGGCAGCGATTGGAGCAGTTGGAGCGCGCCCTACGAGGATCCGACGGGCAGTTCGATTGTCTCACCGTCGCCGAGGGAATTCCTGACAGTACAGGCGACCTTGCTGTCGGAAGATCCAGAGCTAAGCCCAACGCTGCGCTCGGTTCGTCTCAACTTCGCCAATCCCGTGGCACAGCGTCTGCTGGGAGAGATCGGCCCGTTCAAGGTGGACGAACTCGGGGTGCAACGGTCGTTCTCGCTTTATGTGCGGTCGGAGTTCGATCTCCGCGATCCGGGTTTTGACGAGCTGTTGTTGTTGGCACCGTCGAACATGGAGTTGGATATGGTGGATCTTTACGGCGGTCAGGTGGCCGATTTCGACGGCGAGGCGAGCCCAAGCGCGCTGACTGGGGTCGAGGTCATCCCTACGGGTCGGGACTCGCTGCACGTGCGCTTTGATGCGATCCAGCCCAATGGATCTACAGAGGTGCTGAGGCTGGATTTTGAGACGGCGCTTTTCGTCACTGGCGCGGTGTTACAGGCGGCCCTGCGCAATAGCGGCGCAGATGGCGGTGGCGCTTGGCAGCGGATCGACCCGGGGGAGGCTCTAACGCAGGTCGTCGGCAACACCACGACGATTGTCGCTGCTGTGGAGCACAACGCGCTGCTTACGGATGTGGCGGTGCTGCCGGAAGCCTTTTCGCCCAACGGCGATGGGATCAACGACCGCACAGTCTTTGCTTTCAACGTCGTGCGGGTCGGCGACGATAGTCCTGTGGCCGCTGAGATCTACGATTTGGGGGGCCGCCAAGTACGGCGTCTGGCGCAAGAGCGTCCATTTAGCACCGGTACCTATGAGATCGAGTGGGATGGCCGGGATGATGGAGGGCGCATGGTGCCGCCGGGGCTGTATTTGGTACAGTTGAGCGTGGATACTGATATCGAAGGAGCTCAGGTCAAAGACGCGCATGTACTCAGGACGGTTTCTGTGGCGTACTGAGTACGATCGTCGCCGGCCTTATTCGCCTTCTTCAAACAACCCTTCTTCGATCGGCATCAGCTTAAAGTCGCCGATAAATTCTCCGCTACAGTACATTTTCGGCAGTGTCTCAGTTTGAATTTTTCGGATGTTTTTTTCCTTTATCAGAGTACCGGAAATTTCAAACTGAGACACTACTACATTTTAGAGTGTTGCGTCAGCACCCAAAAGGCATCGCCGAAAGGAGAGCCTACATGCGTCTGCTACTAATTTGGGCCGCCGCGCTTGTTGTCGCTGGCTGCGGTGGATCCAGCGAATCGGGCGACAAGCCCACGGAGAAAAAAATCGTCTGGTACGCCCTGATGGTCCACCCCTATGTCGAAGAGGTACAAAAAGGGGTGATTGGCTATGAGCGCGACACCGGGATCAAGATCAAGCGCCAGATTGGCCAAAACTGGACCCAGGACAACGAAAACGCCAACGTCGAGCCGCTGGCCGCCCAAGGCTACAAAGGCTTCTCGATCTACCCAGCCGACGCCAGCGCCGCCAACGGACTTTACGAGGAATTGGTGCAAAACGGAGCATACGTCGTCAGCTATGGAGCGCCGACAACGCTGCCGACGCCCGCTTCGTTTTGCGTGGCAACCGATGTCAAACAGGCGGCAATGGAGGCTACCGAGGCACTGATCGGCTTTATGGGCGGCAAGGGCAACATCCTCAACGTGCTCGAACTGGTCGAAGACCCCAATACCATCTTGCGCAAAGAAGGTGTCGAAGCGGCGGTAGCCAAATACCCAGAGGTCCAGATCGTCCAAGAAATCGCCGGCATGGAGTCGATTGAGACCAGCACGGCCAAAATCCAAGACGCGCTCTCGGCGCGGATCGAGGAGATCGACGGTGTGATTTGCACGGGGTACACGCCGACCGTGGCCGCGGCGACCATTCTGTCGGAGTGGAACCAAACCCCGGACAACAAGCGCATCCACTTCGTCGGCATCGACACGGACTCGGTGGTACTCGACGCGATCCGCGAGGGGGCCATTGACGCGACCATCTCGCAGAATCCCTACGGCCACGGCTACATTACGTGCGCTCTCCTGAGTTATCTGCTCGACGGCTGGCGGGCCAATCCCGACCGCTACTTCATCAACTCGGGCACGGTGCTGGTGACTCAGGACAACGTCGATACCTTTGAGGACGAAGTCAGGGCCATCACCGCGCAGATTATGGGCGAGTTGGAGACCAAATACCTCAGTCCGCCCCGCTGATTCGTGCTCGAACTGCAATCCATTAGCAAGCGTTTCCCCGGCGTCCGAGCACTGGACGACGTGTCGCTCTCGTTCCAGCCGGGCCAGATCCACGCCCTAGTCGGCGAAAACGGCGCTGGCAAGAGCACTCTGCTAAAAATTGTCACTGGGATCTACCAGCCCGACGCTGGGCGGATGCTTTTCGACGGAGCGCCGCTGCGCGTGCGCAACTGCCGCGACTGCCTCGACCGAGGCATTGGCCTCGTCCATCAGGAGATCCAAGTAGTGGCCGAGGCCAGCGTCGCCGAGAACATCATGCTCGACAAGCTAGACGCCTTCAGCCGATGGGGCCGCCTCGACTGGCCGCGGCTTGACGATCAGGCCCGAGCCGCGATGGCGCGGGTTGGGCTGGACATTGACCCGCAAGCGCCGATTGGCGATTTGAGCGCGGCGCACAAGCAGCTCGTGCAGATCGTCCGGGTGCTGTCGGCCGAGGCGCGGGTTCTCCTATTGGACGAGCCGACGTCGTCGCTTACCGAGCACGAAGCAGCCCGCTTGTTTGACATTTTGCGCCAGTTGCAGGAGGCGGGCGTGGCCATCGTCTTTGTCTCGCACAAGTTCGACGAGGTCTATCAAATCGGCGACCAAGTCAGCGTGTTGCGGGACGGGCGACACGTGGGTACGAGAGAGCTGGCCGGCCTGCCGCGCGCCGAGCTGATCGAGATGATGATCGGCCGGCGAGCGGAGACGGCTTCGTTTGGTATGCCAGCGGTGGACCGGGCGCGGGAGGTGCTCAGGGTTGAGGAGTTGTATGCACCTGATCGGGCGCACGACGTGAGTTTTTCGCTCTACGCTGGCGAGATTTTGGGTTTGTACGGCTTGGTGGGAGCCGGGCGTACCGAGCTGGCGCGGTTGCTAGTCGGAGCCGAGCAGGCCGAGCGGGGGGCCGTCTATATCCACGGAGCCAAAGCGCGGATCGGCTCGGTGGCCGATAGCCTGTACAAATACAGCATGGGCTACGTAACTGAAAACCGCAAAGAAGAGGGCTTGCTGCTGGAATCAGCCGTGCGGACCAATTTAGGCATTACCATATGGGAGCGGATCGTCGGCAAGTTCACCCGCCGGATTGACGACCGGGCGGAGACCCAAGCTGCGCAGGCGCTGGTCGCGGCGCTGGATATTCGCACGACGGGCTTGGAGCAGGAGGTAAACCACCTCAGCGGCGGCAATCAGCAAAAGGTCAGCTTGGGCAAGTGGCTGGCCGCTGGCTGCGACATCCTGATCGTCGATGAGCCGACCGTCGGGGTGGATATCCAAGCCAAGGCCCAGATCCACCGCTTGCTGTGGGATTTGGCGGCCAAAGAAGGCAAGGCCATCATTTTGATCTCGTCGGACATGCCGGAGATCATCGGTTTGGCAGGACGGATACTCGTCTTTAAGGACAAGCAGATCGTCCACGAGATCGCCGAGATCCACGAGCAGGGCTTGGACTACGATGAGGTAAGCCGCCGCATTGGACTTCATCTGAATTGACTATGGAATACTTACGCAAACTCATGCGGCACAATGACGCGGGGATCGCCTTGTCCGCGGGGTTGTTGTTTGTGGGATGTGCGCTCAGTTCGGAGAGTTTCCTGTCGGCGTACAACCTTTTCAACATCTCCCGGATCGTTGCGTTCTCCGTGTTGGTGGCGCTGGCTCAGGCGCTGGTGCTGGTCGCTGGGGGGATGAATCTGTCCGTGGGGGCCATCGGCGGCTTGGCGACCATTACCACTGGGTACTGCATTCAGGTGTTGGGTTTGCCGGGGTGGTTAGCGGCGCTGGTGGCGCTGGGGATTGGCGGTGCGGCCGGGTGGATCAACGGCGTCATCATCACGCGGTTACAGATCAATTCCTTTATCGCCACGCTGGCCACGCTTTTTGTCTTTACAGGGCTAGTGCATGGGTTTTCCGAAGGCTACGCCTACACGGACATTCCTCGGGAGTTCACGTTTTTGGGACGGCAGAAGTTTTTGGGGCTGTCGAATTTGTTCTGGACGATGGGGCTGGTGCTGCTGGCGACGCACTACGCCTTCCGGCACACGGTCTTCGGGCGGCGGCTGTTGGCGACCGGGGGGAATCAGGAGGCGGCTCGGTTGGCGGGGATCAATACTGACCGGATGATTTTGCTGTCGCACGTGCTGTCGGGCGGCGTGGGGGCGCTGGCCGCGGTGTTGTGGGTCTCGCGGATGGGGTCGGCGCAACCGGCGACGGGTAAGGACTGGCTGATCACCAGCTTTGCGGTGGCTATTGTCGGCGGGACTGGGCTGGCGGGCGGGCGCATCTCGGCGCTGGGCCTGCTGTTGGGGGCGGTCATCATCGTCCTCATCAAAAACGGCTTGGTGATGCTGGAGGCCAACGTCTATTACGAGCAGGCGTTTTTGGGGTCGATTATCTTGTTGGCCGTGGTGGTGAGTCGGGTGCGGGATTTGTATGGGGGGCGGAGCGGAGGTTAATACGTAAGCGGTTGACAAGAGCTAAGAACGAGGCAAAGACCTGACATGTACCAACCGTTAGACCGCATCACGCTCAAATCCGGTGAAGTTGTACAAGCTGGCAACAAGGGGAGTTTTCAAGCCGACGGATCGGTGGTGCACTGATGATACTCTATTTGTCGGGTCGGGATACGGATGATTTGCTGATGGTGTTGGAAGGGGTGGCGGGCGTGGTGTTCAAACGGAGCGACGAGCGGAAGAAGCGAAAGTATTTTGAAAAGGGGGCGCGCAAGGATTCGATGGGCGAGGTTTCGGCGAAGATTTTTCTCGGCAGCGGTGTCGAAGAGAAGGCGCGAGCGGCGGTTCGGGAGATCGTGGTTGAGGGCGTACGGTCGAAGCAGGTTGCGGTTGTAATAAAAGGCGAGGGAAATGCGGAGATCGCGTTGGCCGGGCCGAATCCTGACGAGGGGCAATTACAGGCGTTAGCCGATCAGTTAATGTAGGATGGGCTCCTATCGAGTGTGAAGACGCCAATGACATGTTTCAGAAGCTCAATATTTGATGCGGCGTTCCTCTGGTGGTTGTTGACAGGGTTACTCGGACACGCTCTTTTCCAGTGCTTGCATGATCCAGCTATTCAAGCTCAGACCGCTCTCTGCCGCCGAGCGAGCAACGCGCTGATGCAAGTCTGGCCCGAGCCGAAGGTTGAGCTTGCCTGAGAAGGGTCTTCGCGGCTCAATGCCGTCTTCCTCACAGGACTTGAGATACTCGTCGATGGAGCGATGGAACTCGCGCCGAATCCCCTCGACGTCAGTTGCCTCAAAGGTGGCAATCGAATAAGCGCCGCTGTTGACGACCCGTCCGTGAAGACATCCCACGGAATCGTCGAATTCCACCTCGGCGGCGTATCCTTTATACTGCATCATGGCTTGACTCCTACGGCTTTGAGGAACGCGGCGATGTCGCGCACCGTCGCTCTCCCAGTCTCTGGCTCTGGATGGGGTCGGTGAACTACTATCCGTTCTGCTCCCTTTTTCAGCAGAATGCGCGACCCCGAACGCTGAGACACCTCCACGCCTGCTGCCTTCAGCATGGCAACGATGTCAGTCCACCGGATGCCTGCTGGCGTCGGCGTCTTGAGCACATTCTCCAGCGTGCGCTGATGCTTCGCTCGCATGACGATTTAATGGTACTAAACGCAGTACCATGATGCAAGTTTGTCCCGAGCTGCACGTTTAGCTTGCGGCTTGATGTCGTTTCCTCTTCATTGGATTTACAAACGCTCAGCTTCAGCGGAGATGACAACATGAGTGACACCTTCTCAGCGGCCAAGTTGATGTCAGCTATCATAAACAGCTAGAGACGCTTGCCCAAAGACTGGAACGGGAGCGGGCGGAGATTGCCCGTCAACTATGGAGACGTTGATGGTCGCTGCTAATCGGGCGCAAACGGGTTGGGTGGACGTCAGGTGTGAGTTTTGCGCTTTGAAAGGGATCTAAAACGACTATTGCGGGATGAAAACACGTAGGGAGCAGATGGCGACTAAGACCAGCGACATATACGATATAGTCTCGAGTCTTTTGACTTGTGATCCCTATAGGATCGTGCTTTTCGGATCCCATGCCTTAGGGACAGAGGAGACGGGAAGCGATATAGATTTACTGGTCATCCTCGATTCTGAGGTTATCTCACAGACCTATGAGGAAAGGATGAAAAGAAGGCTTATAGTGAGGGACAGTATCCAAGAAATCAATAGACAGATTCCTATTGACCTTATCGTCTATACTAAAGCCGAGTATGAACTTCTGCAGAGGCATGGCACTTCTTTTTTGAACGACATAGAACGTTTAGGGAAGACGTTATATGAAAAGGCAAGCTAAGGCGTGGCTGGATTCAGCGCGCGATGACTTGGGGGTTGTAGAAGAAATCATCAACCGCGACGACCTGACGCATATGGTTGCTTTCCACTGTCAGCAGGCAGTCGAGAAATCGTTCAAAGCGGTTCTTGAAGAGTATGAACAAGCCGTGCCAAGAGTCCACGACCTGATCACGCTCCGCCATCAGATTGAGAAGTATATCAGCCTTGAGGTAGAATCGGATCTTCTGAACCAATTGAATGAACTGTACATTGATGCGAGGTATCCCTCAGATCTTGGGCTACTCCCGGGTGGAAAACCACCGAAGGAGCTAGCCGAAAAGATGTATCATCTCGCTCGAAAGATATGCGAGGCGATAGAGAAAAGTTAGAATTCACAGCATTATAGAGATGCTGAAGCCGCCGTCGACTCAACCAAAACGGTTCGAGCCGACGGCGACGTACGGTACCGCTAACGCTACTCTTCCTCCGCCTTACTCTCCTCCTCCGGATAGAGCACCACCCGCACATAGCGGTCCATGTTGAAATACTTCTGCGCCGATTGCTGCACGGCCTCTACCGTCAGCAAATCGACCAACGCTGGATACTGAATCAGCAGCCGTGGATCGACCCCGTTGAAGTCGAGCGACGCCAGCGATCCGACCCAGAAGCTGTTCTCCTTGAGGTCTGTCTCGCGCTGGCGTTTGCGCATTTCCTTGACCTTATCGACGTAGAGATCGGTGGTGCCGACGGTTTTTAGGCTGTCGATCTGCTCGAAGATCACCTGCGTCAGCTCCTCGACGCGGTCGGGATCGCTGCCGAAGGAGATGGAGATGCGGTACTCCTCGTCCGGGTGTTGCGAGCCGCTGCTGCTGACCCAGACCCCATAGGTGCCGCCCAAGTCCTCGCGCAACACCTCGCGCAGCTTGATCTGCAGCACGGAGGTCATGGCCCTGAGTTCGAGGTTGTTTTTCCAGCCGTCGTATTCAAAGGGGCCGGTGAAAATCATCTGCGATCGGCTCTTGGGTTCAATGCCGCGATAGACTGCTTTGTCGATCACGCCCTCTGGGGCCTCAATGCCGACATCGCGCCAAGTCTCCTCCCGTCCCGTGGTCGGCAAGCCGCCTAGATAAGTGCGCACCAGCGGCTCTATGCCTTCGAGGGTGAAGTTGCCGACAAAGAAAAAGGAGAAATCGCTGGCGTCGGCAAAACGATCCTGGTACACGGCCATAGACGTGGCCAAGTCCATCTCGTCGAGCAACTCCAGCGACCAGGGACGCGCCCGGTGGTGGTACTGCGCCATGGTGACCGCAATGGTGTCGCTGAACGCCGTTTCTGGACGCGCGCTGCGGTTTTGGATGGAGCCTCGCATGAGCGTCTGATAGGCTTGGAAGGCCGTACTGTCTTGGCGCGGCGCAGTGAAGAAGGCGTAGATCAGCTCGAACATGGTCTGGATATCTTCGGGCGAAGCCGAGCCTGAAACGCCCTCCCGCAAGCTGCTGATCCACGGCGATACCCGCACCACTTTGCCGGCCAGTTTCTTCTCCAGTTCTATCTTGTTAAACGATCCCACGCCGCCTTCGCTGACTACTGAGGTCGCAGTCGAGGCCGCCACGTAGTCGGCGTCGGGGACCAGTGAGTGCCCGCCGGGACTATAGGCCCTAAAGAGGATCTCATCGTTTTTGAAATCCGTCGGCTTCAGGCAGACCCGGATGCCGTTGGAGAGCGTCCACCAAGTTGCGCCGATCTCGGGGATTTCGCTGCGTTCGACGATTTCTGCCGGAACTGGTACCTGCGCCACGAGCGGCTCGTCGGACACCTCGTCGGCGTACGGCTCGATCTCCTGCTGGGCTACCTCGGCGAAGATCGCCAGCAGATCTTGCTCGCTGGGCACGGCAATGCCCTCTTGCTCGGGTGCCTCCACGGTGATTACCCGGTTTTTTTCGCTCGTCCACTCGCTGGCCAGCGCATTGACCTCCTCCAATGCAATGCCGGGAACCAGTTCTTGATAGAGTTCGTATTCTTTGGCAATGCCGGGGATGGCTTCATCGGTCAGCAGGTGGCGCACGTATTCGGACGCAAAACCGCTCGACTGCTGTTTGTCGCGCTCGCGGTAGGACTGCTCCATGCCGCGCAGCATTTCCTTTTTCTCGCGCGCTAGCTCAGAGGCGGTAAAGCCGTGTTCCCGCACTCTCGCTGCTTCAACCAGCAGGGCCTCAAGTCCGGCGTCGAAACCATTGTTTTGCACCCCAGCGCCGAGGATGAAAAACTCCTTAGAGCGCAACCAACGCCCTTGTCCCGAATAGGCACCCAAAAAGGGCGGCTCGGGGAGCTTGGTCAGTTCGTGCAGGCGCTGGTTTAACATCCGGTGATATAGGGATTCAATCAGCGAGCGGCGGTAGGTGCTCACCGTTCCTTGGGGCCGCACGTCCATCTTGTAGTAGATGCTGACGTTGTTGTAGGTGGCTTCTGGGTCGGTGGTAATGGCAAAGAGCGTTTCCTCGTGGTCGGGTACGGGGAACACCGTGCGTTCGGGGGGATTTTCGGACGCGGGGATGCGCGCAAAATACTCCTGCACCAGCGCCTCTACCTCCGCTGGCTCCATGTCGCCGACGGCTACAAAACCCATCAGGTCGGGCCGGTACCAAGTGCGGTAAAAGCGGCGCAGATCCTCGTGCTGAAAGGTGTCGAGTACGGCCTTCTGGCCGATGGGCAGGCGTACGGCGTAGCGCGAATCTTTTAGGAGAATGGGTATTTGCTCGTCGAACATGCGCTGCTGAGCGCCGCGCCGCAGCCGCCACTCTTCGACGACCACGCCGCGTTCCTTGTCGATTTCTTCGGCCTCAAAGCTGATCTGGTGCGCCCAGTCCTCTAAAATTTGAAAGGCCGTTTCCACGACCTCGGTGCTGTCGGTGGGTACGGTTAGCATGTACACGGTCTCGTCGAAGCTAGTGTAGGCATTGAGGTCTGGCCCGAAGCGCATGCCTATTAGCTCCAGGTAGTCCACTAGCTCCTGCTTGGCGAAGTTTTTGGTGCCATTGAAGGCCATGTGCTCGGCAAAGTGCGCCAGCCCCTGTTGGTTTTCGTCCTCCAGCACCGAGCCGGCATCGACCACCAGCCGCAGCTCGACTCGGTTCTCGGGCTTCTGGTTTTTGCGGATGACGTAGCGCAGGCCGTTGTCTAGCTGGCCGACGGTTACCAGGGAATCAATGGGCAGTTGCGGATCCTCTAACTTCTCGGTCGTCTCCTCCAGCGCCGCCTGTTGCACGGGTGTCGGCGACGTGCTGACGCAGGCGTACAGTAGCACTGGCAGCACAGTGAACAGCAGCAAAACTCGTCTCATTGATGACTCCTGTTTTGATTGGTTAATAGCCGATTGATCCAGTTCGACCTGCAGTTTGTTCTATGATGGAAGTTTTCGCTTTGGGATGCGTATGGAGGATGCCGTGAATTCCCTTAACGGTGCGTCGATCCACTTCTCGGGCATAAACTTGATCCCAGAACGCTGCATCCTCTTGCAGCTCTTTGTTCAGATATTCGAGATATATTTCGTCCTCTTCTGCGGGAAATAGCAAATCAAAGATCTGATCGGTCACAGCGTATAGTTCAAAGCGACTGTTCAATGCCCCATCGACAATCTCGATATGTTTCATGGCGATATGGTTTTCTTGGTCGAGGCATACATCATATAATTTCGCTCTTATACAAGGATAGTGCCAGACCGCCAGAAACATCTCATTTGACGCTTGACACTGCTGAAGCACTAGCAAACGCCGCACTCGCCTCGGCAATGGAGCCAAACGCGCCGTCGGCTACGGCAGCACACAGCGCGGCACCAACGGCGGCCTCTTCGCCGTGCGAGCCCACGTGCAGCGGCATGGCGAACTCCGCTTCCAATGCCGCTCGCAGCACGGGGTTCAGCTTGATGCCGTTGCCTGCGCCAACCAGCTTGGAGCGCGCGCCGCTGCCTAGACGGATGGCCTCGCGATACGAATCGGCCAACTCGACGGCCATGCCTTCCAACAGCGCGCGCGTTAGGTGTCCGGCAGTCAGCGTCGCCGCGGTCAACTCGCGGAAGGCGGCTTTGGCGCGCGGCCTGCTGCGCGACCCGGAAAACAGCGGGTCGGCGCGTACGCCCTCGGCACCGGCCGGTACGTCAGCCGCTAATGATACGAGCCGCTCGTACAGGGCCTCGCTGTCGGGTTGGACATCGGCGAGGGCAGAAATGGCGTCGGCGAAGAAGTCGCGCAGCGTCCTGAACGTCCGCCCGCCGACGGCCCCCACGCCGGCCAGCAGATAGCCGCGCTGGATATAGGGGCGCAGTTCGAGCGAGCCGCGCGGCAGGGGGGCTTCGATATGCAGTGCGGCTTGCCCGCCGGTGCCGACGTTGACGGCCACGGTGTTGGCGCAATCGGCGACCGTGCCGGCAAAGCTGCACTGGTGATCGCCGGACGCCACGGCCACGGGCAGGCCCGCTGGTACGCCGAGCTTTTGAGCCATCGCTGCGGTCAGGGGGCCGGCCATAGTGCAAGATTCGACCAGTTCGGGAAACAGCGACTGGTCTAGGCCGAGATCGGCGATAAGCTCGTCCGCCCAAGCGCGCTTGGGCACGTCATAGACGCCCCAGCCGAGCGCGTCCGTGGGATCGACCACCGGTCGTTTGCCCACTAGGCGCGACACCACAAATTCAGGAGCCGCTGTGCCGCTGACGGCGCTGGGAAGCTGGTTGTTGGCTTGCAGCCAAAACAGGTGCGGTGCGGCGTGGCCGGCCACGAGAGGGCAGCCGGTATTGGCAAAGGCGTGCAACTCTCCCTCGATGGCGGTGGAATTCCCGCGCTGGGCCATAGCGTCTAAGTAGGTGTGCTGCTGGTCCGGTAGGAGTTCTTGGGCGCGTTGGTCTTGCCAAGAAAAATAAGGGCCTACGGCATTGAGCTCGGAGTCGAGGAGTTGCAGGCCCTGTTGCTGTCCGGTGACGCCGATGGCGGCTGGCCGGGCGTTGGTGCGGGCTACGAGCGCAGAGGCGTTGTCGATGGCCAGCTCGGTCATCGCGTCGAGGTCCCACTCCGAGCGGCTGATGCGCTTATCTGCTGCGGAGGTCGTCTCGGACGAATTGGCTGCGCTGGCTGCGCCGACTACGGAGTTGGTGTCGAGGTCGATGACGATGGCGACGACGGTAGTAGAGCCGATGTCTAGCGCGAGGTAGTGCGTTGACATGGGATTAACGCAGCAGCGACCAGTCGAAGACCACGCCGAGGTATTCCTCTTTGTTGGCGGTCAGTCCCTCGTACATCTGTTGGCAATCGGCCGGGGATGCTAGGTGGGTCAGCAGGGGCTCGACGGCGAGTTGGCTGCTGGCGATCCACGCGGCGAGTTGACGGTAATTGGTGTCGAGATCGCGGCAGCGTTCAGTCTCGTGCTGCGGCCAGCGCCACTCGAGGGCGCCGATCATGCGGATCGCCTCTAGGTGGATATGCAGCAGCATCGGCGTCACATCGAAGTGGGCCGGGGCGCGCGGACTGCCGAGGAGGATGAGTTCGCCGTGGCGGGCAATGCACATCGCGGTCTGAGCGATGACTTCGCTGATGCCAATGGCCTCGACGCCGATGCGGGCACCAGCGCCGTCGGTCCAGTCGCGCACCACAGCTTCCAGATCGTCGCGGCCGGGATTGACGGTGTGCTCGATTCCACAGGCTCGCGCCTGCTGTAGGCGCAGTTCGGACAAATCTGCGAGCATGACGTCGGCACCGGCCAAGCGGAAGAGTTGGGCGGTGAAGTTGCCTACGAGGCCGCCGCCGACCACGAGCACGGTGTCGCCGGGCTGGACACTAGAAGAGCGCAAAGCGGAGATGCTGACACCGGCCATGCGCGTGAACACGAGGTGCTGGCCGGGGGCCTCGCACGAGACGGGCAGCGCCATGCGCTGTGCATCTGTTTTTACGATGGAAGCGTGTCGGGCAAAGGACAGGACGCGGTCGCCCGGTTGTACGCCGGAGACCGCGTCGCCGACCTTGAGCACTTGGCCGAGGTTGCCGTAGCCGGTGCCGCGCGGGTACTGACCGGCGTCGCCGAAGGGCATTTGCTTGACCAAGCCGGTAAAGCCCGCGCCTTCGGTGCCGGCGCTGACGACGGAGTATTCGGTCTCTATTAGCACTTCATGGGGGTGCAGGCGGTCGTCTAAGTCGGTCTGGGTGACCTCGATTCGCCCCGGTTCGACGACGGTGAGTTCGTGAGTTAGCACGGCGAGTAGTCCTCCTTGAATGGGCCATATTGGCAGCAAAACAGCAGATATAAAGACTCTTTAGGGAGGTGGCGTCAAGCCACGCAAAATGAATAAAACTGCTTGACGAAAAATGCTGACCTCTCTATTATTGGCGAACCTGCTCGCGGGTACAAGGGGTTTTATTGCGCTTGATGAGTTAATGAAAATTAACTAAAATTTAATCACCGTAGATAGGGATTAAGTGTCAGCATGAGGCTTCCTGAAGATACATTGAAGAGCCAAAATAGTCGAAAAAAGTCAGAGTATAAAAATTACAAATTTATGATACTTATGATATTGCCCAGTGAGTTGACAACCTCCCCAAAATCTCTACGGCGCGATATTTAACAAAACCCACAAGCGCCGTTTTTCATCCCAGGCTAAGACACTACGGAGGCCCGTTGAGCGGGTCGATTTGGAAAGGAGGCGCGTCGTGTCCTTTCGCACTCGCACGCTTCTTCCTATAGGACTTATTGCCTTTTCTACGTTTGTCCAATGCAGCCAACCGGCGACCCCGGCTCCGGCTCCGGCACTGCCTAAATACACGGGCGATCTGCCAGTATTGCAATCCCACGGCAAGTTGCGCGTCATCGTCCCGCCCGAGCCGATTTCCCATATTCCCAAGTCTGCGGAACCGGTGACAATTGACTACGACCTCGCCCGCGACTTGGCCGCAGCACTCAAGCTGGAACTGGTGCTAATAAAGGCCGAAAATTACGCCCAGATGGTGCAGAAGCTGTTGGAAGGCGAAGGCGACATCGTCGCGGCTAGCCTGACGGTTACGCCAGCGCGGCAGGAGCAAGCGGCGTTTTCCGTGCCGTATCTCTACGTGGATGAGTACCTGATTACTGCGGCCAGCGATAGCCTGCCGACAGCGATTGAGGATTTGGCTGGGATGAAAATCGGCGTCCGCCGCTCTAGTGCGCACTACCAGACCCTGTTGGACATTCAGCAGCAAGTACCGTCGTTGCGCATTCACGCTGCGCCGGAACAGCTCGGCCTCGAACGGCTCATAGAAGGCGTCGTCCGCGGCCAATACCAAGCGACCGTAGCCGACGAGCACTTGTGGCGGGCGGTGGAACGCTACTACGACGACATGGTTACGCCGCTGGTGTTGGCGGAAAATTGCCCGATTGCGCTGATGATGCGGCCCGGCGATGTGCAACTCAGGACCAAGGTCGATGAATATCTGCTCGCCCAGCAGTTTACGCGCCAGTCCCAGCAGACCTTCACCGACGATCTGCCCGGCTTAAAAAAACGTCAGCGGCTGCGCATGATCACCCGCAATAACTCGATGACTTACTTCATTCATCGCGGCCAGCAGGTGGGCTTTGAATACGAGCTTATCAAGGAGTTCGCCGACCGGCACGACCTGCGGCTCGATATCGTCATTCCAGCAAGCCATGCCGACCTGCTGGCGTATTTGAACGAAGGCAAAGGTGACGTCGTGGCCGCAGCCATGACCATCACCGAGGAGCGACGGGCACAGGCGGCGTTTACCCTGCCTTACAACGAAGTGGACGAACTGGTGGTCGTGCGCGCGGAGGAAGATTCGATTGCCAGCCTTGAGGACTTGGCCGGGCGCACGGTCCACGTGCGCCAAAGCTCTTCTTTTTACACCACTTTGATGGCCCTTGCCGATTCCATAGAGGGTTTGCAGGTCGCGGCCCTGCCCGACTCTATCGAAACCGAAGACATCCTAGCCGACGTTGAAGAGGGTCGCTACGACATTACGCTGTGCGACTCCAATCTGCTTGACGTGGAACTCGCCTACGGACGCCAACTCAAGGCGGCTTTTAGCATCAAACCGACGGTTTTGGGGTGGGCGGTGCGCGAGGACAATCCAGCCTTGCTGGCGGCGCTCAATCAGTATGTACAAGAAGAAAAAGGCGGCTTGTTTTTTAACATGATGAAGAAGCGCTACTTCAAAAACGAGCGCACCATCGCCAAAGCAAAAGATTCGCTACGGGTCGATTTGAGCGGACGCCTGTCGCCCTATGATGAGCTAATTAAAAAGTACGCCCGCCAGTACGGCCAAGATTGGCGATTGATTACCGCACAGATGTACCAGGAATCCAAATTTGATCCCCAGGCCACTAGCTGGGTCGGCGCACGCGGGCTGCTGCAGATCATGCCGGACACCGGGCGCGAACTGGGATTTACCGATCTGCACGACCCGGAAGAGAATATCCACGCCGGAGTAAAGTACCTGTCCCAACTGGTCAACCGCTTTGACTCGAACATACCCATTGAGGAGCGGATGCGCTTTGCGCTGGCCTCCTACAATGTCGGCTACGGGCACGTGCTCGAAGCGCGCCGCCTAGCCCGCGAAAAGGGGTGGAATCCCGACCAGTGGTTTGGCCACGTGGAACAGGCGATGCGGCTGCTTGCCAAGCCGGCGTATCACGAACGGTCGCGCTACGGCTTCTGTCGCTGTGGCCAGCCGGTGCATTACGTTGGCAACATTCAGCATATGTACGATGCCTATGTCGGGATGCTGACGATGGCGAGGGCATCGGCCGCAGAGCGCCTGTGAGCTAGTGGTCTGCGGCGCTAGCTGCGTCCGAACACCTTCGCCGGCAGATACGTAGCCAGCTCCGGCACGAACCACAATCCCACCAACAGCAGCACCTGAATGGCGATAAAGGGCACGACCCCCCGGTAGATTTGCGGCGTGCTGATCTCAGGGGGAGCGACGCCTCGCAAGTAAAAGAGCGAGAAGCCAAACGGAGGCGTGAGAAAAGAGGTCTGTAAGTTCAAGGCGATCATCACGCCCAACCACACCGGATCTAGCCCCATCGTCAAGAGGATTGGGCCAACGATGGGGACGACGACGAAGATGATCTCGAAAAAGTCGAGAAAAAAGCCGAGCAAAAACATCACGGCCATCACTAACACGAAAGAGCCGAGCACGCCGCCGGTTGCTTCATGGGTTAGAAAACTCTCGACTGCTTCGTCGCCCCCGTAGCCGCGAAAGACCAGCGAAAACACGCTCGCGCCGATGAGGATGATGAAGACCATGGCGTTGATCTCGGTGGTGGTGCGCATGACTTCTTTGAGCGCGGTGCGGTTGAAATGTCCTTTGGCCAGCGACAAGAGCATGGCACCGACCGCGCCGACCGAAGCCGCCTCGGTCGGCGTGGCCACTCCGAAGAGGATGGAGCCGAGCACCCCGCAGATGAGGACTAGGGGCGGGACGAGGGCCGCGCCGAGGCGGCGGAAGAAGGCCGCGCTGAGAATTTGTGCGCGCTCTTCGGCTGGCACGGCTGGCACGGTAGCAGGTTTGAGGAGGCCGAGGCCGATTATATAGAGGATATAGAGGCCCATCAGCACGACGCCGGGCACGAGCGCGCCCATAAAGAGGTCGCCGACCGACACCGAGACCGGGGCGAAATTGCCCATTTTGAGCTGGGCCTGCTGGTACGCCGAGGAGACTACGTCGCCGAGGATGACCAGCACAATGCTGGGCGGGATGATCTGGCCCAGCGTCCCCGAAGCGCAGATGATGCCGGTGGAAACCGCTGGGGAGTACGCGCGTTTGAGCATGGCCGGCAGCGAGATGAGGCCCATGGTGACGACCGTTGCGCCGACGATGCCGGTGGAAGCCGCCAACAGGCCACCGACGAGGCAGACCGAAATCCCCAGTCCGCCGCCCAAGCTGCCGCAGAGTTGGGCCATGGTTTCGAGTAGGTCCTCGGCGATTTTCGAGCGCTCTAGCACGACCCCCATAAAGACGAACAGCGGCACGGCCATCAGGGTCTCGTTGGACATGATGCCGTAGATGCGGGGCGGCAGAGCCGAGAGAAAGGCCGCGTCAAAGTCGCCGGTGATGATGCCGAGACCGGCGAAGCCGAGGGCCGTACCCGCGAGGCAAAAGGCCACTGGGAAGCCGGACAGCAGCACCGCGAAGGTGCAGAGGAACATGGCTAGCGGCGCGAATTCGCTCATTGGGTGCGGAGGGTTTGTGCGCTGTGGTGAATGATGGCTAGGGCCTGCAAAAACAGCAGCGCAAAGCACAGGGGAATGGCGGTTTTGAGCAGATAGACTGCCTCTAGGCCGCCGCCGTCTTGCGAGCCTTCGAACACGGCCCAAGAGTCGGCGACAAAGGGCAGCGACTGGTAGAGCAGCACCGCGCAACAGGGAATTAGCAGCAGTGCGCTGCCCAAGAGATTGACTAGGGCCTTGCGCCGGGCGTCCATGGGCCGGTAGAGGATATCGACGCGGACGTGCTCGTCGCGCGAGAGGGTGTAGCTGGCCGCGAGGAGGAAGGTAAAGGCGTGCATGTACAGGGCTATTTCCTGCATCCAGACCCAGCCGCGCCCAAAGAGATAGCGCAAGATCACGACGACAAAAGTCACCAAGACCATGCCCAGCGTCAGCCAAGGCACGGTGTGGACGATGAAGCGATTGAGGCGTTCCATGCGGGCGCTAGCCAAACGTCAGAGCGCGGGCTTGGGTATAGGCTTGCTCGGAGATATGGGTGTACGCGATGGAGTTTTTGCGGAAGGCGTCAAACGAGTCATAGACCCGGCTGGAAAAGGGGTCTTGGCCCGCGATCTCGGCTACTACTTCGGCGGACACTTTGCCGATTTGCGCCAACAGCTCGTCGGGAAAGCGCCGGAGCTGGACGCCGTGTTCGTCAACTAAGGTCTTGAGGGCTTGGCTGTTGCGCGCGGTGAACTCGCTTAGCATGTCGTCGTTGGCCGCTTGACAGGCGTACTCGACGACGGCTTGGAGGTCTGCGGGCAGGGCTCCCAAGGCTTGCTTGTTAACCATGCACTCTAGCGCGGTCCCCGGCTCGTGCCAGCCCGGCCAGTAGTAGTATTGGGCGGCTTGGTGCAGCCCAAAGGCGAGATCGTTGTACGGGCCGACCCATTCGGTGGCGTCGATGGCACCGGTCTTGAGGGCTTGGAAAATTTCGCCGCCGGGCAGGGCTTTGACCGTGACTTCGAGGCGGCGCATGACCTCGCCGCCCAAGCCCGGCATCCGCATGACCAAACCGGAAAAGTCGGCGAGGGTGTTGATTTCCCGGTTGAACCACCCGCCCATCTGCACGCCCGTGTTGCCGACGGGAAAGGCCCGGAGGTTGAAGTCGGCGTAGAGTTCGTCCCACAGGCTCTGGCCGCCGCCATAGCGCAGCCAGCCGTTGATTTCGGCCGCGTTTAGCCCAAAGGGAACGGCCGAGAAAAACTGGGTTGCCTCGTGCTTGCCCTTCCAGTAGTAAGCGGCTCCGTGGCCCATCTCGGCGGTGCCGCCGGAGACCGCGTCGAAGACGCCCGAAGCTGGCACCAACTCACCCGCGCCGTACACCTTGACGTGCAGGCGTCCTCCAGACAGAGCCTCAATGCTATGGGCGAGGTTGTTGGCACCGGTGCCCAGCGCTGGAAAGTCCTTGGGCCACGTGGTGACCATCTTCCATTTGAAGCGCTGTTGGGATTGGACCGCAGGGGCCGCTTGCTGTTCGGCTTGGCCACAGGCTACTAAGCCGCCGGCCGCAACGAGCGGGGCGCTTTGCAGAAAAGAGCGGCGCGAGCGTTGTGTAGAATGTTGCATGGAACCTCAGCTTTAGTTGATCAGGTGACAGAAGCCGTCGTCTTGACCGACGATTACGAGATGGGTCATTGAGAGGAAAAGGCCGTTTTCCACGACTCCGGGCAGGCTGTTGAGCCAGTGCTCGGTGGCATGGGCGTCGTCGATCCCCTCGGGAAAGCGAGCGTCGATGACGTAGTTGCCGTTGTCGGTGACAAACGGGGTGTCCGGTGCCTGCAAGCGCAAGGCTGGGGTGAGTCCTCGTTCTTCAAGACGCCGCGAGATGAGGGGATGCGACCAAGGGACGACCTCGACCGGCAGCGGGGCCTTGGTGCCGAGCTGATCGACTAACTTGGATGGATCGGCGACAATGATTTGGTGCGCGGTGATGGAGGCGACGATTTTCTCGCGCAGGAGCGCGCCGCCTAGGCCCTTGATTAAGTCGAGGTTGGGATCGACTTCGTCGGCCCCGTCAATGGTCAAATCGACGCTGGACACCTCGGCGAGCGTCGTCAGTTCAATGTCGAGGGCGCGGGCCAAGGCGGCTGAGGCTTCCGAGGTGGGGATGGCCTTGATTGTCAGTCCGGCCGCGACGCGTTCGCCGAGGGCGCGGATAGCCCACTCAGTGGTCGAGCCAGTGCCCAAGCCCACGGTCATACCGGATTCAATGTACTCGGCGGCGCGCCGGCCGGCGGCTTCTTTCGGCGTCATGTAGCAATCCTGAATGACTGAACGATTCGAGCTGCGGATCGTCCTACTGTTCTGCGTCTATCTGCGTCCATCTGCGGATCATCTGGTGAATGATGTAGGATGGCTATATTTCTACCAATCACAGGCGCGTGCAATAGTGGATCTGGCGGGCGACTTCCTCAAAGCCGAGGCTGGGATACAAGTGCGCGCCGATGGGGTTTTGCGCCAGCGTCTCTATTTTGGCGCACTCCATA
Organism: Candidatus Latescibacterota bacterium; assembly: GCA_022820485.1. Classification (GTDB taxonomy): domain Bacteria; phylum Latescibacterota; class UBA2968; order UBA8231; family UBA8231. The sequence continues at coordinate 95,676 of JAJEFJ010000073.1, forward strand.
CCAGCGGTGCGCAGATGCGCTAAGCCGTGTTCTAGGAGTTGGCGACCCACGCCCTTGCCTTGGCAATGCGGCAGGACGGCGAGGTTGGGAATCCCGCCGATTTTGCTCTCGTGGTCGATGCGGGTGGTGATGTAGCCGACGACCTCGCCGTTTTCTTCCCACACAAAGACGCCGCTCGCTCGCTCGCCGGCCACGTCGTCGTCAATGTGGCGCAGCTTGCGAAATTGCCAGTCGCGTCCGCCGATTAGCCCGAAGCGCTGCTCGATGTTGCGGTCGATGGATACGCCGGGGAAGCAAACGGCCGTGATGTGCTTGAGCGCGGGCAAGTCCGCTGGGCGATAGGGGCGAATCACGGAGGTCAGCTTCCAGTGGATACGGAAATCTGTACCAGGGCTGGGTCTGGAGCGGTCTCGCGTCCAGTGAGCAACTCATCGGCCCGCTTCTTGGCCGCCTCCATTTTGGGCTGCCGGACGCCGCGATAGCCGCGCACCTCTTCGGGCAGCAACAGAACTTGCACCCAGGTGTGGTACTCGTCTGCGGATTGCGGGGAAAAGTCGGCGATTAGGCCCTCGTACCAAGCGGCGAAGTCGCGCTCTTCGCGGTGCCACCACGAAGAGAAAAGCCGGCGGAGGAACTTCATGCGAGCGACCGACTTCAGCGACCTGTCGCCCAGCTTGATATCCGGGCGGAAGTCGCGGCCAAACAGGCGCAGATGCGGCCGGTTCAGGTGGCGGTAGCGGATGCGGTCGCCGCGGCTCGGGTCGATGTTGTAGCGGCGGCGGTCGCGGCGGTATTTCTCCTCACAGGTGAGCAGATAGGCCACGTAGATTTCGTCCTTGATGGCGAGGACCTTGGCGAGTTGATAGATGACCGCGCGGGTGGCTGCAAAATTGAACTCGGGTCCGTCCTTGGCCTGCACGGAGAGCACTTGCTGGATGTAGCGGTCGGCGTACGCGAGGTTTTCGTATTGGATCAGGTCGTACACCCGCAGCGCAAAGTGCCGCCGCGCTGTGGCGACGGGCGTGTCGCGGATGCGGTTGCGGTAGGCCTCGGCGACGCGCTTGCCTTTCTTCTTGGCCAGCAGCGCGGTTTTGTCGGCGACCAACTCGGCGTAACTAAGTGGTTCTTCGCCGACCGAGAAGTGATTTGGATCGAGTGCTAGGTACCGCCCCATGTTAAAGGCTTTTAGGTTGGTCTCTAGATCGCGGCGCACGGCCTGTCCGATGGCCCAGAGCAAGGTATCTAGGTCTAGGGAGAGCAGCCCGCGCTGAAAGGCCACGCCGAGCATCATGATGTTGGCGTAGAGTTTGTTGCCCAAGTAGTGCTCGGAGATGCGGAAGAGATCGGCACCAAAGTACGCGTCTGGACGAGTGTGTTGGTGGATCAGATCGGCTTGAGCTTCAGCCGAGAAATCCTCTTGGCCGATGAGGGTGTCGATCGTGGGGGTCTTGGCGGTGTTGACGATGGCGGCGGTGCGCTCCGGGTGGGCGATGCGGTAGCGGCCTTCGGGTTCGAGGCCCCGCGCCGCTTCGAGTACGTCGAGCCCGAGGAGCAAGTCGGCCTTGCCGCAGGGAATCAGCGGGGAGACCGGGGTGCCCTTGGGTGAGTAGCTCAAATGCGAATAAACCGAGCCGTTGCGGATGGCCAGCCCTTTCTTGTTGGTCAGTCGCACCTCGTAGCCCTGTCGCACCCCGGCTTGCGCCAGCACCGAGGCCACCACGTTGACGCCCATGCCGCCGACTCCGGCTATGTAGGTGTACCAGATGTCGGTGAGCGGGCGTTGTACGGGCGCGGGCAATTGACTGGCGTCAATGGGCGGGGTTTCGACGGTAGGTGGAGCTTTGCGATGGACGGTGATTTCCTCAAAAGAGGGACAGGTTTTGTCGCCATCGCCGACTTCGACTCGGGTGCAGGCACCGTCGGTAACGCAGGAGGAAGGGTCGATGGCGATCTTGGGGCCGTACTCGGTGTCGGCGGCGACCGTCAGGCCGCTACAGCCGGTCGCTTGGGTGCATTCGAGGCAGTACTCGCAGACGTCTTCGCTGATATTGATGTGCTGTTCGACCGGCAGGAAACCGTGCTCTTTGGCGATTGCGCTCTGGCTTGCTCGCTCGCGGCGGTGGTAGGTGATGCCGCATTCCTTGTCGGCGATGATGATTTTGACTCCGTCGCGGAGCAAGGTTTTGCGGACGAGAGCGTCGTAGTCTTGGCGCTGGGATGGGTCCATGCGGGCGATAAAGGTCGGCGAATCGCCCGCTAGGCCGGTGACGGTCTTTTCAATGTCTTGGGCAAAGGTTGGTTTACCCAAGATATCGACGTCCACGCCTGGGGTGGGCTGGTGCCCGGTCATGGCCGTGGTCTTGTTGTCGAGGATGATGTAGGTGATGTCTTGGCCATTTTTGATGGAGTCGGAGATGGCGATCATGCCGGTGTGGAAAAAGGTCGAATCCCCCATGAATACGAGTTGTTTGTTGTCGATAAAGGGATCGATACCCGCGCCGGTGCCGCCGCCTAGGCCCATGCCGGACAGATTGTGCATCAGCTCGGAAAACGGCGCGTATTTGAGCATGGAATAGCAGCCAATGTCGCCGTGGAAGACCAAATCTACCGGGGCTTGGCCCTCGGGAGGCGCAGCCAAGTCGGCCGCGGCTTTCTTGAGCACGCTGGCCGAGTCGCGGTGTGGGCACCCCGGGCAGAAGGAGGGCGCGCGCGGTGGAACGGCCGTGGTGGAGGACACGGGTGCTAGGCTGTCGAGTTCGGCCTGTAGTTTTTCGCGGTTGATGGGTAGCTCGGTGTCTAGCGCAACGAAGAGGCGCGCTAGGGTCTGGACGATGAGCGAAGGGTGCAAGCCTTGGATATCGGGAAAGCCCGGAGTGTTGCCCGGGAAGCGCTTACCCCACAGCGCGGAGCCGAGCTCTTTTTGTCGCGCCAACTCAGCGGCGATCTGCGGCTCGATAAAGGGCCGCTTTTCCTCGACCACGCAGAACGTCTGTGCGCACTCGGCAAAGCGTGCGATCATGTGGGGATCAACCGGGTAGGTAATGCCCAGCTTGAGGATGGGGAAATGCCCGGTCAGCCCGAGGATGTGCAGGGCGTGTTCGAGATAGCTATACGCCAAGCCAGAGGTGATAAAGCCCAGCGGCTTGGGGCCGTCGCTCGGCGGATAGAGAATCTGGTTGATGCCCGCCTCTCGCGCTAGCTGCCACAGGTGGGGGTAGCGCTGGTGTACTACTTCGCGCTCTTTGTGCGCGGTGGCCGGTGGGATGATGACGCGGTCGTCTGAGCAAATGGTGCTGGTGTCTAGCGCGATGCGCTGCTTGCGGTTGAGGGCGGCAAAGCGGTTGGGATAGACCGTGACGCTGCCGCCGCCGTCGGCTTGGTTGGAGGTGACTAGGTAGGTCAGATAGAGACCCGAGCGCCGCGACAGTTCAAAACCATGCCCAATCCAGTCTTTTATCTCCTGAAAGGTTGCGGGTTCGAGGACCGGCATGTAGAGATGCTGGGACAGAAAGCGCGAGTCAGCCGGTACTTGAGTCCCCTCCGACCAAGTGTCGTCGCCCACGGCGATTAGGACTCCTCCGCTGGGCGAGGCCCCGACCATGTTGCCGAGGGCCAATCCGTCAGCCGCCACGTGCAGGCCGACGCTCTTCATCACGGCCAAGGCGCGAATGCCCTCCATCTGCGAGCCGTTGAGGCGGGCGGCAGCGAGGGCTTCGTTGTTGGCGATCTGGGCGACGATGCCGTGTTCGTTGAAGAGGTCTTTGTTGTTTTCGAGGGTCTCGAAAAGTTCGGCTAAAGGCGAGCCGGGGTACCCGGTGATGACGCCGACTTGGCTTTCTAATGCACCCTTGACGATCAGTTCGTTGCCGGTGTAAATACCCGTGCCTTGTTCGAGTAAGAAGCGGGGATCCATAGTCTTATCTGAGTGGGTTGGAAAATAGACGCAAACATAGTACGAGGTCTGAAGCGGTTGTCAAGTCGGCCCGGTGGCCTCACGCTTCGGCATCGAGCCAATAGCGCTGGTATTCTTCGAGGAAAGTAAGGGTCTGTAAATCGGCCATGCGGTCTAGAAAAAGCACGCCGTCGAGATGGTCGATTTCGTGCTGGAGGACGCGGGCAAAAAGCCCTTCTGCTTCTAGCACCACCGCTTGCCCCTCGCGGTCGTAACCTTGGACCTCGACGGCGGCCGAGCGCGGGACGACGCCGCGCAATTGGGGGATGCTCAAGCAGCCTTCCCAAGCATCTAAGCATTCGGACGACTGGGCGGTAAACTGCGGATTGAAGAGTACGGTCAGCGGGATAGCGGCCTCGTCTTGAGGATCGGCTGCGGGATCGCCGAGGACGATCAGCCGCAGGGGTTCAAAGACTTGCGGCGCGGCCAAGCCGATGCCCTCGTAGTCGATCATGGTTTCGATCATGTCGTCGATTAAGCGCTGCATCTGGGGGCTTTGCATTTGGGCGGGGGAAATCTCGGCGGCGCGTTGGCGCAGCACTGGATGTCCCATCCGCGATACCTTGCGAATGGCCATGACGTTACGGCGTTTGGGGGGGATCTGCCGAGAGACAGCAGCGGAAACCCACTAAATCGAGGCGGTAGTCGGGATCGAGGAATCGCCCGTAGCGGGCGTCGGCGCGGGCTAGGTTGACGTTGTGGAAGAAGGAGCCGCCGCGCACGATCCGCCAGCGGTCGGAGCGCGAATACCAAGACGCGGTCCACTCCCAGACATTGCCGATCATGTCGTAGACGCCGTAGGCGTTGGTGCAGCCTTCATACGCGCCGCTGGGTGCTAAGCCCGGCCCGCGTTGCCAGACCCCAGCGACGGCAAAGCGCGTGTTGCAGCGTCCCGGCTCGAATTCCGTGCCATAGGAGTACGCGAAGTTCTGCGGCCCAGTGCAGGCTTTCTGCCATTCCTGTTCGGTACACAGCCGCTTGCCTTGTGCTGCGCAGAGCGATTCTGCTTCGCCCCACGTGACGTCGACTTTGGGGAGATTACCGTGCTGGTTGGGGTACTCGTACTTGTCGATGTAGAAGTCTGGGCCGATCCAGACCATGCCTTCCATATCGGCTGCGGCCAGTGCTGGCAGGGCGAGCAAAAGACAGAGGGCTAAGAGCTTATTCATGGCTATTCATTCCGCGAATTGCACTACGCCAAAGCGGGCGGGGTGGTGAAAGCCGCGCTGGTAGGTCTCGCTCCAGGCTGTGTACTCGGTTTGCTCGTGGTAGTGCTCGCCGAGTGCCGACAAGGTTGCTTTTAGGTCGGGTAGCCGCTCGTCGAGAGAGTCGAGCTGAGCCATTTGGGCTTGCAAATCTCGGATGCGGCTTTGCAGGGCGCGTCCGCCCTTGCGTTCGATGCGGTAGAGATTGAGCCGCCAGACATCGCCGGCTGTCGGACGCGCACCGCCGGTGACGCTATCGGCCATAGCGGCCCAGGGAATGGCGATTTCCGCGGTCCAGCCTTGGTCGAGCGCGAGCGAGTCGTTCACGGTGCCGTACGCTTGGACCGCTGTTTTAAGCCCGGCGATATCCCAGTCTTTGGACGAGTGCCACTCGGGCGACACCGAGTAGATCAGCAAATCGACGACCGCATTGAGCGGGTTGACCTCCAGCTCTAGGTAGCGCTTGCCGTCGCCGTCGGGGTCGATAAAGACCTCCACGACTTCCTCGCTCCACATCGGATCGTCTTCTTGATCGTAGATAGCCCACATATCTGCATCTTGACAGACGAAGGCAAAGTAAAAGTAATCGCTATCCCACAGCATCTTCGCCCGCGTGGGAAAGAGCACCTCGTCGTAATCGTTGAGGATGCGTTCAAAGCGGTTGATTTGATGCGCGCTCTCCCACGAGAACTCATCCAGTTTGCCATCGACGACGACCGGTTCGAGGGCACGTTGGACTGTGTACTGCGCCTGCAGACCTACTTCGGCGTGCGTTGCGATTGGGAGGATAGTAAGTATCAGAATTGTCAAGAAAGGCATACATTCTCCTTATTTTTAGCAGGCTAAATATACGAAAATCGCGTGGGCTTACCAAAAATGTAAAGGGGCGATGCCAAGCTGGCACCGCCCCTTTGGGTAGTTTGTCGGTAGTTGATATTTACACGTCGTAGTAGAGAGCGAACTCATAGGGATGAGGCCGCAAGCGGAGGGCATCGACCTCCTCGGTGCGCTTGTAGTCGAGCCACGCGTCAATCAGGTCGTCAGAAAACACATCCCCCTGCAACAGAAAATCCCGATCCTGCTCCAAGCTGTCCAACGACGCCTCCAACGAACCCGCCGTCTGCGGCACACCCGCCCGCTCCTCCGCCGACAGATCATACAGATTCTTGTCCAACGGTTCGCCCGGATCCAACTGACGCTCAATCCCGTCCAACCCCGCCATCAGCATCGCCGACAGCGCCAAGTAGATGTTACACGACGGGTCGGGACAACGGAACTCCACCCGCTTGCTCTTGGGCGAAGGCGAATACATCGGAATCCGCACCGACGCACTGCGGTTGCGC
>JAJEFJ010000010.1 GCA_022820485.1 Candidatus Latescibacterota bacterium
CCTTGCATGAGGGCTTTCTTTAGCATATGAATAAGCATGGTGCGGCTCCTGTATTTAGGATTTAGATGCAATCTTCGGCGATTACAAATAAAACCTAAAGCAGGGCCGTACCACAACTTAGATTACTGTCGTGTACTTAGCGCTGACACTTAAACAACAGAAAGAACTATGTCCATCGACCAGCTAAACCACTACCAACGCAAACTCTCTTATGAAATGGATTCGTGGGATCTCTACGTAGCATTGGGCGAGAACGAACCCATCGCCGTCGTCGATGGCCGCTCGGCAGAGGCGTATGCCCAAGAACACATTCCGGGCGCACTCAACCTACCCCACCGGGAAATCTGCTTCAATTCCACTGCGTCGCTCGACAAATCGCAGCTCTATGTCTGCTACTGCGACGGCATCGGCTGCAACGCCTCGACGAAGACGGCGCTAAAACTGCTGACGCTGGGCTTTCAGGTGCGCGAACTGATCGGCGGACTCGACTGGTGGAAGCGCGACGGCTATGCCACTGCCGGCGACAAGGCGCAGCCTGGGACCGAGGTCAAATGCGGATGTTGAGCTAGAATCGAATAAGACAAGGCGGATTGGCCAAAAGAAAACCCCAGGTTGTTGTAGCCAACCTGGGGTTTAATAATTGGTAGCCCGTACGGGATTCGAACCCGTGTTACCGGCGTGAGAGGCCGGCGTCCTAGGCCTCTAGACGAACGGGCCAACTGTTTATTTTCAGCCTAACAGCTTCAAAAAATAGAATTCTCAGACTGTATTGTCAAGGTGCTGCGGCAGAGCCGTTTGACAGTCGCAGACCGGCGTGCTACCCTTGCTCTGCACGAGGAGACGGCCCAATGATCGTCGAGTGGAATGCCCACATCTTCAGCCCCGATACCCAGCGCTATCCCTTGCATCCCAAGGCGGCCTATCGACCGGATGTTTCCGTACATCCCCCAGACCCATTGGCGGCCTATTTGCAGCGCCTAGACGATGAGGGAATCGACCGGGCCGTCGTCGTCCATCCCGAGCCGTATGGGGACGACCACCGACTGATACTCGAATGTCTAAAGCGCGAACCGGAGCGGCTGCGGGGCACATCGCTGTTTTATCCCAAGGACCCGGACGCGCCCCAGAAGTTGGCCGATCTAGTCGCCCGCGAACCCAAAATTATCGCCACGCGCTTTCACGCACACCGAGGCAAGGACCTGTATCTCGACAGCTTCAACGACAAAGGCGTGTGCGCCCTGTGGGAAAAAGCAGTGGAGTTGGGCTTGGTCGTCGAATTGCACATCGGACCTAATTACGGTGCCCAAGTCGCCCAAGTTCTGCGCGACATTCCCCAGACCGTGGCGCTGATTGACCACTTGGCCGAGCCGCATCAGGGCAGCGCAGTCGAATACGCCGACATACTGGATCTGAGCTGTGCTGACGCCGAGGTCTATATGAAGCTCTCCGGCTTCGGCCACTTTGCCCAAGACGCGCCGCTATACGAAAGCGCCAAGCCCTTCACCCGGCGCGTAATCGAAGCCTTTGGGCCGAAGCGCATGGTCTGGGGCAGTGGCACGCCGGTGATTGTCGATGCGCATCTGTCAGACTATGGGGAGGCCGAGCGGGCGCTGGTAAAAGGGAACAACCTAGCTCGATGGTTCAACAAATAAGGAGCAACCCATGAACGAAATCGAAACCTTTGAATTCGACCGCCAAGGCTACATCGTCATTGAGAAGCTACTGAACGAGACCCAAGTGGCCGCGCTGGCCGAAGCCGTTGATGAGCTAGAAGAACACGCGCTCGCGCACGTCACCCAACCACCGCGCAAGCAAAGCGGCTGGGGAGCCAACTACCACGCCAATCCCGAGCGCGGCTACCACACCAACGGCGAGCGGGGCGAGGGTAAGACCCTCATGATCGAAGACTACTGGAACGCCAACCCGGCCTTCGACATCTTGCTCGATCACCAGCCGACGATGAACTACATCCACGGCATCGTCAAACAGCGGCCGACGATCAACAACTCCGAGATCCGCATCCGCTACCGAGGCAACGCCACCGGCTGCCACGGCGGCACCGCTTCAGCCAGCCAAAAGTACCGCTATAGCTACACTGACCACGGCATCGACTGCATGATGGTGCGGATGGTCTATTTCATCCACGATTGCACCAACGAGCAGGGGGCCTTTTGCGTGGTGCCAGGGACGCACAAGACCAACCTGCCCTCGCCCCACAGCAACGACCCGGACGAAGACCCCGACATGGTCGGCCTAGAGGTCAAGGCCGGCGACGCGATCCTCTTCACCGAGAACTTGCGCCACGGCGGCTTCACCAACCGCTCTGAACAGACGCGCAAGACCCTGCACGTGGGCTACGGCCCGTATTGGATGATGTCGCAAAACATCGCCACCATGGACGAAAAGCAGCACATCACTCCGGAGACATTCGCCCGCCTCACCGAAGCGCAGCGAGACTTGTTCCGGGCCTATCCACCCAACAGCTAAGTCGGAAATTCTTCGTAGTAGCGGTCAAAGGCCGCGGGCGTGCCGCAGATGTAGAGCGCGTCCTCAGGCTCGAGCACCAACGAAGCCGGGATCTCCATGATCACGTCGCCAGCCCGCTCGACAGCCACCACTGAGCAGCCCGTGCGCTCGCGGATGCGCGCTGCGAGCGGATGACGTCCGGCGAGGGGGCCGGGCCGCAGCTTGACCATCTTAATCCGGGGCTTGTGCGAAACCATCTCGCCGAGGACGTGGTGGACCAGCAACTGGCCGGCGACCTGGCTGACCGAGAGCGCAAAATCAGCGCCAGCGCGCTGCACCCGGTCGGCGTTTTCAACGTGGGACACGCAGGCCAACAGGGGAATCTCCGGGACGTGATCGCGCACCACCGCTGCGGCAAACAGGGCGGCCCGGTCGCTGTCGAGGGCGAGGATGACGACGCGCGCCTCCGCAATGGCCGCACGGTCCAGGACGCGCACGTCGAGCATGTCGCCCACCACATCAACTCCGGCGCTTTCAACCTCATTGACGACCCGCACTTCCTCGCCCGTGGCGTGGAGAATCTCGACCAACTTCTGCCCGACATCGGCAAAGCCAATCACCACAATCGGTCCTTGTTGAGTAATCGGCCGGGACATGTCGTTTAACCTGTGAATGCTCTCGGGCGCACCGACCGCCACCAGAATTGTTCCGGGTTCCAGCTTTTCCGCCGCGGCTGGAGGCGAGCCGAGCGCGTCGTCCGCCCACTGCCCGACGATGTGGGCACCAGTCCGGGTGTAGAGCTCGGCCTCGGCCAAGGTGCTGTTGGCGAGCGGGCTTTGGTCGTGCACGCGCAACTCGGCCACTTCGAGAAACGAGTCGAGCGACTCCACGCCCGCCACCCGAGGCCCGATCCTCGCGCTGGCGCGAACGGCAATGGCCGCGGCGAGGACGTGGTTGGGAGTAAAGGCCGCGGTCGCGCCCGCCAGCAACATAGGACCGCGGCGCTGGGGGTGCTCGATCATCGCTACAATGGGACCGGCAAAACCGGCCTCGCGGACACTGAGCGCGAACAGCGCGTTGTCGTCGTCTGAGCCGTTAGCTACCAGCGCCTTGGCCTTGGTCAACGGCCGCAGGTCCAGCGTCTCCGCCGCTAGGTGCGCATGCACGACCTGCACATCAGCACTTGTCTGGAGCTGCCGCGCTGTCGCCTCGTCCTCTTCGATTACCACCATTGGTAGGTGCCGACTCGCAAGCTCTTCTATTAGGGTCTCGACCTCCGGCCCGTACCCATAGATGACCACGGCGTCCTCCACTGGGGGCAGGGCGTGTTCGGTCGAGCCATCGTCGAAGAGTGGGGTATTGAACTTGTCGATCTGAAACACCCCGAGGTTCGTATCCCCTCCATGCGCCACCCGGCCTTCTAGGAGGATTGAGCAACCCTTGAGCGCCAGCGGCGTGAAGAGATTTAACAGGAACGCGGTGAAGATCAAAATGGTAAAGGTCTCCTGACCGATCACTCCTTGCGCCAGGGCCAGCGCGGCCAAGATAAACGCCATCTCGGCGCGGCCGCACATGCCCACGCCCACCGTCAGTGCCTCGCGCCAAGGCATGCCAATGAGCAGCGCCATGCCACCGGCACTAAGCACCTGCCCAGCGATGACCGTCACGGCTAGGAGCGCGATAAACGCCACGCTCGACGCGCTAATGTCAAACGAAATGGAAAAGCCCAGCGAGATGAAGAAGATCGGCCCGAGGAATGAATAGGCGATACCATAGGCGCGATCGTTTACCACCTTAACCAAGTTGGGGTGAGCGACGCGCTCCTCAAAGAACAGACCCGCCAAGTAGGCACCCAGGATCATGTGTAGCCCAATGGCCTCGGCAAAAAGACCGGCGGCAATGGCGGCCAGCAGCACGAAGGTGAAGCCCTTGCCGCCTTCGGCGCGGAAGGGCAGGGTGAGACGGGGATAGACAAAAGTGCCCAAAAGCAGCGCGACCGCGAAAAATCCCACCACCTTGCCCAAGTTGACAGCCAGATCCAAGGGGGCAAAGGTGCCGCCGGAAAGTGCGCCGATCACGAGGCTAAAAAAGATCAAGGTCAAAAGGTCGTTGATGATGCAACTGGCGACGACGACCCGCGCAATGCGAGTATCGGTCAACCCCAAGTCCTTGAAACTCTTGAGGGTGATTACAACTGCGGTAGCCGTTCCAATGATCAGCCCCACGAACACGGAGGCCGCTAGATCCAACCCGAAGAATTGGGCGACGGCAAAGCTGACGGCAAAGGGCACTGCGGCCCCTGCAATCGCCACCCCCAGCGAGCGCTTGAGCGCGGCGAAAAACTCGTTGGGCTGGGTCTCCACCCCGGCGTGGAACATCAGAAAGAAGATGCCGATCTCGGCCAACAACTGAATGGCCTCGTCCGGCTCAATCCAGCCGAAAACCGCCGGCCCCACCAAGACCCCGACGATCAGTTCGCCCATCACCGTCGGCAGGCCCAGCGGCCGCAAGGTCACGGCCACTAGCCAAATCCCGGCGAGCAAGATGAGTAAATCGAGCGCTACATTGTGCATGAGCGGAGTCTCGGCGCGTTTGACTGCTCTAATCGATAATACAAGAGTATAAAAAAAAGGATGCTACCGCACTTGAGAGACTCGGGGTGGTGATTGTGCACATTCGTGCGTTAATTGAAGTAGCGGTAACTCAAACGTGAATCAAAACGCCTCCAACATCCATCCCCGTGAAGTGCGCCAGGTCCTCATGTGGTTCGCCGGCATCCTGTGGCGCGGCGCACCCACGGCCATGCTCCTAAACGTCAGCGGGCGATTCCTAGCGGCCCTGCTACCGGCCGGACGCATCCTGTTGATCAAGGAACTGGTCGATGCCGTCCACGCCGCCTTCGGCCAAGGCGAGGACCAGTTCGTCGCCGTGGTCCCTCTGCTGGCCGGCTTGGCGGGCTTGCAAATGTTGGAAGCCGTACTGAATGCGGTGCAGGAACACGCGGCCGCGGCCATACGGGAACAGACTAGCTGGAAGCTACAAGAGCGAGTCCTCGACCGAGCGGCCGGCGTGGGTTTGGACTCATTTGAGCGCCGAGAATTTTTCGACCGCATGCAGCGGGCGCGGCAGGCCGCGTACTTCCGCGCCTACGGCATCTTCCGCGACGCCACGGCCGTGCTCGAAGGTTTTGTCGTCCTGTGCTCCCTGATCGCGCTGTTTGCCACCGGGCACTGGTTGATCCCGCTAGTGCTCTTTTTGGGCACGGCTCCGGTTTTCTACACCCAAATTCGGCGGGGCCGCGAACTCTACGCACTCTTCTATCAGCAGACGCCCGAACAACGCCGCGCCGAGTACTTGGTCGAGCTGATGACCGACCGCGACGCAGCCAAGGAAGTCCGGCTCTACGGGCTGGGCGATCTCCTCGTCCGCACCTGGGAGGAGGTGGCGCAAACGCTCCGCCAGCAGCGCCTGCGACTGACCCTGCGCCAGCAGCGCTACATGTTCGGCGGGCGGCTGAGCGGCATTATTTCGGCGCTCTTATCGCTGGTCATCTTGCTCTACCAAGCCACCTATGGCACCCTGACTTTGGGGGGCTTTTTCGCCCTTGCCGAGGCCATCACGCGCTTCCAAGGCACGCTCTTCCAACTGCTGCGCCAAATGGGCGATGTCTTTGAACAAACGCTCTACATCCGCGACTTGCGCGACTTCGTCGAATCGCCCCCCGAGCCGCAAGGCCAAACAGTCCTGCCCGTCGCGCCATTGGAAATCGCGATTGAAGACGCGGAGTTTGCCTATGGCGACGGGCCGCCCGTGCTCAGCGGGGTCAATCTGCGGCTTCGGCCCGGGGAAAAACTCGCGCTGGTTGGCGAAAACGGGGCCGGTAAGACGACCCTAATCAAGCTGCTCTTAGGGCTATATCAGCCGAGCGCGGGTCGCGTCCTCTACAACGGAGTGGACGGTCGCGAAATCGACCCACAGGTCTTGCGCCAGCGCTGCGCCGCAGTCTTCCAAGACTTCGTGCAATACCAGCGCACCGCGCGCGAAAACATCGGCTATGGCCAGGCCGAAGCCCTCGCCAACCAAGCCCGAGTGGAGCGGGCCGCAACCGCGGGCGGCAGTGTGCTGCTAATCGAGTCCTTGGCCGAGCGTTACGACACCACGCTGGGCCGCTACTTCGAGGGCGGGCAGGACCTATCGCGCGGCCAGTGGCAGAAGCTGGCCTTGTCGCGTGCGTACTTCCGCGACGCCCAAGTCCTCGTGTTTGACGAGCCGACCGCGGCCCTCGACCCGCGCGCCGAGTTGGAGGTCTTTCGCCAATTTTTGGCTCTGAGCGAAGGCAAGTCCGCGGTCTTCGTCTCGCACCGCATGGCCTCGGCGCGAGTGGCCGACCGGATCTTGGTCCTGAGCCAAGGCCGGGTGTTGGAGGAGGGGACGCACGCCGAGCTGATGCAGCGCCGTGGAGAATACGCGCGCATGTTTTCCCTGCAGGCGCAGTGGTACCAACAGGAGGCGTCGTGAAGCGACTGAGCGCGATACGCCTCTTGCCCACGCTCCTCAAGGAGGTGCTCCGCGTCCATCCCTGGGGAACGGGTGGGCTGGCCATCATCGTGCTGATCGGCTCGCTGCTGCCGGCCGTGGAGCTGTGGCTCACCGGGCGGATCGTCGATCAGCTCGCCGCCGGGCTGGGCGGTGGCCGCGCGGCTTTTTTGCAGACTCTGCCTTGGGTCGGCGGCTTTTTCGCCACGCTCTTCACCCACATGCTGCTCGATATGGCGCGGGCAGTCTTGCAGACAGATGTCCAAGACCGAGTCAGCGTGCGCTTGCAGCGGCAAGTCGTGGACAAGGTGCAGAAGGTCGAGTTAGTCCACTTCGAGCATCCCGCGTTCTACGACGCGCTCAAGCGGGCCAACGAAGACCTGAGCGGTCGGCTCCTCAGCCTGCTCAACGTGGCGCTAGACACGGTCGGCACCTTGGGGGGGATGGCCGCGGTCGTAGGCGTACTGCTGACCGGGCATTGGGCCTTGGGGCCGCTGACCTTGATCGGCTCCGTCCCAGGGGTGTTGGTGATGATGTGGATCAGCAAAAAGACGCACTACGTCTATCGCGAGCGCACGCCGCAATACCGCGAGACCTCCTATTTCCGCGAATTGCTGACCGAGCGCGAACAAGCCATGGAAGTGCGGCTCTTCACGCTGCGCAACCACTTGCTCGACACTTGGCGCGAGAAAGCCGTCGCGCTGGCCAAAGAACGCCGCGGGCTGGAGGCCAAGCGGGCTTGGCTCGGCGGGCTGACCTCCAGCATCGGCGGCTGGGGATACGTCGGCTGCCTGACGATCCTCGTCTGGTTGGTCGCTGGCGCGCAACTCACCATCGGCCAGTACGGCATGTTGGCGCGGGCCGTGCAGCAGTTTTCTTGGCAGCTCGGCGGGATCATGCGCTCCTTGAACACCCTGCACGAGGAGTCGCTGTATCTAGGAGATCTCTACGAATTCCTCGACCTGACGGCACCCCAAGCGTCCCGAGGGGCTGCGGACGCAGGCCAAGACCTAAAAAACCTGCCGCTGCGCTTTGAGCAGGTGTCCTTCCACTATCCAGATGGCGACCTCGTGCTCGCAGGCATCGACCTAGAGATCCGGCCTGGGGAGCGCATCGCGCTAGTCGGCGAAAACGGGGCTGGCAAGACGACCTTGGTCAAGCTGATGATGGGGCTATACCAGCCGACGGGAGGACGGATCTTGCTCGGAGACAAACCGCTTTTAGCCTATCCTCAAGATCGGGTTAGGCAGCTCTTTGCCGCGGTTTTTCAAGACTTTGTGCGCTTCCAATTTCCCGTGCGCGACAACATCGCCTTTGGGGCGCTGGGGCAAGAAGCTTCTGTCGAGCGGGCGGCCGAGCTAGCTGGTGCAGCGCCGTTTATCGCCGAGTTGCCCGGCCAATACGAGGCCCTGCTGGGCAAGGAACTAGGAGGGGCTGATTTATCTACGGGTGAGTGGCAGAAGCTCGCCACGGCTCGGGCGCTGGTGCGAGAGGCTGAGTTCGTAGTGCTGGACGAGCCGACGGCCGCGCTCGATCCCAAGGCCGAAGCCGAGGTCTATCGACGCTTCGGGGAGATGACTAAGGGCAAGGCTTCAGTGATGATCTCGCACCGGTTGGGCGCAGCCCGCGCCGCCGACCGAATTCTCGTGCTCAAAAATGGACGAATAGTCGAGCAAGGGACACACGAGGCATTGATGCACAAAGGCGGCGAGTACAGCCGCTTGTTCAGCCTACAAGCTCAGTGGTACGAGTAAGGGCTAGCGCCGTCGGCCTCTGCGGGGCCTGCCGCGCGGGCGCGCGGGACGGTCGGCCATTTCCTCGACGACCATGTCAAGGCCCTTGAGATTTTGCCCGTTGAGCATGTCGATGGCCTCGCGGGCCGCGGCCTTGCTGGGCATATCGATTTGGCCCCAGCGGCGGCGCGGATCAATGGTGGCTGCGGCGACAGCTCCGAACAGCTCAAACAGCGTGCGGAGGTCGTCCTCGGTTACTTCAGTAGCTAGATTATCAACGCGAATCTTCATCTAAACTCCAAAAATAAAAGGGAGTGATGCAGTGTACATCACCCCCTTTTGCACTTATGAGACCAAAGCCTATAGTGCTACGACGCTCTCAGCCGCCGGGCCTTTCTTGCCCTGAACGACTTCAAACTCCACCTGCTGCCCGTCGGACAAGGTGCGGAAACCCTCGGCCCGGATCGCGCTGTGGTGGACGAATACATCTTCGCCGTTCTCGCGCTCGATAAATCCGAAGCCCTTCGCGTCGTTGAACCACTTTACGGTTCCCTTCTCGCGATCTGCCATGGGTAAAATCCTTTGCAATGTGCGGTTAGAGCAGAACGTGCGAATAACTTTGAGTAGGAATCTACTGCTTCAGGCTTTTCGGTAGGAAAACTACATCAGGCCCGGGGGTAGGAATCTTACGCGGATCCGAACGACTGCCAACGTGGTTCAAAATGCCTCTACAACTATTGCAGAGACAAACGATGGGGTAAATATAGGCAATCTCAGCCGCAGCACAAGCAGCTAATTCGCCGCCGCTGGGCTGTCCAACTCACCCCTGCTCCTCCAATCCTTCGTTTGGCATTGGCACTGCGGCCTCTATATTAAAGGAATTCAAAGGGATAGACGGCCTCCATCTCGTTTATCCCGTCCATCCACATCGCACTAATGGAGATAAACGGCCCATGAGCGCAACCGGACCGGGGTTTGCCGTCGAAGACCTAAGCCTTTTCGCGCGGATGCAGCGCGTTTTTTATGCGCCGAGCACAGCTTTTGCCGCGGTGCGCGGCCAAGAGAGCGCCCACGACTGGTTGCTGCCTGTCCTCTTGGTTTGCGCGGTGGGGGTTGGCTGCTACAACCTGACCCTCGACGTGGGAGCACCGGCTGTCCAAGAGCAGTTAGAGGGCTTGGACGAGGCCGAGCGGCAACAAGCAGAGGCGCTCCAAGCGCATGGCTGGATGGTGGTCCCGGTGGGGCTTTTTTTCTCCCTAGTCGTGGTCGGGGGCGTGCTTTTGCTGCTGGCGCGCTCCGCTTTCCAAGCCGAGGTCAGCTACCGGCAAATGCTGGTCGTAAAAGCGTATGCGCTGTTGGTGGTGGCCGTCGAGTGGGTGGTGCGCGTGGTGCTAGTGCTGGCAACCGGCGACATTGGGGCACATCTGGGGCTGGGCCTCTTTTTGTCCGAGGAAGCCGCGGCCACATTTGGCGGCCGGATCCTTACGGCCCTCAATCCCTTTGACCTGTGGCAGATTGGGATCATGGGCGTCGGGCTGAGCGTGCTGGCCGACGCACCCGTGCGCAAGGCGACCCTCTCGCTTGGGCTTTTGTGGCTGCTCTGGGTCTTCGGCGGCGTCTTCGTCGAGACCGTCAGCCAAAGCGTGCCTCAGCCACCTCCGCAATAAACGCCGCGCCCTGCCTTGCTCCGGTCCTAGGCGTTTTTACACGGAATCGCACATGCCTAAACATGGAGTCGTCGCGGCAGCGATCGCGGTTTTTGCAACCTGCATCTATCCCGCTGCGGTCCGCGGCGACGGAGGAACCTTGCTCGAATCCTTGTTGCGCCCCAATCCCATCTGCGCGCCCGTGCTCGCGGCTGCGGCTAAGCACGAGGTGCAGATCCTCTACACGCAAATCGACCGCGACGCCGACAACCGACCGCATTTCACCCGCCACGAGTACCGCGTCAATCCGCAGGATTATTTCTATCCGGCGAGCACAATCAAGCTGGCAGGTGCCCTGCTGGCGCTGGAAAAGCTCAACCAACTGGGCATTGCGGGCGTGGACAGACATACGCCCGTCCGCATCGACAGCGCGTACAGCGGGCAGACCGCAGTGCGCGAAGATCCAACCGCACCGGACAGGCTGCCCACCATCGCCCACTACATCCGCAAGCTCTTCGCCGTCAGCGACAACGACGCGTACAACCGGCTCTATGAGTTTGTGGGGCAGCAGCGGATGAACGAAGGGCTGTGGGAGAAGGGCTACCGGGATGTGCGCCTGACGCACCGGCTCGCCATCGCGCGCACGCCCGAGGAAAACCGGCGTACAAATCCGCTGGCGTTCTACCGAGGCGACCAAGTTCTCTACCAGCAGCCCATGCTGGTCAATCCGCATACGTGGCGTGCGGCCGCGCCGATTCTCAAGGGCGAGGGACACATCCAAGACGGGGGGTTGGTCGCCGCGCCCAAGGATTTCGCCGGATCGAACTACATGTCGGTGGAAGTGCTACAAGACCTACTCATGGCAGTGTTTTTCCCCGAGGAGTTGCCCGCCAAACGGCGCTTCGACCTGCGGCCCGACGACTACCGCTTCCTCTACCGCGCCACGTCCATGTTGCCGCGCGAGTGTCCCCATCCCCAATACGATCCGGAAAAGTACTACGACAGCTATGTAAAGTTTTTCTTATTCGGCGACAACAAGGAACCCATGCCCGACTCAGTGCGGATTTTCAACAAAGTGGGATTGGCCTATGGGTATGTGACGGACAACGCCTATATCGTCGATTTCGAGCACGGGGTCGAGTTTTTGCTGACAGCCGTGGTGCTGGTAAACGAGAACGGCATTTTTAACGACGGGGCCTACGAGTACGACGAGGTGGGGCTGCCGTTTTTGGCCGAACTAGGCCGGGTCATATACAAATACGAGTTAGAGCGAAAGCGGGCGCACCGACCGGATTTGAGCAAGTGGAGGGTCAACTACGGGCCGTGATCTGCCACCTCGTCCCTTTCGTGACAGAGGCGGACGGCACGCGATTCCTGAAGACGATCATTCCCAGCCGCAAGGCGACGCACGATTATCAGAGAAGGAGACCATCGTGAAGGACGAAATGAGCGTGGAAGAGCGGGAAATTCTCGATGGGTTCGAGCGGGGCGAGCTACGCTCTGCTTCTGGGGCTGAACGCGAACTCCAAGAGGCACGTCAGGCGGCCCGCAATACGTTCAACAAGACCCGGCGAGTGAATTTGCGCATGACGGAACGCGCTTCAATCTCGCTCACTCGCGGGCGCGGGAAGAAGGGATCCCCTATCAGACGCTACTATCCAGCGTCATCCACAAGTACCTGTCTGGCCGACTGACTGAGAAGAACTAGCGCGGCGATGGACTGCTCCGCTGAGAACCTTCCAACGCTTCGACCCGGCGGCTGAAACCGTTGAGTACATCCTCACCAGCGGACAAGGACAACCCCCGGCGACTATAGGGAACGCGCATCCCGCGCTGGCGCTCTAGGGCGTTAAGTTCCCGATCGAGTTTGAACATCCAATTGATGCTTTCGGGAAAAAGATGGTAGCTACTAGCCAACGAGGGCAGGTGCCGCGGGCGCGTTCCTGCTTGGACGTGTAAGGCTCTTATGCGATCGACCAAGGCTTGGATTCGCTTATGCTCCTGTCGCCATTGCCAGAACCCATAGAGTAGCATCGCCCAAGCCGCCAAGAGCCCAAGGCAGAACAAGAAAAATGGGGATACTACGATATTTGCGATAATGGGAATGATGCTATCCATAGAAGAATATACCTCTTGATTGTTAGGAAAGTCCCGCTGGCAATAACACCAACTCTGGCACATAGGCCCGCGCCGGTAGCGCCGCGACAAAGAGACAGGCATCGGCCACATCCTGTGGCGTCAACGCCTGAGCCATAACCTCCGGTGGGGTGGGCATCGGCCGCTTGAGCACCAACGGCGTGTCGGTTAGGCCCGGAAAGATCACGCAGGTGCGGACGCCGTTTTCCTTCTCCTCTTGGAAAGTGCCGTGGGCCAATCCAACCATCCCGTGCTTGCTCGCCTGATACGAGACCCCAGAGACATCCGGCTGCTGCACACAACCGCTCGACACGTAAATGATCAATCCGCTGCCCTGCTCGCGCATCACTGGCAATGCGGCCTGGGTGCAGTGAAACGCCCCCGTCAGATTGGTGCCGAGCATCATTTCCCAAGTCTCCTCGGTGAGCACCTTTAATGCGCGATCCGGGATATTGGTCCCCGTCACATAGGCCAGGATATCCACCCGGCCATACGCTGCTACCGCCCGCTGGACCAATGCCGCTGCGGCCACCTTGTCCCGCGCGTCGGTGGCGCACGCCAAGGCGTTTTCACCTAACTCCTCAGCCAGCGCCTCCAGTTTGTCGCCGCTGCGGGCAGCCAGCACCACTTTTGCCCCAGCTTCGACATAGGTTTTCGCTGTCTCCTCACCCATCCCGCTGCTGGCACCGACGACGATCGCCACTTTTCCTGTTAGATCTGCCATGTATCCCTCCTGCAGGCCTAGCGCATAAATTCCGCTGGTGCCAATACTCCGGCCGTAAACCGGACCCGACCAATCGCGCCCTTAAACCAACACACGCGATTCAACCGCACCCCAATCGACGTCTGGCCTCCTGTCAACGGGGCAAAATTAACCGGCCCACTCGCCTCCTCAACGCCATTGACAAAGTTGGTTTCATCGCGCCCGTCGCAGGTCAGTGCTAAATGGTACCACTCCCCCACGGGATGGAGGTGGCTTTCGTTTAACAAAGCCCGGTCCGATTCTCCCGAACTGATATAGGTGTCGAGATACCAATGCCCAGTCCCGGTCAGCCGCGTCTCGAAAAGCACGCGGTCCCCGTTGGCTTCCCCCAAGTGCAAGAAGCGCTGCTCGGCCAACCCACCCTCATCGGGCCGGAAATCAAGTTCAATGGTAAAAACCTCCAGCCCAGCGAGGGGATTGGACCCGATGAACAACCCATCCCCCACCCCGTCGAACTCGATAGCCGGTCCATAAGGGCCCGCGATTACGGCGGGTTGGCCGCTCACGTCGAGTTTGTTGTCGCCCAACTGCTCTAAATTATCCAACTCCCACACAACTTGCATAATGCCTCCTAATCTAGTCTTCAGGCGGTCGATGCCCCCTAGCCAAGCTTCTTCCCCACCCGCACCTCCTGCACTGCAAACACTTCCTTGAGAAAATTCTGCCCCATAAGCTCGTAGCCGGTGGCGTCTGGATGAAGGTTGTCCGGCAGATATTCGGCGAGGCTTTCGTCAAAGAGCTGGAGGCCGTCTATGTAATAGATATTCTCGTCGCCGCGCCTTTTGAATGCTTCCACAGCTTCCGCAACCTCGACGCGCATCTGCTCTAACGTCAGACCGACCGCATTGGGCGTGGTCTCGCGGTCGTGGCCCCAAATCGGCGAGCAGACCGCAAACGGGGTGTGGGGATGGCCGTCGCGGATGGTGGCAATGGTGCCGAGGACAGCCGGGCGGAAGGCGCGCGGGCCGAGGCTGGTGGAACCGTAAATGTTGATGCCGATCTTGACCGAGATAAAGTCCGCGGGCCGGTCGCGGATCAGCCGGGCAATGAACGGGTCGGCGTGGCACTGGCCGCCGAAGCCCAGCGACGTGAGGTTAAAATCTCGGGCGCGAGCTACCACCCCAGGCCAAGTGGTGGCGGGCGATCCCGCAGTGCGGCAGTGGGTGATGGAGCTACCATACGCGACCCACTTCAGCCGAGTGTCTTCGCTTTTTTCGCAATGTGCTCCCTCGGGCAATGCAATGTGGCGCACGGCGACGGGCATGGCCGGCGACAGCCAAATCTCCACGGATTTCTCGCCCGTCGGCAAGCTCTCAAAGCGCACCTCAGTCGCGCCAGCCGCATACGAAGCCGTGGCCACAATCTGCCCACCGACGCACAGGTCAAAGCGGCCATCTTCAGCGAGCGGTTCGCAGCCAACGACCAATTCCTCGGCGTCCGTGGCCAAGCGCACGCGCACGCCCGAAGGCATCTCGGCGCGCCCGGCAAGGCCGCTCTCCCCAGGCGAGTACAGGTCCAAATCCCCATAGAGAATGCGCCAAGGCTTGACCCAGCCCGGCCCCTCTTCGAGTGCAATCGCACCACTCCACGTCAGGCGGGGATCGTTGGCAGCAATGGTCGTCATAGGAGTCCTTTCTGAGTTAGGGCCACTGGTATAGCTTACAGGTAGCTTATCGGAGGCGGTGGCTGGAGCAATATAGCGGCATGGGCAAAGACGGGGCAACCGACGAACCGACGATAAACCGCACTTAGTACGTTTCTAACAATCTATCCGGGAGTATCCATGCTTAAATTCATCGCTTTTGCCGTCCTGCTAGCCGTCCACGCCGCCCAAGCACAGATCCCCGCTGGCAGCATTCCTTTGACCCAAGGCGATTTCCTCCACTCGGCCCGCGTACCCAACGCCGCCAACCGCGCCCGCAGTCAGGTCGTAGAGGTCGAGCACGCATCATTTGACCAAGCCCTGCGCATCGAAGTGCTGCACGAGGCGGGCGATCCTTGGAGCGTCGAAATTGGCAACCCCACAGCCCTCGCAGTGCAAAAGGGCGATGTCGCCCTGATCCACTTTTGGGCGCGGGGAATCGAGTCGAGCGACGAGACCGGCGAAGCCTATGCCACCGTCTATGCCCAGAAAGCCGCGCCCGATTGGGACAAATCGCTCTACAGGGGGTTCAGTGTGGGGCTTGCTTGGCGCGAGTTCTTTTATCCGTTTGAATTTATTGACGAGTACGCCGCCGGTGAGGCCGCGATCAACTTCGGCGTCGGCAGCCGTCGCCAGACCATTGAAATCGCCAGCTTGGGTATGCAAGGGCATTTTGGCGACCAAGTGACGGCTCCCGCAAAACTACTAACACTGCTCGACCGCTTTGGCCGCTTCGGCCTCGACATCAAAATCACCGAATTCGATATCAACACAACCAACCAAGCGCTGCTCAATGATTATACCCGCGACTTTATGACCGTCGTCTTCAGCCACCCCGCGGTAGTCGGTTTGCAGTGGTGGGGTTTTTGGGAAAAGGCCCACTGGCGGCCCAACGCCGCCCTGTACAACGCCGACTGGAGTCCTAGACCTCACGCACAGATCTACAAGGATTTGGTTTTTGATCAGTGGTGGACCCGCCAGCAGGGTAAAACCAACGCCGACGGGCAATTCAGCGGCCGGGGTTTTTACGGCTCCTACCAAGTAGAAGTTCGCCTCGGCGACGAAGTGTTCACCGCACCCTTTACCCTCGAACCCGATATGGAAACCGTCACCATCCACCTAGACGCTGCGACCACGATCCGCGATACAGAGGAATAACCCGCTCGGTTCAATCCTCCACCTTGAGATGGATTTTCCCGCGGGCCTAGATCTCAGCCCGTCCGCGGCCGCACCACGGTTTCGCCGTCGGCTTCCACCAGCGGCCGGTTGTAGATATAGGGAGGTTCGAGCACGGCCTGTTGCGCCTCGGTTAGCTCGCTTACCCATTCAGGCTGGCTGGTTTGATACGTCCCCCCGGCAAAGTGCAGATACTTGGGCGAGTAGCGGTAGAGTAGGGAGCGCCGCTCGTGCTCGGCCGTCCACGGGAGCGTGCCGTGCAGGGTCGCCTCGTTGAAGATGACCATGTCGCCGGTCTTGCAGGGGACGTTGTACACGACCTCGCGGTGCTCCTGCCAGTGGCAAATTTTTTGCGGCAGCGGGAAGTTGGCCTTGTGACTACCGGGGATCACGCACAGTCCGCCGTCGCCCTCATTGACGTCGGCGAGTTGGAACTGGCAGACGATCATGCCGCAGCGCATCTGGTCGTTGGCATACGCGTAGTACTGCGCGCCGTTGAAGTGGCGGCTGGTCGAGCCGTGGAGGATCAGGCCCTCGGCACCCTTGCCGCCGCAGAGCATAAAGGGCGAGTGGTCCATCTTCCAGCCGCGGCCAAACAGCGCGTCGAGATAGGGGATGAGCTTTTTGTGCGCCAACAGGGCGCGGAAGGGCAGGCAGTGGGGTTTTTCCCATTCGAGCATCCCCGTGAACATGCCGCGCCGTCGGCCCTCGAGTGCGCCGCTGCCACCGGTATTGTGATTGCCGTCTTCGCCGCGCTTGTCTTCATTCGCGTCAAAGGCCGCGTTGAGTGCATCGACTTCGTCAGGCGTGAGGAAGCCGGGGACCTTCAGGAAGCCCTGGAGGTCGAAGAGAAATTTCTCAGTATCATTCATCTAATAATACGTCTCCGCGTTATGCACTGGGTCGTAACCGACTTCGCGCCGGGGCGTTTCAATGTCAAAGATGTTATAGGTGTTGTCCGAG
Organism: Candidatus Latescibacterota bacterium; assembly: GCA_022820485.1. Lineage (GTDB taxonomy): Bacteria > Latescibacterota > UBA2968 > UBA8231 > UBA8231. Next base: position 17,062 of record JAJEFJ010000010.1, read on the forward strand.
ATTGCAAAGTAATGCGCGCCGCTGGGCAAGTCGCCAGCGCAATGCCGCTGGAAGCAGGCGTGGACTAGGCGGGCGGCGTCCTCTTGGTGGCACCAGACCGCGAAGTAGCCCCGCTCCGCTACGTGGACGTTATTTTCCACGTTGACGCCGCCCCAGCGCATGGCAACCGCGCTGTGCCCCAAGCCGGCGACCTTTTGCACCCACTCCTCCACATGGGCTTTTTCGCGTCCGTAGTCGTTGATCGGATGCGCGGGCACGGTCGCAGAAATCCGCTCGGGCCAATCGGTGATCCGGTCGAACTGCCGCTCGGCCAAGGTCCAATAGAAGCCCGGCTGGTTAAAGTCGTATAGCCCATCGACCGAGTGTACCGAACTGGAACCGACGATCATCGGCGGCTCGTCTTGGGCCAACACCGCCTCAAAAACCAAGTCGGTCATCCGGTGCATAGCCGCCAAGTCGCCGCAACGGGCCAGATAGACGACCAAGTCGCACCCAGGAATCAGCGCGCGGAAATCATCCGGCGACTCCATAATATCGAGATCGATAAAATCCCCTCCGGCATCCGGCTCAGTCGCCTTGTTTGGCGCGCCGGGCAAGTCCACGGAGATCATGCGGTAGCGCGGATCGAGCCGAGGCATATAGGTCCGCAAGCCCGAGCCAATCGTGCCGCGCCCGCCGATGAGCAAAACCTTGTATTCTGATGTCACTATCTCTCCTTTCGCATTGAGATGAAAATTAGCTGGCTTGGTAGGTACGTGCAACGGCGCATTGCGGCCTGTTATGCCATATATAGATGGGTCTCTACTTGACATTATAGCGGCTTGGTGGCCGTCTTTGTCAAGTTGTGATAATAGAGGAGTGAGACAGTTGACAGGATTGCCGCAAATCGCAGCCAATACAACGGTCATCCCGACCTGGGAGGAGTTGGCCAAGGTGGGCTTTGAATCGCTCAAATCCTACCAGCACTGGTGTCGGCTCAGCGGCATGGACGACGGCCTAGATCAGAAGCAGCCCGCTAACTGGCTGGAGCACCACTTGGCCGAGGCCCTAGCGCCTAAGCGCCCCCTGACGGAGAAACGCCAGCAGACCCTAGCGCAACTCGCCGCTGGCGAGCTCCCTTGGAAGGGCTTTGTCGTAGAATGGCTCGGGCAAGACGCAGAGGCACACAAGACGTTCCAACGCCTGATTTTTCACGTCGATGGATTCATGAATGTGATAACGGCCAAAAGCATCTATAGATCGGGGCCTTACCGACACCTAATCCATTGTCTTTTGGTCTTGGCTCGTCACCACCGCCGCTGGATTCGTCCCCTAGAGGAGTGGCGCTGCGTTTCCCCCAAAGGCGGCCATCCCCGGCGCAGCGACCAAGTTTTCTCGCTGGCGTGCTATTTGTTGGCGCGTTACCCCGTGCCCAATGCCATGGTTTCGGCTTGGTTTGGGGGCGTCGAAGAGCAGGGGTTGCGGCAGCAGGAGTGGTTTATCCACATGGCCTCTGGCGGTAGCATCCGCGACTTGGATGCGCCTGTCAAACTGACGCGGCGCATGGCCCATCTCTTTCAGCGCTCGCCGCAGTTAGGCAGCGTCGAAAAGAGCATGCGCTGGGCGCAGGTCCTCGGCATGGGCGGCAATGGGCCTCTGGCGCAGGCGACCCTCAAGACCCGCCTGGGCCGCAATTTCGAAAACGACGAGTTCTGGAGTACAGTGGTGCTTTTCCTAGTCAACAACGCGATGCTGGACCCGACTTGGGTGGGGCCGCTTGTCGATTATGTCCACAACATGAAATTCGCCCCGCGCCGCACTGTGCAGGAGGGCGGCGGTTTGGAGGAAGGGCCTCCGCCGCAGCCCAATTTCACCATGAAGGGCCGCAGCGCCACCAAGCTCCTGCGCCAAGTCGAGGCTTGGCACGGTCCTTTCCAATGACCACCCTTGGCGGGTCCGATCCGTTTAAGGACGCCCATTTTTTTCAGCCTACCGATCTGCCACTCGACTCCTTTTGCCGTGATCCCGAGTCGGTTCGCCAGTTCCGCTGTGGTAATTGAGGAGTCAGCGGTGATCAGGGCCAAGATTTTCTCCCTAGTTTTCTCCCTAGTTTTCTCTTGTTCTTGGCTAGTTTTTGGGGTAGTGGCACTATCGGCCGCTTGGTACGCGGCGGAAAACGGAAACCTTAACCACAGACCGTCGCCGCTAGATTGTAGCTTCCACTCTGGTGCGGGGTTGCCAGCCTCTTTGCACATTTCCGCAATCCGCCGGATGCCCCGTCCCCAAGCTTCGATCATTCCGGCGCGGAAGAATGCGTAGGCGATTCGCGGGTTATACGGATTTGACGAAAGTTCCCCGGCGAGTTGATCGGCGGCCCATTCAGACGGCAACTGCACCGCATTCCAGATCGCGATCTGGTCGTCGTACACGCGAATCTGAATTGTGGTAGGACTAGCGTAATCCCGGTGAATGATGGCGTTGATCACCGCTTCGCGCATGGCTTCGCACGGCACGGGAAAGGTCTCCACGCGGTAAACACCGTCGTAGGAAATCAATGCTTTCGTGTACTTCGTGTACAGCAAGTCCATCGTCCGATCAACCTGAGTGAACAGGTCGCCTTCGATGACGTCCTGATACAGCAACTCCGAACCACGGAAATAACCGATCTTCACATAGGCTTCCATCACGAACCGGTCCGGCGCTGGATGAAAGAGCAGGACCGCGGCGCGCTTTAGGAAACCCGCTTCTCGCAACTGAAGCCTTTCGATTACCCCTTCGTCGGATTCGTCCAAGATGTCCTGCGGCAAGCTCCCCGCCGTCTTCCGACTTCAGGTTCACGTCAACCACGACGCCGAGCAATGCCTGAGCCTTGTTGGGAATCTCTTCGAGCAGTCGGAGAACGTTTTTCACTCCGACCACTTCACCTCGGTCATTCTTGCCGATTTCCAGTACGCCGCCCTGAGCGTTGGCGAAGCCGCAGACCCATTTTAGGTATTCGTCCCGCCACGTCTCTTTCCATTCGATGTTCTGGCTCTCGTTCATGTCGTCGTCTTTCTCGTCAGAGCCTCGAGTTTGAGCAGCCCCACTTCACCAATTTGGCAGACACTGTCTGCCAAATCTATGCGGCGGGCAAAGACCCCCTCGGTGGGGTAGCTAAAATCCGCGACGGTGTCGCGGAAATCTCCCGGCTGCCGGAAATTGATTGCCGATTCTTGGTCGATTCGGTGGATTCAACTAACACTGTCTGTTGAATCTGCAGAACCCGAACTCACGCTTTTCTGGCGACGATCTCGCCCCACGCTTCTGCGGCAAACGCCTCTGGCATCTCGCCCCATGTGAGGAATGAGGACTTTAGTTGAGCCAAGACCCGTTTGTCCGCTAGCCCGTATTCCACAAGTTGCTCAGAGAATTCAGAGTCGCCGCATAACTCCGACAGAAAGTGTGCATTTCTCCGCGTGGACTCCGCATCCGGCGTCCAACAGTCATACGACGCGGAAACCTTGACAATATCGAATCCTGCCTTGCGGAATAGTCCTGGCTGGCGACGGCCGCAATATGGATCCCCGCCATTTCGCTGCATTAGCTGAATAAATAGCTGTGAGAACTTTCCCAAGTGGGAAAGCGTAAGCTCAAGCAGGAACCCTCCTCAATCTATCGTTAGCCTCTTTCGATCTGACGCGGCAGGGGATATATAGACACACGGCCTCCATCTACGACTTGAACAGTCAGCTCACAGCCGTAAAGCAGAGACATGCCAACAAGAGGATCACACTCTGCCTCGTCCACGGCGATCCGTCTCGGCCTGCTATTCCATGTAATGGTAGCCTCGTAGATATCGAAGACGCTGTTACTGCCGTCGGCAAGCATAGCCCGACCCCGCCGATGCCAGACGAGATCCAACTCCTGAATAATAGATGCAGGAAGCGTCAGAAAACCGTTGAAACCTGTATCTACAACCGCATCAATCTCCCGCTCTTGGTTCCTAGGTCCCCCCACATTCAGAGAAATGACGGCCTCTCGGTATGCAGTAACATGGCCGGTTATCATGCACCACTCGCCCTGTAGCGAGGGCCAAAGCGGCGAGCATACCGGGATCCGACACGCCTTGTCCACATTTGTGCATCAAGTCTGCGGGCAAGAAGCCGGTCGGATGCAGCCAATTCGTCCTTATCAATCTCATAAGCTCCCGTCTCAATGTCGATGACGACGAATTTACCTTCGTCATCAGGCCCAACATGGGGCCTTATCTCTCGGTCGTAAATCTCATCGCCACGACGAGCGAACTCCTCTTTGCTGTACCGAGGTTTTGGTACGGGCATTTTATTTCTCCTTTGCAATTACAGGCGGCCACGATCACTCTTCTAAAGATGCTGAACCTTGGCGGCCTCAGCCTCAACCTCGTAAAAGCGGCACTCTTCGGGATTGTCGATAGTCAGAAGGGTGAGGTAATCCGCCAGCCGCGTCCGACTCAAATCGCACAGGCCGCTGCCGGAAACGGGCAATAGCTCCGCTCGTTTCATCGCACCGCTCCGCAATCTACCGTTAGCCTCATCTGCTAGCGCCCCCTAAACCACAGCTTCATCGCCGTCCCACCCATAATCATCTCCTTTTCCGCCGCGGAAATATTCGGCAGATGGCAGTCGAGCAAATCCACCAGTTTCTGGTATCCCGGCTCCACCACAATCCACGGCGAATCCGTACACCACATCATCCGATCCGCGCCATAGGCCCGATACACATCCTCGACCATAGCCTGCATATCCCCATAAGGCCAAGGCACCTTGGAAAACGCGTACTCCCCTGAAATTTTGACATAGACATTGGGAAAGCGCGACAGCGCCATCACTTGCGGATAATTGGCCGGCGGCAGCGGCTCGGCGTTAAAGCGGGGACGACCCCACTGGTCCGGCTCATTGGGCGTGGTTGGCATCACGCCGAGATGGTCGAGGGAAATGTTCACGCCGGGGAAAGCCGCAGCCAGCAGTTCGATGCAGGGGAACTGGGCACCGCCGGTGTAGATGTTGATGTTGAGCCCCAACTCGTCCGCACACTCGAAGATTGCGTACGTCGCCAGGTCCTCGGCCCGCTGTGCGGTCGGGTCGCCCAACGCCCCCAGCCGGATCCCCTCAATGCCAGTAGCGGCGACGAGCTCGCGCAGGCGGGCGGGCGGGTCTGGGTCATTCATGTCGATCAAGCCCGTCGCCGTAAAGCGGTCGGGCCACGTCTGCACGCAATGCGTGACATAGGCGTGCTGCTCGATTTGGGTGCCGTTCATTTCGATCAACACGGCGCGGTCAATGCCCGAAGCATCCATGTCGGCGATCAGCGCCTCAATCGGGCAGGCGCGATCGGCCGGTGCGAGGCTGCTCAGTTGGCGGGGAAACCGCTCGCTCGGCAGGTCGAAGACGTGAACGTGCACATCGACTTTATCCATCTGCTGCATCCTTTCTCTAAGCTAGGGATCGAGATTTAGGTTCCAGCGCAACTCGCCGAGCGAGGCCGCGTGTTGGTAAATCGGGTTCATCAGCTCGCTGCGGTAGCGCGCGAAAAGTATGGGATCAACAAAGCGCTCCGCCTGCGACCAGTCCCAATCTATATAGGTAAATGCCTTGATGTTGGGATGGTGGCGCAAGAAGCGGAGGAAGGGGATGAACCAATGGGGCCACGCCTGCTCAGCTTGGCCTAGATCAGTAGTAACCGGCGTGACCACGCCAATCAGCACGGGGTAGCCGCGCTCCTGCGCCGCCTCGATAAAGGCGCGGCTGCGGCGCAGATCTTGCGGCGCGGCCACATCAATCGACCACCAATCGACGTACTCATCCCCCGGATAGTAGGCCAAGTAATCGGGACCGCCGTCGTCCTTCTGCGTCCATACCAGCGCCACGTGGTCCAAACCCCAGCGACCTCGCAGCGTTTGCTCTATCCGCCGCCAAGCCTCGGTGTAGCTGGTCGCGTCATAGGCACGCCAAGAGCTCTTGAACGCATAGCCCAACCGCAGCAAAACCGGGCGGTCTAGCTGCTGCAACCCCCAGCAGAGCCGCTCAATCGCCTCGTCGAGCTGGCCCTCGGCAATGGCCGCCTCGTAGGGCTGGCCAGCGGAGTTGAAACCAAGGTCAATTTGGGGCAAGCCGTACCCTACGTGCTGGTCCAGATTGGCGAGCAACGCCATATGCCAGTCGTAGGGCAGGTCGTGGAGTTCGTAGTACACGGCATAGAAAAGCGGGCGCGTGCGTTCTTCGGGATCAAGCGGCCCATAGCTGAGCGCAGCCCCGTGCAAGATGCGCTCGCCGAGCGGCTCTAGGCGGTGGAGGTGGTCGGTGCGCGCGGCAAAGTGGCCCAAGGGGTCGGGCCCGAGCGAGGCCGCATAACAGCCCGCAAGAGAGAGGATGAAGAACAGTAACAGAGAGCGCATAGTAGCAAACCTGTGAGGGGACGAGCGGTGTTGCACAATATCGGCATTTTGCGGTGGCGCTCAAAACCGCTCGTCGCGGCGCGAGCGATGTAGGCAGTAGATATAGGATTTTGGACTCGGAAAGATGCGTTGGCGGCGCAAAAAGGGCTTGTATATTGTTGTGCAGCATCAATAGTTCGCTTTGCCTACGACGAGACGGAGAACAAATGCCTAAAACCAATCGGGGATGGTCCATGGGCCGCCAGTGCAAACCGGCTGCTGAATACGACATGCGCGTCGCCCGCGGCCTGTTGCAACGAGAAAGCGCCCACTGGCCAGCGTATGCGATTGTGACCACGCCTAGCGCGTACGCGACCGCCCAAGACTACCTCGTGCGCGAGCCAGAGGGCGTGGTCTTTGCCGAGTGGCTGGACTCGGCGCACCAGCAGGATCTCAGTGACCGGCTGCCAGCCGAGATCGAACTGGTCATCGGCTTGGGCGGCGGCAAGGCCCTAGACGCTTCCAAGTTCGTGGCCCTGGACAAGGACGCCGAACTGATCTTGGTACCGACGATCCTCTCTTCCGGGGCGATCATCCACAGCCACGTGGCGCGGTGGGACGGCTATCAGACCGTGGGCGATTTGGACGATTGGCCGTGGGTGGATTGCCAATACGTGCTCGTGGATGTCGATGTGGTCCTCAAGGCACCGGATTACCTGCACACCGCCGGACTAGGCGACATCCTCTGCGGCCATGCCGGGTTGGAGGAGTGGCAGCGGCGGGCGGCGTTGGGACAAGGAGCGGCGTTCGACCCGGCGCTGGCGGCACAGCAGATAGCCCATCACGAGTCGATCGCAAATTCTTTTGCCGCAACGCTGGATGCCAACGGACGGATGACGGAGGCGAGCGCGGCCAACATCGCGCAGCGGATTAAAGAGCGCGATAGCCAGCAGTTGAAAGCTCCCACAGAAAGCGGCGATCACCCGTTCTGGATCGCGCTGGAGACGGCCAACCAACGGACTTGGATCCACGGCGAGCTCGTGGCCTTGGGGGCGATGATCATCACGTGGTGCTGTGCAGGGGATACGGCGGGGTTGGCAGAGCGGCTGGACCGCTGTCGGGTGCGCTGGCGGCCTAGGCAAATGGGGCTAGAGCGCACGGCACTACAAAAGGGGCTGGCGTTTACACCTCACTACATGGCGGAAAAAGGCGTCAATTCGGTGCTGCGAGAGCCGATTGAAGGAGCGCGCTTCGACGCGCTGTGGAGCTTTTTGGAAGAATAGGCTTTGTCATGCTGTTTGCTCAAGATAAACTCCGCGCAGCGGAGGCCACGCCTAAAGCCGGCACCCGTACGCGGTGGAGCGAGGAATCTTCTATCCAGGAGGCCCTTATGAGCTAAACAGCAAGTTGTGCCTCATGAATAAAAATTTATTCATTTGCATAAAAAATTATGCAAATGACGAGTAGCAAGAGCTAAACGGCGCAGCGTAGGAACCTCCCACCTTTCTTTTAAGTCTTATGTTTTCAATCCTTTAGGGTTTTCCTAAAGGATTTTTTTGTGCGTGGCCTGCTCGTTGGCACGGAATGTGCATAGAGGCTAGCCCAGTCGAAGCCACTAGGCGCACCACCCCGACAAGGACGAGCAAGCGACGGTCAACGAGGACGGGCGGCACAGGCCCATAACGGAGGGTTGGCGTGGAAGAGGTCGGGGGCTTGAGGGATGAAGTATGACGCAACCGAGCAACACATCTCCGGCCAAAGTACTCAGCAGCAATCCGGCTATTGCCCTACTCCTAAAAAGGGTGCGGCAGGTGGCCA
>JAJEFJ010000008.1 GCA_022820485.1 Candidatus Latescibacterota bacterium
CCTTGCATGAGGGCTTTCTTTAGCATATGAATAAGCATGGTGCGGCTCCTGTATTTAGGATTTAGATGCAATCTTCGGCGATTACAAATAAAACCTAAAGCAGGGCCGTACCACAACTTAGATTACTGTCGTGTACTTAGATCTTGACCTAAAGTGGTACAACCAAGCTTAATCGCTTCTCCTATGGTAACTCCGCTTCCCATGAAAGGGTCAAAAATTACAGTTTTAGCAAAATCGTTCTTCCCATAGAAGCATTTCCAGAAGTCCTCTCCTTCGTCGAGACATGCGCCCAGCAAAACACCCCGAAAAACAGAACCCAATCTACGCGCCCACCATATATGGATGTAATAGACTGGACGATGGACCTCTTTTCTCCACGATTCGGCCTCTGCAATCACGGAAAGACGAGCATACGGAAAATCGTTCTCTATGAGTCGGGGCATCCTTTACTCCGGGAGTATAATACACCGCGAGGGGCCTATCTCCGTCTCACGTCCCTACTCCATCGGCACCAGCCGCAAAATCCGCCCTGGGTCTTCCACTGCGAGATAGATCGCGCCGTCCGGCCCTGTCTGCACGTCGCGCATCCGCGATTCGCCTTGGTATGCGATCTCGTCGTGTACTACTTCTGTGCCCGCCAGTCGCAGTCGGTGCAGGCGGTTGAAGCGCAGCGAGGTCACGAGCAAGTCGTTTTGCCAGTTGCCGAAGCGATCACCGGTGTAAAAGTCAATGCCGCAGACTGCTATTGACGGCACCCAATAGGTCTGCGGCTGCTCCATGCCGTCGGCGTGGGTTTGGTCGGTGATGGGCGTGCCGTCGTAGTTGATGCCGTAGGTTATGGCCGGCCAGCCGTAGTTTAGGCCGCGCTGCACGAGGTTGAGCTCATCGCCGCCCTTGGGGCCGTGCTCGGCTGCCCACAGTTGGTCGGTCTCCGGGTGCATGGCCATGCCTTGGGGGTTGCGGTGGCCGTAAGACCAGATCGACGCAATGGCTCCGTTGAGTCTGACGAAAGGGTTGTCGGATGGGACGCCGCCACCGTCGTGCAAGCGGTGGATTTTGCCGTTGGGCAGCTTCACGTTCTGGGCGAGGGGACGCTGGCCGCGGTCGCCGATCGCATGGTACAGATAGCCTTCGCGGTCAAAGACGATGCGCGAGCCGTAGTGGTGAGAGTGCCGAGTGTAGAATTGATCTGGGACGCGATGAATCATTTCTACATCGATCAACTCTTCGCCTTGCAGTCGTCCGCGGCTGATGGCCGTATAGCTCAACATGCCGCCTAGCGGACCGGGCAGAGGATCCGAGTAACTGAGGTAAATCCAGCCGGTCTCCGCGTATTGGGGGTGCAAGGCCACGTCCATCAGCCCGCCCTGTCCCTTGGCGAGCACCTTGGGCACGCCGTTGATGGGCGGCGAAACTGCGCCATCGGTGCCAATGATGCGCAGTTGTCCCTCGCGCTCGGTGACCAACAAGCGTCCATCGGGCAGAAACGCGAGGCCCCACGGCACACCCAAGCCGGTGGCAAAGGTCTCGACGCGAAAGGTGTGTTCCTCGGATTGGACGATCTGTTGGGCTGAGGCGTCTCCTACGACAGCGAGAATGCAAAGCAAAACGCCGTATTTCATGTTTCTTTCCTCAATGATAGTGGTCAGTGGGCCGCTCAGCTTACCTGTACGCGCTGGGCTTCTGCATCAGCCAAACCCCGCTCGATACCGGCATTCAGGCTGCGGTTGGCGCGAATTTCTTCCATCTCGAATTCATCCACATATTCCTCGCGCTCCAGATAGCGCAAAACCGCAGTTTCGATGAAGTTAGGCAGCGGGCGGTTATCGCGTTCAGCCATGACGCGAAAGCGCTGGTACACGGCGTCATCGAGACGAAGGGTGACCGTTTTGGACATGACGAACCTCCAGTTAGGCGATCTAGTGTCGCGGATGAAATTTCCTCAAAATCTCATGTTTCTTCTCGTTGCAATAGTGGTTAGTGGGAAACTGATCACTCGCCGCTACCACTACTAGTCCTCGGCCTCTCGCATCAGGCGCACCAATGCTTCAACTTGGGCTGCGTCCATTACCGCGCCAAATCCGGGCATGCCGTCCTCGGGAATTCCTACGGCAATGCTTGCGAAGATGTCCGCGTCACTTGCGCCGTAGTCCCAGCGGCCGTCAATCAGGCTGCTGGCCATACCTCCGTCCATGGCGGGACCGTGGCAGTCGGCACAGTAGTAGGCGTAGTGGGCTGTCGCCGTGGCCGTGGTTGGCGATTCTGCTGGCGGAGGCTGCCGGCCCCAACTGCCGCAGCAAACCATGCTCAGGGACAGGCTGCAAAAGAATGCGCGCCGCCATGCGCTAGCGGTCATGCGGGACGTTACAGCACCTGCACCACCTCGCGCACCCCCTGCACCAGCGCGTCGATGTGGTGAGTCTCGGTCGCCAGCGACACATTGCCGCCCGTCCGCGTGTACAGCCCCCTGTTGAGCAGAGCGAAGAACAACCAGCGGTGCATCTGCGCGTCGTCCTGCGCTGCTGCGCGAAAATTGCGCGGTGACTGTTCGAGGAAATACAGCCGGAATATGGACCCGGCTACGACCACCTGCACGGCGACTCCAGCTTCGCCAAACGCAGCCTCCAACCCTTCAGCCGCCCGCTGCGCCAGCCCTTCCATTTGCTCGTACGCCTCGGGGGTCAGCGCTTGGAGCGTCTGCAAGCCGGCGGCTAGGGCGATGGGATTGGCGTTGAAGGTCCCGGACTGTTGAATCTGCGGCCCGTCGGCTGGATCGTATAGGGCCATGGCGTCGGCGCGGCCGCCGAAGGCCGCACCGGGCGTTCCTCCGGCGATTACCTTGCCCAAACAGATCAGATCGGGTCGCACTTGATAAGCCGTATGCGTCCCACCTGGACCGAAGCGGAAGCTGACGATTTCGTCAAAGACCAGTAGGGCCCCGGCACGGGTGGTCGCCTCGCGCAGGCTCGATAGAAAACCGGGCTCTGGCAGCGCCAGTCCGGCGGCTGTGGAGAGCGGATCCACGATCACGGCGGCTAGGTCTTGGGCGTGGTCGCCGATGATCTCGGCGCAGGCTGCCGCGTCGTTGAACGGCAGCACGACCACTTCGTCGAGGGTGTGGGCCATCAGCCCGGCCGAAGAGGCCACGCCCTGCGGCTTGCTAACTGGCCCCAACTCCGGGCCCAGCGGCGGCAAGTAACTCACCAGCGCGCTGTCGTCTATGCCGTGATAGGCTCCCTCGAATTTGGCGATCTTGGTGCACCCAGTATGTGCCCGTGCCACGCGCAAGGCGTTGAGCACGGCCTCGGTGCCCGAAGAGCAAAAGCGCATTTTTTCCAGTGCGGGCATGCGCGCGCGGAGCACCTCGGCCATTTCTACTTCGAGGACGAGGGGCCGCGAAAACCCAGTGCCAAGGGCGATTTGTTCCTGTAGGGCAGTGACGATGGCGGGATGGGCGTGGCCCAAGGGTAGGGCCGTGTTGTTGTTGACGAAGTCGGTCAGGCGGTGGCCGTCGATGTCGTAGAGATAGGCCCCCTCGCCGCGGTCGGCGTAGAGGGGAAAAGGATCAATGTGGACGCCAGTGCGCGTGTTGCCGCCCGGCAGCGATTGCTTGGCTCGCGCAAACATCGCTTGCGAGCGGGGATTGCGCACTGCGTACGCGGCGATTTCCTCGTCGAGCAAAGCCTTGATTTCTCGTGCCATGGTTCATCCTTGCCGTGAAGGGAGTGCGAATTTCGCTGTGCGAAGGGAAGGGTGCTGGAGGGAAAGTAGTGGTCGGGGTGGTCGGATTCGAACCGACGACATCCTGCTCCCAAAGCAGGTGCGCTGACCGGACTGCGCCACACCCCGACTCACTGCAAAAAATAGAGATAGCTATGCGCGATGGCAATAACGGCTCAAGGGCGGTGGGCGTTGATGGCGTCGCGCAGGGTTAGGGTTGCCTGCCGCGCCGCAGCCACGAAATCGCTGTCTTGGGAGGCGTAGAGGATGCCGCGCGAGGAGTTTATGAGGATGCCCGCTCCGTGGGCGTCGCAGCCGTTTTTGACCGCTAGCTCTATAGAGCCGCCTTGTGCGCCGACACCGGGCATTAGCAAGGGTATGTCCGGCGCTAGGGAGCGGAAGTGAGTCAGGTGCTCGGGTTGGGTCGCGCCGACGACTAGGCCGATGTTGTTGGCCGCGTTCCACTCGTGGGCCTTGGCAATGACGCGCTCGTATAGGGGCCGATTGCCCATGAGTTGTTTTTCAAAGTCGTCGGCCCCTGGGTTGGAGGTCAGGCAGACGAGAAAGGTGGTGCGGTCTTGGTACGCGATGAAGGGCGCGACGCAATCGTGGCCCATATAGGGATTCACCGTTAGCGCGTCGCAGCCGAGGACCTCGTAGAAGGTGCGGACATATTGCGCGGCTACATTGCCCATGTCGCCGACCTTGGCGTCAATGAGCACCGGGATGTCCTCGGGGATGTGGCCAAGGGTGCGTTGGAGCGTGGCAAAGCCGCTCGCGCCGAGGGCGTTGTAGAAAGCGAAGTTGGGCTTGTAGCAGGAGACGAGGTCGCAGGTGGCGTCGATGATTTGCTGGTTGAAGTAGAGGACCGGATCGGCTTTGGCGCGGACGCTGGCAGGTAGCTGCGCGGGATCGGTATCTAGGCCGACGCAGACCAGCGAGTTATTCTTGGAGATCGCTTGGTTCCATTTCTCCGTAAAACTCAAACTCATTTTCCATTCCTTCTAAGATGAAAGTGTCCGTATAGGTAGAATCGAAATAGGCGTCATCGAAGGCCGCTGGCGCGGGGCCAAGGAGGAAGGTCACCCGGCCTTGGCGCAAGAAGTCGCCGACCTCGTCGGCTTGCAGCACTTGGACGGCATCAAAGTTGTCGAGGACGGCGTCGCCCGAGTAGCGGCCAGCCGTGCCTGTGGCCCTGACGACGAAAGGGTTGGCCTCTTCCCCACCGAGCCGTTCGCTGGTGTAAGCGCGGTTGATGTCGTCGTCGTAGCCGGCGACTCCGTAGTCTGTTGCGAGGCTGCGGCCCACAGTGGCCGCGCCGTGAATAACGTGCCCAGCTGCGCTGAGCACCCGTGGCGCTATGCTCGGTTGCAGCCCGAGACCGCGGACATCGACGAGCAGGCCGGTATAGGGTGCTTCGGGCACGAAAAATACGAGCGCGTCGTCTGCCGCGAGTGAATCGGCGGTAGTGGGCGTTGTCAGCGAGTCGGGGGTGTTTACTGCGAGGGAGTCAAGGGAATCGGCGGTCGCGGACGCTGCGAGGGAGTCGAAGGTAGTGGGCGTCGTTAGCGAATCGGCGATGGCGGGTGCTGTAAGTGAATCGGCGACGACTGGCATTGCAAGCGAATCGGCGGTGGCTGGTCTGGCGAGCGAGTCGGTGGTGATTCGTGCTGTCAGCGAATCGGCGACGACTGGCACTGCGAGTGAATCGGCGATGGCTGGTCCGGCGAGTGAATCGGTGCTAACGAATGCTGTAAGCGAATCCGGGGTCGTTGGTACTGCGGGGGAGTCGTCGAAGTGGCTCAGATCGTGCGATCTTGGGTCTATAGGCTCAACCTCGGGCAGCACCGCCGCCGCGAAATCGCCTAGCAGAAGCAGCCGCACAGCGATGCGATAGCGTCCTTGGTCCGCGCTTTGCGAGCCAATGGCCACGCGGACGAAGTCTTGAAAGTCGCGATCGGGGCCAGCGTCTTGCAGTTGGGTGTCGGCGTTGAGGCGCACTTGGCCGATGAGTGCGCGCATGTTGCGGAAGGCCGCGTCTCGGGCATTGCGCAACCCGTGGAGCCGCTGCTGCACGGGGTCGGTGATTGCCTCGGGCGCGGTGCCATCGCCATAGGCGAAGAGCGCGTGTTGCGTCCAGTCAATATAACCCTCGGCTAGCGGCTCGATTGCGTAGCGTTCGGGTTGTTGGGCGGGCAGTCGCGCGGCAATCAACACCAGCGCGGCGATCAGAGGGAACATTAGCTCTCCAAAAACAGAAAAATCACCCGGAGCCGCTGGGCCCCGGGTGTGGGAGAAGTAAGTCTATAAGCCGAGTTCTGTCCACGCACCTGAAGTGCGCTGTGCGGGCATTCATCTGGGGCGGCGGTTGCCCGGCCGCCTCGGTGCAGCTTACCCGGGAATCTAGCGAGGCGGACCACCTCTTTTCCCCTATTTAGCCTTGCTCCGGATGAGGTTTGCCTTGCCACCTGCGTCGCCGCAGGTGCGGTGAGCTCTTACCTCGCCTTTTCAACCTTACCCAGCAAGCTGGGCGGTGTGTTTTCTGTGGCACTGTCTGTGGGGTCGCCCCCCCTGGGCGTTACCCAGCATCCTGTCCTGTGGAGCTCGGACTTTCCTCACTAGCGGCCACTGAGGACTGCTAGCGCGCCCGCCCGACTCACTGCTCCCAAAATCAAACCGACTGCTCGTTCCAGACCATAATGGCGCCGCAATTCTCGCAGTAGATGACGCGGTCGCCGACGCGTACCTCGTTGAGTATTTGGGCGGGCATTTGGTAGTAACAAGCGCCGCAAGCGTTTCTGTGTATGGCTGCGACGCGAATGCCGCGCCGTCCTTGCTTGCGCTTGTACGTCTTCAGCAATTGGGCATCGATGCTCTCGGCGACCACCTCGCGACTCTTTTTAACTTCGTCGATTTGTTCCTGCATGGTGCCGAGCTGGCCTTCGAGTTCGTCAATGCGCTCTTGCTCGGCCTCGCGGACCTCCTCAAAAGCGCTTTGCTCTTCGTCGATCTGTTCCTGAATTCGCTCTAGCCCTTCCATAGCTTTGAGCGAATGCGTCTCGTGTTCGGCAATGGTCTGTTTGCAAATCTCGATCTCGCGCTGGAGGGAATCGTATTCCTTGTTGGTGGTCACTACGGCAAAGCGCTCCTCGCGCTCGCGCAGGGTGGCCTTGCCGCTTTCGATCTCGCGCTCGCAGTGCCGCTGTTGCTTTTCGAACTCCGCGCTCTGGGCCTCTAGATCGCTCAAGACGGACCGCGCTTCTGCTATCCTGCCACGACGCAGGTTGATTTCAGCGGGATATTTTTCTTTGGCCTCTTTCAGTTCGAAAAGCTTTTTATCGACTTCTTGGAGCTTCAACAGTTGCAACAAACCCTCTTTCATGCGGCCTCTCGTTTCCTGTGGCACCAAGCAAAGAAAAAGAGTGCATCAAAGATGCACCCTAATGGCTCGTATGAGGTTCTGCTGGTGAACAAACACTCTGTGTAGCAAGTGAACCCAGTATGTCGCGTCATCAGCAGCTTGTGGCTATCGGTTGCGGTAAATGAGTCTCATTTAATTACGGGCATTTGGATACGGCGGTCAAGAGAGCAGCGCCCGCGCCGTCTGCGCGACGTGCCCGGGGGTCAGACCGTATTTTTGTAGTAGATCCTCGTTGGGTGCGGATTCGCCGAATACGTCGCGGATGCCAACGCGCCGCATGGGTGTGGGGTGCTGCTCCCCTAGCACTTCGGCGACCGCGCCGCCCAAACCGCCGATGATCGTGTGGTCTTCGGCCGTTACTACCCGGCCCGTCTGTACGGCCGCGGCGACAATGGCGTCTGCGTCGAGTGGCTTGAGGGTCGGCACGTGCAGGACGAGTGCCGAGATCCTTTCACTCGCTAATTCGTCGGCCGCGGCGAGGCAGCGCGGGGTTTGGGCCCCTGTGGATATAAGGGCGATGTCCGTGCCCTCGCGCACGACAAGGGCGCGGCCTAGCTCAAACTCGTAGTCGGTCGGAAAGATGACCGGCTCTGGATCGCGCGTCATGCGTACGTACACGGGGCCGGGCAGGTCATTGGCCACCAGCATACAAGCGCGGACCTCTACGGCGTCAGCCGGGGCCAAGACGGTCATATTCGGCATGGCCCGCATGACGGAGATGTCGGCGACTTCTTGATGGGTTTTGCCGGTTTTGCCAGTCAATAGGCCCGAGTAGGCACCGCAGAGTTTGACCGGCAGGTTGGGTTGGGCGACGACGATGCGGAGCTGGTCGAGGTCGCGGTTGACGATGAAACAGGCGAAGCTGCTCAGCCACGGCACGAGGCCACAGGTGGCCATGCCAGCAGCGACGCCCATCATGTTTTGCTCGGCAATGCCCATTTCGAGGAAGCGGTCGGGTCGCTCGCGGGAGACTTTGTCGGCCTTGGTCGAGTTGGCCAAATCGCCGTCGAGTACGTACACGCGCGGGTCGCGGTCAATGAGTTCGATGAGTGCGTCGCCAAAAGCGTCGCGCTGGGCTAGCATCTCGCCGGTGGTGGAGAGGTTCACAGCGCGGCCTCCTGCGCGGCGAGTTCGTCCTGCGCTTGTTTGAGGTCTTGGTCGGTCACCGGTTTGGAGTGCCAGTTGAAGTCGTTTTCCATGTAGGAGATCCCTTTGCCCTTGACCGTGCGGGCGACGATGATGGTGGGTTGGCCGCGGTGTGCCTTGGCCGCGGCAAAGGCCGAGAAAATGGCGGGAAAGTCGTGGCCGTCGGTTTCGATGGCGTTCCAGCCAAAGGTGCGCCAACGGCTGAGTGGATTTTCCTGCGCGGCCAAGCGGTCGAGTTCGCCGTAGCCCTTTTCGGTGGCCCAGCCGTATTGCTGGAGGCCGTTCCAGTCGAGGATGGCGGTGAGATTGTCGAGGCCGTAGCGCGCTGCGACAAAGGCCGCCTCCCAGATTTGTCCCTCCTGCGAATCGCCGTCGCCGATCATCACCCAAGTGCGAAAGTCCTGCCCCTTCAGTCGGGCGGCGAGGGCCATGCCGAGGCCGGGCGACAATCCCTGGCCTAGCGAGCCGGTGGACATGTCGAGGCCGGGGAGGACGCTCATGTCCGGGTGGCCCTGGAGGCGGGAGTCAATGGCGTCAAAGGTGGCGAGTTCCTCAATGGGCAGGTAGCCGCGCAGGGCCAAGGCCGCGTAGAGGCCGATCGAGGAGTGCCCCTTGGACAAGATGAAGCGGTCGCGGTCTGGGGCGCGGGGCTGGGCCGGGTCGATGTTTAGTTCGGCGAAGTACAGGGCGACGAGCAATTCGGCTGCGGACATGGGGCCGCCTAGGTGCCCGGCTCCAGCGTGGTGTACCGACTCGACGACTAGGCGGCGCAGTTGGATGGCATAGCGCTTTAGCTCGGCGTGGCGCTCGCGCGTCAGGCTCATAGAATGTCTCCTTTTTGCGGTTCGTTAAGGTAGAGACCGGCGCGGTGTTAGTCCAGCCACGAGGGCACGACGCCAAAGGCTCGGCCACACTCGGCTAGGCGCTCGACGTCTTCTAAGCCGATGGGTACGCCGTCGCGTGCGTATGCTGCTTCGTTGCGGTGTTCGGGCGTGCCGGGTAGAGTGACTTCGTCGTACCCGCGCAGCGGGATCATCTGCTCGCTGGCTAGGCGCACTAACTCATCGACGCCGTGGCGCACTTGTGGCGCGGGTGCGAAGAGGCCCAAGTCTAGGACGAGGATGAGGCTGCCCATGCGCGCGGCTGGCCATTGCGCGGCGATTTCGTGGGCGTGGTCGCCGCCTTGGCCGACAAAAGCCCCGCCGAGCAGGGTGGCGATTGCGGTGTAGCCCATAGACTTGAAGAAGGCCGCGGGGATCAGGTCTTCAATGGCTTCGATCTGCTCGCCGCGCTGGTAGTCGGCGAGGATGCAGGTGGCCACGTCGAGTACTACAGGAGGCCCTTCTTGTCCGGGCAGGCCAAAGCACAGAGGCGGGTTGCCGTAGTGGGCGGCGCGCTCGCCGTCGTTGCTGGGGTAGTACTGGGGATAGGCCGCTTGCACTGAGAAGCCCACGCAGTTTTCCGCCATGGCGCGGCGCACGTAGTGGCCCGCTGAGCCGTAGTGTCCAATGTGGCAGGCCGCGCCGATGGCGAGCCCCTTTTCCTTGGCCTTGGCGATGGCGCGTTCGGTGGCCAACATGGTCGGCGCGTACCCGAGGCTGCCATCGCCATCGACAAAGACATGGGTGTCGCTTTCGCGCAGGATGCGGATGTCTGGGTTGGGGTTGGCCTTTTTGTCGCGGATCGTGCAGCAGTATCCGTACAGGGCGCGGGTGCCGTGCGAGCGCACGCCGCGCAAGTCCGAATTGGTCAGCAGGTCGGCCAACTGCGCGGCGTGTGTGGCGGACATGCCAGCGGCGCGGAGGCAGGCCGTGCCAAAAGCTCTGAGGTCGGTGGCGGCAATGCGTTTGAATTCTGTGGGGGGGCGGTTCATATAAGGGACTCCTATGGGCGTTAGGGATGGTTGGTCTTGCGAGCAAGGAGGTCGGCGCGTGCTGTGCGTCCGGCTTGATAGTGTTGGGACCAATCCTCGACGCTGGGGTCTGGCTCGCTACAAGCGAGATGGAGGGTGAGGGAAAAAGAGCAAAAGCAGCGCGATCACGGTGTTCCTGTGGGTTGTTGTAGGGTATTGAGGAGTTGCTGGGTCTTAGCGTGCAGTGCAGCATCGTCTGTACTCAGCGCTAGACTGCGGTGCAACGCCTGCTCGGCGGCGGTGCGTTCCCCATTGCTGAACAGACCTAAGCCGAGGAGGTACCAGCCCTCGGCGTCGTCTGGGCGCGCTGCAACCGCTCGGCGGCAGTAGGCGATGGCCTCGTCGTAACGTCTGAGTTGGCCGGTGATGTGACCGGCGTTGAGCAAGGCGGGAAAGTACGCTGGGTCTTGGTCGAGGGCGATCTGCAAGTAGCGGAGCGCCGCTTCGGGTTGTTGCAGTTTTAGGAGGTCGCCGGCGAGGCGGTTGAGCAGATCGAGATCCCCGGGGCGCAGGGCGACGGTCCGGTCGAATTTGTTCTCGGCTTGGGGAAAGTACCCGTGCCGGACGAAGAACAGGCCGAGGTTGTAGTGATGGGCGGCTTCTTCGGGTGCGTTGAGGATGGCTGCGCGCAGCCGCTTGACTTCCTTGCCGCTGAGGGCTTGCAGGTGCTTAAAACTCGTTAGGGCCTGCTGCGCCAAGGTGTCGCGCCCGGCCTTGCGGGCAAGAGTAGCGAGGCGATAGAAGGCGTCGGCAAAGCCGATGTCGAGCAGGGTGGCGCGCTGCAAGGCCTCCAAGGCATCGTCCTGTCGATCCTCGGCTGCGAGGCTTTGGCCGAGGTAGTAGTAGAGCGTGGCGTCGTTGGGAAAAAGGCGCAGCGCTTCGAGCAGTTCGCGGGTGGCTTCGGCGTAGCGGCCCGTGGCCAAGTACAGCTCGCCCAAGCGTCGGCGCACTGGCGAGTTGTCGGGGTTGAGTTGGGCGGCGCGCTGGAGATAGGTGCCGGCGCGATCGTACTGGCCCAGCTTGGTGTAGATTCCGCCGAGGTTCACAAAGCCCATGGCGAAGTCGGGCTGGAGGCGGACGGTTGTTTCGAGGGATTCTATAGCTAGTGCGTAGCGGCCCTGAGCCGCGTGGGACGAGGCCAGCACATTGTGGAGGTCGGCGTTCGTCGAGTCGAGGGCTAGCCCGGCGCGGGCGGCGGCCGCTGCTTCTTCAAAGCGGGTTGCTGCAAAGTGAGCGCGGGCGCGGGCGAGGTGATCGGCTGGATCCGGTGCTGGAACTGGTTCAGATGCGCAGGAGACGAGCGCGAATGCCGCGCAGAGCAGTTGCCAGACCATCTCAGGGTTGCTCGGCAAAGCGGTGGAAGCGGTCAATTTCCAAATCTGCGTACACTTGCTGTGCGCCGGTAGGCCAGCGGATTTCGAGGGTATCGACGCGGGTTCGCGTCCCCAAGCCAAGGGCTGGGGACAAGCTGTTGGACGACCCAAATCCCGGCCCGCTGCTGATTTCGACGACTCCGAGCAGGTCTTGGGCGCGCAGGCGCAACTGAGCACCGATGGCACGAGGCCCTAAATCCACGCCGAGAAAGTGGTTGTGGTGGCCCTCGTTGCGGTACAGGCTGTTGGCCCACAGGTCGCCTGGGTAGTGGCCACCGACCGCCGTGTAGAGGTCGAGATCGCCGTCGAGGTCGTAGTCGGCAAAACCCACGCCGTGTCCCTTACCTGGGTTGCCGACACCGGCCGCGGCCGTGATGTCGGCAAAGCGGTCGCCGCGATTGTGGAATAGGGTGTTGGGTTCAAAGCGCGCCATTATGGGGCCGCCGTTGGTCAGGTAGATGTCGATTAGACCGTCGTAGTCGATGTCGCCATAGCCCGCGCCCATCGAGCCAAAGGAGCGGGCCAACCCCTGCTGAAGGGCGATGTCGCGGAAGGTCGTCCCGTCATTTCGGTACAGATAGGCGCGGGTCGGGCGCAAGGCCAGTCCCGTGACCTGCGACTGCACGATGTCTTCGTAAAAGTTCATGGCCGAGACGAAAAGGTCTCTGTCGCCATCGCCGTCGCTGTCGATGAAAAATCCCACGTAGCTGCCCTCGCTCGGTTTGGCCACGCCGGCCTCGGCGGTGACGTCGCTGAAGTAGTTTCCGTCGTTGCGGTAGAGATGATTGGGGGCGGCCACGTCAATGGCGTAGAGGTCGCTGTCGCCGTCGCCGTCGTAGTCGCCACAGGTCACGCCGAGGGTTTTGCCGCGATAGGCCACGCCGGCCTGTGCGCCGCGGTCGGCAAAGGTGCCGTCCCCTTGGTTGTGGTACAGGCGGTTGGGCCGTCCGCTGCCGGTGATGCCCGAGGCCACGTACAGATCCGGCAGGCCGTCGTTGTCGTAGTCGGTCCAGACGGCCATGAAGCTGTCGTCCGCACCGGCGACTCCGGCACGGGGCGCGACGTCTCGGAAGGTTCCATCGCCTTGATTGCGGTAGAGCGAGTTGGGCGCGAGGCCCTCCCAAGCTTCCCGGGTGGTAAAGAGGTCTGGGCGTCCGTCGCCATCGTAGTCCGCGGCAATGGCGGCCCAGCCACCGCGCGGGTCTGAGAGGTCGGCTGCGGCCGATACGTCGGCAAAGCGACCGTCGCCGTCGTTGCGGTAGAGTGCGTGTGGGGCTTGGATGCCCGCGGCGAAGATATCCGGGTCGCCGTCGGTGTCATAGTCTAGCCACGCCACGCCGCGCCCCCGGTCGCGCTTGCCGACGCCGGCTGCTGCGGCCACATCGGTAAAGCGCACCGGCGATGCCTCAGCCAGCGGTGCCAAGCCGATCTGATAGGCCGGTTCGAGATCGCCGGGGTAGGTGCCGTAAGCCTCGATATAGGCTAGCCGTAGGTTCCACTGGCGCACGGTGCGCTGCGGCGAAGCCGGGGGGAGGACGTCAATGGCGCGTTTGTACGCGGCGACGGCCTCGGGATATTGGCGCAAGTGGTGGTGGGCCGCGCCCAATAGGAAGGATAGATACACGTCGTCCGGCCGCTCGGTGAGCAAGCTGTCGAGGCGGACGGCTGCGCCGATAAAATCGCCTAATCGCAAGAGCGAGGCGGCCTTGCCAGAGTGCGCTCGGTAGTGCTTGGGATCGACGGCGAGGATGGCTTCGTACTGAGCGAGGGCACCTGCGGCGTCGGGTTGGTCTTGCGTCATTAGGAGGTCGGCGTATGCCATGCAGGCGACCGCGTTGCCGGGGAAGGCCGTTACTATGGAATCGAAAAGGGCACGGGCCTCGGCTTGACGTCCGAGTTTGCTCAGAGTCTGGGCCAACTGCAATCGGGGTTCGATGCGCTCAGGCGCGAGTTGCTGGGCACGGGCGAGCGGCGACACAGCCTGTTGGTAGCGCTTTTGCCGCAAATAGATTTGCCCGAGCGCGAGCGCGGCCTCGTAGTGCAGGGCGTCGCGCTGGACGAGTGCTTCGAGCACGTGGGCGGCAGAGTCCAAACGGCCGGCCGCTAAGTGTTGGCGGGCCTGTTCGTAGCGCTGGGCGCTCTGCGCGGGAGGGGGCGGCTCGGAGGCACAGCCCAACAAGGCGGCGACCGCGATACCTAGGCGCATTGGCGTCTTTGGCAGTGGATACATTTTGCGCTGCATAGTGTACGAACTGAGGGGAGAATTGGCGAGTGGCGGCGGCGCAAAGCGGTTGATTCGCGGCGCGTTGTGCCCTATACTTTTGCCGCATGAAAACGCTGCGGAGGTAATCGCAATGAAACAATGGACATGGTTGGCCCTAGCGGGCCTCTTGACGACCCTGAGTTGCGGTTCGGAGGAAGCCGTTCAACCGACGCCCGATTACGCCGATGCTTGGGTCGGCGAATACGAAGGCACCGGGAATTTTGCTCTATCCAATGGCATCAGCGGAGAAGACCGCCCTGTTACAATAAGCATTGTGCGGGTCTCTCCTAAGCAAGTTACCGTGTCTGCCACGTTGGTTTATGGCGAGGGTCGCAACGATTTCTTCCAGGAAATAGACATCCTCCAGCCCGACGATCCCGAGCAGATCACCTTGGAGGTGCGCTACCTCAATGCGAAGACGGTTTATGCCTTTACTCAAGAAGAAGGTACGATCACCGGCTCCATCGCGACGAGTTCGCTCCGGCTCGGAGGAACTTGGGGCCAAGATCAGATCATGACCGGGCTAGAGGTGGTCCGGCAGTAGGACTGTGATTTATGGGATTTGTGGAATGTACAGGATTTGAGGTGCTCGTCTATACATTCGCAATGGTGCGCTAGACGCGCTCGGCGCGACTGATCCCATGCCCAAGCATACCCCCCGCTAGTAAACGCAACGCACGGATGGCCCGTAACAAAAAGAACCGCGAGCAAGTGCCGAGCCGCAGTTTCCTTTATATGGGAATGGTCGCGCTGGCGATTGCCCTCGGCGTGGGCGGCTTGTACTGGTACTCGCAGGACCGGGCAGACGCCGCGCAAAAAGCCGTCGCACAAGGCGACCGCTTGCTCGGCGCGGGCCAGATTGACGAAGCGGCTCGCTATTACCAACAGGCCATTGAGTTGGAGCCAGACCTCGCCCAAGCCCATAGCAGTTTGGGTGCGACGCACGCCGCGCTAGAGCGTTTTGCTGAGGCAATCCCCCACTTTGAACAGGCACTAACGCTGGCCCCCGATCACTTTGAGGCGCGGATCGGTCTCGCCATTTCACTCGACGGATTGGGTCGCTTTTTAGCGGCTGAAGAAAGCTATAAGAAGGCGCTGGCGTTGCGGCCCGACTTTGGGGTTGGGGCGATCTACTACAATCTCGGCTATCTCTACCATCAACAGGGTCTCTACGCCGAAGCCGCCGCTCAGTACGCCGAAGCCGTGCGCTTGATACCGACCTTCCTGCAAGCTCGGGCCAATTTGGGACGAGTCTATCACTTACAGCATCGCCCGGGCGAAGCCATTGCCGAGTACCAACGCGCCCTCGCTGATCATCCAGACGAAGGGAAGGTGTACGCGCACTTGGGCGAGAGTTACATGGCCTTGAGCCAATACCAAGAAGCGCGGGCAGCCTATCGACGAGCGATAGAACTCGGCATCGAGACGGCGGGCGGATTTTACGACCTCGGCGTCATCAGCGAACAGGAAGGCAAGCTTGAAGCGGCGCGGAGTTACTTTCACCAAGCCCTGCTCAAAAATGCGGCCCACGCCGACTCCTATCACCGCTTGGGTGCGGTGACGGCCAAACTGGGGCAGGAGCAACAGGCTGCCACCTATTACTTGGAGGCCATAAAGCGAGATCCCGGCCACGCGGGTGCCCACTATAGCTTGGCCCAACTTTACCTCAAGCAGGGCCGCAGCAACGAGGGCCAGGAACTGATGCAGGCCTTTGCCAAGCTCAAGGAATACGAAGGTCGGCTCGCCAGCCTCAAACGGGCTGTGAGCCGGTCGCCACGCTCACCGGAGGCCAGCTACAACGTGGGGTTGCTCCACCTAGAGTTTGGGTACGTCAACAAGGCCGCCGCGGTTTTTGAACAGCTCCTCAAACTCCATCCCGAATTTTCTGCCGCGCAGGAGCGCCTCACCGAAATCGAGCGGGTGCGGGCCGAGCACAGCGCGGGTTGATCGTTAAAAAGGATTTGCGCCTAATTCGAGGAGAGCGTGCCCCTGCCCTTGGCGGACGACTAAGAGCTTGTTGGCGGGCACGTTCTCGATCGCGTAGGTGCTGCCGTTGGGATAGGTAATTTCGACGCGGTTGATGGCCTGTGTCGCACCCAAGCCGAAGTGGACTCGTAGGTCGCTGTGCGAAAGGTAGCTGCCGGCGCCGTTGACCGTGCGCCACTGGCGCTTGCCGGCTGCTTGCAGACTGATGCGAGTGCCGATTCCGTCGCGATTGTCCTCGCGGCCAAAGACCTGTAGCACGAGATAATTGCTCGCATTCCCCCCATCGTTGCGCAACAGAGTTGGCGCGTCGTTGAGCTCGACGACGAATAGGTCGATATCGCCGTCGTCGTCGTAGTCGCCAAAGCTAGTGCCACGGCTGACTTTGGCCTGCGCTAACCCGAGTCCGGCTGACACTGGGGCGAAGCGGCCGCCCTCGTTGCGGAAGAGTTGGTTGGGCTGGCGGTAGGTGGTGCCGGTTTCTGCTTGGTCAACCTGCGGATATACGTGGCCGTTGGCGACGAATAGGTCGAGGCGGCCGTCGTTGTCATAGTCGAAAAAGTGCGTTCCCCAACCCAACATCTCTACTGTAGCCGCAGCGAGGCCAGCCGTGGTCGTGACATCGGAGAAACGCGCGCCGCCCTCATTGCGGTAGAGCGTATTGGTCTCGGTAAAAAAGTGGGTCACATACAGGTCTGGGTCGCCATCGTCGTCGTAGTCGCCAAAGTCCACGCCCATGCCGGCTTCGACGTCGCCGTCGCCGTTGTACGCTACCCCCGCGATGAGAGCGACGTCTTGGAAGGTGCCGTCGCTTTGGTTTTGGAAAAGCACGTTGGGAGTCTCGTCGTTGGCGACAAAGAGGTCGGAGTCGCCATCGGAATCGTAGTCGACCGGCACCACGCCCAAGCCGTAATAGCGGTTGGCGGCCGCCACGCCGGACGCTTGGGTGACGTCGGTAAACGCGCCATCGCCCTCGTTGCGGTAGAGCACATCCGGCGCGCCGACTAAGCCTTTGGGACCGCAATAGACTTGGAGGCCGCTGAAAAAGGTGCAGAGCTTGGGCGTAGCCGGTAGGTGCTCGGCGTCGAAGACGACGTAGTTGGCCACGTAGAGGTCGAGGTCCCCATCGCGGTCGTAGTCGAAAAAGGCCGCGCTGGCGCTGTATTGGTCGCCGCCAACGCCCGCTGCTTGGGTCGCATCGGCAAAGCGGTCGCCGCCGCGATTGCGATAGAGTACGTTGGCTCCGTAGTTGGTCACGTAGAGGTCCGGGCGGTTGTCGTTGTCGATGTCGCCCACGGCTACGCCCCCTCCCCAACCAGCGTCGCCGACTCCAGCTTCTTGGGTGATTTCCACAAATGTGCCATCGCCGCGATTGCGGTAGAGCGCGTTGCCCGGCCCCGAGCGGTCGCGGTATGTAGCAAAGGTGGCCCCATTAACTATGTAGAGGTCGAGGTCGCCGTCGGAGTCGTGGTCGAAGAAGGCCGCGCCGCTGCCGTGGGATTCTAGGATGTAGTGCTTTTCTGGCCCGCCAAATACATTGCGGTAAGTGATGCCGGCGGCGGCGGTTTGGTCGCTAAATTGGGGCTGGGCGCGCAGGGGGAGGGCGCATAGCAGCGCGGCGCAAAATAGCGGAAAGACGCGCAAGGCTTAGATGCTGTGTGAAAGTGCCCAGTCGGCTATCCGCAGATAAATGCAGATGAACGCAGGGGCGAAGGGAGTTATCACGGGGCGACCGCGTAGTTTAGACCCGTGAGCAAGTGCAATGCTTCTTTGGCGGCCTCGTGGTCGGGACCTTCGCGCTCGGCGAACATGCGCTCTAGCGGCCTCACAGCCGTGGTGTCGCCGATGCGGCCGAGGGTGCGGGCGCTTTCTGCGCGGACCCAGATGTTGTCGTCGGTCAAGGCGAGGCACAGCGCGTCGAGCGCACGATGCGTCCGGTGGTGTCCCAATAGCTGCGCGGCGATGTAGCGCACCGTGTCGTCGCGGTCGCGGAGCGCGTCGAGGGCCGCGGCTTCGGACGCTGGCGTCCACAGAAACTGCAGCGCGGCAAGGGCCTGTCGGCGCACCGAGGGAATAGTATCCGCCAAGGCGCGCACCAGAGAAGGCACTGCCGTGGTGTCGCGGAGATTGCCCAAACTCCAAGCTGCTGCCCCGCGCACCTCGGGGACCGAGTCGTCGGCGAGGACGCTAGCTAAGGCTGTGTGGAGGCGGGGGTCGTCGAGTTGGCCAAGGGCGCGGACGGCCTGTTCGCGGACATAGCGGTTGTCGTCGCGGAGGAGCGATTTGAGGAAGGGGGTGGCGCGCGGGTCGCCGATTTGGCCGAGGATTTGGGCGGTAATGTAGCGCAGGCTATCGCTGCCAGCGGCCGCGCGGTCCAGCAAAGGCTCGACGGCCGCGCCGCCTAGTTGCACTAAGGCATGGCTAGCGTCGAGGCGGACTTGACGCCGCGAATCGGCGAGTTGGTCGATGTAGTACTCGGCCTGTTGTGCGGCGCAGCTCAATAGGCCGGCGCAGAGGGTTGCTAGGGCGAGCTTGGACATGGGCGACTTAAGTGAAAGCAGGTGTCGAGAATTGGAAACCTGACACCTGCTTTGAAATTGGCTTTGTAGGAAAGCCTAGTTGACCATCTGCATAAGGCGTTGGGTAATCGACCCCTCCTGCGTCAGGGCGTAGATGATGATGTTGACCGCTAGTTGTAGCTGGCGCGTCGAGTCCCCGGCACGTGTGTCGTTTTGCCAGCCCCAGCCGCCGTCGCCGGGTGTGACGCTCACCAGCCGACCTTTGATGTAATGGCCACGCAGATAATTCCAGGGCCTGACGCCTAACTTACCCTGTCCCAACGAGGGACTATAGCCAAAAGGCATGCCCCCATCTAAGTCGAAGAAGGCAGTATAGACGGGATGATCCTCTGGCAGGCGCTCAGACCAGAAGTCCTTACCGTGGACTAGGCCGCCGTACTTTTCCAGTGCTTCGCCGTGGAGCCCGCCGAACGTAAAACCACCCGACATTAGGTAGTGGGCTAGGTTGGCCATTTCGGTTTCGTTGGGCCCGCCATACGGGTAGATGATGGGTATTTCCATCAGGCTCGGGTCATCGTACGTGACACGGCCGAGGAATTCGGCCTTGAGCCCGGTGTATTCGTTGACCACATCGCGCAGCCGGTCGAGGGTTTGGGTGTTGAGTCCAGCGTTGCCGGATAATGCCCGCCCAGACACGACTGAGGCAAACTTGACAAAGCCCTTGATGGCCTGCTTGTCCGTGGCGTCTTGGACGATAATGGCGCGGTAGCGGCCGGTGTCCATGTTGTTGACGTCGAGCATCTCTAGGCCCATGTCGATTTTGTGCTCGGAGGTGCGGGTGCTAGTCACGGCTGCGGCCGTTAGCTTAGGCTCGATAGTCATAGTACTCGTCGGGCTGAAGGCGGATTGCCCGGACAGGCGAATCCCCGAGCCACCGACACCGGCGATTAGGCTGCGGGTGTTGAATGAGGCCGTGGCCTGTACTTGATCCATACGCGCTTGTGCGAGTTGGACTTCGCGGCGTGCGAGCTGACGCTTGGGCTGGGGGATTTTTCGCAGTTCTAACGGCTTAGTCAGCCGTGGCTCGCGCTTGATAAACTTGGTCGTCAAAGGCCGGGGTGCCTTCTGCTCGGCCTCCTGAAAGGGGTTGATCGCCACGACGATGAGCAGGAGGGCCGCAGCAGAGCCTAGGGCAATAAAGAAGCCCCGGCGCAAGCGGCGGACTAAGCTGTCGAGGTCGAAGTCCTGCGTGGGCGAAGCGAAGCGCGTGGAGACCCATTTTTTGCTCATAGTGACCTCCTCAAAGGGCGTTTGGGGGAAATGACTCGGTCTTGGACTTGTAGGCCATCTCCGCGTTTTTTGAGCTTCTTGTCGAGCTTGCGCAGCCGAGCGATGGCCATGGTGGAATCTACGTCAACCACCTCTATTTGCCCCACTTTCTGCTCTGATGGCCTAGGCCGCCACACGTCGAACCGCATTCGCTTTGTCAGCCCGTGCTGCGCCCCGATGTTTAGCTGGACGTGGGGCTTGCCTTTGCGTTCGGGCAAGACGGCTGCTATGCGGCCCTCTAGCGGCAAATTCGCGTCTAGGTCGGGGGCTAGATTATCCGCCAGCCCCTTTAACACCCCGCGAGCAGTGGCGAGATCGCTACTGGGATTAGAGACGAACCAGCGCTCGGCGACGTTGAGTGCGCGTTCTGTGGCGGGATCGGCCATTTGCAAGCGAAGCAGATCGGCTAGAAAAGCCTGCGTCAAACCGGGATGGGATGCGCCCGGATATTTCCATGTATTATAAAGGAATAGCTGTTGGTCATAAGGTATCACGGCCGAGGAGTCGCGCAAGTCCGACCAGAACACCTTGTCGCGGTGTAGATCCTTTAGCTCGACTTCGAGTTGACAGACAATGGAGGGCAGCGAAATGACCTCGTAAGACTGATCTTCGCTTGGGCCGCCATCGTCTAATAGGCGCAAATTGTCGGAGTAGTGAATGACTTGATTGTGGTATGTTTTATGGGCTTTGTTGAAAGTGAAATGAGCGATGTAATCGATGGATTCTTGCCCGGTGGGGTCGCGGGCCTCGCGGATGCTCGGCAAGCGCACGACGCGAAAGCGGCCCAAGTCGGTAAAGACATCTCTGATTGTGCGCTCGATTTCCAGCATCAGGCGGGGATGCTGCTCGGCGAGATGGATGGGCAGGAGCTCTTGCTCGACGAGATTGGTAAAGACCAAGCCGATGGTGTAGATGTGGGGCTGGGCGTTGGCTGGCTGGCCACCGAATACGAGAGCCAATCCAATAAGGGAAAGAGATTTCACGAAGTTGAATATGCGCTCGCGGTCAAGCCTTCGCTCGATGCGATCTAAGCGTTTGGACAACTTAAGTAGCTCGGAGGATCCACTAGGCATTGGGTCAATAGGCTTTGATAAATCACAACTGACGTTGCACAGTGCCTCTACTCGGCTTCGTCTAGCAGGAGCCTAAAGGCTCCGAGGCTGGGCACCTGTAGGGCCGCCCGAAACAACTGCTTGAGACGCGGCGCATCGTCGATGGTCGCAAGGCGACTGGCTAACGGGGCGACTTCCTCTCGCTGAAAGCGCAGTTCCAACACTTCTTGGATACTCTCGCGGATGCCTTGCTCAATGCCCTGCTCAAGGGCCTTCTCCGTGAAATACTGCACAATTGACGATTCGTACATGGTCTCCTCCGAAAGGATGGTCCTAATCGTTTCTGATTTATACGCTAATCCGCTCAAAATGGCAAGATCGGCCAGATAATATTGGCCTTGCGGGTTTCGTCCATGGGCACCTGCTGCGCCCGGTGGATGCACTGGCGCAACCACGACTCGGCATCCACCCCCGCTGGCCGCTGCATCAACGGCGCAAACGGCAGCAAGCCCGAAGGCCCCGCCGTGAGAATGCCTTGACCATCTACCTCACTCAGCCGAATCACGCGGTATTGCACCAACACGCGAAAGCCGTGCCGCTGTTGGGTATAAT
Organism: Candidatus Latescibacterota bacterium; assembly: GCA_022820485.1. GTDB lineage: Bacteria > Latescibacterota > UBA2968 > UBA8231 > UBA8231. Next base: position 21,331 of record JAJEFJ010000008.1, read on the forward strand.
ATCCCGGATCGCTGCGGCCAGCGTTGGGACGCAAATAGATGACGTTGGAATAGATCGGCAGGCCGTGCTGCTCAATGCTGCGGCCGATATAGCCAGCCATGCGGCGGGGCATGGGCGGGCTACTGTCGGTGGTTTGGAACTCGTGATGGACCAACGCCTCCTCGTCGTTGATTTGCACGCGGATGAGGCTGTCGGTGCGATGGGTTTCGATGGTGGTTTGCTCGGTTTCTACAACGTCGAGGACTTCGACGTTGTCTTGCTGGAGTGCGAAGCGGGCGAAGTCTTGGGGGTAGGTGTGGATCAGGTGCTTAGCGATGGTATCGAATTCGGCCATGGGCGGTGCCTTGGGTTGCGGGTGGGATGGTACTCACAACAGGCAAGAATCGTGCCAAGGCGTCGGCTCAGAGGGAGGAGGGGGCTAGGAGGGGCTGGAGTGTAGCGGAAAGGATACAGCGATGGGAAGTTGAGGGCAAAGCTGCATAACATCAGATTCATAAGAAGCTATCTAAAGACTAGGGTGTGCTCTGCCTTGCAAAGCAGTCCAGTAGGGGTTTTCAGACAGCCTCTGGGAAAACGACACAAACAGGCCAGAACGTTTTGAGTGAACGGCTGGCTTCTCTATTTAGAAACCATCCGCTCACTATTTGCCACAGATGCTTCTAATTGCTCAAATCCGTAGAAAGTAAACGGGTGGTTCCCTATTGAAAACCACCCGTTGCTTGTTTGGCTAAGGGTTACAAGTAGGTGTACCATCACTACAAAAGCATTTACAATGATTGCCACAGGTGGCGTACTTGGGACAACCGTACACAGTTATACAACGGTACCCACAATCAGAGGTGCCTCCAATAGAACCACAATAATGCTCGTCAGCCCGGACGGTCTCCGGTGCCCCCAATAGGGCCGCACCTACCATTAGCACTCCAACCGTCCAAGCTACCGGCAACCCGCGACGGGAGCTTATGAACCCCGACTCATTAGCCAAAAATGGCTGGACGATCCCCGATTCGCTCGTCAGCAGCCGATGGATAAAGGCCAATACGAAATTCAAAGCGTAAAGCAGCATAATCTGCTCCTTGATTAAAGGTTGATAATTTGCGAACGCGCCTTCAGGAAGCTAAGTCGCACCGAAGGCGGACTGCAGGGCGAACACTCCCTTCCTTTCTCTTTTGTGAAAAGATATCACCCTCTGAGCCACTCTATCAGTCGGGTAAGCGGCAATACCGTATTACCAGCGAAAATAGCCGTCAACATGGCACCGCCGACTATAAAGGGCACAAATGGAAATGGATGTTCCAACGTCAGCGTGTCTCCGCTAGGCAAGCGGCCTTCGCCAGCCAGCTTGCGTAGGCGAGTGACCTGATTCTCCGAAAGAGGAGTACCCGACTCACACAACAGTTCCTCTTCTGGCCCCTGTAGCGTGTCGTGCGGGATCGCGCCCGGTCGAATCTCGCCTAGCGGGAACGCCTGCACAAAGCCTCGGCTGTGCCAATGCCGCAGCCGTAAATACCCCAATTCAAGCAGCCACAGTGCCCCCCAGAGAAAAAAATACGGCCATTTTCCGTCAGCAACCCAGACCAAGTAGAGTAACGAGAGCGCCCCCGGCCATAGCACCACTGGCCAGTATTTCTCCTCCAACCCCCATTCCAGCAGCCGATAGCCGATCACAATGACCACCAGCACTTCCAAATGGCTAAGCGGCCTGTTCAACACCATCATGGGAATCCACAACACCCATCCCAACAGCGCGGCCAAGGCCCAAGCAGCCAGCCCAAAATGACGCATGCTTGGGCGACCCTGCGCCTCTACTTGCTTCCAGTCTCTCCGCGAAAAGGATATGACCAGCAGGATCAGCAGGTAACACCAAAGAGCATTTATCAGCAGTGCCGGAGTTGTAGAATGCAGGGAAAGGGGGTCCACGGTAGGGCACAAGGTCGGCGGCAACGCCGCGCTAGCCGCCCAAAAGAGCTTGGCATCCCCCGGAGCCCATAAGCCTACTAAGGTCAGCGTCACCACAAGGACCAAACTAGTCAGCAGAACCCATCCTATTTGCGCCAGCGTGGTTTCCCCTAATAGCAGCATCAGACTCTGCCCCAATAGCCCAACCGCAAGCAACGCAACGGTACAGCGATTGGGCACTCGCCGCACTGTTAGGTCGGTATAGCTGACGTATATACCGATCCCTAGCAAGGCGGAGAGCATGAGCCACTCTACCCAAAACACCGGATCAAAAAAGAAGTTCATGCTCTATCCCTTCCCTGCCGAGCGGCTGTCCGCTGCCTGCGTTGCTTCAGGTGGTGACTCAGCTTCTTGGCCGCTGGACTGCTGAAGCAGCGAAAATTCTGGATCCTCTGCAGTCGCCAGAATGCCCAACAGCACGAGCCCAACGATGAGGCCAATGACGTGAAACCGATACGGTCGAACCACTAGTGTCCCCCCTTCGCTTTTTGGATGAAATCCATCACGATCCGTTCAATGCCGTTGCTCCCTACAGCCGCTTGACGCACAATGCCCTCTGAATCGATGAGCATTGCACTGGGAAACACAGCGGCCTGATAGAGCGGCGGAACGCTCTGCAGGCTATCGTATCCCACCGTCGCCGCGCTCTTGTGCTGAGCCATTTTGTCGCTCAGTTGTCTCCGATTTCCTAGTCCAATGACGACCACGGGTACATGCTGGGCGACCTTTTTTAGGGTCGGATAGGCCGCATCACATGCCTTGCTGTCCGAATCGGTAAAGTAGAGGAGCCATGTCTCCGCTCCCTGTTGGGAGGACACGCGACCTCCGTTTAACCCTGCGATCTCAAAGGCGGGAGCGGGCTTGTCCAACAGGTGATTATAATAATGGAAATGCTGACTTGGAAGACGATCCTTGTTGAGACGTACGCCCGCGCTAATGCACAAGGCCAGCAGTACTCCAGCCGCTAGAGATAGAGGAAAAACAGCCGAACTCGTTGCTGTATTTTTCGCTAAAACCATCTTCATCCCTTCGTCCTTTAGAGGGTAAATAGGGCCTCTTTCAACCGCCGTATGAAGGATACAAAAGAAATATACGGCCATGCAAATTCCATTTGTATGGTGTGATCTGGACAGTCCCGTAAAACCGCTTTTTTCTTGACAGTTCTTGAGCGGGCGTTTATCATAAACCGTTCATTCAAACTTTTTCGTCCACTTCTCAATAAAGGAGATGCAGTAATGAAGAAGTTGACTCTTTTAGCCGCTATCGCGGCCTTTTGCTTTACCACGCTGGCCAGCGCCCAGCCACCCGTGCGCTACTTTGACCTACCCAAGTTCACCCAAGCCCCCACGCTCGATGGCGACCGCGCAACCGTTGCTGACGAGTGGGCTGGTGCGCTGGAATTTCCCTGCTCGCCAGACCAGATCCAACTCGACGGTCAAGAGTTTGGCTGGCGTGATCAGGCGAACGGGCAAAGCGAAGTGAGTACTAACCAGCTCAATGAAAACGGCGAGACCGAAGTGGCAGGCGAGGGACGCACCAACGCTGATTTTGAGTCGGTACTCTTGCAGGCTTGGGATGACGAAGCCCTGTACTACCTCGCCGAGGTTAGCGATAATGTCCGCGACACCGAAGGTGGTGGTGAAGCCCGGGCTTGGTGGGAGCGCGACAGCGTATCGCTCTACCTCGATCTAAACAATGAGGACTGCGCGTGTGGCGACCCGGCCCCGAGCAGCTACGTCAATTTGAACGTGGTCAACTTCATGGCTGTGCCTTTCGGCTCCAACGAACTATCTGTCTGTTTGATCACTACCGTGGATAATGCGCGCGTGGATGTCCACGATCCCGACGCACTTGAGGGGTTTGAGTACGGCTTCCGCGACGCCGGCGACGAGTTTGGCGACGAGGGGGATGCGGACTACGTGATTGAAGGCAAGCTGCCGTGGGATACCTTCCTGCGCAACGGAAATCTCTATGAAGCTCCCACGGCTGGCTCTGAGATGGGCTTTGCTTGGCTACCGATTGATCCCGATGGCGAAGATGCCTACGGCGGTCAGATTCAGTGCGTGGCTTGGGCGGGCGGCAACATGTCCGAGTTCGCCAACTGGGTCTTTGTGGATACGCCGGCTGGTCCGACGGGAACCGCAGTCGAAGAAGATTCTTGGGGCCGCGTAAAGGAGACCTTCGTCCAGTAATCAACGGCCTCTAAATAGGTTCTAAAACGGGAAGCGGGCTTGACGCCTGCTTCCCGTTTTTTTTTCTTGACCCACGAGCTTTGGCAAGCGTATGTTTTCGCCCGTTGATTTTCTATAGATACACGCGGTCGAGGCGAGGAAGGATTGACCATGAGCGAACCGATTACCCCGCAGCAAGACCACGACCGCCGCATTGGACGATTGGAAGGCATTGCCGAACAACTCAACTTCCGCTTGGACGCCATTGAACGAGCGGTAAGCGAGTTACGCTCCCGTATGGATGGTCAATTTCGCTGGCTAGTCGGCATTCAGATCACTAGTCTGATCGCCATAGGTGGCTTGCTTCTAAGTATCTACAGCAAGCTACCCGATTGATTCCAACCCGCCGGGGCTAGCCCAGTACAGGCCTTGGCCAAAGCACAAGGGTTTTCATGTTTATAGACGTCGTGTCCAAGCACTGGGTGGGGATATTATCAGTAGTTTGCGTTGGCTTATCTGTGCCAGCAGAGGCACAGCGCCATCCGGAATCTGGTGGCCCACTGCCCTATTACAACCCCACTCCTGGCACGCCGCAAGATCCGCCGTGGAAAAAGCGCCCTCCCTTTCTGCGCGGTCCCCAAGACCGTTATGATCGCGGGTTGGGGAGGGCCTTCCTCAACGCCGCAGTTAGCGTCCCCTATCTCAACTACGCCGACCAAAAGTACATTGCGTACTACCGCGAGACCGTTGCTTGGGCCACCCCGTCGGGCCGCTCGCCAAGGACTCGCAATGTGGGTTGGGATCGGATGGGCAACTACATGGGCGGCGGCTATCGGCGACTGCTGACGATAGAGGAGTCGCGCAGTGGCAATGACTTTAGTGGAACTAGTTATATCGACCACAAGTATCGGACATTTCGGGTCGGCCACTATACGCACAAGGATTTGCACTGGATTGCCACGTTGGGCAACTTGGGCACGAGGTCGGATGTGCGCACCATCTTCACACCGCTCACGCTAATCAACAGCAAGCTCAATGTGCTGCGCATGGACATCAACTACAAGGAGCGCGACCGGGCGACCTTGCTCTACTCGCGCGGTGGCGATCAAGCCGGTGCCCAGTTGTTTTCCAAATGGGCGTTCGGCCAAGAAGGCGACGACGCTTGGGACAACTCACCGGTGTTGCTCTTTGGCGGCCACTATCAGCGCGAAGTAGGTCGCTTCGCCAGCGTTGGCGGGACGCTAATCAACCAAATTATGGCTTCGCCGGCTCTGTCGCGCTCTAGTGCTTGGCGCGGCGATTTGCCCTATGAGATGCTCGGTCCCAAGACCATCCGCGTCTTTGTAGCCGACGACTCGCCCGACGATGCCCGGGCCAATGCCATTGTCTATGGTGTAGATATCGTTCTTGAAGGTACGCGTGGCACAGAGCTGGTGCGCCTGACCAGCCTCGACGACGACCCAGACTATGATCCGTCGATAGAAGCCGGGCCGCCCGAAGGTGGTGTCGTTCACGCCGGTGGCGGGCGCGAGGCCGAGGGCAAGGTGCCGGTGGTGTACACCTTCGTCCTCCCGCCAGATGTAACGGTGCGCTCGACGCGCTTTGTCGCTGATGTGGCCGGCGATTATCGGATCGGCGTCAGTCAGACCCACGACTTCTTCAGTATCGATCGTCGAGGCAGCGCGGCTATCGCCGAGTCGGCTTGGCCAGCCCCCATCACCAAAGCCAACGAGCGGGCCATCCGGCGTCCGTTCAAGTGGTACACAGACGAAGACGAGGAGATCTATTACACTGTGGTCCGCGCCGATGGCAGCGACGGCACCGGGGCCAACCGGCAGCTGGTTTCTTTTGACTACGGCATTCCCACCGGGCAGAGTTTGGCCTCAATCAACTATCAGGTCGATTTGGTCGGGCTCGATCTCAGTGGCGAGGTGGCGCACAATCTGCAAAACTTCATGTTCCCAATCGGCAATAACGAGGGCCAGCGCAGCAGTGAACGCGCTTTGGCGTGGTGGGTCAAGGGGGTCAAGGATTTGGCCGGTGGTTTGGCGCTGGGCGGTGAGATATACCGGATGGATCCGGCCTACGGCGGCGGGTACGACAGCTACCGAGGCGGCATGGCCTTCCACTACGATGGGCAGCCGGCACCCGGCGAGCGAATCACTACGGTCACCGAGGAGTTCCCCCTCCACGAAGACAACGACGATCACGACACCTTCCCAGACGAACACACCGAAGATACGGCCACTGCCGAGCCTCGTTCGCTTTATCCAGGTAATCCCGGTGCCCAAGTGTATCCGGGCCTCGACGAGAACGTCGATAACATCCCAGACATGGATCGCAACGAGAACTTTATTGTGGATTGGGACGAGGCGTTTCTGACCTACGATTCGGAGCCACCCGAATTTGTCTATGGCATCGACTTCAACAACAACAACGTGCCCGACTTTCGCGAGAACGACGATAAGCCGGATTACCCCTACCCGCGCGACCAAAAGGGTCGGCACATCTTCCTGCGCTACGACCGCTTGGGGGCTTGGGGCGAGTTCGTCAGCATAGGCGGTTACGACAACCGTCAGATCGCCGGTCCGGGCAAGTCTGAGGGGGTTTACTTCCGCTACGCATACTCGGTGGAAAAGCGCGGTGTTGGCGCACTGAAAATTAACTACGACGCCAAGCAGGTCAAAGACGATATCCCGGATCACACTTACGTGTACCAAGTGCCCATTGACGATATTGAGGTCATCAACTGGTTTAACGAGCCGGACGGCCCGCCTGAACGCGCGGGTTTTTGGCGGCCAGCGACGCCGGACGAACTGTTGATGCGCGACAGCTTTGTGCATCTGCTCTTTTTCGACAGCACCTATCAGGGATTTAGCGGCTTCAACATTGAAAACGGCTTCCTGTGGCAGCGCAACAGCCAAGCCGAAATTGAGCTTGAAGACGGCAGCGGGCTGTTGCAGCCCCAAGACGTGCGTTCGCGTTTTTCCATTGTCAACAAGATCGACTACACGCATAGCTGGGGTGCCTTCAGCGTTACGCCGAAGCTAAAGCATCGGACGATCTTTGAGCAGGTCGATAGCGAAGATGCGCCGAGGAAATCGTACAGCGACTTCATCCCCATCGTAATGGGGCGATACCAGCTCACGCCTAAGACTAACTTCCAGCTTGGTGTACAAGGGTTGCCCTTGCTGCCATTTAAGCACTGGGATCGCGGTTCTGAGGATGGGGCGTACAGCCAGATTGGGGCGTACAGCCAGACCGGGACGTACAGCCAGACCGATTATCTGGCCATGCTGAGCATTACCGCAGACTACTTTGGTATCCGCGACAATTCGATATTCTTCGGCTATCAGCGCACGCGGCGGGACTATAGCCATGCCGGGCGGCCCGACTCCAAGCAGGGCATCCTCTTCGTAGAGCTGATATCACCCTTCTAGGATGCGAATGCACATGAGATCCATCGCAAAATACATTCACGTCCTCCTGTGCTTGGCCTTGGCCGCCGGGGGGTGCGCTACGCTCAAATCCCTCGAATCGCATGTGCAACAGGAGTACTTTATCGAACTAGAGCCGGTCCTACCCGATGGGGATACCTATTACATTGATCCAATCGACAGCTCGGTCGTATGGAGTGAGCAAGGGGTGCAGGTCAAGGTCAAGTTCTACGACGATGCCATGCTCGACGCCGAATACGACGTCCGCTACACGCCCTATACGCTCACGGGCGTCGAAATTCCCAGCTTAGACTATACGCCGCCGTTGTGGACCGTTTTTGAAATGACGGTGATCAATCGCACCCGGGAGCGGGTGGAGCTAGATCCCACGCAGACCATGCTGCGCTTGGACGATGGCCGCCGCTTGCTCTGTGGCCAAGGGGCGGGGAATTGGTACGACAAGGATGAGTTCTACGACTATTCCTATTTGAAGTGGGGGGGACAAGAAGGCAATGTGCGCTATCACGCCAGCTTAGATCGCGGTCCAATCTGGACTAAAAGCGCGTACCACCGAGAAAAGCCCGTGCGCAAAGGCTCTAGGTATGTCGGCAAGTTGACCTTTCCACCACTGCCGGCAGAGACCAAGTCGTTCACTCTTGAAGTAAACGATTTCATTCTGGCCTTTGATCGCTTTCAAGTAGGGTACGGCAATCCGGTGGAATTTACCGACTTGAAATTCCACTTCAATGTCGATCACGGAGTGCGTTGGGTGGAGAATGAGTAAATGAAAAAGATGGTGAAATATCTCGGGGTGGTGCTGCTCGGCGGCTCGATGGCCTGTACTTTGAAATACGAGACACTCAAGGACACCAGTTTGCCGAATCCGCCGTCGGTGCCGATTAAAATATACGTCAAGGAATTCCCGGTCGAGAGCAAGGCCAACGTAGTCGATCCGAGAGCTGCCAATTCGGCTGGTAGCCAAGGAGGTACCCAGTATGTTACGAATGCCCTCGCCAGCGCGGGAAATCGCCTAGTGCAGATTACTCGGCCTTCGCGGATCGAGGATTTGTCTGGGGCCTTGTTGCGCGAACTCCGCAAGGACAAGGTGCGGATTCTCACGCAGACGGATCGGATCGAGGTGCTAGACGAAGACAGCGTGCGTCAAGTGAACAATCCCTTCGCGCTGGTGTCAGCGGACTCGGATGAGGCCGACTTGGAAATTAGCGGCACGGCTATGATTACCAGCCAGCGGGTGCGCAAGGTATTCTCCCCGCAGACGCAAAGAGTGCAGGTTGAGGTCTCAGTTAAGGATCTCAAAACCGGCAAAGTGAGCAAGAAAAGCCCAGTGGATGCCGGCATTGTCATGACCTTCAACTCTAGGGAGTTGGAGGAGGCCCTCGCCGTCGCCGTGGTGACCAGCCTGACGCAGAAACTGCTATTCTGAAGTGCTGAGGCTGGGTGCACTTTTGCTGTTGCTCGAATTCAGTCCGTGCCGTGCTGAATTAAAGACTTGGGTGGTAGATGCGGTGGAAACATTTGCCTTGGGAACGACCCAAGGTGTACAGGTGCATTCAGATAGCCTCGTCATCTTGGCGCATTTGGACGAGGATGTAAACGTGGCCTTGGGACGATCAGTGATCGACGATTTTGACAAGCCTGTGCCCCTAGCGGACGGCGCGATTGACCTCGTGCGGAGCGAGTGGATCTCGGGCACCAATCACGTGTTCGACAAGCAATTTACTGTCGATCTCGGCTTGGACCGGGGGATCAAGCGAGTGCGCGTGTTAGCCGGCGAGACGGCGCTGAATCAACCCGAGTATTTCATGCGTGGATACAGACTCGAAACAGCCGCCCAAGTGGCGCCGCAAGTTTGGCATCTTTTGGCGGAACAGCCGGACAATTTCGTCCTCAATGTAGATACGAGCGCAGATTCTACTTGGGCTGCGATTGACGAGCGCGGTGAGGCGATCCCACGCGAGGGGCGCTTCGTGCGGCTGACAATAATCCGCCAAGACCGCAGCAACTGGGTCGCTCTCGGCGAAATCGAGGTATTCGGCGTGGGCTACATTAGCGAAGGCTTCATAGAGGATAGCTTTGCCCCGCCTATGCCGGTCAACGTAGGGCAGATTCGCTGGCAAGTAGATCGCCCGGAGCGCACGGACATTGAACTGCAGGTGCGCGGAGCCACTGCAGAGGGAACAGAGGAGCCTTGGGGAAGCGTTGCGGCGCACTCGGACGGGGAATTTTTTTACCGCGGAGACGAGCCGGTCGCGCGAATGGCGTACCGGGCCCGCCTGACGAATTCGGCCCCTTTTGTCAGTCCGGCGCTCAAGCGCATTGCCATTGACTACGATCCAGTCTTGGTCGCTCAACAGCTCTTGGCAGAGGTGGTTGCATCCGATCCGCTGCGCAAGGGCGAAGAAGTGACGCTGGTTTGCCGAGTGGAAGTCGCGGCTAGCGTCGATGATCACGGAGTTGATCTCTTGCGCGTACAAGGCCCCCTACTTCGCGTAACAGCCGTGCGCGTCGATGGTCGGGAACTCGTGCCCACAGAGGATTACACTTGGGACCCAACGCCGGATCGGGAGGGGGTGCTGATAGAGCTTGCACCTAATGAGCAGATCAACGGGGTGGCGACCGTTGAAATCGAGGGACAGGCGCTCTTTGTGCGCGACAAGACCGCCATGCGCTTTGAGGCTGGCAACAAGGCCCAAGGCGACAGAGACGGGTACGTGAACTGGCAGCAGGGGCAAGAAATGCCGGGTGCCACTTGGACGGTACTGGCTGCGGGAACGCCGTTGCAGCTCTTGGGCGAAGTGCAGGTAGAGCCGCGCCCGTTTTCGCCGTTTGCCGATGAGTACGTGCGCTTTGCCTTTGTCGTCGGCAATATCGAAGCGGGCCGGGAAGTCGTGCTAAAAATTTACGACTTGACCGGTCGGTCAATTCGCCAGTTGGCGCAGACCGGAAGCGCCCGGACCTATCAGTTTGAGTGGGACGGCCGCGATGGTAGTGGTCGGGTTGTCGAGCCGGGGCTCTATCTGTACGAAGTTGGAATAGAAGGAAGCGATAAGGCGCGCCGAGGTACTTTTGTGGTGGCGTACTAGCGTCCTATTGCTGGCTCTCGTCCCCCCGGTCGGCGCAGCTTTTGAATTTTCGGGACGGGGTGCCCAGAGCACGGCACTCGGCGGCGCTTTTGCCGCCAGCATTCGGACGGCTGAGGCCGTTTGGTACAATCCGGCCGGCAACGCCCAGCAGCAAAAGTGGCAGGCTGGCACGACGCACGCGTTGCTTTATCCCGGGTTGGATCAAAGTCCAGCCCTAAACTGCTTGTCGGTCACCGGTCCCTTGCGCGGCGGCGGTTTCCAACTGGGCGTCTCGTTTCTCGGTGCCGATGGCTGGCGCGAAGAAGTGATTGCCTTGGGTTACGGGCAGCCGTTGCACGAGCGATTCGCCTTGGGTGGCGGCTTGCGCACCAGCGCTTGGAAAGCTGGCGACCTGTCGCACCGAGCTTGGCACGTCGATATAGGTGCCACTTGGGAAGTGGGTTTCATACACCCGCGGGCGTACCTGCGCCTAGCGTTGGTCGCCAAAGGCTTAAACGGCGCGAACATCGCTGCGGGAGGCCAAGCCGCTGGCCAAAAAAAGCCGGTCGTGGTTGCGGCGGCCCTGCTCAATTGGGCGGGGCGGGAAGTCCTGCTCGACATTGAGCGCCGCGATGGACGAACGGAGTTCAGAGTGGGGTACGAGACGCGGACGGTGAGTCTCAACGGCGCTCGGTTCCGCATGGGCGGGGCCGCGGTTGGTTCGGGTTTTGACGAGAGAGAGCTCAATGTGGGGCTTGGCCACAACTATAAGCAATGGCATTTCGATTATGCTTATTCATACCCGATGCATCTCTCCGGCTATGGAGGCGTGCATCGGTTCAGCGTTGGGTATCGCCAACACTGAGTTTAGAATGCGACTGAAGACAGAATCTCTACACTGCATGAGGATAGCTGCCATGAGTAGTAATGCGAGAAAGAGAATGGTAAGGGCCGCGCTACTAGCGCTTGTGGGATTGGGAATGCTGGGTGCCGATGCCGAAGCGCAGACCTTTCTGCGCAACCGGGATTTCCTCAACCTCGGCCATCCCGAACCGTATTTAAACTACGGGCGCAAGGAGTACGATCCCTATCCTTCGGTGATCAACGCACGCAATCGCTACGACCGCTTAGGCAATTACCTGTCGCGCGGTTTCAATGTCTTCACATGGGAATTTTCCCGCCCTGGGGAAAGTAATATCAATACCCGTACTGCCCAGTACTTGGGATGGTTTGCCAACTTGGTGATGCTCAACGACTCGTACAAGGGCTGGAACTACCGAGTGACCTTGGGCGAGGACATCCGCGCCAAGTTTTCAGATCTGACCTTTAGCGATCCGCGCTTCTATGGCATCTTGCTCGACGGCGCTTCCTCGGACAACAGGTTCACCCTGATGCTGAGCCAAGGCGGCGACATGTTGGGGGCCGCCAAGTTTTCGACCTTCAAAGCGACTCGGGAGACCTCGCCAGTGTTGATTTTTGGCGGCCACTGGGAGACTAAGCTAGGCAACGTGCTGCGCATGGGTGCCACGTACTTCAACCAGCACATGGCCAATACGGCCGACGAGAACGGCTCCTTCCTCAAGGGCGATACCCCCTACAGCATGCTGCCGCCTTCTTTCATCGAAGTCATTATCGAAGACGATTCGCCCGACGATATTGGCCGGGCGGCCACTGTGTACGATGTAGATGTGGTAGTTATCGGCGAGTCGCAGGGACAGCGGGTGCGCCTGACTAGCATTGAAGGCGATCCTGAGTACGATTCGAGTTTGAAGATGATCGATCCCGTCGGTGGAGTCGAGGGTGGGTTGTCGGTAGCCGGCGGCGATCAAGTGGTCTTTCGCTTCCAAATGCCGCAATTCAATCTCCCGGATGCCTCGGAGTACTCGGCCGATCCTGATGGCTTTGCGCCAGGCCTGACGATGAAATCCGTGCGCTTCTTGGCCGATGTCGAAGGCGACTATCGCATTTTGGTGCGCCAACAGCACTTGTTCTTCGACCAGCGGGCCCACCAAAAGAACGTGGACAAAGTGGCCGAAGGAGACGACCGATACGCTCCGGGCGGCAGGAGCTACGTCAATCCTTTTACCGGGCTGAAAGGCGACGACGCAATTAAACCACTCGAAGATGTGCTAACGGAAAATCCCGACGCCTTCAAGCAGTGGCCGGTGGTGCCGGATCCGACATTTACTCAGGCGCAGCCGTTTTTGCAATACAAGTGGGATCTGCTCGATCCGACTCGGGTAGGCTATACGGTCTTGCGCTCCGAGGGCAGCGACTCGGGCCGCAAGGTGGTCGAGTTCGACTACGGCATCCCCACCGGTCAGGCGCTCTACGGGTTGGACTGGGACTTAAGTCTCAAAGGGCTAAAAGTAAAAGGCGAGTTGGTCGCCAATCCTCAGTATTTTCTGTTCCCAGTGGGCAGCAATGCCGGCAAGCGCTTTGACAAGCAAGCCCTCGGCTATTTCCTCACGGCCCAAAAGGAAGTAGGCCCGATCGAGCTAGGCGGCGAAGTTTTCAACCTAGATCCAGACTACAGCGGCAACTACGACAGCGCCCGGGGCGGTGTGGCTTTTTTCAGCGACGATTGCTTTGTGTGTCCACAGATGCAGGAAATGTTTGTCATGACCGATAATGACGACAACGATCAGTGGCCAGACGAGATGATTAACGAACTGCCGAGTGCGGAGAAGTCGGATTCGGGCATTTTCCCCGGCTTGGACGAAAACAACGACCTAATCCCGGACAGCGATCAAAATTTCAACGGGATCCCCGACTGGACCGAGCCGATCCTCTTTTACGACGCCGATCCGCCGGATTTCATCTACGGCATCGACTTCAACAACAACGGCGTAGTCGATTACCGCGAAAACGACGCATTGCCCGACTATCCATACCCACGGGACCGCCGGGGCGCTCACTTGGTGGCCACCAAGAAAGGCTTGGGACGCTGGGGCAAATGGGCCTCTGTAGGCTATTACACTATGCAGGAGCCGGCCGGTGGCGGCGAAGCCAAGGCCATCTACGCCCGCTACGAGCACAACTTCACCTCGCCCTATTTGGGCAAAATTCGCATCAACGAGGACATCAAGCAGGTTAAAGACGACATCCGCGACGACGTGTACGTCTGGGAAGACGTGGGTTTTACCCAGCGGATACCCAGTCCCTTCCCACATTTGAAAGGCCCGATGATTGAGGCGAAGGATCTCAATTCGCAGATTTTCCCGCCGGATGTCGATCCGCTGAACATGCGCAATAGCTTGGTCAATACCTTGTTCATCAGCTCGACCTTTCGGCAGCTTTCCAACCTCAACGTCATCAACAGCGTCCAGTGGATTCGCAACAGCAAAGCCGCAGACGAGTTCGACGACGGCACCCAGCAGGAAGCCGGAGTGATTTCGACCTTTACGATGGTCAACCGGCTCGACTATACGATCAGCGCCGGCAACCTGAACATCCGCCCGATGTTCAAGCACCTATTGTTGCGCGAGCATGATAGTATTCTTGAAGATGCCACGGGCGAGGGCAGTATTCGCTCGTTTTCGATTTACGCGCCGATCATCAGGACCCGCTTCGACCTGACGGCCAAGTCCAATCTGCAACTGGGCTTCCAAGGCTTGCCTTTCTGGCGGCACACCAGCTTGGACCGGGTGAACGAAAGCAACGATTTTAAGGAGTGGACGCTCGTGCTAATGATGAGTAACCGCTCGGATCACTACGGCTACAATCTCGCCTCCCAGTTCGGCTTTATCCGAACCAGCCGGGAGTACGACGATGCCACTCGCGCTTCCGATAGCTTCGACAACTCGCGCCTGTTTTTTGATATTGTGGCCGGGTTCTAGAGCTTAGGAGATTGACACCATGATTCTGGTAAATCTGCTGCTAATCGCAGCGGTCGGCGTGGCCGCCAGCCTGAGTACGCGCTTCTTCTCGCCGGTGGAATTGCAAGATCGCTTTGAGGAAGGTCAGAAGCTCTATGCGCTGGGGGACTACGATAGAGCCATTGAGCGCTATGAGGTCATTCTCTCCACCGAGAGCAATGCCATGATCAACGTGGAGGATGTAACCGTAGCGGTTGACGAGTTCATTCTGCCGGTGCGCGTGGGTGCCACGTATCAGCTAGGCAATACCTACAACAAGCTAGGTCTGGAAAAGTTGCAGCGCTCGCAGTTTTTGCGCTCGGAGCAAAAGGAGGCCGAGGCCGACGCCCGCTACGAGGAGGCGCTGCAAGATCTCAACAAGAGCCGCGACCACTTCCGCACCCTAGCCGCAGACGAGCGCGTCGATGATCGCACCCGAGTGATGGCTCAGTACCAGATGATTCAGACTAGTTACCAGCTCAAGGAGTACGAGCAGGTCATTGAGCAGGGGAACGCGCTGCTGCACAGCTTCCCCCACAGCCTCTACGAGGCGTCCGTTCACTACGACCGAGCGTGGTCCTATTTTGAACTGGAGCGCTACGAGGAGGCCATCGCCAGCTTCAAACAAGTGTTAATCTTGGCCCCCAGAGGCTCTAACGCCGATCGCTCGCTGTTCCAGATCTCCGAGAGCTACGACAAGCTAGGGCAGTACGATGAGGCGCTGGAGTTCCTCAACCGCCTCATCGCCCGCTACGACTTCGCGCAGATGACCGAGGAAGAAATCATCGAGATGACCACCCTCAAGCTCAAGGGCTTGGTCAAGGAGACGGCGCGTGAACTCGTCGCCAAGGCCCACCTGAAAAAGGGCGATATATACGCACGCAACGGAGAGGTCGAAAAGGCCCTCGCCACCTATGCCGTGCTTCCGGCCGAATACGCGGCCGAGCCGGTCTTGGTGCAAAATAGCTATATCCGCACCGCCGAGTTGGTGCAGAAGGAACAGGGCACGACCGCGGCCATCGCCGCGTACAAGGACGCCATCGAAAAGGTCGAGGACAAGCTCTTTCAGGCTCGCACGCAGCTAACGGTCGCCTTGATGCTTTTCGACCAGGACGAGTACCTCAAGTCAGCACAAGAATACGAGATATACCTCAACGCCTACGGCGATGTGGCCCGGCGCATTGGCTTCGACCGCTATAAGGTTCTCTTTCGCATCGCCCAGTGCCACCAAGAATACGGGCGGCAGATTCTCAGTGAAGACCCGGCTAGAGCGGACGCGGAAATCGCCAAGGCACTCGAAGGCTACGACCAGCTTTTGAGCCAGAGCGAGGACAATGCCCTGATACCGGACGTGCTTTTTAACGCTGGCTTTGCCAACCAACTCCTAAAGAAAAATGAAGTAGCGCAGCCGTTGTACCAACGATTAGTCGATGAGTATCCGAATCATCCAGCGGCTCCCAACGGCCTTTTGCAGTTGGCCCGCATAGCCTATGCCGCATCCGAACTCAATCGGGCCGAGGAAATCTATACGTCCTTCCTCAACCGATTCCCGGATTCAGAACTGTGCAATACGACGCGGATGGAGTTGGGACTCACCTATAAGCGCCTCGAGGATTCAGATAGCGCCATCGCCGCCTATGAGACGGTGGAAGCGGGTTGGGACAAGTGGCCTACCGTGCAGGTCGAATTGGCTGAGCTGTACATGGGCAAGCAGGAGTACGAAAAGGCGCGCAAGACCTTATCTCGCGCCTTGGATCAAGCCGGAGACGACACCCTAAAGGGCCAGATGCACTATACCTTGGCCCGGGTGCATTTTGCCGAGGACAATTTCGCCGGTGCGATTGACTCTTGGGGGGAGGCCATTGCGCTGAATCCGCCCACGCACATCCTGCAAAATTCGCTGCTGGCCCGTGGGGGTGCGTACTACGAGGTTGCCAAACAGCAAGACGCCGTCGGCGACACGGCCCAGGCCCGCGTGAGCTATGAGGCGTCGTTGGAGGATATGAAGGCCCTGCTCGAAAGCGATCCCGCACCCCAGATAAAGGACAGTGCCTTCCGCACGCTGGGGGCTGGCATGATCCGCTTGGGACGGCAAGAAGAGGCGGCTAGCTACTATCAAGAGCTCATTGCCGCGTCGGACGACCCGCAGGAACAGGCGACCTTTAGTATGCTCCTGACCGAGCTGTACTACGATCAGCAGGACTTCATCCAAGCCGAAAAATTCGCTCGCCAGCTCCTCGACATGCAGTTTGAAGACGATAATCAGGCGGGTTACTACCGCAAAGAACGCGCCTATTCCATTATCGGCAATGCGCTATTGCAGCAAAAGAAGTACGAGGAAGCCGCCCGCATCTTTGCCCAAGGTCTCAAGCGCTATCCGAATTCGGGCGAGAGCGGCAACTTGGCCTTCTCCAAGGGCTTTGCCGAAATCAGCTACGGCGACTACGAGACAGCAGCCAAGAGCTTCAAGTCCTTTGTTGACAAATATTCGCGCAACGCCAACCGCATTCACGGCCAGTACTATCTGGCCCACAGCCTCCAAGCTCTGACGCGGTTTAAGGAGGCCGCGGCCGCTTTTACCGAACTGGTCGAGCGCTATCTCCAATCCCAATACGAGGAAGAAGCGCTTTTTCTCATTGGCGAAAACTACTACAACGAGCAGGCCTTTGCCGAGGCCGTGATCGCATACCAAGCCCTCTTGGCCAAATATCCCCAAGGGCCATACGGCGGGTCGGCGCAGTACGCGTTGGCTTGGTCCTTTGTCGAACAAGAGGAGATGGAGCAAGCAGTAGGCGCGATGCAAGACCTAGTTGCCAATTACCCCGAGAGCGAATTCGCCCCCAAAGCGCAGTTTACCATTGGCGACTACTACTACAATATCCAGTCTTATGACGAGGCCATGGCGGCCTACGAGAAAGTACTCAAGCTATATCCCAACTCCGAAGAGGCGTCGCGGGCCACAACTTTAGTGGAAGAGCTAAGCGAGATCCAGGCCAGCTTTAGCTACAACGAGGCCATGAAGCTCTTTGAAGCCAAAGACTACGAGCAGGCCGTACCAGCCTTACAGGAAATTATCCGCGATTACCCCGGCACCTATACGGAATTGGCTGCGTACTGCAACTTGGGGCTGGTCTATGAAATCACGCGCCAGTGGTCGCAGGCGGTGGAAAACTATCAGGTAGTAGAAGAAAAGGGCGGGGACAAGCCGGAAAACGCCGATGTGGTCAGTTTTGCCAAGCTGCACCGAGAATGGATTGTGGAAAACCGGCTCTAGTGAGCTTTTAACGCAACGCAAAGTAGGACACAATACCGGGAGGTTGTAATGGAGCAGAATTTTTTAGTTGACCAGTTTTTCAAAGGCGGGCCTATCATGTGGCCCTTGTTGCTCTGCTTGCTGATCGCCCTAGCCATCATCATAGAACGGCTGTGGCGTCTGCTGACGGTCCCGGGCGAAGAGGAAGCCGAACAGCAGCTCAATGAGGCCGAGGAAGTGCTCAGCAGCCAAGGCGAAGGCGGGGCCATTGAGCTGTTTCGCCAGGGCAGTGGCGTGCTCAACTTCATCTTCGCCGCGCTGGTGAAGCGCTACGATACCTTGGTGCTGGAAAATCGCACGGATCTAGAGGACATGCGCCAAGAGTTGATCTTGGCTACTGAGGAGGCTGGCGAGATGTATCTCGGCCGTCTGCTCAACGCTCTGGGAACCATTGGCGTCCTCTCCCCGCTGATGGGGTTGTTGGGCACGATCATGGGTATGATTAATGCCTTCGACGCGATTGCCCGCGCCGGGGCTGGCGATCCGGCGGCTGTGGCCAGTGGCATCTCTGAGGCCCTGATCACGACGGCTAGTGGCCTCATCGTCGCCATTCCGACCATCATCTTCCACCGCTACCTCTCCGGCCGTGCGGAAAAGGTCTTCAAGAGCGTGGAGCTATACTGCCACGCCTTCGCCAATACCCTGCTGGTGCGCTTCCAGGCCAGCCAGCAGGAGGCCAGCTAGGCAGAAAGAGACGCTGCGATGCGGCAGAGACGAAAGAGTGGATACGGCAAAAGCGCCTTCAAGGCCTCGGAAAACCCGGATCTGACTCCGCTGATCAACTGCATGTTCTTGCTGTTGGTTTTCTTTATGGTGGCGACCACTTTCGTCAATCCCAAGGGCCTGAGCGTAGATCTACCGGGCGGCGAAGGCGAGTCGAGAGCGACCAAGGACATGAACATCGTGATTGACCCGGACCAGACGATCCAAGTCAACGGCGAGGTCACAGATAAGGCAAGCTTGGCGGAAAAGATCCGTCAAGTCATCGAGGCCGACAACACCAAAAACGTGATTTTGGAGTCCGCGCGTTCAGTGCCTCACGCCTATGTGGTGCAAGTGATGGACATTGCTCGCGGCGAGGGCATTGAGGCCATCGCTTTCGCCAAGAGCGGAGAAGGATAGCGCGATGGCTAGACGGAGACAATCGCTGGCAGAAAAAGCCGGCGAATTTGAGCTGAATCTGACGCCGATGATCGACGCAGTGTTCCTGCTGCTGATCTTCTTTATGACCACCACGGTCTTTGTCAAGGCCACTCAGCTCAAGATCGAGCTGCCCGACTCGGTTCACTACGATCAGCTCAAATCCGAAAAGAAGCTGAATCTGCGCATCTCAAGCGAGGGTCAGCTCGAGATCAACGGGCAGCTTGTGGCTATGGGGCAGCTAGCGAGTTGGTTAGAGCGCGAGAAGGTCCGCAGCGGCTCATCGACGCTGATTATCACTGCGGACGCGGATGCTGCACACGGCCATATTATCGACGCGATGGAAACGGCCACCATGGCGGGCATAGAAAAGATCGACATCGAAACAGAGGAACCAACCAATTGACAACAGCTAGCAAAAAGGGAGTTGCAATTTTATGAGAGCGAGGTATGTGGTGCTCCTCGGAGTAGTGGCGCTCGGGCTAGTCTGGAGTTGCGGGGGATTAGTACCACCCCAACTCGAGTACGACCTGCACGTGATGCCCATCCTGCCCGAGGGCCGTGGCGATTATACCATCGACCCAGACGACAGCTCAATGGTCTTCAGCAAAGAAGGACTTTTGATCAGGGTCCGGCACCTGAGCGATCCCGAACTCAACGAGCGCTTTCCGCCTCTATACGACGGTCGCCACGTCAACCCTTATACCCGGGACGACATCGATCCCGAAAAGGGCTATATCCCTCCGCGGTTTACCGTTTTTGAAGTCGAGGTCATAAATAAGACCTATGCCAAGATCGAATTCGATCCGGCCAAGGCAACCATGGAATCGGGCGGCGAGACCCATCGCTACTACGATCCCGGGCGCGAGGGGGCCGTCGTGTTGGGGGGTAACAGCTTCACCAAGTACTACAAAATGGAGCTGGGCACTTCGGGTAATGAGCGCGAAATCAACTTGGAGCGCATGGGCATTATCTACAAGACGGTCTTTCATCGTCATCGACCGATCTTCCGCGATAGTAGCCAAAAAGGCATGTTAGTCTTCGATCCGTTGTTGCCAGAAAACGACGAGTTGCTGCTCACATTCCACGAGTTCGTGCTGTCGTTTGACGCCAGCGGCAATCCTGAAGAGACCATCGACGTCGAGTTCCGCTTTGCGGTGGACCAAGGAACGAGGGAAGAGGCCAGCGCGGGCGGAGCGGGTTGAGTCCCGACGCTGCCCCACATCTGGATAAGTACGTATGGCAGGATATTTCATTGCGAGGGGCTGGACCTTCCGTCTAGCTCCTCTTTTTATGCACAAACCACTGTTGGCTGGGTTGCTAATTGGGGCCTGCATTAGCTGTGGCGAAGAGCAGCCGGACAATGCCCATCTGTTGGCCAAGGTCGGCGAGGTCGAGATTACCGCGGCCGATCTGCGCACCTTTGAGGCCAATCTCAAAGACGCCACCATGCGCTCGCAGCACCGGGACAACTTGCAGACGCTCATTGACCGCCAAGTGTTGCTTTTGGCGGCCAATGAGCGGGGTTTGCAGCGCGACGAAGAGGTCTTAGCCGAACTCGCCAAGCGCGAGACCAAGGCCCTCGCCGACGCGATGTTGCGGCGCAATGTTGCAGCCAAGGTCGCGGTGACTGAGGACGACGTTGAAAAAGCCTACGCACGGCCGGGGTGGGGAGAAAAGGTCGTCACTATGGAAGTTTTTGTGCCCAACCAGGAACAGGCGCGTCAGGTGCAAGTGCTTTTGGCACAGGGCGAGGACTTTGCGGAAGTAGGCCGTCAATTCGCCGCGGATCCCTATTACGGTGTGCATACCGGTGATATCCGGCAGCTAGCCTATTCGCCTTTCGACAGTCCTCGCGACCTAGCACAAGCGGTCTTCGCCCTGCCCGAGGGAGGTGTGACCGAGCCGATCCCCTTGCACGGAGGATTCATCATTGCCAAAGTGGCGGAGCGTCGTCGTGCTGAACAGGTCGAGGTCGAGGATGGCATCCGCGAGGCGCTCGGCGACGAGCAGCAAAAGCAACTGCGCGAATCGTACCTGCGACACCTCAAGTGGGACTTGGAGACGGTTTTTGACGCTGAGGGCATGGATATTGTAGTAAGCGTCTTACAGGGTGCGATCCGCTATGCGGATTTGGGCGAGGTCCAGCGCCAACACCCGGTCTATGCTTTCGAGGGCTTTCGGATGGACGTGGCAGAGGTATTAGAGGCCGTGCGGCCATCGGGCCAACTGTGGCCGGAAGCCACGGCTGACGCCGTCAACGAGAAGCTATCTGAGGACCACTTTCCCACCCGCCTCATGGCCCACGACGCCCGGCGCAAGGGCCTTGATAAAATCGAGGCTTTCGCGCGGTCACATGAACTAGCGTTGGGCAATCTGATGTTGATAAAACTACGCGAGCAGATCTTGGCCGAGGCTCCCGCGCCGACCGAGGAAGACCTACAGGCCTTCTACGAGGAGCACAAGCAGCGCTTCCGCAGTCCCCCCCACGCGCAATTAGAGGAAATTTTGCTCGAGACCCCGAGCGAGGCGCGTCAGATCGCAGCGCAGATTGCGGCCGGTGCCGAGTGGTCGGAGTTGGCCCGCGCCCACAGCCAGCGCCGCAACGCCGAAGATGGCCTCCTGTACGTCTCCCAATCACAGGCCCCCTTCTTGGGAGAGGCTTGGATGAACGCGGTGATGAACGCCGAGCTAAACCAACTCCAAGGGCCGATCCAAACGAGAGGGGGGTATTCGATCTTCCGGGTTATCGAACGATATCCAGAGATTTATCACGGTCTAGAGTTAGAGCGGGTGCGGAATGTGGTGGTGCGGGACGTGCGCGAGCGCACCGAGCGGGAGTACTTCAATAGCTATCTGCGGGATTTGCGCGAAAAATACGCCGAGCAGATTGACGTGTACGAAGAGCACCTGCGGTATTTAGACGACGAGTTAGTGCAGAACTGAGCAAGCGAGGGGAGTGATCTTGTCACAGGCCAACGCCCAAGAGCGCTTCGCGGTCATGCCCGCCGACGCCCCCTTTGAACCGGGCTTCAATGCAAAGACCCTGTGGGCGGCGCTCTTTGTCGGCTTCGTGATGCTGCCGGGCGCGATCTACCTCGGGCTGGTAACTGGGATGAGCATGGCCGGTGGTGCCGAGTGGGTGACGCTCATCCTCTTTATCGAAATGGCCAAGCGCACCTTCGTGTACTTGCGGACTCAGGAAATAATCATCCTCTACTGGGTGGCCGGTGGCTTGGTGATGATGGGCGGCAAACTGGGCACCGGAGCCGATCTCTTCGGCGGCCCGTTCGGCGTGTTGATTTGGGATCAATATCTGATCCAGTCGCCTCAAGCCGACGGACTGGCCGAACACATTCCAACTTGGGTCGTGCCCCCGCGCGGATCGGAGGCCCTCTTAGAGCGCAGCTTCCTCGACAGTGCGTGGCTCAAGCCCATCGTCATTCTCCTCTGCGCCGTTGCATTGCAGCGCGTCAACGCTCTGTCGTTGGGCTACGTGCTCTTCCGCATCACCCACGATGTCGAACGCCTGCCCTTTCCCATGGCGTATGTGCAGGCCGGCGGCGCCACCGCCCTCGCCGAGACCTCGGCTAAGCAGGAAGGCTGGCGCTGGCACGTGTTCAGCACGGGGGCCTTTATCGGGGCGGTGTGGGGCGTATTCTACGTGGTGGTGCCAACGCTGTCGTCGGTCTTTTTGACCGAGACCGTGTCGATTTTGCCGATTCCCTTCATCGACTTCACCGTGCCGCTAAAGGCGGTTTTGCCCGCCGCGGTCATCGGCTTGGCCACGGATTTGATCCACGTGCTGTTCGGCCTCGTGCTGCCGTTTTGGGTCGTAGTAGGAGTGTTTGCCTCGTCTATCGTGGTCAACTTGATCGCCAACCCCATTCTCTATGCCTACGGCATCCTGTACACTTGGGAGCCGGGCATGTCGTCAATTCCCACCCAGATCGCCAATACCTTTGACTTCTGGCTGAGCTTTTCGCTGGGCGGGGCCATAGTAGTCGCGGTTGTGGGTTTCTATACGGCGGGCAAGGTTTTGCTCGCAGTCGGCAAGGAGCGCGCCCTGACTCGGGAAGCTAATCAGGGACCTAGCTCCGAGCGCGGCGACATCCGCATTGTCATGGCCTTGGGAATCTGGGCGGTGAGCACGCTGGGCTTCGTGCTGATGGTGTACTATTTGGTGCCGGAATTCCCCTGGTGGATCACCGCGCTCTTCGGCTTTGTGTGGACGCCGATCTACTCGTACATCGGCACGCGGATGATCGGCCTGACGGGCTCGCCGCAGGGGGTAACTTTTCCCTATCTGCGCGAGGCCAGTTTCTTCTTGTCTGGCTACCAAGGGGCTGGGATTTGGTTCGCGCCGGTGCCGATCTTCCAGTGGGGTTACGAGGCGCAAGTGTTCAAGCAGCTAGAGCTGACGCGCACTCGCTTTGGCAGCATCGTCAAGATGACGGCCCTGACCTTGGCTGTGATGTTCGTGTGTAGCTTCCTGTTCTGGTCACTGATATGGAAGTTAGGGCCGATTCCCTCCTCGGCGTATCCGTTCGTGCAAAAGATGTGGCCCTTCCACGCCACCATGCAGGCGTTCTGGGCCAAGTCCACGCTGCCGGGCGCGGGCCAGAGTTTGGTGACGCAAATTATTCGCTGGGATAACATTGGGATAGGGCTGGTCTTTAGTGGCGTATTGTACGCGCTGCTGAGCGCATTCAGTGCGCCGCTGGGAATCTTCTATGGTTTTGTCGCCGGCCTCGGCGGCTGGCCGCACTTTGCCATCCTCAACTTCGTCGGTGCCCTGCTGGGTCGATTCTATTTGCAAAAGCGCTTTGGCCCCGAGCGCTGGTACGCGTACGCGCCCATCGTGCTGGCCGGGTACTCGTGCGGCGTGGGCCTGATTGGCATGACGTCGATTGCCATCGCACTGATTTCCAAGGCCGTGTCACAGGTCGTGTTCTAAGGAGCAGCACGGTGAGTCGCGCACTGGTGTGCATGGCCCTGTTGGTGCTTGGTTGCGGCCAAAAGAATCCGGGGCAGGTGAGCGAAGATCACGTGGTTGCGCCCACTTCGTCCGAAGAGGCTCCTGCTACCGAAGAGACCAGCGAAGTTGCCGAAGAGACCAGCGAAGTTGCCGAGGTCAACAAAGCTGATCACGCCATGGTCCTCGTGCCCGAAGGCCTCTTTGTGATGGGTTGGGATGCGGGCGACCCAGACGAGCAGCCACCGCACCCAGTTTTTCTTTCCGCCTACTACATCGACCAGTTCGAGGTCACCATAGGACTGTACCGGCGCTGTGTGGAGGACGACGCCTGCGAAGAGCCAGCCTATGCCCCCAACTGCAATTGGGACAAAGAGATAGACGACGCGCATCCCATCAACTGCGTGAACCGCCAACACGCGCTCGACTATTGCGCGTGGGCTGGCCTGCGGCTGCCGACCGAGGCCGAGTGGGAAAAAGCCGCGCGCGGAACCGATGGGCGCATATATCCCTGGGGATACGAGTTGGAAGGCGACGAGGCCAACTTTCGCTTTATCGCCGGAGCGACCGAGCCGGTGGGCAGCCGTCCCGCTGGGGTATCGCCGTACGGGGCACACGACATGGCGGGCAACGTGTGGGAGTGGGTGTCCGATTGGTACGGGGACACGTACTATGCCGAGAGTCCGCGGGATAATCCGCAGGGGCCGTTGCGCGGGGAGTTCGGGGTGTTGCGGGGTGGGTCGTGGTGGTTTGAGAAGGAGTCCCTGCCTGCGGCGAATCGGGAGGCCTATCATCCGCAGTTGACGGACATAGATATTGGGATTCGGTGTGCGCGGGATTTTTGAGCGGGCAATATTGCCGTTGCTCGTCGCGCTGGCAGGCTGTGGCAAAGATTCAGTAGCACCGGTAGCGCCGGTCGTCTTGGAAGAGGGCGTTGTCATTTCGTCGCCGGCAGATATCGCTGCTCTTAGGGAAAGGGGAGGAGATAGTTACATCATCGACGGCGACTTGCAGATCGTCGGAAGTAGCTTAGTTGCGCTGACGGGGTTGGAAGGGCTGAGGCGCGTCGAGGGCAGCGTCGAGATTTGGTTTAACGACCGCTTGGAAAGCTTAGTGGGACTCGAAGGGCTTGAAAGCGTCGGAGCTGGGCTAGGCCCGGCGGACGCATCACCGCCCTTACCTACTCCCGCGGCCGGCAAAGCTGCTCACGTGGTGGAAGGGTTGTTGATCTTTGAAAATAAGGCCCTGCGCTCGCTCAAAGGGCTGGAGAATTTGGCCTCTGTCAACGGAGGCTTGGCGCTGGTCCGCAATGAATCGCTTGTGTCCCTGACGGACATGCCGCACCTCGTGGAGATCGAAGGTAGCGTGGACATCTGGTACAACGACGCGCTGCAAAGCCTAGCGGGCCTGCAGCACTTGGTTCGTGTGCGGGACTTTTTGGAAGTCAGCGGCAACGACGCACTGCAAAGCCTAGATGGGCTGCGCGGCATCAGCCATGTGGGGGCGGATCTGATCATCAGCAATAACGCGCTGCTGCCCCAATCTGAAGTGTGGGCCTTTACCGAGCGGCTGGTAGCCGCGGGATTTGCCGGGGCGGTGATAGTCCAAGGCAATCTGGACGATTAACAGCCCTTACTTACGCACTAGGCGGATGCGGTGATTGCGGGTATCGGCGATGTAGAGGTTGTCGTGTGGGTCGAGTTCGATGCCGTAGGGGCGGTTGAGCAGGGCAGCCTGCGGCGGGCCGCCGTCACCGCTGTCGCCGGATTGGCCGCACTGACCAGCTACGGTGTAGATCGCTCCGTCGAGGTCAATGCGGCGCACGCAGTTGTTGAAGGTGTCGGCGACAAAGACCCGGCCCTCGGAGTCAATGGCCACATCGCAGGGCCAGTACAGAGAAACGTCGAGTGCGTTGGCCCCGTTTTCGCTGTCTCCGGGCTGGGGTGGGGAAGTGTAGTCGGCGATGGAGCCGATGTTTCGCGCTGCGTTGCCGGCGATGGTGGTGATGATGCCGGTCGCTGCTTCGACCTTGCGGATGCGGTTGTTGTACGTATCGGCGAGGTAGAGGTTGCCAAATTCATCCGTGGCGATGCGGCTGGTGGGTGGGGCGGCTTGGCTTACGGGTGCCCAGATTTGGGCTTGGTCTGCAGGCCCTCCGTCGCCGGAAAAACCCGGCTCGCCGGTGCCGACAACCGTGCGTATGGTTCCGTCGAGGTCGATTATGCGGATGCGCTGGTTTTCCTGATCGGAGATGTACATGCGCCCGAGTGGATCAAAGGCGGTAGCGCTTGGCAGGTTGATCGTCGCTAGGGCTGCGGGGCCGCCGTCGCCGCTGTAGGTGCGCTCGCCGGTGCCGCAGATCGGCTCGATATAGTCGGTGGCAAAGTCGTAGCGCAGGATCATCGAGTTGTGCCAAGCCGTGAGTATCAGGCGTCCGAGCGGATCGAAGGAGATATGGGTCGGATGGTTGAGGCCGGTCTCGCGCGCCCGCCCGGCCGGTGCATCGCCGAGTTCGCCGGTGCCGACCAAGGTGCGGATGCTGTCCTTGGCGACGCCCCGGTATCGTGGATTCCTCTGTCGCGTCTGGGTGAGGACGCTGGCCTTGGTGGTGACGCGGACTCGGTGGTTGTTCCAGTCGAGGATGTAGAGCCGCCCGTCGGGGCCGTAGGTCAGGTCTTGCGGCAAGTAGAAGAAGGCTTGCAGCAGCGGAGCTTCTTCCGGGCCTTTGCCAGCGTCGCCGGTTCCGGCAAAGGTTTCGATGCGTTCGTAGGAGCTGCTAGGGCCTGTGGGCGTTTCTCCGCAGGCGGACAGGATGAGTAAAAGCGCTAGGTAGATCATGGCAAGACGACTCGGCGGATGCGGTGGTTGTACGTATCGGCGATATAGAGCCGACCCTGCGGGTCAAAGTCAAGCCCGGCAGGTCGGTTGAGGGCTGCGCTGAGGGCCGGTCCGCCATCGCCGGAAAATCCTTCCTCGCCGCTGCCAGCAACGGTTTCAATGATGCCGGTCGCTAGGTCGAGGGCGCGGATGCGGTGATTAAATTCGTCGGCAATGTAGAGCCGGCCGTCGGGACCAAAGGCCAAGTCTCGCGGGTTGTTGAGATCGGCGCTGAGAGCTGGTCCACCGTCGCCGCCACCATCGGCCGCGCCGGTGCCAGCCACCGTTTCGATTAGGTCGCGGCCGAAGTCAACGCGGCGGATTCGGTGGTTGAGGGCGTCGGCGATGTAGAGCCGTCCCTGCGGATCAAAAATTAAGCTGCCCGCTGGCGGCGGGTTGGCTCCGGCTGGCATGTGCAACTGGGCGTCGCGCGGACTGCCGCCATCGCCAGCAAACCCGGCCACGCCAGTGCCTACGACGGTGGTGATGATGCCGTCGGGATCTATTTTGCGCACCCGCTGGTTGCGCTGGTCGAGGATATACAGCCCGCCATTGGGGCCTAAGACCGTTTGCGGCGGTTGGCTCAGGAGTGCGTCGCGGGCTGGACCGCCATCGCCGGCAAAGCCCGGACCCGCGCCGCAGATGACTTGAACGAGCCCAGTCTGCGGGTCGTAAAGGCGCAGCTTGTGATTGTGCCAAGCCGTCAGTAGCAGGGTGCCGTCGGCCAGCGGCAGGATATGGGTTGGGTGGTTGAGGTGGACCTCGGTGCCGGGCGCACCGGGAGGTATTTGGTCGGATTCGTCGTAGGGGCCGTCGCCGACGAAGTCCGTGCCAATGACGGTGACGAGGGTGCCCTCCGGGGTCGCGCGACGCACGCGGTGGTTGTTCCAGTCGAGGAGGTAGGGACCCGAGGGAGTAAAGGTGAGATCGACAGGCCAGTACAGGGTGGAAGCCAGCAGTGGCTGATCGTCGCCATTGAAGCCGGCTTCGCCCGTGCCGGCCCAAGTGCAGATAGTGCCGGGGGCATTCGTACAGAGGGCTTGCGAGCCGCTATCCGGGCCGGTGCTGTTAGAGCAAGCCGTCAGCAGCAGTGCGAGGATAAGGGGTATGAGGCGGTTTGTGGACATAGCTTAGTACGTACATTGATGCGAAACCTTAAATATATAAAAAAGAACGCTGTAAATCATCGATTGCATAGGGGTGGTATCACATGACTTTGCGCTCGGCCGTGGTGGGGATTGTGGTCGTGATGGCCATTGTCATGGGGGCGCCCTATTCGATTTGGATGGTGCGCTCTTCGGAGATTACGTGGTCGTATTTTCCAACTAGCGCTGGTTTTTGCTTTGTGGTGGTTCTGCTGGCGAATGCGCTGGTGCGGTGGGTGCGGCCCGCGTGGGCGTTGCGGCCTGCCGAGTTGGCGATCATTGTGATTATGGGCTTGGCAGCGACCGGGATTCCGACCTTTATCGTCGGCACCCTGCTGGCGATTATTTCATCTCCGTACTACGGAGCCACCCCAGAAAACGATTGGGCGGGCAATATCCATCCTTATCTACCTGATTGGGTTGTACCCCGCGCCGACGGCGACGCCATGCGTTGGTTCTACGAGGGACTGCCCAAGGGACAAGCCCTGCCGTTTGACGTCTGGATCGGGCCGCTGTTTTGGCTGTTGAGCCTGATCCTGACCGTGTACTTCGCCTGCTTTTGCTTGGTGGTGATCTTTCGCCGCCAATGGGTCGAGCACGAGCGACTGGTCTTCCCCCTGATGGAGATGCCGAGGTTGTTGATCGACGACGACGGGCGGGCGATTGTGCGTTCCAAAGGGTTTTGGATCGGCGCGGCGATTCCGCTGGGAATGATCCTGTTCAACATCATTGGCTCGTTCTACATCGGCTTTCCCAAAATCAACTTCAACCACGCCGTCAATCTGCAACTGAGCCGGGAGTTTCCCACCATCAGCCTGATGCTCTACTTCCCGGTGATCGGCTTTATGTATCTGGTCAGCACCAGCGTCTCGTTCAGCATCGTGTTCTTTTATCTGGTAGCCGTGGTGCAAGAGGGGATTACCAACCGCATTGGCTACGACGTGACGCGACCCGACGCTTTCGTTTGGGGGATGCAGTCGCTTTCCTGGCAGGCGTGGGGCGGATTTACGGCGATGGTGCTGTTGAGCTTGTGGATGGCGCGAGGTCATTTAGTGGCGGTTGTGCGCCAAGCCTTGGGGGGACGACGGACCCTAGACGACAGCGAGGAAATGGTTTCGTATCGCACGGCGGTTTGCGGATTCATGGCCGCGTCGGTCTATATCCTCGGCTGGCTGTGGCGATCTGGGATGGATCTGCACATTGCCGCACTCTTTGTCTTTGGCGTGTTGGTCGCTTACTACGGCATCACGCGGCTGGTGGTGCAGGCCGGGGTTTATTTTTTGACGCCGCCGGTGGGTGCTCAGGCTTTTGCACTGGCGATAACCGGCACGAGTATTGGTGGGCACAATTTGGTGGCGCTGGGGGTTTCCTATACTTGGTTCGGGGATGTGCAATCGCTTTTTATGCCAGCGGCGGCGCACGGTGCACGGCTCGGTGAATTGTACCGGGTTCGTCGGTCGATGGCCTTGGCGCTGGGCATTGCTGCGGTCGTGGGTTTCACTACCTGTCTCTACTTCGTTCTCTCGCTGTGCTACAAATACGGCGCGGGCAATTTTGGCTCTTGGTACTTTATCGCCGGCGGTGGTGCCGGTGGCATGGCGTATAACGGAGTGATCCGCCACTTCAACGATCCTTGGCCGACTGACTGGAACAAGCTATCGTACTTTGGGATTGGCATGGTGGCGTACTCGATTTTGGCCTTCCTCCAGTATCGCTTGCACTGGTGGCCGCTGCACCCGGTGGGCATTGCGGTAGCCCCGCTGTGGATGACCCGACTCATTGCGTTTTCGGTCTTGCTGGCGTGGGTGTCCAAGAGCGCGATTATGCGCTATGGCGGCATTGCGGCCTACCGTCAGGCGCGGCCGTTTTTTATGGGATTGATCGCCGGGTATTTTTTGGGGGTTGGGTTGTCGTATTTGGTGGATATTTTCTGGTTTATGGGCGAGGGGCACGCTTATTTTCACGGTTGAATCTCCCTCGCCGATACCCTATCTTGACAGCCGCTCGTCCCATTCTATAGACAAAGCGGATTTCATGGCCAAACCCAAATTACTCAATGCGTTCTTCTTGGTGTTCGCTGCTGCGATGATTGCGGTCGTCGGTTTCGGCGATCCGGGAGCAGTCAATCGCGCGGTAAACGACTTCTTCGGCTGGGCACCCAATCCGCCCGTCGAGGCGCGGATGGTGGATCCCGCACAAGCCGCGCAGCTTCGCGCCTTGGTCGCTGGCATTGACGAAGCGGACATTGCCGCTGAGATCGCGCACTTTGCCGCCTTCGGTTCGCGAGTGCCGGGTTATGCGGGGGAGCGGCAGGCCCGCGACTACGTGCGTCAGCGGTTTGAGGCGCTGGGGCTGGAGGACGTGCAGAGCGAGGCATTTAAGGTGGCCGTGCCCATAGATCGCGGCGGCGAGTTGGTGGTACAAGGCGGCGACAGCAAGCGGCTCTACAGCTTGTGGCCCAATGGCGTGCGCACGCCCTCGTTGGGGCCGGACGGCGTGCGTGGCCCTTTGATCTACGGAGGCCAAGGCGAGCTCGAATCATTGGACGGCCAGCTCGTGGAGGGTAGCGTCGTGCTGTTGGACTTTGCCTGCGGCCAAAACTACCTCCACGCCGCATCGCTGGGAGCCAAGGCCATCGTCTTTTTCGACAATGGCGGCGTCAACCGCGAGCAGGCCGCGGACAAGTTTCTCAAGGTGCCGGTTGACATCCCGCGATTTTGGCTCGAACGGCAAGACGCGCTCGACTTGTTGGCGCGCCTGCAAGACGGGCCGATTGCCGTGCACCTGAATGCGCGGATGGATTGGGAAGGGGTGGAAGCGTACAACGTGTATGGCTACTTGCCCGGATCGCCAGAGATGCTGCCGGCCAAGAGCCGCGAAAAGCCGCAGGCGTGGAAGGACCAAACCATCGTCATCCAAGCCTATTACGACGCCATCTCGGTCGTGCCGGCCCTCGCTCCCGGAGCGGAGAACGCGGCTGGGATCGTCGCTCTGCTCCAGCTAGTGGAACTGCTCAAAGAGTATCGCCCGAACTACTCGGTACTCTTTTTGGCAACCTCTGGTCACTTTGAGGGCCTGTCTGGGATCAACGATTTCCTCTACCGGCACAGCCGCCGCAGCGACTATTTTCGCGAGCGCATGAGCGCGGACGAGCGCATCGACTTCGACCTGATGCTATCGCTAGATCTGTCGAGCCACGCCGACCGCACGGCCAGCTTTGGCATGGGCACCTTCTACAATCCCAAGTGGCGCACTGACAACTACGTCAAATACATGTTGACGCCCTATTCCAAGCGACTGAGCCTCGCGGTCGAAGAGACCTTTGGCGACACCACGCGCCACTACGAGGGTATCGCCCCACCTAAGCGCACGTGGAAAAACTTCATGCCCATTCCGCTGGCCTTTGCCAGCGAGGCCGCGGCCTTCGTCGGTCAGAAGGCCCTCGCTCTCGCCACGGCCAATGACGCGCGCGAGCGGATCGACACGCCGCTCGACTTGCCGGAGGCGATGGATGTGCAAAATCTCACTCGGCAGATCCAGACGCTCGCGGCCATGTTGGCGTGGGCTGGCCGAGACGCCGAACTGCTCAAGCCGACCAAGTTGGAGCTGGAAGACTACGGCCACAGCTTGGCGGGCGCGATCTATTGGTTCGACCGCGATGTCAATTTTGCCGTGCCCAAGAAGCCGGTGCCGCAAGCGCTGGTGACCTATCAGCAGCTCGGTCCGAACTCGGTCGGCGGAGTCCGCACCTTGATCGCGCAAGAGGCCGACGACGCGGGCCGCTTCCGCTTTGACATCATGCGCAATAGGCTGGATAACGCCATCCGCGCGTACGAACTCGATCCCTACGGCGAAATCATCTCGGCGCCGGATATGGGCCAAGAGGGCGACGAGACGTACCCGACTGTGCATCCGTGGGGCTGGTGGGAAAACGAGATGCTGCAAGTGCTCTTCAAGTGCCGGGCGCTGAGTTTGTTTGAGACGGTTGACTCGCGCTACTTGTCGGTTTTGGATCACGTCACCGTACTCGACGAGCGCGACGGCGTGCCGCAGTCGTGGGGAGCCGACTTTGTCGAAAGGCAGAGCAATGAGGAGGGCAAGGTAACGCTCGCCTCCGTGGTGTACGCCCAGCCCGGCACCCGGGTCAAAGCCTTAATGAGTACGAGCCTCTTCGGCGTGCGCTACCTGCTGAGCGGCGCACCCGCCGCATGGGTGGCCGAGCCGGTGCGCCCAGCCGAAGTGGATGAGCTGACGATGAAGCAGGCGCTCGGGCGCGGCTATCTCGTGGATCAAGGCGTGGTGTTGCGCCCTGGGTACGCGGCCGCGCGCGACATGTGGGTTCTCGACGATGTGCGGATCAAGCAGTTGGCGCGCTACGGGGTGCGCAACGACAAGTTCATGCGCCTGCACGAAGAGGCGCGCTTGGCCTTGTTGGAGGCCGAAGAGCACCTACAAGCGCGGCGCTACAGCGAGTTCAAGCGGGCCACGCGCAAGGCGTGGGGCCTTGAAGGGCGGGGCTACCCAGACATCAAATCGACTGCGGACGACACGGTCTATGGGGTGATCTTCTACTTCGCGCTGCTACTGCCGTTTTCGTTTTGCTGCGAGCGGCTGTTTTTCGGCTTTGCCGATATCCGCCGCCAAGTGGCAGGCGCGGCGTTTTTCTTTTTGGCGATCTTTCTCATCATGCGCTTTATCCACCCGGCCTTCAAGCTGAGTTCGTCGCCGTACATCATCTTTTTGGCCTTCGTCATCTTCGCCATCGGCGGCACGGCCCTGCTGATGATCTTAGGCCGCTTTACCCGCGCCGTCGGCCAGCGCAAGCGGGCCGCGGCTGGCGTCCACGAAGCGGACATTGGTCGCCTCAGTGCCACGGCCGCGGCTGCGTCGTTGGGGATTTCCAATCTCCGCAAGCGCAAGTTGCGCACCACACTGACGGTCGTCACGCTGACGCTTTTGACTTTTACGGCCCAGGCCTTCACCTCGGTGCAGAGCTATCTCAAGTTCTATCAAATTCCCCGCCCGAATGTGCCTAGCTACGAGGGTGCTCTGCTGCGGGATCGCGGCTGGAAGGGCTTGCAGCTATCAGTGCTCGACTATGCGAAGAGCGCGTTTGGCGACCAAGCGCAGGTGCTGCCGAGATCGTGGATTACTTCCAAGGTCATTGGCGAGCGGGCCTATATCGACATTGAACACGAGCAGGCGCAGAAGAAGAGCTTTGCCTCGGCCCTTCTCGGGGTGACTCCAGGCGAGGGTGCGCTAATGGGGCTGGAAGAGTTGTTGGTAGGAGCGAAGAGCCGCTGGTTTGCGGCTGGTGAGCGCGACGTGTGCATCCTGCCGGTGGCTATGGGGGAGATCTTGGGCATTGGCCCGGAGGATGTGGGCACGGCCCAGATATGGCTGATGGGGCGCTCCTATCGGGTCATTGGCTTAATCGACGGCGAGGCCATCGACCATCTGCGCGATTTGGACAACGAGAGTCCGATGCCGGTAGATACGGTCGCCGAGGCCAAGAAGATGGAGCAAATGGCTGACTTGGACCCGCGCCTGATGGATACGACCGCGATTGAGACCTTTACCCATCTGATGGCCAACAACGTGGCGTTTTTGCCCTACCAGCAGGTAGCAGATTTGGGCGGGACGCTGCGCTCGATTGCCATTGCTGGCTTTGCCGACCGGGAGACTTTGCTCGCCGAGGTGGAGGAATTCGTGTCGCGGGTGGCCGTGCCGCTCTTTGTCGGGGCCGATGAGCGAGTGCGGGTGTACACATCCATGGGATCGGCGTCCTTGGCCGGGATTGGCAATCTCTTCGTGCCTTTGTTGATCGCCTCGCTGATCGTGCTCAACACTATGCTCGGGGCCGTGTACGAGCGCTCCGGCGAGATCGGGGTGTACTCGTCGGTGGGGCTGGCACCGAGTCACATTGCCGCGCTCTTCATTGCCGAGGCCCTCGTGTTTGCCATTGTCGGCGCGGTGCTGGGCTATTTGGTAGGGCAGACGACGACTTTGCTGCTGGCGCACTACGCGCTGTTGGGCGGGATGTTCCTCAACTACTCGTCGCTGTCGGCGATTTTCTCGACCTTGGTGGTGATGGTGGTGGTGGTGCTCTCGACGCTGTACCCAGCGCGCAAGGCCGCGGCCATGGCCGTGCCCGATGTGACGCGGCGCTGGGAGTTCCCTCCGCCCGACGGCGACGATTGGCGCTTTGACTTTCCTTTTACGCTGGGCAAGGGCGATGCTTTAGGCTCGTGCGCGTACCTGCACCGGGTGTTCTCGTCGTATGGCGAGGGGTCGGTGGGCGACTTTATGACCGAGGGCGTGGATTTCCACTTGGAGCAGGGCGGCGCGCAGCCGGTATATCTGCTGGAGCTGATGGTGTGGCTCGCGCCCTACGACTTGGGCGTGAGCCAGCGGGTGTTCCTGCGCACGTTGCCGACCGATGACATTCCGGGCATTTACCGCATCGAGATGCACTTGCAGCGCGTCAGCGGCGATGTGGTGAGCTGGCAGCGGCTCAACACCAGTTTCCTCAATGTGCTACGCAAGCGCTTTTTGGTCTGGCGGACGATCGCGCCCGAGGTGCGGGAGGAATATTTGATTGAGGGCGAGAAGTTGGCGCAGGGGACGGGGGTGGGGGTTTAGCTAACCTGCAGGGCGGGGAGCAGGTAAGTCTTGCGGAAATGATCCTCGTGCTTAAAACCAAGGGTTTCTTGGATCTGTCGTCTGTTCATCCTATTAGCTAAAAGCTCATCCGTTCTATTCGTCATAAAGGGCTAAAACGCTTAGTTGAAGAAAACAATCCTAGAGGCATTCCGCCGGAATTGATCAACAGGGTACGGGATATCTTAACGGCACTCATTTTGGCTGATTCTATAGATGATTTCATCAGTACCGCACCTTCTGGCTGGCGCGTACATCCGCTTTCAGGGGCCGTAGAGATATATGGAGTATCTCAGTAAACAGGAGTTGGCGGATCACTTTTAGAGAAGCGGAAGGCGGTTTAACTTCTCTCGGCATGGAGGACTACCATTGATGAATGATAAGCCCGTAAAAATCGGTATGAGACCTTCTCACCCGGGCGGCTTCATTCGCACAGAGATAATAGACGAACTTGGCTTGAGTAGAGCCGAAGCCGCCAAGGCGTTGAACGTGCGCCAAGCTAGACTGTCCGA
Source organism: Candidatus Latescibacterota bacterium (assembly GCA_022820485.1). Classification (GTDB taxonomy): domain Bacteria; phylum Latescibacterota; class UBA2968; order UBA8231; family UBA8231. Next base: position 56,460 of record JAJEFJ010000008.1, read on the forward strand.
CTTGCTTGACGAGAAAGTGGCCCTATCGCCTGAAATGGCTCATCGTGTCGAAAAAGTCTTTGGCATTAGCATGGACCTGCTTTTGCGAATGCAGACATGGCACGATGAGGTGGAGGTGTGTGAATGGCACGATGAGACTCTCGCTGAGTACGTGGAAGAGCGTCGGAACAAGACCCTTATTGTGTATCAGACGGAGCGTGAGCGTCTTAGAGAGGACTTCAATACTGAAGAAAGCGTACTTGCCGGCGGATACCGCTATCGCCAAGTATTCGAGGTTGTTCAGAACGCGGCGGATGCCATTCTAGAGGGTGCTGAGGAAGGGGATGTAGGTGCTGCCCGCATTATTGTCCGTCTGATCGACTCTGAGCTTTATGTAGCAAATACAGGTGCGCCGTTGACCAAAGATGGCATTGTAGCCCTTTTAGGCGCACACTCATCTCCCAAACGAAAAAACCAGATCGGCCGCTTTGGCTTAGGCTTCAAATCCCTTTTGGCACTCAACGGAAAAATCGACCTATTCAGTCGATCTGTGTCAATTCGGTTCGACCCTTTATCCTGCCAACAAATGATTCGCAATAAACTCGGGTTGTCCCCGGATTATCTAGTACCGGGTCTAAGAATTGCCGAGGTTGTTTCGTTTGAAGACGAGGCACGGCAGGACCCTCAACTTGCAGAATTTGGTCAGTGGGCGACTACTGTTCTGCGTGCCCAGATCAACGATGCTGACATGAAGGACCGTCTCTATGAGGAGTTACAGAACTTTCCCCGCGAGTTTGTGCTATTTCTGCCTGTTGATGTTTCCCTTGAACTGAATTTTGGTCTTGAGTAAACGCGGCGAATCAAGTGCGAGCGTTCTAACGGTACCGCAGTCCTGCATGAGGACGAACACTCAGAGAAATGGCTCTCCATCGAGCGTATTGTTCCTGTTACCAATGAGGCGGCAAAGGACGCGGGACGTCTTCACAGCAGACCCGAGGTACCACTAATATGGGCCGTTCCGTTGAACGCTAGCGAGCAAGAAGTGGGACGATTTTGGGCGTTCTTCCCAACGGATACTTTCAGCCGCGTCCCTGGCATTATAAACGCGCCGTGGAAGATCGATTTCGGCCGGTCAGCTTTAAGTCCTGGAGCCTACAATGAAGCATTGATGCAAGAGGCTGCCGCTCTTATTGCCGAGAGTATGCCGCAGTTAAGACAGGAGGACGATCCGGGTTGTGTCTTGGATATTTTCCCAAGGCAACTGGATTCGAAGGATGAACCAGCCGCGGCCCTTGTTGAAGCACTATGGGACAGGCTGGTCAGCATGGCCGTTATTCCTGACGGGACCGGCAAGTTGCGATATGCGAAAGACCTGTCTTTGCACCCATTCGATGATTTTGAATTAGTCTCTCAGTGGCTTGAGTTAGTCGAGCGCAAAGATGCCCTCTCCCGATACGTTCATCCCTCGTGCCTCAAGCGGCAGAGGCTGGCGCGGCTGAAAGAGTTACAATCTCGGATTGGAGAGGAAGCCCCTGAAGTTGATCTCTGCGACTGGCTTGAGGCAGCTTGTGCGGATAATGTTGCTACCGCCAAAGAGTGTCTATCGCTTGTGGCCAAGCTATCCAAGATAGAAAACTGGCAGACTATCGAGACCGAGGTAAGACAAGCGAAGATCGTACTCTCTGACTGTGGCCAACTCGTAGCGGCGAAAGACGCCATTATCGGCGGGACGACGGAGGCCATCGAGGAAGTTCAAGTTCATTGCGTTGAGCCAGCTCTCCTTGCTGATACCGAGGTGCGCAAGGTCCTAACTAAGGTGCTTTCAGTCCATGAGCTTGATAACGATGAATGGAAACGTCGAATAAAAATAAAGATCGACTCTGCGCCTTACTCAGCTCCTTGGGAAGATGTCTGGCGGCTTGTACGCGCTGCGCCCGCGTCCGTGCTTGAGGAAATCTCTGACCTTTTCGACAAACTGAAGGTTCACTGTCGCGATAACTCTTGGCGATATCGACATGAGGTATTGCTACCGGGACGAATTGTTTCGGAAACAGATGGCCATTTGTCGGAAACAGATAGTCGTTTTGTCATAGATATGGAAATCCATGAGGCAGACACACATATACTAAAAAGAATGGGCATCTCCGATTTGCCGATTAGTAGCCGATACAAATTATTTTCCTCTAAGCAATTACTTGATGTTGATGATTATGGACTTTATAGAGAATATATATGGCAAATGAGGGAGGAGTATCAGGATCGGTGTAAGAGGGGATACCCAAAACCTCGCGAATCCTATATTGATATCATAGGAGGATTTTATTTACCACACGGAGGACTACTGGTAAAGAAAGCGACTGGAATTGTCAATGCTAGAATCTCCGAGTACTTCATAAGGGGATCTCTCGGGGACTTTTCGCCCATTAAATTCGGTCATACATCTAGACCAAAAAATTATCCTGAAATTCCAATGATTCATTCGTTCATTTGGTTGCTTCGAGAATATGGAACCATCTCTATCGAGTCAGGGAAATATCTCGTTCCCATAAAAACGATTGTCCGGCATTTTGAGCGGCTTCGCTGTATTGATAATCACCCTTTTTTGGAAATTGAGACTGACTTATCGGGGCTGATTGAGCAAATTCCAGCAGACTATGAGGAGAAGAGGCGGTGGGAGGAGAGATGGTCGGCTCATAATGGGGACGAAGAGTTCTGGACAATGCTTGATGCCTATTGTCTTCAAGACACGGTTGCCTTGGATACAAGCCGCGCCATCTATGAATGGATGAGGGAGGAAAACTACTATGAATGGAGAAAAGAAAAGTACTTTCCAAATAATGTCAGTACTGAAATAGGGAATGTTAAATTCAAAGACTGTTATGTCACCCAATTCCCAACTTTGGCGGAGGCGGCACTTAAAATTGGGAAGCCGACCATTGTTCTGTCTTCCGATGCTGTAGTCGATTGGATCGAACATGGGGCACAAGACCTAGAAAAGATCATAGATCTCCACACCACTTGGAAAGCTGATGAGCCAGTTCCTTTGACTGATGTTATTCCCGAATTTAGAGAGATCCTTGACGAGACAGGGATTGAAAAATCATTTGTACGCTTGGTCAGTGGTCTCGAATTCCGCGTGGCGAATAATTCGGTTGCTAATCCCTGTGTTTTGGAAGCAGGCGAACTCTGGCTGGATCGCGAGCAATTGGGAAGCCTAAGCTGGGAAAAGCAAATGAAACTGCTAGTTGGGCAAGTGACCAACGCCGGCTGGCTTTCTGGCGACGCGACAACGGCCCTCAGGCAACTCCTCGAACATAGCTTGTTGCGCTTGCGTAAAAAGGTCGCTGAAGGAGCAGATTTGCCAGAGCGTCTTCTGCTAGCTGTTCGCAGCGTCCCCAATAAGCTGATCGAAAGTTTTGACTATGCTACCCAATCTGCGATTCCCAACGAAATATCGAAGGATGGTCCAAGGCTGGCCGAGCTCGCGCTAAACATTCACGGCCCCGCCGTTTTATCCCGTCTATCCCAAACATTGGACGAGTGTGGCCTAAAACCGCCATCGCGTTGGGGAACGCAAGAAGCTCAAGATTTTGTTGCTGCGCTTGGTTTCCCGCCGGAATTCGCTGTCAGTCCCCGTGCCAAGCGTCCATCCGAACTTACTGTATCCGGCCCCATGCCGCTTGGGGATCTCCACGATTACCAGGCCGAGATCGTCAATCAACTCAAATCTATCGTCGGCAGTCGGGGCATGAAAGGAAGAGCCGTCATTAGTCTGCCAACGGGAGCCGGCAAAACGCGCGTCGTCGTCGAAGCCTCCGTCAAGCATGTTCTTAGTGCTAATTCCAATGAAAGATATTTACTATGGGTCGCTCAGACCGACGAGTTGTGTGAGCAGGCGGTTCAGAGTTTTCGGCAAGTCTGGAGTAACAGTGGTCGGGAATGGACGGACCTTCGAGTGGTCCGATTATGGGGCGGCAATCCCGATCCAGCACCTTCACCGGATGACGTACCGACGGCAGTCATTGCCAGTATTCAGACATTGACAGCAAGACTCGGGGCAGACCGTCTCGCGCTCCTGAAAGGCTGTGCCTTAGTGGTCATAGACGAGTCCCATCATGCGATAACGCCCAGTTATACGAAATTACTCAACTGGTTTCTACCTGAAGAAGGGATCAAGGACGATGTTGAAAGCAGGCCTCCGGTGATTGGTCTCACGGCCACGCCATTTAGAGGTCTAAACGAAGATGAGACAAAACGGCTGGCAAATCGGTTTAACCAAAGGATGCTGCCGGCAGCTAAGGAACAGCCAAGACTTTATGAACGTCTTTGTAAGGATGGTATTCTGTCGAGGGTCCAAGCTGAGGCTTTACAGAGTAAAGTTCAGTTTGAGTTCACAGAAGAAGAACGGGAACAACTTGAGCGGTTCAATGAATTTCCCGAAAGTGCCCTCCAGCGTTTAGCCAAAGACGAGTCCCGAAACGAGCGTATTGTTGATTGTGTTCATGGCGTCGTTGATGAAGGGCCGATCCTTCTGTTTGCGAGTTCCGTGGAACACGCTCAGTTTCTGGCTGCCCGTCTATGCGTATTGGGAGTCCCCTCTGCTTCCATACACGGAAGGACTGAAACGGCTGTGCGTCAATACTTCATCCGCCAGTTCCAACAGGGTGCGATCAAGGTCTTGGCAAACTACCAAGTTCTAACAACTGGATTTGACGCTCCAAAAACATCGACAATCGTCATTGCTCGCCCGGTTTTCAGTCCTGTTAGATATATGCAAATGATTGGGCGAGGTCTCCGAGGGCCGAAAAATGGGGGGACAGATGTCTGCAAGATCATTACCGTAGTGGATAACCTGTTGCAGTATGGGGACCGTCTCGCATATCACTATTTTATGAAGTACTACCCAAGCCACTCTTGAAGAACCGTTCGCGAAGACGCCTGCGGTGCCTGTGGTAGCGAGGTTCAGCCTTCGCCATTATCCTGCTTTTTGGATTTTTGCAAATATTCGCGTCCCGCCGTCGTCAGACGGTAGCGTTGCTTGCTGCTGCGCGGCTTGTCGGGGATCGTCATTTCGATCAGGCCGGCTTGTAGGGCTGGCAACAGATAGGTTTTGCGGACGTGTTCGATATTCTTTAGGCCTAAGGCTTCTTGGATCTGTCGTCTGTTCATTTCGCCTGATATTACCTCCAACAGACGCACTTCCCCGGTAACTTCCCCAGTATCTTGCGTGGTGACTTGCGTGGTGACTTGCGTGGTATCTTGCGTGGTATCTTGGGGGGTAACTTCCCCGGTAACTTGATCTTCTAATGCCCGCACCTCGGGATCTGGCCGGAAAACAACTACGAAAAACGCTCCCCGGACCTTAAACTCCGGTTCCGGGCAGCCTTGTTCCCGTGCCTCGTCCCGAATCCGCCGAATACCAGTGCCCGCTTTTTCAATGAACTCAATGCGGTGGAGTAGATCGGCGATTAGTGGATTGCGGCGGATGCTCTCGCGGCCGAGTTCGGCCATCTTCAGGCCCGTTGGCAGGCCGCCGGGACTTATCACCTCAATGCGATTGGTGTAGATCTCGACGAAGACGTTGGCACCCTCGAAAAACCAATCTCGGTGCATGACCGCGTTGGTAATGGCCTCGCGCAGTGCTTTCATGGGGTATTCCGGGATGTTCTCGCGGCGCAGGCTTTCGATGCGATAGGCCGTGCGGGTATTGCGCTCAATGAAGCTCAGGGCGTCCTCAATGTCGGCCACAATGCCGCCGTCAAAGTCTCGTCGGTCGAGGATGTGGACCTTGTCCGCGCCTTTGCCCAGCAGGCAGGTGATGTATGCCTCTGGGAAGAAGTGGCGCACGTTCTTGGCGAAGAAGAGCACGCCCGCGTTGCGGAAGAGCAGCGTGTCACCCGCCCGCTCGGCGACCTCAATGTTGACCAGCACGTCTTCAACCGGCGGTTGTCCACTGATGCCGGACAGCTTGAGCCAAGCCTCGTACTTCTCGCGGTCGAAGTCCTCCGGGTAGTGGAAACGGGGACAGGGCGAGAGATCGAACCGGATCACGCCCTCACTGCGGAGGAAATCGCGGATTTCGTCGCGGCTGAGCTTCTGGGTCACTGCACCCTGACGCCAGAAAAAACCCTCGCTACACTGTACCGGCTTGGCGTCGCTTTCCCGTACATGCACTGCTAATACGTCATCCACTGGCTCGACTAGCACCTTCACCGGAGGGTCGCAGTTGCGGGCGATGTCTTGAATGCGAGCACGCAGGGCATTGGAGTCTTTGACGCCGATCACCGTGCCATCATCGCGTATCCCGAGGAGGAGCTTGCCCCCGACTGTGTTGGCCATGGCCACGAGCTCGCGCGAGAACGACGACGAGAGGCTCTCTTTGAACTCAAGCGTAGTGCCTTCGCCTTGCTGAATGAGAATATCGAGGTCAGCAGGTGTCATAGATTTTGAAATCGCTGGTGCAGCTTGGTTGTGGAATCGCGGTTTTAACCCGAACTGCGAGATGGGACATGTCTCAATTGATAGGGTTTGCCCACTTGCTGTCAAGCTGTGAGGGTGCTATCAAACCGATTAGAGTGGGTGCATCCCGTTTCTGGTATTGTCTCGTCCCCATCGTCCTATACTTTAATGCAAGCAAAAAGATGAACACGATATAAAATGGAAAACCGAGTAAACTACACGTTGCTATACGACGACCGGCCCGAAGAGTTGGCCGCGTACGCGCGCTCTCGGGGGTGGCTTTTGCCGACAGAATCGGTGTATGGGCTAGGCCGCGCTGGCGAAGGCAATATGAACCTCACTCTGCGCGTGCAGACCGAGGAGCGTTCCTTCATACTCAAGCAGGCGCGGCCTTGGGTCGAGAAGTACCCGGACATTCCCGCGCCCAAGGAGCGGGTGCTGGTGGAGGCTGCCTTTTACCAAGCGGTTGCCGGTTGCCCGCTGGTGGCCGAGCGCATGCCCGGCTTCTTGGGTTGGGACGAAGAGAATTTTGTCGCCGCGTTTGCAGACTTGGGAGAGACCGCGGATTGTACCGATTTGTACAATGACGGCGAGGCCGCGTTTGCGCCCTTGCCGGATCTGTGTCAGTGGTTGGCGGCCTTGCATCAGGCGACCTTTGATGAGCCGAGCCGAGAGCGCTTGGAAAACCGTGCCATGCGCCAGCTCAACCACGAGCATTTGTATTGCTTCCCACTGCGCCCGGACAACGGTCTCGACCTCGACGCGATCACGCCCGGACTAACGCGGGCCTCTCGCGTTTTGCAAGGCGACGCGGCGTATTGCAGTGCCATTGACGAGTTGGGCGCGCTTTACTTGGAAAATGGTCCCTGCCTGTTGCACGGAGATTTCTATCCGGGAAGTTGGGTACGCGCTGGCGGGGACGTGTGGATCATCGACCCGGAGTTTTGCTTCTTTGGCCCGCCGGAATTCGACGTGGGCATTCTCGTCGGCCATCTGTTGCTCGCCGGTCGCTCCTTGGAACTGGCGCAGTCGGCGTTTGACTACTACGGCGCTAGCCCTTCGCTTTCCCGTAGCTTGGCGCTGCAATTTGCCGGCATGGAGATCATGCGGCGGCTCATCGGCGTAGCTCAGTTGCCGCTAGCTGCTGACCTGCCGCGCAAGGAGGCGCTATTGACGACCTCGCGGGAGTTGGTGTTGGGGCGTTAGGTATGGATACATTGCCCGATGTCATTCCTTTGACGCCCTATTACCGGGAGATGGTGTGGGGCGGGCGGCGCTTAGCCGAGCTTTACGGCAAAGCCCTGCCAGACGATGCGCTCATTGGCGAGTCCTTTGAACTGTCGGCGTACGAGGGCCGCGAGAGTCGGACGATGGACGGTCGCTCGCTGCGCGAGTTGGTGGAAACGCACCGCGCCGACTTGGTCGGTGCTGCGGTGTGGTCGCGCTACGGTGGGCGTTTCCCTCTGCTTATTAAGCTCCTCGACGCTCAGCAAGACTTGTCGATCCAAGTGCATCCCGACGACGAGTACGCTCGGCGCAATGGGTTGGAAGACAGCGGCAAGATGGAGGCTTGGTACGTGCTGCAATCGGACGGCGGTCGCGTGGCTTGTGGGCTAGCTGAGGGCGTGGGCCGCGCCGAGTTTGTCGCCGCCCACGCGGCCAATCGCGTCGCCGAGGTCATCCGCTTTTATCCGGTTGCACAAGGGGACGTGCTCTTTTTGCCGCCGGGTACGGTACACGCCCTGTGCCAAGGGGTTGTCCTGTACGAGGTGCAGCAAACGAGCGACTTGACCTTCCGCATCTACGACTACGACCGGCCGCGCGAGCTGCACTGGGAGCAGGCTCTTGAGGTCATTAACTTTGCTCAGCGTCTGTCTGGGCCGGTGCCTCATCCCGTGTTGCGGGGCCAAGTGCTGGTAGAGTCCGAGCACTTTGTGCTGCGCGGCTGTGGCTTAGACGGTGGACAGGCTGAGCATCGGGCCGAGGGATCGTTTTTGTCGCTGACGGTCGTCCGCGGTCGGGCACGCGTGGGGGAGTGCGCCTTGGACACGGGTGCGACTGCGCTGGTGCCGGCTGGTCGTGCTTGCGAGGTCGAGCCGCTGGGAGGCGAAAGACTGGAGTACCTAATCGCTTCTGTACCCGTCTGAAAAGTCTTGCCGGAACGCCAACCCCGCTTATCATTAATCAACCAACGCAACCTCAACCAACGAAGGAGTGTATTGTGAGTCTATTTTCGCTAGAGGGAAAAGTTGCTCTCGTCACCGGTGCTAGTCGCGGCATTGGCCGTGGCGTAGCGGCGGGCATGGCTGAGGCCGGAGCCACGGTTATCTGTGCCGCCCGCACCCGCAGCCAACTCGACGAAGCCGTCGCCGCCATTGAGGCCGCCGGTGGCAAGGCGCGCGCGGTCGAGTTGGATATGGCCGACCTAGAGGGTATGGACACGGCTTTGGAGCAATGCGGGCCTATAGACATTCTGTTCAACAATGCTGGCATGAACATCCGCCAGCCCATCGTCGAAGTCTCGGAGGAAAACTACGATCAGATCATGGCCGTCAACCTCAAGGGCCTGTACTTCCTCAGCCAAAAGGTCGGTCGCCAGATGATCGAGCGCGGCCAAGGCGGCAAGATCATCAATATCGGCTCGCTGACCACGGGCTACGCCCTTGCCAAAGTGTCGGTGTACACCGCGACCAAGGGGGCCGTCGGCCAGCTCACCAAGGGGCAAGCCATTGAGTTCGGTCCGCATAACATCCAGGTCAACGCCATCTGCCCGGGCTTTGTGATCACCTCGCTCAGTGAGAAGCTGTGGGCCGACGACACTATGCGGGCTTGGGGCGAGGGGCGGGTTGTGCTCAACCGCTTGGGGACGCCCGAAGACATGGTTGGCACGGCGGTCTTTCTCGCCGCGCCCGCTTCGGATTACGTCACCGGGCAGTGCATTTACGTCGATGGCGGCTTCATGGCTGGCGACGAGTGGCCCTTGCCGCCGGTGGCCGGTAGCAAGTAGTTTGTGCTATTGACGACCATTTCCACCCGAATGAGGAGTTAGCTCGCATGTCTGAAGTTTATGAACCTAATGCTGATTTACGCGACCGTGCGCACGTCAAAAGTATGGATGAGTACCGGGAAGAGTACGCGCGTTCCATTGCCGACCCAGAGGCGTTTTGGGCCGCAAAGGCCGCGGAGTTTCACTGGTTCAAGAAGTGGGATACTGTGCGGTCGTACAACTACGACATGGACGCGGGGCCGATTGCGATTGAGTGGTTTGCCGGCGGCCAGACCAACATCGCGTACAATTGCCTCGACCGGCACCTCGATGCCAAAGGCGATCAGGTCGCCATCATCTGGGAGGGCAACGAGCCGGGGGAAGATGCTACGCTGACCTATAAAGAGCTGCATGAACAGGTCTGCAAATTCGCCAACGTGCTCAAGGCGCGCGGCGTCCAAAAGGGCGACCGCGTTTCCATCTACCTGCCGATGGTGCCCGAGTTGGCCATTGCCATGTTGGCCTGCGCCCGCATTGGCGCGATTCACTCGATCGTGTTCGGCGGCTTTTCCGCGGACGCGCTTGCCGATCGCATTGTCGATTCTACCTGCACCACTGTCATCACCTGCAATGGCACTCATCGCGGCGACAAGCCCATTCTGATGAAGCCCGTAGCCGACCAGGCTATGGCCGACGCGGACTCGCGCATGGATGCCGAGGTAGCGACCTGCATCGTGGTCGATCGCGCGGATTTTGCCGTGGATATGCAGGCTGGCCGCGACTTTTGGTGGCATGAGTTGATGGCCGACGCGGACGCCGACTGCGATTGTGAGGTCATGGACGCCGAGGATCCACTCTTCATCCTCTATACCTCTGGATCCACGGGGCAACCCAAGGGCGTGCAGCACACGGTCGGCGGGTACATGGTCTATACGGGCACCACTCACAAGTACGTCTTCGACTACCACGACGGCGACATCTACTTTTGCGCGGCCGACATCGGCTGGGTCACCGGCCACTCGTACATCATATACGGCCCAATGGCCAACGGCGCGACCACCGTGATGTTTGAAGCCATTCCCACCTATCCCAACCCGGACCGCTACTGGCAGACGATTGAGAAGTGGAACGTCAATCAGTTCTACACGGCCCCGACCGCCATCCGTGCGATTGCTGCGGCCGGTGAGGAGTGGCCGGCCGCCTACGAGATGCCTTCCCTGCGCTTGCTGGGTACGGTCGGCGAGCCGATCAACCCCGAGGCTTGGCGCTGGTATCACAAAAACGCCGGCAAGGAGCGCTGTCCCATCGTCGATACGTGGTGGCAGACCGAGACTGGTGGCATCCTCATCTCGCCGTTGCCTGGGGCGACCCCGACCAAACCCGGCTCGGCTACTTTTCCCTTCTTCGGCATTGAGCCGGTCGTGCTCGACCCAGAGAAAGGCACGGAGATAGAAGGCAACGGCGTCACTGGCGTCTTGGCCATGCGCGCTCCTTGGCCGGGGCAGATGCGCACGGTGTACGGCGACCACGAGCGCTTTGAGCAGACCTATTTCCAGCAGTACAAGGGCTACTACTTTACGGGCGACGGCTGCCGGCGCGACGAGGATGGCTACTACTGGATCACCGGCCGCGTTGATGACGTGATCAATGTCTCTGGCCACCGCATGGGCACGGCCGAGGTCGAGAGCGCGTTGGTGCTGCACGCCAAAGTGGCCGAGGCCGCGGTTGTTGGTTTTCCGCACGACATCAAGGGCGAGGGCATTTACGCGTACGTGACGCTCAACGCGGGTGAGGAGTACACCGACGCGCTCAGAGACGAGCTCAAGCAACAGGTGCGCACGGCCATTGGCCCGATCGCTACCCCGGATGTCATTCACTGGGCACCGGGATTACCCAAAACGCGCTCGGGCAAAATCATGCGCCGCATCCTGCGCAAAATAGCTACCGACGAGACCGACTCCATCGGCGATACCTCGACGCTAGCGGATCCGGCGGTTGTGGACTCGCTTATTGCCAATAAGTAGTGACCGCCGATGACTTAGTACGCGAGGACAACTTCTCACGCGAGTGGCTAGAGACCAACAGCTTGGGGGGCTGGGCCTCCTCCACGGTCAGCGGTGCGCACACTCGGCGCTACCACGGTCTGCTGGTTGTGGCGACCTGTCCGCCGGTTGGCCGGGTGGTGCTGCTGTCGCGGCTCGACGAAATCTTGGTTCTACCCACAAGACGCGTCGAGCTAAGTTGCAGCATTTTTCCCGGAGTCATTCATCCTCGGGGTGACCAATGGCTGACTGCCTTCTCGCCCGAGCTGGTGCCGACGTGGACGTACGCGGGGGATGGGTGGGTGTTGCGCAAGCGGCTAGCGTTGTTGGCGGGTGAGCACGCCTTGGTCGTTGCGTACGAGCTAGTGGAGGCATCTGAACCGCTTTGTTTGGAGTTGCGCCCCTTTTTCGCGGGCCGAGCCTATCACCACTTGGTGCAGGCCAACGATCAAGTCGCCCGCACTGCTGCTTGGGCCGATGATGTGCTGGTCTATCAACCCTACCCCGCTCAGCCCCCTGCCTACATCTACGCTGCCGACGCATCTTGGGAGGCCGACCCGGACTGGTACTACAACTTCCAATATCCGCGCGAGGAAGAGCGCGGCCTCGATCACAGCGAAGACCTGTTCACACCCGGCTACCTGCGTCTGCAACTCGTCCCCGGAGAGACTGTTGGCGTAGTCGCAGCCACTGAGCTTCCCACTTGCCGCGACCCCATTGCGCTCCTTACCGACGAAATTGATCGCCGTCAGTGGGTTGAGGTACGCGCTGATTGGGCCGCTGATCCTGTGATGCGGTCGTTGGCACGGGCGGCCAATCAGTTTCTGGTGCGGCGCGGCGACGGCCTGCACACCATTGTCGCGGGGTACCACTGGTTCACGGATTGGGGCCGCGACACCATGATTGCCCTGCCCGGTCTCTGCTTGGTCACCGGGCGCTTTGCCGAGGCTCGGGGCATCTTTGCGGCGTTTGCCGAGCACGTCAGCGAGGGCATGATCCCCAACCGCTTTCCCGACGCGGGAGAGGAGCCGGAATACCACGCTGTTGACGCGACTTTGTGGTTTTTTGTCGCGTTCTACAAGTATTTGCAATACACCCAAGACTACGAGTTTGCCAGCGAGCTGTGGCCGACGTTGGAGGATATAGCCGCTTGGCACGAGCGCGGCACGCGCCATCAGATTCGGGTTGATGCCGACGGTCTGCTCGCGGCTGGGGAGCCGGGGGTGCAACTGACGTGGATGGACGCCAAGATCGGCGATTGGGTGGTCACGCCGCGCATGGGCAAGCCGGTGGAGGTCAATGCGCTCTGGTACAATGCGCTCAAAATTTTGCAGCACTTGGCCGAGACATTTGGTAAACGCGCTGATTACGGCCAGCGCGCCACTGAGGTGCAGGCGTCTTTTGAGCGCCTGTTCTGGTGCGAAGAGCGGGGGTACTTGTGCGATGTGGTCGCGCTCGAGGGGCCGGATTGGTCGATCCGCCCCAATCAAATTTTCGCGCTCTCTCTGCCCTTTCCGCTCGTCGAAGGGGCGCGGGCGCGGCAGATCTTATCCGTGATTGACGAACACTTGCTGACCCCGCACGGCCTGCGCAGTCTCTCACCGCACGATCCGGCGTATTGCGCCCGGTATGCGGGCGGCCCTTGGGAGCGCGACAGTGCGTATCACCAAGGGACGGTGTGGGGCTGGCTCATCGGTCCGTACATCACCGCCCTGTGCCGTTGCCACGGTCGGGTGGGCCGCCAGCGCGGTCGCGCCCTCCGCGATGGCTTTGCCGCGCACCTGAACGAGGCGGGCTTGGGCACGGTCTCGGAGATATTTGACGCCGAGCCGCCTTTTGCGCCGCGCGGCTGCATCGCCCAGGCGTGGAGCGTGGCCGAGTTGTTGCGGGCCGGGGTGGAGGATGTGGGGGAAAAATGAAGGGCATGAGCGGCCACTTGCAACTCTTGCTTAGGTGAGCGGTATTAGCTAGGATTGCATCTCACACACTCGCTATAATGCACAATGTACTCCTGCCAAAGATGGTATCTGGAGTTGCGGGTGCAATGGGCGAGCAAATTTTCTAAAGGTAGCCGTTATGGCACTCATTCCACTCGAATATCTAAACGCGGTTGTTGCTTTAGGCATTCCAACCGAAGAAAATACGGTTCAGTATATAGCAACAGGTTTTCTATACGGCCATCCTTCAAGAGAAGAGTCAAACGATAGAGACCAGAATTTCAAAGTTTTCCTAGTAACAAACCGTCATGTAGTCGAAGGTTCTGATGTCATAGTAACTCGCTTTAACCGCCCTCTGAATCGTCCCTCACAAATATTCCCTATTGAGTCAAGAGCAACGGATGGATCAATGCAGTGGACCATACATCCAGGAGGTGCAGATGTAGCCATTATACCGATTTCTATAGACATATTAGGGCAATATGGAATTGAGGTTGAAGTTTTTCGAGGAAACGAAAATGCAATTTCACTGGAAGAAGCACGCCAATTAATCAGTGAAGGCGATGGAGTTTTTGTCCTCGGTTTTCCAATGGGTTTGGCTGGAGAGGAACGAAATTATACAATCGTTCGTCATGGTACGATAGCACGTATTCAAGATTGGTTTCAAGGAAACCCAAATATGCTGATTGATTCTTTTATATTTCCGGGGAACAGTGGAGGCCCAGTAGTAACCAAACCAGAGCAAGTTCGTATCACTGATACACAGTCTATTATGAGATCACTTCTGATTGGAATGGTTTCTTCTTACATTCCCTATGAGGAGATTGCTATAAGTGAGCAAAC
>JAJEFJ010000064.1 GCA_022820485.1 Candidatus Latescibacterota bacterium
CCTTGCATGAGGGCTTTCTTTAGCATATGAATAAGCATGGTGCGGCTCCTGTATTTAGGATTTAGATGCAATCTTCGGCGATTACAAATAAAACCTAAAGCAGGGCCGTACCACAACTTAGATTACTGTCGTGTACTTAGAAAGATACCTATTATGATTGCCTATCCCTATGCCACTGACGAAACCGGGGAAATAGTACACATCAGTGACGCAGAAAAAATTTATTCCTACCATTGTACAGGCTGTGATAAGCCAATGGTATGCCGTCAAGGAGAAAAAAGAGAATGGCACTTCGCGCATAAGGCGACACAAGATGTTTGTTCGTGGGAAAGTGTACTCCACAAACAAGCCAAGTACCTGATTGCGCAGGGTTTTAGGTTTGCTCAAAAAAACAAACAGCCTTACTTCATACACCTATCTTGCGATACTTGCGAGAATAATTACATATCAGGAGATATTGCTTCGAGCTGCTCCGATGTGATATTGGAAGAATCTGTTGTTGATAACACACGATCTGATATTGTATTTATCAGAAATAGTAACGGTTATCTCATTATTGAAGTTGTTGTTGAACATGCTTTGGAGCCAGAAACAGAAGCTCGATACAAGGCTGCGGGGCATCCTGTCTTTATCTTGGAACTAGACGACTTCTGCCAGCTTAAAGACCTTGAAAAGCAGATTGTTATTCACAGAGCCCTGAATACTAAAACGACGATCTGTAAGAAATGCAAAGAGAGGGAGGAGGAGTGGGAAAAACAACGTCATTTAATAGAATCTGAGTTGCATCGCCTAAGTACCCGCATTCCAGCCGAGAGCAAGAGATTCCGTCATTGGGATAAAGACAAGTACGGAAACTCTATGTTTCCAAGTACAAAAGAAAAGGTGTTTGCCAATGCCAAAGTATTATGCGAGCTCGGATTCCGCCAACATAATTCCCAAAAGCCTTGGAGTTTTAGTTTCTATACACGCTGGGGAACAATTTATGCCCATCTAGGTGGAACTGATGTGATTCCGATTTGGAAAGATACAGCTCCTATGCTTCACGGCATAGGAGCTGATGGGCAATCATCAGAGTTGCAAAGACTCATATTTGATATTGCATACAAAAAGATAGAGGCTGCCGGAATTGAGTTACGAACGAGCTTCTATTTCGGAATGATTTGACAAATACTCAGACTCCCCTCACCCTCGAAACGGATTCTCCTCCCCCTCGGCCCGATGCCGATAGAGCGGCTTGACCGCCTCCGGCAGGGCCTCGTACGCCTCCCTCGGCACAATCGCATTGTTGCGCCCGCCAAATTCCACGCTCAACCACCACGGACAATAGCGCGTGATGATCGCCACCCTCGGCTCCAGGCTGGGATTCGCCGCAGTCGAATGCCAGATCCGACTATCCATCACCAGCGCACTACCCTCCGGGCCGACGACCTGGATCTCCCCGCGAATCGGCTTGAACTGGTCAATCCGCTCTTCTAGCCCTTCGGGCGTCTGGTGCATTCGCGGGTTGAGCGGGTCGCGGTGGCTGCGCGGCACCACCCACGTCCCACCCGTCTCCGGGCCAAACGGCGACAGCATCCACAACACCGATAGCTGCATAGTCACATTCGGAAAGGGCTGCGCCACCCGACCAGCGAAATCCCTGTCGGTCAGGTCGTGCGGCCAATCCGAGTGAAAGCCGCGCCAGTCCAAGTCCTCGCGGTTGGGTACTTGCGTCTTAAACTCGGTCTGCGCGATCCGCACGTGCCCGCCAAAAATCGCCTGCGCCACCCCCAACAAACGCTCGTCGCCCAGATACGGAGCAAACTCCGACAAATACGCGATCAGGCAAATCCCCGGCTCGCCATTGGGGCCGGTCTGCCGCCCGATGTGCCCGCCCATAGCCTCGTAGTCCTGCCGCGCCTTTTCGTGCGCTTCTTGCACGTGCGTCCGCACCCGGTCTATGGCGTCCTCCGGAATAATCCGCTCCAACACGCACCAACCCTCGCGGCGCAATTGATCCACTTTTTCCTTTATATCAGCGTCCATAAGACCTCTCATTTCTCGGTTGCCCAAGCAATTGCGTACTGCTATACTAGACCCACTCGCGAATGCACCCCACCCTTTTCCCCATCCTTCCCATGCACATCACAAACATCGAAGTCCACGCCATCTGCCCGCCGTATTGCGACTTCAACGCCCTATCGCTGGCCCGCTATCACGGCGCGCGCATCCAACGCCGCGCCATCCTCGTCGTCCACGCGGACAACGGCCTAGAGGGCCTCGGCGAGAACATCGGCGACGCGCCCGACGGCGACGCCTTGCGCGCAAAGTACATCGGCACCTCGCCCTTTGACTGGATCAACGCCGAGCAGGACCTCGCCATGAACATGGCCTGCTACGACCTAATGGGCAAGCACCTAGGCATTCCCGCGTGGAAGCTGATCGGCCCCAAGGTCCGCTCGTGGATTCCGGTCGCCGCCTGGACTGTGGCCCAAGCCCCGGACGCCATGGCCGAAGAAGTGCGCCAAGCTGCCGCTCGCGGCTATCACTGGATCAAGTACCATGTCGATGAAATGCAGGATGTCATCGCCCAAACCGAGGCCATGCAGGAAGCAGCCCCGCCCTATTTCAAGGTCCACTACGACTTCAACGCCAACAGCAACTACTACACCATGCGCACCATTCTCGCCGAGCTGGTCAAATTCCGCGTCGCCGGCCGTTTTGAAGACGTAGTCCAAGGCACGGACGAAGACGCCTACCGCATGTTGCGCGAGCAGTGCCCGCTGCCCATCATCGGCCACCACGTCCCGCCCGAAGCCATGACCAAGCGCTACGTCGATGGAACCATGGCCGGGCACGCCTCCATCGGCAGTGCCATCAAACAAGCCGCCATTGCCGAGCGGCTCAACATGCCCCTCATGTGCCAACAGACCGGCGGCACCATCAACCAAGCCTTCTTGGCCCACGAAGTCGCAGTGTTCAAAATGGCCACCATCGACCACGTCAATTGCTGCCACCTATGGCAGGAGGACGTGGTCAAAGACCCCATGCCCGTAATCGACGGCAGCGTCGCCGTGCCTCAAGGGCCGGGCCTAGGGATCGAACTCGACCGCGCCCAATTGGAAAAACTGGCCAGCGCGGCCCCGGTCGATAGAGGCCGCTTCTTGATCCGCATCCGCTCCGCCGGTGGCCTCACCGCGTATGTGCGCCATGACCCCGAGCCGAGCGGCTCTACCGACAATCTGCGCTTCCACGACCGCTTGCACCGCCAAGGCGTTCCCGGGCGGCCACCTTCGTACGCCAACCCGCTCACCACTGAATTCTGGGACGCGGACAGAGATCCCGAGCACTTTGAGGAACTGTGGCAGGCTACGGCCGACGGCCCTTTATGGAAAGAGGAATAGAGATGAACGAAGACGAAAAATACTTTTTCGACCTCAACGGCTACATCGTCGTGCCCAACGTCTTGTCAGCCGAGGACATCGCGCTGGCCAACGAGGCCATTGACCGCCATGCCGATCAGATCCACGAGCGCACGGGCGAGCTGTCGCTATCGGCCGGATCCAAGGCGCTCGAAGGCGTCACCGGACGCGGCGATCTCGGCGGCGCACTCTCATGGCCCGACCCGGATGGCCGCCCCTTCCGCGACATGCTAGTCAACCCCAAGATCGTGCCTTACCTACACGAGATTTTGGGCACCGGCTTCCGCCTCGACCACAATCTCGGCATCATCACCATGCGCAAAGGGGCCGAGGGCCACCTCCTGCACGGATCGTCTGGCCCCGGCTTTGACCGCCACCAGTACTACATTTTCAAAGACGGCAAAATGCACAACGGCCTGACCGTGGCCGCCTACCAACTCATGGATGTCCGCGAAGGCGACGGAGGCTTGTGCTTGATCCCCGGCAGCCACAAGGGCAACTATCCCTGCCCGATGCCGCTCCGACGCGGCGAGGCATACCGCGAGTTCATCAAGCCGATTATCTGCAATGCCGGCGACTGCGTCATATTCACCGAGGCCACCACCCACGGCACCCTGCCTTGGACCGCCGACCACGACCGCCGCACCGCCCTCTTCCGCTTCTCACCGGGCAACCTCGCCTACGTACCCCACAACTGGTCCGAAGACATGCTCGCCCTAATGACCGACGAGCAGCGCAAAGTTCTAGAGCCGCCCTATCACGCACGGCTGGAACGTCCCGTGTTGGAAACGTAGCCGCGTCCGATAGAAACCTGTATTGACGAAGCAGTCGCGCCGATCGTTACGAATCACATTGTTCTCCTGCTAAGTGAGCCGACTCTGCGCGCATGGCGTGCGAGTAGATGTCGGTATCGATCAGAAACGCATTCACTGCCATAGTTCCGGATCAATGCGCCGCTCGGAATCAATCTTCTGCTGAATCCGGGCGAACTCGTCTTCGTCCCAACGTCCAAACAGGTGATCCAAGTCCCGATGGACCTCGGTGAACCGACGAGATCGGTCCAATCCGAACTGCTTGCGCAGGGCGTCCAGCGCTGTCTGATTCACGCTCTTACCTTCTCGCTCGGCTACCTCCCTCAACTTGGCGACAAGCTGGGGATCCAGCCCACGCAGGGTCATGCTCTTCGGAACATCTGCCAAGGAGCACCTCCTTGAAATGCAACGAATACTTGATGGCGATATGATCTCATCATATGCGAGCATACTCTGCTGGTCAAGAGATAGGGGGCGTAAACGGCGCACTGCTCGTCATAGTGGTGATCAAGGTATCCTCCGCGACTTGACCTAGCGACCTAAAAGGCCCTTTATGGCTCCTAAGACACCCGATACTGAAGCAATCGCTTTAGCTGTCGCTTGACCTGAACTTTCAACAAAACCCACAGCTTAGGAAGGCCTCATGCCCAAACGCAAAATCGTCCTCACCGGTGCTGCCGGATACGTCGCCGGCCGCATGTTACCGGCATTACAGGAACGCTACGAAACCGTCCTCTTGGACGTAAAAACGATCAACCGCCAAGGCGAAGAGGTCGCAGGAATCCACATCGCCGATCTAGTGGAAAAAGATCGCGATGCCTACCGAGAACACTTCCGAGGGGCCGACGCGGTAGTCCACTGCGGCTTCGTCCGAACCGGGCAAGGCGAACAGCGCTTCTGGAACGAGGCCGACAATATTACCATGGCCCACAATGTGTACCGGGTCTGCCAAGACGAGGGCGTGCGGCGAGCCGTGATAGTCAGCTCCAATCACGCAGCCGACTACTACGAGAATTTAATCTGGTCGGGCCGCATGGACTTTGTCACGCCCGATATGCTGCCGCTATCGGACAATTTCTACGGCTGGGCCAAGGCATCGTATGAACTGCTGGGCTTTATGTTCGCCTGCGGTAAAGAGGGACCAGTCCTAGAAAACGTGCAATTGCGCATCGGCGGCCCCCGCGAGACCGACATCGACAGTTGCGGCAACGATCTACAGCAAATGCACCGAGGCTTAGGAGCCTATCTAAGCGTCCGCGACCAAGTGCAATTGGTAATCAAAAGCATTGAAACCGAAGACATCCGCGACCCCAACGGCGTGCCCTTCCAGATCTTCTACGGCATCAGCGGCAACGCACACAACTTCTGGAGCTTGGCCAACGCTCGGCGCGTAATCGGCTACGCGCCCCAAGACGACAGCCAAGTGCGCTTTGCCGACAAAATCGCGGCGATTACACAGGCGGCGCAAGAAAGGTAGGATGAGCAAGTTGGACGACGAAATTCGCGTTGATGCGGAAGAGTTATTGAAACTAGTCGTCGCCGTTTTCGAGCAGTGCGGCATGTCCCAAGCGGACGCCACCCTACTGGCTGATTCGCTCGTGGACGCGGATCTGTGCGGAACCCACTCGCACGGCGTCATACGGGTGCCCGAGTACGCGGAGAAGCTGACAGTTAAAGGCGTGGACCCGACCGCCAAGCCCGAAGTCGTCCGCGAAGGCCCCTCGTTTGTCATAGTGGACGGACGCAATTCAATGGGACAAATCGGCACTGCCTTGGCCATGCGGAAGGTGATCGGCAAGGCAGCGCAGACCGGCATCGCCGCAGGAGCCATTCGCGGCAGCAATCACTGCGGTGCCATGGCGTATTTCACCCGCATGGCGCTGCCGCATGACATGATCGGAATCGCGACCACAAATGCGATCCCAACGATGGCACCTTGGGGAGGTGCCGAACGACTCTTGGGTATCAATCCGCTTGCGATCTCCGTACCGGCAGGAGAGATGTCTCCCATTGTGTACGACGCCGCGTTCAGCGGATCTTCCCACGGAAAGATTCGGATCTACCAACAGAAAGGGATGCGCATACCCGAGGGGTGGGTTCTAGACCGGGAAGGCCAGCCCACGACCGACCCCAACGTGGCGATCGACGGCCTGCTAGCCCCCATCGGAGGGTTCAAAGGGGCTGGGCTGGCGATGATCATGGGCATCCTTTCGTCCATGCTTTCCGACGCTAGCTATGGAACCGAACTGGGAAGCATTGAAGACGGGCCAATTCCCGGCGCAGACGGCCACTTCGTCGCCGCTATCCACATCGCCTCCTTCGAAGACGTCGAACGCTTTAAGTCAAGAGTAGATGCCGCCATCCAGCAGATTCACGACTGCCAACTCGCTCCCGGTTTCGACCGAGTGTACGCCCCAGGCGAACTAGAAGCGATTCGCCGCGTTGAATATCGCGAGGAGGGAATCCCACTCAATCGCGTAACGCTAGCAGACATGCGAAAAACCGCGGAGCAACTCAGTATCGACGTGAATGGATGCGAATGGCTTTAGGGTTCCTTTGCCCTTGCACGAGGGCTTTTTTCGACGTATGTATAATCGTGTAGGCGCTGTATTTAGGTCTTAGTTGTAATCCTGCAACAACCAAAAAATAAGACCTAAAGCATTGATATGCTATAACTTATATCGCTGTCGGAATTTTTCATCGGGGAGGGTACAATGGCCAATAAGGTGACAATTTTTGGTGCGGGTAGCGTGGTGTTTTCGCTCGGCTTGGTCAAGGATTTATGTCTGACCAAAAAGTTGAATGGCAGCCACGTCTGTTTCATGGACATCAATGAGGAAGTGCTCGACGTCATTTATGCACTCGGACGCCGCTATGCCGAGGACTTGGGTGCGGATATGACGTTTGAGAAAACCACAGATCAGGAAGCCGCACTAAAAGACGCCGACTTTGTAATCAATACAGCAACAGTAACGCACAACGAGTACTTCATGCAGCGCCGGCGCAAAATGACGGCTAAACTCGGCTATTTTTACGACAGAACTGGGATGCCCGAATATCACAATTTGCAACTGATGTTAAATGTTGCAAAAGACATGGAGAACCTGTGCCCCGATGCGTGGATTTTGTTGGCCGGCAATCCAGTCTTTGACGGAACGACATTGATGACGCGGGAGACGGGGATTAAGGTGTGTGGGTTGTGTCACGGGCATTACGGCTACGCGGGCGTCGCGCGCACATTGGGCCTAGATCCCGATCAGGTGACGTGGCAAGCACCAGGGCTAAACCACAATATCTGGCTGACGGATTTCATCTATGAAAACGAAGACATGTATCCGAAGTTGGATAAATGGATTGCCGAGGAGAGCGAGGCGTATTGGGAGCAGATGACCCGAGAGGGCAAGGCGATCCCCACGCAGATGTCGCGTGCGGCAATTCACCAATACAAGCTGTATGGCCTGATGCCCATCGGCGACACGCCTCGGCGGGGCGGCTGGTGGTATCACACGGATTTGGCGACGCGGCAATACTGGTACGATCCCAATGGCGGCAAAGACACGCCAGCCGGACGCGATGCAGTGCTGGCCGGCAAGGCCAAAAAATACGAGCAGATGAAGGCAGCGGCCTACGACGAGAAAATCCGGCCGATTGATCTGTTCGGCGCTCAGATGACACACGAGCAGCACATTCCCATTATGAATGGACTGGTCAACAACGTGGAAGGTCAGTTTCAGGTAAATGTGCCCAATTGCGGTGCGCTGCCGGGCATTCCCGACGACGTGGCGGTGGAAGTCCCGGCGATTGTCAATAAGAAGGGCATTCAGCCTTTGCGCGTGCCGCCATTGCCCAAGAAAATTATGCTGGAGTGCATCTATCCCGACTGGCTCAACATGGAGCGCACCCTCGAAGCAGTCTTGTCGGGCGATAAATCAATGATGCTGTTTGGTGTGCTCGGCAGCAAAGAGACCAAATCGTACGAGCACGGCTTGGAGACGCTGGACGCGCTGTTTAACATTGAACCCAACGAACCGATGAAGTATGTGGAAGATATCAACGCACATTTTTCTTGGCCAAAGAATTGGTCGTAAAAAAATCTACAAAGGCTGAATAGCGATGGGAGATACAGGTAGCATAGTGGCAGTGACCGGTGCTGCGGACTTTCTAGGCAGCCATATATGCCGCGCCTTATTGCACTGCGGATATGCGGTACGCGCTGTTACGCACGAGGGTAGCAATCGCAAACTTCCCGATGATCTGAGCGAACAGGTCGAATTGCAGCCGGCCGATGTCCGCAACCCCGAGTCGTTGAACCAAGCATTCCAACATGCTCACGCCGTCGTCCACAGCGCTGATATTATGACCGTTGACGCTGATCCCAAAGGGTTAGCTGACGAAGTCAACTTGATAGGTACGCGCAATGTAATTCAAGCATGTATTGGCACCGGCGTCCGCCGACTGGTACACATCAGTTCCATACACGCATTTAGCCCGCTGCGCGGAACGACGCTGAGTGTCAGTTCAAAACTGGGTCAAAATTCCAAAATTCCCTACGTAGCCACCAAAGCCGAAGCGCACGTAAGCGTGCTCGACGCGGCGAGAGGCGGTTTGCTCAACGCATCTATCGTCTGCCCTTCGGGCCTCATAGGTCCCGGCGACAGCGAGCCGGCCCTCGTCGGCAACATGTTGCTCGCCGTGGCGCGGAAGCAACTCCCGTGTCTCATCAACGGGGGATTTTGGTGGAGCGACGTGCGGGACGTGGCCAATGCCATAGCGAACGCGGTAGGGGCCAGGGGATACGGAGGTGAGGTTTATTTTACTGCGGGACAATACGTAAAGACCAGCCAACTGGCGCGTCTGTGTTCCCAAGTTTTGGGGCGTAAAGTAAAGCGTCCCGTCGTGCCCTATCTTATGGCGCGGGCAACCTTGCCCCTGATTAGATCACGTGCTGCGAAGCGCAACTTATCGTCTCTTTACTCTCGCAATTCGCTCAGACTCTTGCGCGACTGCCCGACATCCGTTGATGAATCCCTAGCGATAAGTCAATTGGGCTACGCGCCTCGGCCACTTGAAGAGTCAATTCGCGATGCCCTCAATTGGTTTACCGAGCAGGGAATGCGCGTATAATCGAAGGGCGGGCCTCTAAAACGGCGGCTCAATCCGGCAGCGGCTCTTCCTCCGCATAAGGCTGGTCGCCCACTTTTTCCTGTAGGCGGCGCAATTCCCCCCGCAATTGGCGCACCACTTCGGCGTAAGCCGGGTCGCAGTACACATTGACCAATTCGCACGGATCCTTTTCCAGATCGAACAACTCCCACTCCGGCTCTTTGCGCTCGTCTATGGCACCAGGCTGGCCTAAGGCGTCGGCATAGTAGTAGATGAGCTTGTAGCGCAGGGTGCGGACTCCGTAGTGGGCGTACACGTGGTGGTGCGCCAAGTGCATCCAGTAGCGGTAGTACATCGCCGTCTGCCAGTCGTCCGGGGTCCGTCCTTCCAGCACGGGACGCATGGAGTGTCCCTGGAAGGAATCGGGAATGGCAACGCCAGCGTAGTCGAGGAACGTGGGGGCAAAGTCAACGTTGAGAATCATGTCGGTGCTGACGCTGCCGGCGGCAATGGCGCGGGGATAGCGGATGAGGAAGGGCATGCGTAGCGATTCCTCGTACATGAACCGCTTGTCGTACCAACCGTGATCGCCGAGGAAAAAGCCCTGGTCCGAGGTATAGACGACAATGGTGTCGTCGGCAATGCCCTCGGCGTCGAGATAGTCGAGCACGCGACCGACGTTGTCATCGACCGAGGCCACGCAGCGCAGATAGTCCTTTATGTAGCGCTGGTACTTCCACCTTTTCTCCTCTTCCGGCGTCAGCCCTGCGGGTACGGGTCGCTTGAGATCGGTGGCGTTGAGGTCGCGGTCAACGCGCATTTTGGCGGCTCCGGCGGCTGCCGCCCGATTCTGGTAGTCGTCGTCAAAGGTCTCCGGCTCGGGGACGTCCTCGTCTTCGTACAAATGGGCGTGCTTCTCGTCCGGCTCCCAAGGGCGGTGCGGGGCCTTGTGGTGGTACATCAGGCAAAAAGGCCGCTCCTTGTCGCGCGCTTGGAGCCAGTCGAGTGACAGGTCGGTGATAATATCGGTGGTGTAGCCCTGGTATTGGACCTTGTCGCCGTTGCACACCATTTCCGGATCGAAATAGGGGCCTTGGCCCTGGAGGATGTTGTAGTAGTCAAAGCCGGTGGGCCAGTGGGCCGGCCCCTGGCCTAGATGCCACTTGCCGACGATGGCGGTCTGGTAGCCAGCGCCCTGCAAGAGCTTGGCGAAGTTGAGCTGGCGGTTGTCGTGGCGCGAGTCTAAGGTGGTCATGCCGTTGACGTGATTGTACGTGCCGGTGAGGATGGTCGCGCGGGAGGGGCCGCAAATCGAATTGGTGCAAAAGCAGTTGTCAAAGCGTATGCCGCCTTGAGCAATGCGGTCGAGGTTGGGCGTGGTGTTGATGCGGCTGCCGTAGCAACTCATGGCGTGAGCCGCGTGATCGTCGGTCATAATGAAGAGGATATTGGGACGAGACATGGAACTCCTTGCGAAAGAGGGTTAATAAATGACAGCGACGGGGCGCACAGCCACGTCCTCGCCGGCTGCGGCACCGAGATCAATGTGACAGAGGTACAGACCCGGAGGCACCAGCGCCCCTTGGGCATCGCGCCCGGACCACGTATAGGACTCACCGATAGCGACCAACTCGGCCACCAAGCGGCCCGCTAAGTCGAATACCCGCACCCGTGGCGTCGCCGTCTCCACCTTGAAGACTACGAAGCGGATATGCACTTGGTCGTTGATCCCGTCGCCATTGGGCGTAAGGGTGGCCGGAGCCAGTTCTAGATCGCCGATGAGTCGGTCGCTGCCGGTCAGATCCGGTAGGAGCACCACGTTGGCGCGCCGCGCAGCGGCCTCCACGGACTGCCACAGGCCCGGCCGGTCTCCATGACCAAGCTCCGCACTGAATACCGTGGCATTGCGCCACAGACGCGCAGTGAAATGCACTTCTAGCGAATCGCCGCCAACGCGCTGGCCCAAAGCCACGAATAAGGAGTCGCCCCGCTGCGCGACCTCCTCCACGGCGATGGTCTCGCCAGCGAGAACCACCTCCACCGCTCCTGTCTCCAGCCAGCCGCCGGGAGCGACGAGTCGCAGCCGGTCGAAGCCGCTGTCGTCTTCGGCAGCCGTCGGCCACAGCGTATAAGTAAAGCGCGTGTCCTCGTTGGGCTGGGCCTCGCGCGGCCAAATCTCCCCCTTGGCCTCGGTCACCAAGGCGTCCTCAAACTCAATCGACAGCGAGCGCAACACGGGCGCGACTCGCGGATCCTCGGTCGAGAGCAGGGCCTCTAGCTGAATGAAGCGGCGCGGGCTATCCGACTGAAAGGCTTCACCTGAAAGCTGATAGACATTGCTCCACGCGCCCCAATCTTCTCCCACGACCAGCGCGGTATCCACCTGCCCGCGCAGCACCTTGGGCGAGCTGAGCCACTTCTCTTCGGTTACTACTTCGCCGATCTTGTTGTGATACGTGTACTCCTCGCTGAGCTTCACGCCCGAGCGGGAGCGCAGTTGCATCCGCGTTCCCACGGGCAAATCCGCATCCCACGACAAGTGCTTGATGGCCTTGGCACGGCCGTCGCCGACGATCTCGCCCAAGTCGATAAAGCCCGAGCGCAGCACCGCTTGCGCCGGGTAGCCGGGCGAAAACACCATCAGTTCGGCCGCTCGCGCGTGCCACTCATGCGAAGTCAGGAAGCCGTGCCAAAACAGGTAGCGCACCTTGCGCGGCTTGAACAGGTAGCGATAGTGCCGCTCTGGACCGGCGAAGGGATTTTGCTCGTTGCCGTGGCCCACCAAGCGATCGTAATCTACCTCGCCCGAGGTCGTGCGCCGACCATCCGAGACCAAGAAGGCGAATCCCGTGCCTCCGTTGCGCACCGAGGAGCCGGACGCCCCCTCGCCTTGGTTGTTGAAGTAGAGGAATATCTCGTCGATCCAGAATTGTGCCCCTAAGTCCAGCTCCCACCACAGCCCTTCGTTGCGCCAGCCCGAGGTAGCTCGATAGGTAGTGAACTTGTTGGCGTAGGTATTCATGTCGCCGTCAACCAAGCCCTCTACGTCGCGGACGACTAGGCCAGTTTTGAAGGTCCCTCCGCGCTCTAGGACACCGAGGATGAGATTGTCGCCGATGGCGCTCACCTCGACCTCGGCGAGAGCTGCGTCCGCACTCTGCTCATCGACGCCAATGCGAATGTATTGGATGACCCGAAAGCGCGCCGCGTCCTCAAACACCACATCTAGGCCGGGGTCTAGAACCTGCGTGACGTCGTTGCGCCCGCTCAGCCCGATGCGGATTTCGGTCTCTTCGTTGGGCAAGGTCGTCTGATATACCGATTCGAAGCGGAAGATATCCTTGCGGGGATCAATCGTCCCTCCGGTGGCCACATAGACCGTAAACTGCCGCAAGGGCCGCGCGCCCTCTTGGTCGGGAAAGCGCAAGCGCAGCTCTTGGGCCAACACCGCCCGGCCGAGGTCGATCTCGACTTCCCACTTGGCCAGCGGATCGGCCGGATCGGGCTGCCAGAAAGTGTCGTAATCGCCGTCGATGATATTGGCGGCGTCCCTTGGGTTGGACCCAGCCCGGAAGATGCCGCCCTGTACGGCTTTGCGCTCCATTGTATCGTGGAAAAACCGGCTCGCATTGCGCACGGGGTCGATGTTCTTGCGGAACTTGACCAGCTCTAGGTGCCCGGACGGACCGAGTTGCACCAGACCCTGCGGCAGTTGCCAAGTCTGCCACTTCTCGGCGCTGTCAAAGGTAAACACCTCGGCTGCGAGGGGACGGGCTAACAGGCTGAGAGTCGCACACCAGAAAAAGATCTTCATGCGTTGCTCACTTAATAGGCCAAGCCAACGGGCAGGAGCGCCCGCCCGTGCTGGGCCTCGGTCACCAGCGCCAGCTCCAATAAATACAAGCCCGGCGGCAAAAGTGCGCCCTGCTCGTCGCGGCCATCCCAAAAGGCTCGCTGTGGACCCGTGCCCTGTGCGCCGACCTCCACGTGGGCGCGGCGATTGCCCGCCAAGTCGTACACATTGAGCACCACCGGCACGGGCGCGGGTAGTAGAAAGAGCGCGTACTCTAGAGCTAAGCGGTCGTTGACCCCGTCGCCGTTGGGCGTGATGACCCCGCTCGACAAGCGCACGCGCTGGACGATTTCTGCGTCCGGGTTCGCAGCCCCGAGCACCCGCAGGCTATTGGTGGATACAGCGGCGCTGGCATCGCCCGGCTCAATCGGCTGCGGCAGGCGGTTCTCGCCCTCGGTCAACACCTCGCCGGTAAAGGTCGTCGCGCGCGCAAAGACTTCCGCAGCAAAAACCACCCGCAGCGGCTCGTTGGACGCGGCAGTCACTTTGCGTGGCAGCAATACCTCCAAGCTCGCGTCGCCTTCGACCACGGCCAGCGGCTCGACGACCGCGAGTGGATCGCCCATTTCCAAGCGCGCAAACTCGGGCGCAATGCCCGTGTGGATTCGCACCCGGTCAAAGCCTCCTTCGGCGGCGCTGGCAAACGAGGCTCGCACGTCGTACACAAACGTCTCCCGTGCTCCCAACTCGACTTGGACAAAACCCGGAGGAGGCTGCATGTCGGCTGCGCGCGCGACTTCGCCCACGATCTGCGCGGCCAAGGGCGGCGAGGTTTCAATCCACAGCGAATCGAGTTCCACCCAGTCGCCAAAAGCCCGGCTTTGCAGAGTGATTTGGAACTGTAAATGCGAGCCGTTGCGCAAGTCGAGCCAAGTGCCGGATTCTGTAATGGGGCTGGACCAAAAAGACCAATTATCGCTGTCGTAGCCAATGGACGCGCGGATGCCGGGCTGGCGGTCGATTTGCAGGATGCCCTCGGTTTCGGGCAGGCGCAATTCGCTTTCGTAGCGCTCGCGCGTCACCACAAACTCCCGGCCCGAGTCCGTGTACTCGTGGTATATGTTGGGGTCGCCGTCGCGGCCGGCCCGCACCTCCACCTCCACCCACGCCTCAGCGTCTGACACCACTACGGCTTCTTCGCCGACCATCCGCATGGTGCACGCGGCCCACGCCAAGCGACCAAAGTTCACTTCGGCTCCCAAGTCGAGGATTTTGCTGCGGTAGATCGCTCGCTTGGGGACACCGCGGCCAGTGAGCACAAATTCGGCAATGGTGCCGCGCACTGTATTGCTGTCGGTGGTACGCTGCTCGTCGAGCACGGATGCTTTGCGCTGGTAACGCACAAAGCGCACGTATTGCTGGGGAAAATCGATCGCGACTTCTGGGTCGAAATTGACCGGCACATCGGCAATGAGGGTGTTCAAGCGGCGATAGCCCTGTTGCGCGAGGATATCGCTCGCCTCGGCGGCAATGCTCACCTCGAAAGCCGGCACCGGGTCTTGGTTGAGCGGCACGCCGTCGGAGCGGGTTCCCTCGGTCGGCGTGAAAAACCCAAAGCGCGCAGCCGGCACGGGCACGCCAATGTCTATGGTCCACCAGCCGTCGCGGGCCGTGTTGTACGTGCTCCGCAGCCCATCCACGTAGAGCGGGCTGTCGTAGTAGGAAGTTTGGTTGACATTGGTTCCGTCGGTGTACCACAGCCGCGGCTGATGCCCGTCGATGTACCCTAGTTCGCGCGGGACGATCAGTTCAGACCAACCTGCTACCGACAGGAACATGTTGTCGTCGTCGGCAAAATACACGGGCCGGATGCGCTCGGCGTTGATGTCCATGATGATCCGCGTGGTGTCGCTTCCGTCCCACGCCCGCCCGGCCCCGCCGATTTGCCACAGCGATATTTGCGCTTCCGCCGAGGAGTACAGCACAAGTGCGAGCAGTGCGATTCTGTACATCGGTACGCGTACCATCACGCCCTCCTGTTAAACGGCACTCAATATAATGCAATGCACAACGGCAAGCTATTGACGCGAGCGCGTCCGGCTCCCTTTATATGCCAATCTTCCAACCCCAACAAGGAGCTTTTCCAGATGGGCAAATTAGGGTACGACGATACCCCCCTGCTACCCAACTCTCCCTATTGCGTTCACGATCACCAGCGGCCCGCCCCGGCGGTCGTAACGCCCGGCAGCGACAACAGCCCCCCCTCCGACGCAGTCGTCCTCTTCGACGGCACCAGCCTCGACGGCTGGCAGAGTGCCAACGGCGGCGACGCCCCTTGGCAGTTGGCCGACGGCTACATGGAGGTCGCACCCCGCACTGGCGACATCGTCAGCACGGCGCGCTTTGGCGACGTCCAGTACCATCTCGAATTCGCCTGCCCCAGCGAGGTCAAAGGCGAGAGCCAAGGGCGCGGCAACAGCGGCGTCTTCCTCATGAGCCTGTACGAGATTCAAGTCCTCGACGGGTACGACAACCCCACGTATGCCGACGGCACCACAGCCTCGGTCTATGGCGAGTATCCGCCGCTGGTCAACGCCTGCCGCCCGCCCGGCGAGTGGCAGACCTACGACATCTTCTGGACGGCCCCGCGCTTCAACGGTGCCGAGCTGGTCAGTCCGGCCTATCTGACTCTAGTCCACAACGGCGTCTTGGTCCACCACCACGTCGAGGTCTTAGGCCCCACGGGCCATCGCGGCGTCTATCGCTACGAAGTGCATCCCCCCACCGGCCCGCTCCGCTTGCAAGATCACGGCGACTTAGTGCGCTATCGCAATATTTGGGCGCGGCCCGTGAAGGGATACGACGAAGGCTGAAGTCCAGCTACGTAGAAAAGGCAAAGGGCTGCGAGATAAACTAAACTCGCAGCCCTTTGTGGTGTACATCCAACCCTGTTGGCCGCAGTGAAAGCCAACAGGGCCTTACTTCACAACAGCCTTATCACCCCGCTTTGGCCATCAACTTCGATCAACTGTCCAGTTTTAATTTTCTTGGTCCCGATCAAGGTTCCCACCACCGCCGGCAATCCATATTCCCGAGCGACGACCGCCCCATGACACAACGCCCCACCCTTGTCGCTCACTAATCCCGCTCCGACGGCAAAAAGCGGCGTCCAATGGGGATCGGTCGTACCACAGACCAATATCTCCCCCGGCTGTAGTTGCAATGCCTTGTCCAGATTCACGGCCACGCGCGCACGCCCTCTGACAATCCCCGGCGAAGCCCCTACTCCACGCACCTCTCCCTTTGGTGACTCAAGTGGAGCCGAGGGACCCCAAAACAGATAATCTTCCTCTTCAGTCGGCGGCTCCTTACAAGCACCGAGGAATTCAGGCGGCGATAGTTTCAACCGCCGATCAAATTCCCGTTGGCGTTCGACGACTCGCGCGCGCAACGGCTGACGCACACCGAATCCCCAGAGGATGATTTCGTTCAGTTTTAGGTATTTGATCTCGCTCCGTTTCTTCTTGAGGATACCGCCTTTGATCATTCGGCGGCCCAGTTCATCGAACAGCGGAAATATGTAATGCGCGGCGATACCATCGACCCAGTAGTTGTGGTCCTCGGTCAGCGGATAATTGGCCAGAGCTACCTGCAAAAGCTCCTCGAAAACCTCGCGTTCCTGCTTTTTCAGCAGCGAACGCACATGCTCGGTGAATTGCTCCCGCTCGGCTGCCAGTTGGCGCAATTTTACGTGCGGATATTCCACGCCCTGCTCGGCGTATTTGAGGACCAAGGAAGCGAGAAATTCCGGTGTATCTTTCCAATAAGTCTCTAAATACTGGTCGAAAATCTCTTTGAAGGTACCCTCAAGCCCGTCCCATCTACCCTGCTTCTTGCGCGACCGCAAAGCGGCCCTTAGAAGCTCTTCGTTGGCGGGAGTAAGGTGCTGTTGCAACTGCCACAGGAGATGTCCCTTCTCAACGCTCAAATTTGACTGCCCCTGTACCAATCGGTAGGGCTCGCTTTCCGCGGCATCGGGGAACCGTTTGCGATACCACTCCACCAAGTGCCCAACTGCCTCGACCGCGGTCCCGCCTAGATGCGCGTGCATTCTCGCGCATTCGCAATACCAAGGCAGTGCTTCGACCAGCACGCTGGCCAACTCGTCGTTGGACAGCGCCGACAGATCCAAGCTGCGGAAATAAGCCCGTTTCTGCTTGAGCCCGGGCAACCATTCACTTTTCCAAAGTTCCGGTATCTCGCGCTCCGTTTTTTTGCGGGCGTCCTCTTGCGCCTTGCGATTGCCGATCCTGAAGGGTTTTTCCGCCTCGTATGCGTAGCCGTTCACATAGATCCGCATAGGTAACGTGCCGCCGCCCGTCTCCCGCCGCGCTTTCGCCCAACCCTGCATCCAATACCATTCGAACGACTGATCGAGCGGCGTTTCCAGACTCCCCTTGCGCCAAGTCAATTCCGCATCTTTGGGATCGTCCCATTCCACCGACCAATCTTCCTCGCGTCCCGTGAGGGTCGTCACCGGGCGGCATTGAAGCAAATACAGCTTCCCATCCTTAAAAGCGCATTCCAAGTCAACGGGCCACCCCATCCGAGCCTCCAAATCAACCGCGCTACGGCAGACCTCGCCGACCTGTTCGTCGGTTAAAGTTGGCCGCGACCGCTTATCTATTGGCACGTCTATTTCGATTGTGCCAGCGGACCCGGCGGCGCACATCCGCTCTTTCTTGGCCACGCTTCGCGTCTTGATCCGCAATTCCCGTTTGTCCACGGTGTACGTGTCGGGAACCGAACTGCCATCGACTAGCCCTTCTCCCAACCCCCAATATGCGTTGATGACGATCTCGCTTGCGTCGTTGGTGACCGGATTGGCGGTAAACGCGACCGCTGAAGAATCCGCGGCGACGAACTCCTGCACGAGAATGGCCAGATTCACCTCGTCCGCACTGGCCCCTGAGCGCTTGCGGTAGGCGGCGGCATGAGGCCGATAGGCCGCCTCCACGCACTCGACTATCGCCGCAGCCACAGCATCCATACCCACGACGTTCAACAGGGTCTGATATTGGCCGACAAACGAATTAACCGCACCGTCCTCCGACACAGCAGAGGATCGAATCGCTACCGCCGGTTCGGGAGTTCCGCAGCGAACGCCTAGTTCCGCGTACGCAGCTTCGATTTCCGTATAAAGGTCGGGAGGCAACGATGCTTCACCACTCCGCACCGGTACCACTCTCGCCGTAGCACTAGCGGTTATGCAAAACCCTGACGGAACACGTCCGCCGCTATGTAGCTGGTTGAGGTTAGCCGCTTTACCGCCTACCAGTTCTCTCTTGCCGCTTGCAGGGTCGTCTAGCCAAATAATATTCAAAGCCCTATGCACACTTTTACCTCCAAATCACCCCACCAAAACCCGCACATCCCCCCGCCGCGCCGTCAGTCCCTCAGCGTCGAAGTGACCCAAAAGCGCCATCGCGCATTTGCGGTTGCTGCCAATCAGCGTGCGGAATTCGGCTACTGTAATCTCGCCGTCGCGCTTGAGAACATCGCTCAGTATCGTCCGCGCGCGGGCGAGAGCCTCGCAATGGATAAGCAAACCCCCTTCCAACGCGGCCACCGTCCCCAATGCTTGCAGCGCTTGGACCATGTCCGTCACCTGCGGCAGTGGAGCGTCGAGAGCGTGGGCCAACTCAGCCATCGTCGGCAAGTTGGCAAAATCCGTGGTGTTGAGCCGCGCCTCCACAGCCGCCCTTAGCGCCTCTTGCTCCGGGGTGAAGCGAATGCTGTGTGACGCAGCTCGCACCACGGCCCCGTCCATCGCGATCCGCCCCGCTTCCTCCAAGTAGCGCAACACGCAGTCGAACAGTTCAGGCTGGATGTAGCGCGCGCTCAAATTGCGCAGTTCCTCGCGCGGCAATCCCAACTTGAGCGGCTGGACGCGGTGAAAGCTCGCCAACGCGGCCTCGACCTGCGCACCCCAGTGCTCGCACACGTCCAAATGCAAAACGTGCGGTTGCCCCTCCGACACCACGCGCACAGCGCGGCCATCCGCTACGATCGCATCCGTCAAGCCCGCCAACCGCTCCACGCCAATGCCCAGCTCACCAGCCAGCGCCTGCTGGCTCTTGAGCCGGTCGTCCGCATGGCGGAGCCAGCACTCTACTACTTCGGGCAAATCGGCACTAGCCAATGTCTGCAAATGCGCGAGCAACCCTAGCTCAAAGCGCCGGTGCTTGGCCGGGTGCGGGTTGAGCACGCGGCCGCCGCCAATGGTCAGTGCCGGCGAGTATCGGCGCAGCACAAAGCGGTCGCCCCACGCCGCAACTACGGGAGCCTCCAAGCGTAGCTGCGCAAAACTCTCCTGCCCAGGCGTCAAGGGCTTGCCACCGGGAAGCACGACCCGCGCCATAATCTCCCGCGTGCCCAAGTGCAGACGCACGCGGGAGCGCGACGCCAAGGTCATAGGGCTTGACGCAAGGAGCTGCACCTCGGCGTCCAGCATCTGCGTAGGACGGAAAAATCCAGACGCGACTAGCGAGTTCCCGCGCTCGATTTGGCCCTGCTCCACGCCAGCCAAATTGATCGCGGCTCGGTCGCCGGCCCGCACCTCTTGTACCGTCGCGCCGTGCTGTTGTAAGCGGCGCACGCGCGCCAACCGACCTTCGGGCGCAATCTCCACCCGGTCGCCCTCAGCCAAGGCCCCGGCCTGCACCGTGCCTGTACAGACGAGGCCAAAGCCCTTGACTCCAAAGGCCCGATCTACGGGCAGGCGGAACGGCGCGTCCGTGCGCTTAGCCGCAGTGTCCTCAACCATGGCCAACAGCCGCTGCCGCAGCGAGTCAACGCCCGCGCCACTGAGCGCGGAGACCCGAAATATCTCGGCCTGCGCCAAAAAACTCCCGCGCACAAACTCCCGCACCTCCTCCTCCACCAAGTCCAACCACTCTTCTTCCACCAAGTCGGCCTTGTTGATCACCACCACCCCGCGCTCCACCCCCAAAAGCCGCAGCACGTCGAGATGCTCCCGCGACTGCGGCATCACGCCGTCGTCCGCAGCAATGACCAGCATGGCTACGTCAATGGTGCTGACGCCGGCCACCATGGTCTTGACGAAGCGCTCGTGGCCGGGCACGTCGATGATCGTGGCTTGATCGCCCAAAAAGGCAAAGCCGAGTTCAATGGTAATCCCCCGCGCCCGCTCTTCTGGGGCTTGGTCCGTATCCATGCCGGTCAGCGCCTTGACCAACAGAGTCTTGCCGTGGTCAATGTGCCCGGCCGTGCCAATAACCGTGTGCGCCATCTGTTCAATGTCCTGTTGACGTGCTCTTCCTAGCCTATATTATGTCCAATTCCGCAAACACAACAAGGAACTTCTCCATGTACCTCAAGCACCTGCGTCCCTACCAACTCACCGATGCAGTGGCCCAAGGCCATCCCCTGCTCGTGCCAGCCGGCTGCATCGAAACCCACGGCCCGCACATGGCCATCGGCCACGACACCCTCATCGTCGAGGAGATTTGCGACCGCGTGGCCGCGCGCACTGCTTGCGTCATTGCCCCGTCGTTTGACTATGGCCCCACCGGCTATGCCCTCGGCGGCCCAGCCGACGGAACCATCGACCCGGATTACGACGCCTTTGGCGGCTTGGCCAAGAGCATCCTGCGCAACTTTATCGAAATGGGCTTCCGCAAGACCTACGTCATCATCATGCACCAAGGCATGGGCGGCCCCCTCGCCTTGGCCTTCAGCAAGGCCGCGGCCGAACTAGCGGTTGAGAAGGTGCTCGCCGAGGGACACCCACGCGGCTGGTGGGGCGACCGCGATGCGCTGGACCGGGTTGGCTCTTGGGGCGGGCACATCGAAGTGCAGCCCATGATCCTCCCGGAATCGAGTCCTCCGGCCGGAGGCGATCACGCCGGATACAACGAGACCTCCTTCCTGATGGCCGTCCGTCCTGAACTAGTCGAACAGGAGCGCCTCGGCGAAGACCCGCCTTGGTACTGCCGCCAAGACGAAGAAAAAAACAGTTGGACCGCCAACGCCCAGCACGGCCAAGCCATGGTTGACGCCGTCGTCGATGCGTGGGTCGCCAAAATAGACCGGGAGCGTTAGAAATGAGCCAAGTACTGACTGTCCATCCCGACCGCCTCAAAGGCCGCCATATCCAGCGCGCCGCCGAGGTGCTCCACCAAGGCGGTGTCATCGTCTATCCCACCGACACCATCTACGGCCTCGGTTGCGACATCACCAACAAACAGGCAATCGAGCGCGTGCAGCGCATCAAGGGCCGCGACAAAAAGAAACCCATGTCCTTTGTCTGCGCCGACCTAACCCACATCAGCGACTACGCCCGCGTCTCCAACTACGCCCACCGCATCCTCAAACAATGCCTGCCGGGGGCGTACACCTTCGTGCTGCCGGCCACCCGCCAAACGCCGCGCATCCTGCAAACCAAACAGAAGACCGTCGGCTTGCGGATTCCCGATCACCCCGTGCCGTTAGCTTTGGTCCGCGCCCTCGGCCAACCCATCTTGAGCACTAGCGCCAACTACGCCGATCAAGAGGTGATAACCGAGCCGTGGGCCTTGGAGGAAGAGTTAGGACCACAGGTGGATTTGATCTTAGAATGCGGGCCGCTGCCCGTGGAGGCGTCGAGCGTGGTGTCGTTGGTGGGGGATCAAGTCGAGATAATCCGCGAGGGCAAAGGGGATTTGCGCCTGTTTATCGAGGAAGCGTAAGCGTAAAATCTACTAACTTCTACTTGTTTAGTGGTATAATACGGTAGAAACAGATAGAAATAGGTAGAAATAGATAGAACAGCGTTCATGGACCCCATAAAAAACCCTTTTTCACCCGGCGTCTCAGGAAGAAAGATAACACGGTTTCTACATTGCCTATGCGCTTGTTCCAATTACTCTGCTGCCTCCTCGCCGCAAGCGCGGTAAACGCCCAATCGCCGTTTATTCCCTACGCCGAGCGCGCCGAATTCGCCCTCGCCGCTTTTGGCAGCTTGGACCTAGGGCTATATGGCTACGCCAATCCCGCGCTACTCAGCTATGTCGAGGGATTGGAGCAGGGATTCGCTTGGTCGGACAGCAGCTCTACTCAGTCGTGGGGCCTTTTTACAGCCATGCCCCATTTGGGGTTTGGGATGATAAACGGCCGCCGCGACCGCGAGTACCGGGCTGGACTCAGCAGCGGCGACCGCGACTTCAGTCTCGGAGTAGGCATGGGGTGGGGAAGCGTGCGGCACGTCGTCCTCGGGGGAATTTGGCGGCCCGGTCCGCGTCTCTCAGTAGGAGGCACCTTCACTTCGACTTTTGCAAACGAGGGCCGCGAAGGGGCCGTCGATCTTGCTCTGCGTCCCTGGGGAGATGAGCGGCTAACCTTGTATGCGGATTACGCGCACACCGACAAAACGGAGTTCTGGAGCACCGGAGCCATTGTCGGACTAGGACAGGGGCTGGCGCTGACCGGGCGTTTGTTCGAGGATCGCGCCCTGAGCGTTGGCTTGCGCATTGGGTTAGGTGCCGCCGATTTCCAAGCGCAGGTGCGGGGGAGCACCTTCCAGACGTATGCAGTGCGCCTCGGAGCGCAGCGCGGGAACCTATTTCGGCCGCGAGCGCGCTACCTATCGCTGGAGTTGTCCGGGCCGGTGCAACACCGCCGCTATGCTTTCTTCGACGACTCGCAGAGTCTGCTCAATCTCATCGCCTTGCTAGAGCGCGCGCGCCGCGACCCAGCGATCAAGGGCCTCGCCATCAATGCTTCGGGTCTGCGGATCAGCCCAGCGCTCGGCTGGGAACTGCGGGAAAAGCTGAGCCAGATCCGCGCTGGGGGACAGCGGGTCATCGTGTACATCGACCGCGTGGACATGTACAACTATCACTGGGCCTCGGTGGCCGATCACTTGGTGCTCGATCCAGCCGGTGCGATCGGCTTGCAGGGCTATGTGGCGGGGCACACGTACTTCAAAGATGCGTTGGACAAGCTCGGAATCGGCTTCGACGAGTGGCGGCTTTTCCAATACAAATCCGCGACCGAAGTGTACGTCCGCCGCGACATGTCCGAGGAAGAGCGCGAGCAACTAACGACCCTACTCGACGACTGGTACGCCCTTGCCCGCCGCGACATCAGTGCCGACCGCTCGCTGGCGCCCGAGCATTTCGACCGCCTCGTGGAAGACACCGCGTTCTTCCTCCCGCAAGAGGCCCTCGATGCCGGTTTAGTGGACCGACTCGGACGCTGGAGCGAAATCGACCGCACGATCGAAAACCACGCCGTCGTCGCAGCCGCTTCGTACACCCGGCCAGCCGACCGGCGCTGGGGGCAGCGCAAGCGCATTGCCATCGTCTATGCACTCGGCGTCTGCGCCATGGACACCGGCATGGGTGCGCGTCGGCTCGTCGGCGAGATTGCCTCGGCCTGTGCAGACGCGGACGCCGTGGTGCTGCGCGTGGATTCTCCGGGCGGCGACGTTCTGCCCTCGGCTCTCGTGGCCGACGCCGTGCTGCAATGCCGTGAGCGCAAGCCCGTCATCGTCTCGCAGGGCTACCTCGCGACTTCGGGCGGGTACATGATCTCGCTGCCCGGCGATGCAATCGTCACCGCACCCAACACCATCACCGGCTCAATTGGGGTCATTGCCGGCTGGGCGTACAATAAAGGACTCAAGGAAAAGTTAGGCTTGAGCACGAGCCGCGTGCAGGTGGGCCGCCATGCGGACTTGCCTTTTGGCATGACCCTGCCCCTGCTCGGCCTGCGCTTGCCAGACCGCACTTTCACTGAAGACGAAAGCGCGCACATGGAACACACCATCCGCTCGCTATACGAGGACTTCGTCGCCCAAGTGGCCAGCAACCGCCACATCGCGCCGGACTCGGTCGAAGCCGTGGCCCAAGGCCGCGTCTGGAGCGGCCAGCGCGCCGTGCAACTCGGCCTCGCCGACCGGATCGGCGGTCTCGAAACGGCCATCGCGCTAGCCAAAGAAAAGATCGGGCTGTCAGCAGACGAGACCGTCGAGCTGATGGAACGGCCCCGGCCCAAGCTGTTTTCGTCCGCTCTTTTTCGCCCGCGCCTGTTGGGCCTCACCGCGCAGCCCACCCCCGAACTCGACTATCTGCAATTTCGCCTCCAGCACAATGGCTTGCCCTTGTTGCTGGTTCCCACCAACCACGTACCGAGCCCTGTTGGGCTGTATGGAGAGAAAACCTATGAGTGAAGAAGCCCGCGCACTGTACGCGGATATGGGGGCGACGCCCGTAATCAACGCCCTCGGCCCGCGCACCCTCTTAGGGGGATCGTCTCCCCACCCGGACATTATCGCCGCGATGGAACTAGCCGGCCGCTACTACGTTGACATGGACGCTTTCTTGGCGAGTACGGGGCGGATCGTCGCCGACCTGCTCGGAGCCGAGGCCGCGCTGATTACCCCTGGCTGCGCCGCCGCATTGGTCCTTGGCACGGCCGCCTGCGTCACCGGCGCAGACCCAGAGAAAATGGCCCGCCTGCCCGATTCGACCGACATGCCCAACCAAGTAGTCATCCAAAAGGCCCAGCGCTACAAGTACGACCGCATGGTGCGCCTGCCCGGCGTCACCCTCGTGGAGGCGGGCACAGAGCAAGGCACCACAGCCGACGAACTCGCCGCAGCCATCGGCTCCCAAACCGCCGCCCTGCTCTACCCGGCCATCGACAACGAAGCCGCCATCGTCCCGCTGGACGCGGCCATTGACATCGCCCATGCCCGCGACGTCCCGGTCTTCGTCGATGCGGCCTTCCGCGTCTATCCCCTCGACGGCTTGACCCAATACATCGCAGCCGGAGCCGACTTAGTCGGCTATGGTGCCAAGTACGTGGGCGCACCCAACTCTTCGGGCATTCTCTGCGGCCGCACCGACTTAATCGCAGCCGCCCACTTGCACAGCTTCGCTTGCTTTGAAACCCGCGACCTAGAAGGGGTTGGCCGCCCGCTCAAAATCGACCGCCAAGAGGTCGTCGGCGTGGTCTTAGCCCTGCGCCGCTGGCTGGCCATGGACCACGACGCCCGCAATCAAAGCGACACTCGCCGCGCCGAGACCGTGCGTCAGCACCTAGGCGAATTGCCCCACGTGCAAAGCGCTGTCAATGGCGCGTCCCTGACGCTGACCTTGGACGAACAGGCGCTCGGTCGGACCGCCGCCGACCTAGAAGAGACCCTGCGCAACGGCAACCCCTCGGTCTGGCTCTCAACAGCTCCAGGACAGCTCCACTTGTCGATGCCCACAGTGTCCGACGGCGATGAGGAGCTCTTGGCAGCGCGGGTTAGGGAAGTGCTGGGGCTTGGAGGGTAGGTTTAGGCTGGCCACATCGCCGCGCCCAAATTTAGAAGCCGTCTGAAAATTCCG
This sequence comes from Candidatus Latescibacterota bacterium, assembly GCA_022820485.1. Lineage (GTDB taxonomy): Bacteria > Latescibacterota > UBA2968 > UBA8231 > UBA8231. The sequence goes on from JAJEFJ010000064.1 coordinate 25,508, forward strand.
AGTGCGCTTCAAGCAACTTCTTCATCTCGCATCTGTGCCCATCTGCGTTCATTTGCGGATACCTTGCCCTTGTGCGAAGGTCGCCGGGGTTTTCAGATAGCTTCCTACATGGTAAACCAGTTCGACATGCCACCAAAATAGTCGATGATCAGCCACATGCCCGCCGAGCCAAAAGCCCCCAGCACCATGCCGAGAAAGAGCGGGCGCAGCAGGCGATAGCCCTTGGCCCCGCCGTATTTCAAAATGACCGCTTTGAAAGCCCAGGCGATAAAGACCGAAAACCAAATCTGGCTGATTGGGTAGGTCAGACCGAGGACTAGGCCGATGGGATGGATCGGGAAGCCGACGAAACGCGCCTTGAGAAAGCTCAGCACGGCCATGACAGCGCTGCCGATGCCGGTGTAGATGAGGTGCCAGCCGTAGATTTCCTGCGGGTTGTTGATATTGTGCGCGATCCAGTTACCCGTCAGTTGGGTCAAGCCGCCAAAACCCCAACCCCCGAGATTGATGCCACCGTATTTATACGCCAACGTGGTAACTGCCCACACCGCAGAAATCAGCGTGACCACTATGGTCGCGGCGATTGCCCAAAACAGCCGCCGGGTCTCCAAACGCATAACCTCGGCGATCTTGAGGCCGGTCGCCGCTGAGGCCATGACGAAGGTGCGCAAATCGGCTGTCCAAGGGAAGTTCATGCCGAGCGCCGTCAGCCCGCTCGCTCCGAGCGCGGTCGGCCCAAGCGCCGTGACCATAAATACCGGCGGAGCCACTGGCGACACCCCGTAGGCAAGGCCGGCTTGGGAGACAATGCGCGCCAAACCGATAAAAGTGGCCAAGCAGAGTAGAAAATAAAAAAGCGCAATGCCGAACTGCAGGCCGGTTTGCGCCAGCCACCACACGGCGAAGATCGACCCGAAGATAAAACCTAACACGGCCGTGCGGTACGAGAGCATCTCGCTGCTATCGTCAATCGTCGGATCGCGTTTGAAGGCTTTGCGCAGCACGTCGCCGATGTGTTGGCGCGCAGCCCACAGGATGGAAAAGACCAAGAAGAACATCGCGGCCTGCGCCAGATGGGCGACGCTGGCCGAAGCGGGCATCGAGTAGGGCTGCGACGGGCCAATGCTCCAGCCGAACAGACGCTCGACCCCCGTGTGGACATAGGCGAGAAAGGCGAAGAACCACACGCCGAACGAGACATCGAGGCTCAACAGATACGAAAGCCCGATGACCTCGAAGCGCGGGTACAGGTTCAGACGCACGGATTCGCGCAGCAAGCGCAGCGGGGTATTCAACTGGATGAAGGGGAAGTAGTTGAAGTAGGAGTGCAGGCCATTGACGAGATTGATGAGAAACGGGATCAGAAAGCCGACCCAAGTCAGATAGTTGCGCAGCAACGACGGCAGCAGACGGCCCCGCTCCCCTTGAGCCAATTCGAGCGGCAGGATCGAAAGCGGGAAGAGCAGGCGCTCGTGTTCCATCCACTGCTTGCGCAGGATGACCAGCATGCAGAGCGTGACGAAATAAACGCTGAGTATGAAAAACCCCCAAGCCAACAACGGCTTGTCCCACAGCCCCCAGGGCACGGGCTCGCCGCGCGCCGCCCCCTCAAAGAGCTTCCAGGTCGCCGCGCGGTCCTGAGACACGAGCCAGGGTTTGATGTGCGGGTGGATGATATTGGCCCAGTCGTTCTCCGGCGTGGCAAAGTAAAACAGCCCTCCTAAAAACGGGATCAAGTTCATAACGAACCCCCAAGAGGGAATCGCCGAAGCTACGATCATCATTATGTAAATGGTCGCCAATTCGCCGCTGTGCAGCCGCGAACCAGTGAGTAGCTGGGCAAGGGGATTGAGCAGCAAAGTGAGCAAAAAGAACAGGAAGATGGCGGCACCAGTGGAATAATCGGCGGCCATAGCCGAACCGCGCACCACCAGCGTGCCATAGGATTCCCCACAGGAGATCGCAGTAGCGCAGAGTAGGCCGATAAAAACCGCCCGTTTGGAAACGCCGCGCTGTGGTTGGGCTTCTGTCACATTCGCCTTTGCTGGGATTTCGCTCGTTGCCCACGTCTTTCCGCAGCCGGCCCCATAATCGAGACGCGACCGCCGTTCCGTGCTGTAAACTATAGGGCGTCAACGGCATTATCAAAGCCGCTAGTTTTTCTACGCGATAGCTGGCAAAGACTTGCCCCGGTCATCCCCGTCGCCTTAAATCCTACGATCAACCCAAGCCACGAGGAGTAACCATGTCCACCGAAGAAAGCATGGCGACCATCACCGCCCACGCAACCGAGCGTCTATGAGCACAGCACAACAACAGGCCGAGGCCCTAGCGGCCGGGCTATACGCCCATCAGGTCGAGGGCATCGCTTTTTTGTTGGGTCGTCAGCGGGCGATTCTCGCCGACGACATGGGGCTGGGCAAGACGCGGCAGTCCGTGCTGGCCATGCGCCAAGCCCAGCCCGAGGGGCCGTATCTAGTCGTCTGCCCGGCAGCGGTCAAAATCAACTGGGCGCGCGAGATTGAGTTGGTGCTGCCAGCGGCAGAAATCGCCATCGTCGGTCCCGCACCCGCGCCTGAACCTGGCTATACCGGCTGGGTCGTCATCAACTACGACATTCTCGCCAAACACCCGCTGGCGGAGCACGCCTGGAGTGGCCTAGTCTTTGACGAGGCCCACTATCTCAAAAACTATCGCAGCCAGCGGCATCGCTTGTCCATGGACTTGGTCAAGGCCGTCGACGACGAGGCCGTGGTCCACCTTTTGACCGGCACGCCACTGACAAGCCGACCGCGCGATCTCTTCCCTTTGTTGCAATTGGCGCGCCACGCGCTCGGGCGTTCGTTCGTCTCGTTTGCCAAGCGCTATTGCGACGCGTACAAAGGCGAGTACGGCTGGGTCGCCGACGGGGCCTCCAATATCGAAGAGCTGACCTTGCAGTTGCACGGCATCATGCTGCGCCGCACCAAGGCCGAGGTGCTCGACCTGCCGCCCAAGATCCGCAGTTGGCTCGACGTGGAGGTCGCCAGCCGAGTGGCGCGCGAGATGAGCGAGGTAGTAACAGAACTGTTGCAGACCATCTCGCGCCGGGGCCAAGCCAAGCTAGCCGACGAGACCGAGGCCGAGCGCCGCTCGCGCCAAGGCTGGATCATGGGCCAGCTAACCACCGCGCGCAACCGCCTAGCCATCGCCAAGGTCCGCAGCACGATTCCCTTTGTCGAAAACGCATTGGAGCAGGGAGAGAAGGTCCTGGTCTTCTCGTGTTTTCTCGCACCCGTCAACACGTTGCGCAAACACTTTGGCTCGAAGGCCGTAGCCATCACTGGCGAAGTGCCCGCTAGCGAACGGCAACAACGAGCCGACCGCTTCCAAGAGGACGACTCCGTGCAGATACTAGCCGCGCAGATCACTGCCGGGGGCGTCGGCCTCAACCTCACGGCGGCGCGGCAGGTGGTCTTCAACGATCTCGACTGGGTGCCGGTCAATCACTGGCAGGCCGAAGACCGGGCCTACCGCATCGGGCAACAGCAAGCTGTCAACGTCACCTACATGGTCGGCAGCAACACGATCGACGAATTCGTCAAGACGGTCCTCGAAACCAAGTCGGCGCTGATTGACCAACTCGTCGAGGGCAGCGCCTTGCCCGAAGATTTCCAGCGCGACGTGATGGACGAGTTGCGGCGAGTGATGGAGGTGTTGCCCGCGCCGCCTACCGGCGCAATGGACGAGCAGCAAGTGGTGGAATTGTTGCACGAGGCCGGGACGGCTTTTGTAGCTGCGCAGCCCGCCGTCGGGTCGGAGGCTAAGTCGCGCTTGCCGTCGGCCGAGGCAGTGCGCGTGTTGGCGCGGGTGTTGGCAGGGCCAAAGCGAGCGCTGTACCGGGTGGACAGTTCGTCGAAGCTAGGGGCGTTCTACGAATTGGAAGTGGAGGGGAACGACATAAGTTGCAATTGTAAGGGATTTTCCTATCGGGGAATTTGCCAACATGCGCGGGCGTTGAAAGAGGCGTTGGTCAAGGGGGAGGGATTGCCGGAGGGATTCGTCGAGATTTGACAAGTTCGGACGAACTGTTCAGAACCGATGCGTAGCTCAACACAGGCGGTTGTAGAGACGCTGTACTTAGGTATATTGAAAGATAGCTCGTTGGCCGCTTGCTTCCATTCGATTCGAGGCCACGGCGTTGCAAATGGACCTTTAGATTCACTACGAAGCCACCATGCCCTACGATATATAGCAGTCCTGAATGACTTGAGAGGTTTTCTTATTTTTTCTATTTTGCTTCTACGTTTTCGTATGGTTGTTCTTTTTTCAGGAGTTTTTCTATGGTTTCGGATTCGTCGTTATCGGCGTTTATCGCGAGCAATCCCG
>JAJEFJ010000074.1 GCA_022820485.1 Candidatus Latescibacterota bacterium
CCCTCAAACGACGGAGCACCCTCTACCTCCGACTCGAACGACGGCACACCCTCTACCTCCGACTCGAACGACGGAGCACCCTCTACCTCGTCTAACGACGGCACACCCTCTACCTCAGACTCGAACGACGGAGCACCCTCAAACGACGGAGCACCCTCTACCTCCGACTCGAACGACGGCACACCCTCTACCTCCGACTCGAACGACGGAGCACCCTCTACCTCGTCTAACGACGGCACACCCTCTCCAAACGACGACCCGGTAATGAACCTTGATTTCGACGAAGAGGTCGAAAACCAAGCGTACACCGCTGAGACAACGATTACCGCGTTGAAACTGCCAGCAGCTACGGGAGGTCAAGGCGAGATAACGTACCGCGTCTTCGGCTTGCCTGCTGGCCTATCGTTTGACGCAGCCACGCGGACAATTTCGGGTACACCCACAGCCGCCACCGGTGGAGCTGTCGCGGTCGCCTACTTGGCGGAAGACAGTATAGGAACCGCCGCCGCGTTGTTCTTCTCCATCACAGTCAACCCGCCGCTGAGTTTCGGCGACTGACTTGTTCGGCCTGTTAAATGGCGGTGCTAGTGACGCAGAGGATGCAATAGATAGGGCCACGCCTGTCAATCTGCTTGTCCCGGTGGCAAAACCCAATCCCACGACGGCATTAAAAACCACCGCGACAAGCCATTCGCTCCGTCTCAGTCGAGCGCGCCAATCAATTGCTTGACTTGTGCCCAAGTCGATACCTCGACCGCTGTCTCATCGTGTGGTGCGGGTGGCGGAGTGCTTGTTGGGTCGCCGGGGTTGAACACCTTCCCTGCTAGGCTAGCATCGCCTTCGTGGCCGTGTTCCCCATGGTCCTCCTCTTCTCCATCGTCGTTTCCTTCTGGAGCGGGATCGCCTACCACCCAAGTACCCTCTGGATCGCCCAGCTCCGCGCCATTGGACGCTCCGTCGCCATCGGAGTCCAAAGCCGCCAACTCTGGCCCCCAAATCACGTCACCGGCTGGGCCAGCTTCGGTGAGGAAATTGGTTACAATCTCTATGCCAAACGGATTGAGCGGTGAACCGCCGCCAGCCGTGTGGCAGGTATTGCAGCTAGCCGCGGAGCCGTTGGGAACCTGCCTTACGCGCTTGCTGCGTGCGTCGGCCTCTTCGGCAACTACGCCGCCTAAAAAGAGCACGGCTATCAGCAAAACTCTCAAAGTCATACTAAAATCTCCTTTCCTCGATATGCGCCGCTATGATGTCTCTTCTTTCAGAACATGACCACGTTTAGCACTGCAAGTCAATACAAACCCTCGCCTCACACCGCCAAATCGCGCATATTTAAAGTCCATTCCACAGGAGGCAACGCTCATGTCCACCGCTCAACGTCTCGACCTAAGCGAAGTGCGGCCGCAGATTGACGTCGATCCAGCGACTTGCGTCTATCACCGGCTCGCACCGGCCAGCGAATTTGCCGATGGCGAGGGCCGGCCCTTTACCATTGACGGCATCCACCTCGCAGTCTTTCTCTACGAAGGGTCCTTCCACGCCGTTGACAATCGCTGCCCGCACATGGGCTACCCCATGTCCAAAGGCAGCATCCGCGACGGAGTGCTGATCTGCCACTGGCACCACTGGGAATTCGACCTAAAGACCGGCGGCTGCCTGCTCACTTCGGGCGACGACCTGAAAGCCTTTCCCGTCGAAGTCCGCGACGACGGCTACGCGTGGGTCGGCATCCCACCCGGCGAGAAGGAAGAGGCCCGCCTGCGGCTCGTGGCCCGCGGCAAGCGCGCCCTCGAACAAGGGCTTAAAGACCGCAGTTCCTTCCTCATCGCCAAAGCGGTCGCCGCACTCCGCCAGACAGGAGCCACCCCACAGGAAATCATCCAACAGGGCCTTTACTACGGCGCACACAAAACCAGCGAAGGCTGGTCCTCGGGCGTCGCCATCCTGACCCTCGCGGCAAACATGTGGGACGACATTGCCGAAGACGACCAAAACCTCTTTCTCGTCCACGGCTTGACCCAGATTTCGCGGCGCACCTCCGGCTCGTCGCGCCGCCAGCGCTTCCCCTTTCCCCGCGCCAATGACGACCAAGACCTAGCCACCCTCAAGCGCTGGTTTCGCACTTTTGTCGATCAGCGGCACCACGGCGCGGCCGAGCGCATCTTGCTCACCCTGCACGACCGCGACAGTGGCAAGGAAACCCTCGCGGATTTCGTCTTCACCGCGGCCACGGATTTCTACTTCACCGGCGACGGGCACGCCCTCGACTTTGCCAACAAGATGTTCGAGGCGCTCGACTACGTGGAATGGGTCGGCGCACACGAGATCCTCCGCCCAATCGCCGTCGATCTGGTGAGCCGTACCCGCCACGAAGAGACCTCGCGCTGGGCCGACAGCCTGCCGGTCTTGGAAAACATCTTCACGCGCCTAGACGAGATCTGGGAGGACAACCAGCGCAACGAAGCCACCCTCGACGTCTCCGAGTTTACCCAAGTCATGCTCGGCGACGATTTTGAACCCATCCTCGCCCGCGTCGAAGAGGCCCTGCGCGCTGGCGTGCCGCCGACCCAACTCTGCCGCGCCATGACCTATGCCAGCGCATTGCGCACCTTGCGTTTCCACCTCAAAAACGAGGGCGACTGGCACGACGTGGCCAACATTTACTCCTACGCCCACGCGCTCTACTGCACCTTCCACTACGCCGCTAGCAAAGAGCTATTGCGCGCCATCTTCCACGGCGCGGTTTTCCTCACCTACCTACGCTGGCTCAACATGCCCTCTGCCCGCGTCCCACGGCATGGACAAAAGCTCGACGAGCACTTCGCCTCCAGCGAAGACATGCTCAAGCGCCTCGGCGAACTAGCCGATTTCCAAAAGGTCTTCGAGGCCGAAATCCTCGTCAGCCAGTACCTCGAAGAAGGACGCGACGTCGCCAAGCTCCGCCACACTTTGGCCCACATCATGCTCCGCGAAGACGCCGAGCTGCACATGTTCCAAGTGCTCGAAGCCGCATTCCGGCACTACGACCTGAGCGACGAACCCGAGGAAAAGCGCGTCCACCTGCTGGCGGCGACCCGCTACATCACCGCGCAAAAGGTGATGAAGAACATCCTCTGGGCCACGGAAAACGCCGAGCGGCTCCAGCGCGGCGAACTGCTCAGCGAGCGCGAAGACGACGATTGAGAAGGTGGTACAGAGTACGTGATTACCGAGAACCACCGCGACGAAATCTATTGACCCGTGCCCATAGACGAACTCTGGGATGTGCTTCAACCATGAAAATCGGTTCTTGCACCGTCGATTTTCATTATATTTCTACTTATGATTCCTCGTCCACAGCCCATTGATCGTTTGCATACAGCCCTCTCCAGAAGCCCGTTGGTGCTTCTCGTCGGCCCGCGCCAATGCGGCAAAACCACACTCGCCCGCGAGTTCGTGCGGGAGGATTCGGCGAACTACTTCGATTTGGAGGATCCGGTCAGCCTCGCTCGGCTCGATCAGCCAATGACTGCGCTAGAGACGCTGCGCGGCCTTGTCGTCATAGACGAAGTGCAGCGGCGACCAGACTTGTTCCCGATTCTGCGGGTGCTAGCGGATCGCCGCGACGCACCGGCCCAATTCCTCATCTTGGGAAGCGCATCCGGCGACTTGTTGCGCCAGTCTTCGGAGAGTTTGGCCGGACGGGTTGAGCACCTTACCCTCGGCGGCTTTCAGCTAAGCGAGGTGGGTACCGACCAGTCCGGTACTCTGTGGCTGCGCGGCGGTCTGCCGCGGTCGTACCTCGCGTCTAGCGACGCGGCAAGCCACCAATGGCGTAAGGACTTCATACAGACCCTGCTGGAGCGCGACATGCCCCAGTGGGGTGCGCGGGTCCCGGCCGTTGCTCTGCATCGCTTCTGGACCATGCTCGCCCACTACCATGGGCAGACTTGGAACGCCGCCGCGCCAGCCCGCGCCTTGGACGTGAGCGCATCTACTACGCGGCATTATCTCGATTTGCTGACAGATGCGTTCATGATTCGCCAATTGCAGCCCTACTACGCCAACATCGCCAAGCGGCAAGTCAAGGCTCCCAAAATTTACCTGCGGGACAGCGGCCTATTGCACCAATTGCTCGCCATTCGGACGGAGGGCGAACTGATGAATCATCCTAGTCTTGGCGCGTCGTGGGAGGGTTTTGTCATCGAGCAGTTGCTCACTTGGCTGCAGCCGGAGGAGGCATTTTTCTGGAGCACACATCAGGGGGCCGAAATAGACCTCGTGCTGCGCCAGAACGGCCGCTGGTTAGGCGTCGAATGCAAGCGCACGGACGCACCGCGCCTGACGCGCTCCATCCGCATTGCCCTCGACGATCTAAAGCTCGAACGAGTCATTATCGTGTACCCCGGCCAGAAGTCGTACGCCCTCGACGCGCAGGTCCATGTCGTGCCATTGCGCTTACTTGGCTCCGCGCCGGAGGCAGTCGCGCAATTTTGTCTGGATCCCAGCGATGAAGCAAAGTGATCTTTTGCGGCTAGCCATATAAAATTGGCGAACTCGAACTTCTACTCGACATGGCCGCGACCCGCTTCATCACCTCGCAAAAGGTGATGAAGAACATCCTCTGGGCCACGGAAAACGCCGAACGGCTCCAGCACGGCGAACTCCTTAGCGAGCGCGAAGACGACGATTGAGGTGCGTTACTCCGCTGACCGCCACGCCGCCACCCGCAGCTTCCACTCCTCGACCGCGCAGTAGAGCACCGGCACAACCGGCGCGGTCAGTACCACCGCCATCATGCCGCCGAAGGTGGGAATGGCCATCGGCAGCATGAGGTCTGCGCCCCGTCCACTCGCCGTCAACACGGGGATCAGCGCCAAGATCGTAGTGGCCGCGGTCATCAGGCAGGGGCGGATGCGCCGCACCCCAGCGGCGAGCGCAGCGTGGCGCATCGCCTCAATAGTCGCTGGCTTTTGCTCGCGGAAAAGTTGGCGCAAGTACGTCGCCACGATCACGCCGTTGTCCGAGGCAATGCCAAACAACGCGAGAAAACCCACCCACACCGCCACGCTCAAGTTCAGCGGACGGACGTGGAAGAGGTCGCGCATCTGCGTGCCGAAGATGGAGAAATCCAAAAACCATTCCTGCCCGTAGAGCCACAGCATGGCAAAGCCGCCGGCCCAAGCCACCGCAACCCCAGAAAAGACCATCAGCGCCGTGGCGGCGTTGCCAAACTGGAAATAGAGGATGAGGAAAATAATCGCCAGCGCGAGCGGCAGCAGCACGTTGAGCTTCTTCTGCGCTCGCAGTTGGTTTTCGTAGCTGCCGGCGAAGGTGTAGCTGACGCCGGTATCTAGCACGAGATCGCCATTGGCCCTTTTGCTGGCCAAATACTCTCGACACGCTTCCACCACATCGACTTCCGCGTATCCCGGCTTCTTGTCGAAGAGCACGTAGCCTAGCAAAAACGTATCCTCGCTCTTGATGACCTGGGGGCCGCGCACGTAGCGAATCTCGGCCAACTCGGCCAAGGGGATCTGCGCCCCGTCCGGCGCTGGCACCAGAATGCGCACCAGTTCCTCGACGCTGTCGCGCAACTCGCGCATATAGCGCACCCGCACGGGATAGCGTTCGCGCCCTTCCACCGTAGTCGTGACCAGCTTACCCCCGATGGCGATCTCAATTACGTCCTGCACCTTCTGCAGGGCGATGCCGTGGCGGGCAATGGCCTCGCGGTCGATGTGAATCTCCAAATAGGGCTTGCCGACGATGCGGTCGGCGTTGACAGTCGCCGCCTCAACCGAGGGCACTTCCTTGAGCAAGCGCTCTATCTCCAAGCCGGCGCGCTCGATGGCCTCCAAACTCGGGCCTTTGATCTCAACGCCCATGGGCGCGCGCATCCCGCTCTGCAACATGACGAGCCGCGCAGCGATCGGCTGCAACTTCGGTGCCGAGGTAGAGCCGGGGATCTGGCCAGCCCGAGCGATCTCCGCCCATATATCGTCGGGGGTCTGTATTCCCGGCCAAGCGGCGCGGCCCGGATTGAGTGCGGGATCCAAGGGCGGACGCCACAAGCGAAAAGGTCGGCCATTAGCGTCGGGCACGAGACGACCGGTATCGTCGCGCAGATAGCGGCCCTGTACCTTGTAGGGCGAGCCATCAGGAGCGAACGCGGGCGTGCCATCGGACGCGCGGAATAGGTCCGTGTCATGCTCGTCAAACGCGAACAATAGACGACGGCCATCCCCGTCGGTCAGGTATTCCGCGCGATAGTTGATCACAGTCTCAATCATGGAAATCGGCGCGGGGTCCAGCGGCGACTCCGCCCGTCCTAACTTCCCCACGGCGGATTCCACTTCTGGGATCTGCGAAATCGCCGCGTTTTGCTTCTGCAGGACGTCGAGTACCTCGCCAATGGAGGCGTGGGGCATGGTCGTCGGCATCCACAGGAACGAACCTTCGTCGAGGGGTGGCATAAACTCCTTGCCCAACCCAGGCAGGGCCTCGTCGAGGGCCGCAAAGGGCGCTGAATGGCGCAGGGCGGGCGGCACAAAGCCGAAGACGCGTGCAAAACCCAGCCACGCGGACGCGCCCACCAGCAGCAGTAACAAGGGGAACAGCAGGGCTAACCCCTTGTGATCCAAACACCACTGCAGCACGCGGGGGAATACATGTTGCAAGGCGCGAAAAAGCGCCAACAAACCGCCGATCAATCCAGCGGCGAAGATAAAATTGCGCCATCCGCCCTTTTCCGGTCCCAAGGGCAACCAGTGTTCCGCTAGCACGACGACGACCCCAACAGCCGCAGCGGCCACCATACCTCGCGCCACCCACAAACGCACCCACTCCGGTACGCGAGCGGCGAACAGGTGATACGCCCCAATAGCTATCAGCAGCAGACCAACCCACCACGACAGCGCGAGCCCCACCCCAAGACCACATACCGCCCAAAGGCCAGATGCCCAACGCCCCAGTCGCGTGCCAAACGCGCAGTGCGCCAAGGCCGGCAAAGCCGTCAGCGACAGCCACACCGCGGCCAACAACGCGAAGGTCTTAGTAAAGGCCAGCGGCGCAAAGAGCTTGCCCTCGGCCCCTTGCATGGCAAAGACCGGCAAAAAGCCCACCACCGTGGTCAGCACGGCCGTCAGCACGGCACCGCCGACCTCGCGCGTAGCGCGGAAGACTACTTCCAAACGGTCGTCGTCTTCGTCTGCATCCTCCAAGTGCTTGAGGATGTTCTCACTGATGACGATGCCCATATCGACCATAGTGCCGATGGCAATGGCAATGCCGGAGAGGGCGACTATGTTAGCGTCAATGCCAAAGACCTTCATCGCGGCAAAGCAGGCGAGCACGGCCAGTGGCAACAGTCCAGAGACCAACATGGCCCCGCGCAGATTCATCACCAGCGCCAGCACCACGATCACCGTTACCAGCACCTCCTCGCTCAAGGCGCGCTCCAGTGTGCCCAGCGTCTCCTCAATCAAGCCAGATCGGTCGTAAAAGGGGATCACCTGCACCTGACTGACTCGCCCGTCGGAGAGGGTTTTCTTGGGCAGACTCGGGGCGATTTCCGCGATCTTGGCCTTGACGCTTTCGATAGCTGCCAAAGGATTAGCACCATAGCGCGCTACCACCACGCCGCCGACCACCTCTGCCCCTTCCTTGTCCAACGCACCGCGCCGCAGCGCTGGCCCTAGCGCGACCCGCGCGACGTTTTTGACGTAGATCGGGACGTTATCCCGCGCCTTAATCACGGCGTTTTCGAGATCGGCCAAGCCTTTGACAAAGCCGATGCCGCGAATGACGTACTCGGCTCGATTTAGCTCTACGGTGCGCGCACCCACGTCCCGGTTGGACATGCGCACCGCGTGGAAGACCTCGTCGAGCCGCACCCCGTAGGCGCGCATCGCGTCTGGGTTGACGTCGATTTGGTATTCCTGCACAAAGCCGCCCACAGAGGCCACCTCGCTGACGCCGTCGGCTGCCAACAGGGCATAGCGCACCTGCCAGTCTTGGATGCCACGCAACTCGTGCAGGTCCCAGCCACCCGTGGGCGCGCCCTGTTCGTCGCGGCCTTCCAGCGTGTACCAGAATACCTGCCCCAAGGCCGTTGCGTCCGGCCCCAAGGCTGGCTGGACGCCTTCGGGTAGCAGGCCGGCTGGCAGACTGTTGAGCTTTTCCAAAATCCGCGAGCGCGACCAATAAAAATCGACTTCTTCGGCAAAAATCACATAGATGCTCGAAAAGCCGAACATCGAAGAGCTGCGGATCGTCTCGACGCCCGGTACGCCCAACAGCGCTACTGTCAGCGGATACGTCACCTGATCTTCCACGTCCTGCGGCGAGCGTCCGGCCCATTCGCTAAAGACGATTTGCTGGTTTTCGCCTATGTCCGGGATCGCATCCACCGGCACCGGGTCGCGCGGTAGCCAATCGAGTTTCCACGCAAAAGGGGCGACGCTGAGGCCCCAACCAACGGTGACGGCGAGCATCAGCACGACGACGAGTTTGTGGACTAGGAAAAAGCGGATTAAGCGGTCCATTGTAGCCTCCTACTCGTGGCCGGCGAAGGTCTCGCGCAGGCTGCCGCAACGGTACATCTGGCCGCCGAAGTAGGGATTTTGGGTCTGCATCGCCTGTTGCAGCCAAGCCGCCCCCTCGTTGTCAAAGGCCATTGGACAGTGAAAAAGATGCACTGGCGCGGCATGGACGCCCCCCTGCCGCGCCACCCGAATGAGCACCATCGAGAGCTCGGCAAAGGCTTGGCGAGCCGCGGCGAGATCGACGGCTTTGCTGATGGCGTCCCCGACCTCCTGCGACGCCGGGTCGGCCGCTAGCGCGGCAGCGGCGGCCTGCGCCTCCGGCAAATCGTCCTCGCTCAACGCCTGCTGCATAGCGAAATAGGCCGTCCAGACCGCGGACGGCGGGCTGTGCGCGTGGCCGTTTGGCTCGTCGTCTCGGTGGTCGGCCCGCGCTGGCGCGTTCATCATGCTCGGCTGAGCACGAATCTGCAGGGCACTGTCAATTTTGAACGCGCCATTGACCACCACTTGCTCTCCCTCGCGCAGGCCCTCGTGGACCAGGTAGTAATCCCCGGCCCGCGGCCCGAGCACGACCTCGCGGCCCTCGTACAGGCCCTCGCCGAGCGCGACGTACACCACAGCGCGTTTGCCCGTCAGCAACGGTGCCGAAGCGGGTACCACTAGCGGCATCTCGCGCTCCGCCTCGTCGCCAGTGTCATACAGCTCTTCGGCGCGCACTAGGGCCATGCCGCAAATGTCGCAGGCGCCGGGCGCGTCGCGGACGATCTCTGGGTGCATCGGGCTGATCCACTTGCCCGCAAGTTCGGGCGACATGGCGCGCCCGTGGGCTCCCACCTCGGCTTGGGCCACAGCCCACACCAGCATCCCCGGCTTCAGCCGACCTTGCTCGTTCGCCACGTTGACCCGCACGCGCACCGTGCGCGTGCGCTCGTCTAGCACTGGATCGACAAAGGATATTTGGCCGCTGAACACCTCGCCCGGATAGGCTTCAGCCGAGAATTCAACGGCTTGGCCGTAGTGGATCCAAGACATATCCGATTCGTAGGCTTGCAGTTCCAGCCACAGTCGCGACAAGTCCGCAATGGTGTATATCGGCGTCCCGGTCTGCACGTACGCGCCCTCGCTGAGGTGCTTTTTTATCACCACGCCGCCGGTTGGCGCGTAAATCGTCAGGTGGTCGGAGGCTTGGCGCTCGCGCTCGACGCGCTCGATTTGCTCCTCCTTCAGCCCGAGCAGGCGCAGCTTTTCGCGCACAGCCTCGACCGTCGCCTGCGCCGTCTGCCCAACGGATGTGCCGCTGTCAACCAAGCGCTCGCGGGCGCGCAAAGCCTGGATCAGCTCCTCTTGGGCGGTCAGCAACTCGGGGCTATAGAGATAGGCTATGTGGTCGCCCTTTTCGACTCGCACGCCCGTGTAGTCCACGTACAGCCGATCAATCCGGCCTGCTACCCAAGCGGTGATGGAGCGGACTTGCGTCTCATCTACCGCAATCTTGCCAACCATCCGCGTCTCGACCGGCGCGAAGCGGCGCTCGACCGGCGCAGTCTGGATGCTGGCAAGCTCCTGTGCGGCGGGCGAGAGACGCAACTGGCGCGGGGGCAAGGAGTCGCCAGCCTCGGGCGCGGCCACCGGGATTAGGTCCATTCCGCATATTGGACACTGGCCCGGCCTAGGCTGGCGAATCTGCGGATGCATCGAGCAGGTCCACGTTTCATCCTGCTCGGCGATTGCGGCGGGTGCATGTCCGCTAGGTGCGTCCGAGCCGCCCAAACCCCAACCCACGGCCAAGCCGACGATCCCCGCCACGATGCCGGTAGCTATTATTTGCTTTGTTGCTTTCATCGTTGAATTTCCTCTGAGGTTGCGGGTTCGCCGACCAGCTTTTCAATCTCGGCCCAATGCAGGGCTTGGTCGGTGCGCGCCCGTTCGTACGCTAGCTGGAACTCCAGCAGAGTGCGTTGGGCGTCGATGACCGCGAGAAAATCGCTGCGGTCGGCGGCAAAGGCGCGCTGCGTTACGTTGAGCGCTTGTTCGGCCTTGGGCAGCAGACTGTCTCGGTAGAGGGCACTGCGGCTTTGGGCGTCGCGCTGCCTGTACAAGGCCAGTTCAAGCTCGGCAGCAAGCCTATTCTTCTCGTCCGCAACGCCCTGCAAGGCGGCCTGATGGCTCAACTTAGCCGCGCGTTCCTCAGCCTCGTAGGACGAGCGCCACAAGGGCAGGTTGAGCGTGGCCATAGCCATCAGCGGATTCGCGCCGCGGTCGCCGATGTGGATGTAATCGAGGCTCACGGTCAGGTCCGGGTAGAACTGCTTGCCGGCCAATTCGACGCCGAGGGACTGCGCCTGCGCTTGAACCTGTCGCATTTGCAACGTCGGGTTCGCGGCCTGCAAGCGCGCCTTTAGCACCTCTTCGTCTAAGTCCAACGCGGCCATGGGCAGCGAATCGGGCACAGCTATCGGAGCCGTCGCCGCGCGGCCGAGCGCCGCATTTAACCGGGCCGCGGTTGGCCGCCGCTGCTGACGCAGGCTGCGCAGTTGATCCTCTAAGCGGCCCAATTCCACCTGCGCCTTGAGAACCGGAGCGTGCTCGCCGGTACCGCCGCGATAGCGGGTGCGGCCCACTTCTTCTAGGTGGGCCAACAGCCGCAAGTTTTCCTCGCTGACGGCAATGGCTCGCTCCAAAAAGTAGCAGTCGTAGTACGCGGCCTTGACCTCAAAAATCAGCGACCGCCGCACGGCCTCATAGCGCTGGCTCTCGACTGCGGCCTCTTGCTGGACGATCCGCCCCTTGAGATCCAACTTGCCCTTCCACGGGAAGGTTTGCGCTGCGCTAAAGCGCATTTCCTGCGGGCCGGTGCGCGTCTCCACCGGGCGCGCGAAGTAGCCGTAGGTCAGGCGGGGATCGACCCAAGCGCTCGCCGAGGGCACCTTTGCTAGGGCGGCTTGGTAACGCGTCAAAGCCTGCTTGAGCTTGGGGTTGTGCTGTTCGGCGTAGCGCACGTACTCCGCGAGTTCGGCGCGGGGGTCGAGCGCTGCTTCTTCCTGCGACCAAGCCGGTCCTGCAAGCAGACCAGCTAGCAGCAGGGCCGTTTTATTTTTGTACATGCAAATACTCCTCGCCGCGCGGGGGTTCGGAATTCGCGTACAGACCCCCACAAATTGAGTGGAGTGTGAGACTTAGAAGCGTCTGGAAATTTCCGGGTATGCCCTAAGCTCAGACAGCTTCTTAGGACAAACTCAGTGCGGCGAGAATCAGATCAGGAAGGAACAGTAGAGCTGGAAAAGCGGGGGATGCGGCTGGGGTATGCGGTTGGGCAGCGACCGCAGTACAGCCGAACGAGGCGGCAGCAAAGTGGTCGCCACTATTCCGACCACGGGCGTTGAGACGGATGGCTGCTCGGCTGGGGGAACAAAAGGAGGAGACGCGCTGTTGGATTCGGTGCGCAGACAACAACAACCCGCTTGCAGGCCCACATCGCCACAGGTATTGGCGACGTGACAGGGCATGGGAGCGGCCTCTGCAATAGGAGCACAGAGAACCTGCAAGCCGCTACAGGCGAAAGCCAGTAGCAGGACTAAAGACGTGGTTAAGGGTCGAAGGCTTTTCATTAGTAGGGGCAACCCTTGTGGT
>JAJEFJ010000015.1 GCA_022820485.1 Candidatus Latescibacterota bacterium
TCCCCATAAAAAAACATGGGCGAAAAGCCATAAGCCTCTTTCGAAAAGGATTAGACCAACTCACACAGATCATACACCAAACACGAGACCAACCTAAACGCGCCCGACAATATCAATCCATGTTACTGTCGTGTACTTAGAAGAAACCCTAATGTTTAAGTGGTTGACATTAGGGTTTCTTTTAGGGAATTATATACCTGAGTAACCAAAACGGCGCAAGTTATTGAGCATAGGAGACTTGCGACGTTTGGGAGAAAATGAAGGATTATTCGATATGGAGAGGCCCCTCGGCAAAAGGAAGTAGCCGAGGGGGCCTCTCTGTTGGGAGTCACCACTTTTTAGAAAGATCAAGTTCTGCTAAGTGTTTAAAATACTACTTCTTATAGCTCTTCGAGAAAATCATCTATCTCGACATTGGCTTTTTGGAGATTAGCTGTTAAGGTAAAAATGGCCATTTCTGATCCTTGTATCAGGATCATGGTGTCATGTCCATCTCTGTCCGGGTAAAATCTCTTTAGGACCATGTGGCTGCCCTTTTGTCTTACGAAAGAAAACCCTAAACGCTTGAGTGCGTTTAGGGCCTTCTGAGATGAGATTCCAGATGGAATTTTAGGCAAGAAGCAGCTCCGTGTGGTGATTTTCTGTGACTTCTTCAAGATAAAGAGACACGGCCTCTTTTAGATTCCTGATTGCCTCCGCTTCAGTCCCTCCCTGACTTGCTATACCGATTTGAGGACAATAGGACACGAATAGCTTTGTCTCTTTTTCTTCCTCAACTTTAGCAGTCAGTTTAATCATTGCTGTTGCTCCTGGTGAATGGTTGTATCTCCGTGGTTTTTTGCCAGTTTAACAACCTCCTTTCTTTTGTAGGCATCTATAAAGAATAGGTATTTACTTGCACAAACGGGCAAGTCCTGTCAAGTAAAAAATACAAGAAAGTGAGCAAAAAGTCTATTTTTTTGGTTTTTTGGTGGAAAATTCTCCAATTTTGTGGTATAACATAGTGTAAGGTGTGAGCTTAAAATCGCATAAGTAGAGTGAAAACAACCGCTTGCGGATTGTTTTCTTAGCCAGTGTGCAGGCTAATCGCCGGTATCCCTTGCGTCGAAAGTAATTTCGGGGTTTGAAACAGGATACAAGAAGCCTAATGCCAAGGAATCGCACCGGAAGCAGGGCAAGGCGAAAGTCGGACGGGAGAACGAAAGTGAACCTATGTAAGCGTCGTAAAGGTTACTAACCGAAAGCGATTGATAACGGTTAGGCGGGTCAAAAGTGAAAAGCGGACTCTCACAGCCGCTTGTTCATGCAAATGAACGGGAAATTCCATGCATTCCCACGCGCACACCACAGACCCCGGCGTAAAGTAGGCACCCAAACCCGATTGTTTCTCACGTATGCGGAAAAGCGAAACCCCAATGAGGTCTGTGGGGACAGTGGAAAGAAATACTTGAGGAGGAAAAAGTATAGGGGTGTAACTCGCCATCTCAGCCGAGCTACACCCCAAACTATAGCGACCGCAAAACAAATCCTGAGTTTTTGACTCCTATAAAACGTGAGAATCCGTTTTGCGGTCGCTATACTTCTTCAACTACGGGTGGCGGGCAGTGAAACATGCCGCCTTCTCTGGGGGATGACTACCTTGCAAACTACGGAGCAAGGTATCATCGGATGACTACCTTGTAATACGGAGCAAGGTATCATCCTCTCAGCAGCTCACCCTATAGGGTAAACTCCTTGGGTGGTGTAAATCCCAGCAAGCATACTTCTTATTTGGCTTGCCGTCGCTCTAAGTATCGAATGAGGGCTTTAATACCCTCCTTCGTTGCAAAGATTGCGATAGGGATCAACACTTTCTGCATTTTGGACCTCCTCCGAGAGGGACAAAGTGTAGTCAAAGAAACGCGGTGTGCTCTGCACTGCGCCCTTACAGGTTAGAATCCCAATACGAACCTGTCAAGTAATGGACTTCCACCAGACTCACAGTAGGCTAACCGCAAGGTTAGAAGAAGAGGAGGGAGGTAGTGTAACCCGAATCTCAATCCCTCAATGGGAACAGGATGCTGCAAGAAGCGAATGCCAGCCGCCGAAAGGCAAGGGGAAAAATGAGTATCAAATAACCCGCTGGATAAGGTGAGGATGGCTTGAAGAACCAACCTCGATAAATACCTAACCTGAAAGGGTACTGACGTGCAGCAGGTGAACTGACTTTGAAAGATATGGATAGACACTAATTAGACGGAGATGCGTAGTGCGTATCCAGCAATGGACAACGTGAGCAGACCGCTAAGGGTGTATCCCCGTGTCTGGAGAATATCGGCCAAAGAAGCGGATGACGTAGAGCATCAGCACAGTTTGCTTGAGCCGTGTGCGGTGAAAGTCGCACGCACGGTTCTGAGGGGGGCGGGGACTGGCGACAGTCTCCGCCTACCCGACTACAAAGTAGTGAGTCAGAGAAAATCCGAGATTGGTCGTGAGAGTTGCAGCCTATCTAACCTCAAGACTTCTTAGCGATCTGCCGCCCTTCGAGGAGGCCCTACATAGATGACCTTAGAAATCGGAAATTAACCGATTGTTTCGTAAGGTTTTATTTTATGGAGAAGAGTTAGCGTCTTGAAATAAAACCGGCTTCCCATTTAGGTCGGGCTGCAACGTCCAACAAGAAACGTCAATGGGAGTTCAAGATCGCTAGTGTTAATAGCACCGCCATCTGCGTGGTGGTCTATGCGATTTAATCTATGTGGTGGGCTATGCGATTTAATCTATAAGGAAACCCACCGGATGGCCGCAAGTCGGCGAGTTGGGTTCGGTGCTGAGCGGCAATAGGTAAAATCCCACGCCAAATCAGTGCTACTCAAATCTGCGAATGGTAGATTGCGTCGACCAATTCCATGGTCTTGGTCGCGTCGTCGAAATTCGTTTCGGGATCTTTTCCTTTTAACATGCAATCCACAAAATGGCGGTTGATATCGTAGGGGCCGAAGGCTCGATAGTCCTCTGCGCTGCCTGCTAAGACGGTAGGGTCTAATTCGTCGATAGGCTCGGTCTTGTTATCGGCGTAGAGCTGGCCGCCCTCTTCGGGGTCGCCGAAGAAGGAGATGCCGGGGGCATGGATCTCGACGCTGAATATCCGTCGGCCAGCCATGAAGTTATTGAGCAAGAGTCCGGTGGCCCCGCTGCTGAAACGGACTAGGGCTAAGTGGACATTCCAGTGGTCGGCGTCGAGGCGGCGCGAGTCGCTGGCAACGGATTCGACTTCGCCGCCGCACAGGTAGCGCAAGGTATCGACGGCGTGAATGCCATCGCAGGTAAGCATGTCCAACGCTCCGCGATAGTAGGGTGCGCCGCCGACCCAGTTTTTATAGAAGCTGGCGTGGGCAGTGTGCACGGGCCCGCGTTTTTCGCACAGCGTTTTACCGCGGCGAATGACGGGGGCAAAACGGCGTTGGAAGGCGACGCCGGTCAGGACCTTGTGGCGGCGGGCTAAAACGGCGAGTTGACGGATTTGCTCAGTGGTAACGGCGGGGGGTTTTTCGATAATGAGATGGCAGCCGTGTTCGATCACGGTGGCGCAGATGTCGAAAAGGTGGTGCGGCGGCATGATGGCGTAAACCGCGTCGGGTTTTTCGTGCGCGAGCATTTGGCGGTAGTCGCGGTAGCGTCCTTTGATGTCGTAGAGGTCACAGGTTTTGTGCAGACGCTGTTGGTCGATCTCGGCGACGGCGACTAGTTCGGCCTCGGGGATGTCGCGCAGGGCAGGGTAGTGGGCCATCAGGGCGCGGCCACCAGCGCCGATGAAGGCGACGCGGAGTTTCTTGCGGACGCGCCTTTTGTTTTTCGGTCGCGTTTTGGCTTTGGCCATGTCTATTCTCCGAGCGAAGCTATGCGTGAAGATCCGCAGACGGACGCAGAAGGACGCAGAATAGTAGAAACAAGACGATCCACCGCTCGAATCGTTCAAGTCATGGAAGATTCGCGGTGGCGTTGCCTGCCTGAATGGCTGCGGAGGTTACGCCTCTTGCTCCTTGAAATTTCCCGCCCGACGCAGCGCCTCGACGCCGGATTCGGCGAGTGAGATCGGAAAGTGAACGGGACGGTTGCCTTCTAGCTGCGACTGGTAGATGGCCATGACCATTTCCAACGAGCGGCGGCCCACGGCTCCGTCGCTGCGCAAGGTGCCGCGGCCTTCAAGGGTGTCGATCAGCTCGGACAGTGCTGCGACGTACGTAGAGACCGGGGCCGGCCGTTCGACTTCGACTTCTTCGAGGCTGCTCCACTCAAAGCCACTGTCAGGCTCAGACAGCGCGACCTTGGACTGAAAGAGGCGGACTTGCTCGGCATCCATGCGGATCAGGCCGGTTGAGCCGCGCAGCTCAAAGGCGTTGTCGTTGTACTGCGTCAGCTCGGCACCGCAGATCAGCCCGGTGGCTCCCCCTTTGAACTTGAGCATAGCAGCCGAAAAATCCTCCACAGCCCACGGGCGCATGCGCTGTTCAGCCATGCCGCACAGCCAATCCACTTCGCCGGCGTAGAGATCCATCAGGTCGAAATAGTGGGTGAAGTCGTGCAGTAAGGGGCCTTCATTCTCGCTGCGCCACCAGGGGGCCGGCTTGCCCCCATCCATGTAGCAATAGATGTGGTTGAACTCGCCGATAGCCCCTTCGTCGAGGAGCGTTTTGGCGAGAACCCACTCGGAGTGCCAGCGGCGGTTGTGGTTGATCTGCAAGAGCACGTCCTCCACTTGGCAGGCCGCGATCATCTGGTCGCATTCCTCCAGCGAAAGGGCCATTGGCTTTTCGCAGATGATGGCTCGCGTCGCGGAGGCTTGGGTGCAGTTGGTGACCATTTCGGCGTGGAGTTCGGGGTGGGTGGCGACGATGCAGATGTCGGGCTGGACTTCGGCGAGCATTTGCCGATAGTCGTGGTAGAGTGCCTCGACGCCGAAGCGCTCGCCAAAGGCGTCGAGTTTTTCGCGCCCTCGGTTGACGCCAGCGACCAACTCGCAGGAGGGATGTTGGACAACGGCGGCGGCGTGGTTGTCGGGCAGGTCGGAGAAACTGAACTGATAGCCGACGCGACCCGTGCCGATGATAGCAATGCGATACGTGGACATGAAACCTCCAGCCTTAAAAGAGATCGAGTTGAGGAGAGCTTCCCGTCGCCAGCGTTGGCGACGCAAGCGCTCCTTCGAGGGTGAGCAACGCCCTTTTGATCGACAGCCCTCCGGCATAGCCGACCAGCGCACCGTTGCTGCCAATGACGCGGTGACAAGGCACGACAATCGGCAGGGGGTTCCTGCCGTTGGCCAAACCGACAGCGCGGACCGAGCTTGGGTTGCCGATGCGGCGAGCTAGCTCCAAATAGGAGATCGTCTCGCCGTAGGGGATCTCCGCGAGTGCAGCCCAGACTTTGCGCTGAAACGCCGTTCCTTGGGGATGGAGCGGCAGATCGAAGCTGCGTAGATGACCGGCGAAGTAGGAATCGAGTTGGTCGGCGACCGGATAGGGCAAGGCCGCCACGGCCTGCCAATCTGGCAGCGGGGTAAAGTCGTGTCCCTTGAAATGGATGTGCCGCAAGCCCGTGGGATCGCCGGCTAGGAGTAGCTCGCCGATAGAACTGGACACGGTGGTGTAGAGCAAGTTTTTAGTGGACATAGCGAATCTTCTATTTTCTTTTGATTGCTAACGTTACGCATCGCTTGGTAGGGAATAACGATCGTTATTCCCTACTTATACGACTGCGATTCCCCCAGCGCCTGAAAGTCCGTCCCCGTCGGCTCCTGAAAAACTCGCAGATCAAAGGCGGGCACAATGGCGAAGATGTGGTCGAAGATGTCGGCCTGAATCGCCTCGTAGTTGGCCCAGACTATATCCTTGCAAAAGACGTAAATTTCGAGGGGCAGTCCTTTGGAGGTCGGCGCTAGCTGACGCACGAGAAAGGTCATTTCCTGGTTGATCTGCGGATGGTTTTTCAGATACGCCTGCACATAGGCGCGGAAGGTGCCGATATTGGTCATGCGCCGGCCATTTACCAGATGCGACAAGTCAACGTGGTTGAGTTTGTTGTATTCAGCTAGCTCTTGCTTCTTGCGCTCGATGTGAGCGGTGATGTACTGGATTTTGGCGAAGCGGGTGAGCATTTCCTCGTCGCAAAATTTGATGGTGCTGACGTCGAGATAGATCGCCCGCTTGATCCGCCGCCCGCCCGACTCCTGCATCCCGCGCCAGTTTTTGAACGACTCGCCGATTAGTGCGTACGTGGGAATGGTGGTGATAGTCTTGTCCCAGTTTTGCACCTTGACCGTCGTCAGCGTGATGTCGATCACGTCGCCGTCGGCTCCGTACTGGGGCATTTCAATCCAGTCGCCGTAGGTGACCATGCGGTTTACCGAGATCTGGATGCCAGCGACCAACCCGAGGATCGAGTCGCGAAAAACCAAAAGCAAAACCGCGGTCATCGCCGTCAGGCCGCCGAGCAAGTAGAGCGGCGATTGGCCGATTAGGGTTGCGATGACGACGATACTGCCGAGCAAAAAGAGGATGATCTTGAGGAACTGCACCGGCCCCTTGATGGAGACTTCGTGCGAGGTCCTAGTGCTGTTGTAGATGCTGACGCTCGCGCTTATCAAGGCCTCAACGGCTAGTAAGCCGGAGAGCACCAGATAAATATGCGCTGCGGTCTGGATGATTTTGACGGAAACGGGATGGCCTTCTAAGGCCATTGGCCCTAGGTGGTAAAAGATGAGGCCGGGGACTAGATGAGCTAGTCGGTGCAGAACCCGGCATTCAATTAGGACATCGTCATAGGGAAAATCGGTGCGGTGAATGATGGCGGCGGAGCCTCGGAGTAGCGGTCCTCTGGCCAGACGATGGGCGAGCAAGGCGACGAAGGCCACCACAGCCAAGGCGACCAGTGCGGCGAGGTCTTCGCTGAGGTCTTGGCCGAGGCCCCATTCGAGAAATTGGCTACGTAATGCGTTGAGCATGTGTTGTTTACCCATCCAAGAGCGGCGTCATCGATGTTCTACGCGACGATCTGTGTCCGGCTGTACCTCATGTGGCCACATTAAGTGTGTCCGGATTGCTCGGGGCAAGTGGCGATGCCGTATAGGGCTTCGCCAATGAAATCGCGCCGCCACCCGCGCAGGAGGCGATGATCCTCGGGCGTGGCCGCGACCGCGGTGATGACTAGGTTATGCACTTCGGCGCGGGTCGCGACAAAGGGCGCATCAATTTGCGCCGCGTCGCTTTGGCGGCGCAAGTGATCCATGGACTGGGCGAGCTTGCGTTCGACGACCTCCTTGTCGAGCAGCGGTCGGCGCGGACGGGGCGGGCACTCCGCGTCGGGGACGGCCAAGCCTCGGCGAATCTGTTCGAGAAGGTAGCGGTCGTAGCGGTGATTGCCGAGTGCGCGGAGCCGGCCTAGTTCCTCCCGCGATTGGGGCTTACGCCGGGCCAGTAACACGAGGATTTCGTCCGTCAGTACGTGATTGCGCGGCCGGTCGCAGCGCTGGGCTTCCTCTTCGCGCCAAGCGGCCAACTCGCGGAGGATGGCCAGCTCTCGCGAGGAAGCTCGGCCCGTGCCCTTAATCCGCGTGAATTGCTCGCGTGGGTCTCGCTCCTCGTATAGCCGCGGGTCGTCGTACGCAGCCATCTCCTCTGTCAGCCAGGTGCTGCGACCAATTTCCTCGACGCGCGCCCGCAACACGTCGCGCACCTCGTGCAGATAGCGCACGTCCTCAATGGCGTACGCTAGCTGGTCCTCCGAGAGCGGGCGGCGGACCCAATTGGTGAGCGTCTCGGTTTTGTCGAGGACCACGCCGAGGGTCTGCTCCAAGAGCTCGGCCAGCGAAGTGGTAGAACTCATATTGGCAAGCCCGGCCGCACAGCGGGTGTCGAAGATGTTGCGCGGAAAAGCGCCCGTGACCCGGCGCAGAATGGCCAAGTCCTGTTGGGCGTCGTGGAGAATCAGTTCGATCTCTGGGTGCTCCAATAGGGCACCAAGGGGCGAGAGATCCGCAATCGACACCGAGTCGATCAGGTAGCAGTCGCCGTCGGCGAGAGCCAATTGGATCACGCCTAGCTTGGGATAGTAGGTGCGGTTCCAAACGAATTCAGTGTCTAGGGCAACGCGCTCGCAGTCTAGAGCGCGTTTGATGAGTTCGGCAAGGGCCTTTGCTGTGTGAATCATGCGTCCATGGGCATCTTGAAGTGAAGATTAAGCAACATACGACGGAGGCTCTAAGATGACAAGCGCCAGAAGCGGCGCACAGGGGTTTGCTCGCGGTAGCCGGCCAGCCGAGTGCTTAGCAGCCAAGCTGCAGCAAATGCGAGTTGAACCGCGCATAGATAAAAGAGCGGCCCCCGCGAACCAACCAGCGCAGCCGACCATTGGAAACAAGCCCCACCCGCGATGCCGCCGACAATGCCGCCCAGTGCCGAAGCGTACATTGCAAGGGAGAACCCCTCGGCTTGGTACTCTTTGGAGACGGCGTCGATCATCGCCCGCGACTGTCCCATCTGATGGCCGCCGTCCAGCGCGCCCCAGAGCAGATAGACGCCCCCCGCCCAGAGTGCAATCCACGGAAGTCCCGTAGGCAGGAAGAGCCAAGCGGGTGCCATGGCCGCTTGTAGCAATAGCGTAATGGTCAGCGGTCCCCGGCTGCCGTGCCGGTCCACCATCCGCCCCCAGCCATGCAGCCCAGCCACATAGCCGAGGGCTTGTACTGGCATCATCCAGACGAAGTAGCTAACGGGTAGCCCCCCATCCGTGAGCGCCACGACCCACAGCGGGAAAGTCGCCGCTAGCACGGCTGTGCGGGCCATGACAAAGAGCGCGTATGCGCGCATCTGGGGCGTAGCTAAGGCTTGGCGCAAGCGGCGAATGAGGCCCTCCCCGGGCGGGGACAGAGGTCGCTCCGCTACGGCGCGCACCAAGAAGGCGCCACCGCAGGTGGAGAAAACCGCTAGGGCAAAGAGCGGCCCAAAGTCGTCAGCCATGGGCTGAGAGCCGAGGTACCAGCCGATCAGGATGGGCAAAGCGAGTTCGAGCAGGCGCTGCTGAAGGCGCATGCGCGTGAGAAAGGCTCC
Organism: Candidatus Latescibacterota bacterium; assembly: GCA_022820485.1. Taxonomy (GTDB): domain Bacteria; phylum Latescibacterota; class UBA2968; order UBA8231; family UBA8231. Next base: position 9,087 of record JAJEFJ010000015.1, read on the forward strand.
AAGCCCACTGCTAGCGGTGTTGTCTTGGACTAGGGGCCACCAAGCGGTGTTGCCCGCTTGGTATGCGAGACCGCGTGCGCTAAACAGGGCTAGGCCGATCCAAGCGGCCCAAACCCCGCTTGCGCCATAGAACGCCAGCAGCGCCAGTGCTAGCCCCGCCGGAAGCGAGCAGAGTCGGCCCCAAAAGAAGATTCCGGCCTTCCCGGTGCGGTGCATTAGCTGCAACCCGACGACGCGCCCCATCCTCTGTACATACTCGCTGGTGGCGACTAAGCCGATGAGAAAAGGCGAAGCATTGAGCGAGAGGAGAAAGAGGGGGACGAGGGAAGTGAGAAGGGCGCTACTGATCGAGCCGCTAACGGCGACGCCGATCAGCCGCGACTGGCTGCGACGACGAGCTGCGGGGGAAAGTCTGTGACTGGGGTTTGTCGGGTTGCTTGGGGTGTCGGGCATAAAAAGAAGAAAAGGCCGACGGTACGTCCGGGCAAATTGGCCTACGGCTCCCGCTCAGCATTACTTGTGCGATCTAAATGCGGCCTTTTCCCCAGGCGTCGGCGAGTGGTCGAAGGCACCGCGTTGAATTACCGCAGCCGTCCCGCCCGCCGCTTCGATGGTTGCCCGCTGGCTAGCATGGGCCTGTTCGTCAACCGCTTCTGGGTCGAGTAAGGTGCGCAATTCTCTTTCGCAGTCTCGCAATAGCTCTTGGTACTCTGGGATGCCGGACAAATCGTTTAGCTCGTCGGGATCCTCTGACAAGTCGAAAAGCTGCGGCGGTGCGCCGACGTAGTAATTGTACTTGTAGCGCTTGCGGCGCAGCATATAGGTGCCGTGTTCGGTGCCGAGCGCGTGATACTCGCTAAAGACGGTGCGCTCTCGATCGTCTTCTTGCGCGATCTGCCACAGCGAGCGGCCGGGTAGATCTTCGTCGATCAACTCAGCCCCAACGCATTCGAGCGCGGTTGGAAAGCAATCTACCAAAGAAACTGGCGTCTGTACCACCTTTCCCTCCGGCACGTCAGGCCCTGCCATAATCATCGGCACAGCCGCTGCTTCGTCGTAGAGCGTGAACTTGCCGAAGATGCCGCGGGCTCCCAAACATTCGCCGTGGTCGGAGGTATAGAGCACGCGGGTGGAGTCCGTCAGGCCGAACTCGTCGAGCGCGCCGAGTACGCGACCGATCTGCTGGTCGAGATAAGTCGTAGTCCCGTAGTACGCGGCTGTAACGCGCCGCACCATCTCTTCGCTGTGCCCTTGGTCAAAGCGGAAGAAGCGGCGGAAGTAGTCTAGCGCCGGATGATCGGGCCACGTGTCAGGCGTCCACTGCGGTGGCAGCGGCACGTCGGCGGGCGGGTATTGGGCGTAGATTTCCGGCGGGGCGATATAGGGTGGATGTGGGCAGACGAAATTGAGGAAGACCACCCAAGGCTTGGCATCGTCGCGGTGTTCGGCGAGCCAGCGCAAGGCGTGTTCGGTGCAGCGGGCGTCGTACTGCAAATAAGTAGAATCGCCCGCGCCCGCCCGCCCCAGCTCGCCGTGCTTGTCGCGCAAGGGCGGCTGATCGCGGATGCAGCCGAGGACATCGCCGACGCCATCGACTACGTGCAACGGCTCGATTTCCTCGCTAAATCCGTGGTCTGCGCCTTGCCCCTTGAAGTGTAGCTTGCCGATCGAGTCGCAGCAGAAGCCTTGGTCGCGCAGGCGCTGGTGCCAAGAGACAGGTGTGCCATCGTAGGGATGCCCGTTGTCCCAGTAGCCGATCTGATGCACGTAGCGGCCGGTGGCCAGCGACGCGCGGGCCGGAACGCAGATCGGGCAGTTGGTGTAGGCGTTCTGGAAGCGCGTGCCGCGTGCAGCTAAGGCGTCCAGATGGGGCGTCTGCACCAGCGGATGACCGTAGCAGCCGCTGGCGAGCCGGTGGTGTTGGTCGGACAGGATGAAGAGGAAGTTGCGAGGTTTCACGGCGCTCCCACGACTTTGTCGGCACCGGTCTGGGGTGGTACGGGATAATGCTGGCCGCGTTGACCGGAGAGGTTGCGGTTGGGACCGGGTGCCCATTGCTGGTCGGGTAGGCCGACGAGTTGCTCGTCTTGGACATAGGCTTCGTCGCTGCCGTAGAGTTCGCCGACGAGTCGCTCGCTGAGTTGAGCCTGGATTGCGGCGTGGTCGGGTGAACCCGCTAAGTCGTTCAGTTCGTTAGGATCGCTTGCGAGGTCGAAGAGCTGGACGCGGTTGCCGACTGGATAGTAGATCAGCTTGTGTTGTCCCGCGTGGATCATGCGGGAGGCGTTCGACCCTTCGCCGCATTCGCCGTAGAGATAATTGCGCCGTTCCTTGCCGACCATCGATAGACCCTCGACGGTGTCGGGGATGTCGATACCCGCTAGGTCGAGCAAGGTCGGCATGACGTCTTGCCAGCCGACGAGGCGGTCATCGACCGTGTGGTGCGGCACCCGTCCGTCCCGGCCTCCGAGCAAAATCATCGGTACATTGGCCGACTGCTCGTAGTAGAGGCGTTTGGCCCAGAGGCCGTGGTTGCCGAGCATGTCGCCGTGGTCGGCTGTGAAGCAAATAATGGTATTGTCGAGCAGCCCCTCCTCGCGCAGGGTGCCGATGACCACGCGGAGTTGGTGGTCAATCTGGGTACAGAGCGCGTAGAAGGCGCGGCGGATGCGCAGAACTTCCGGTCCCTTGAGGTGGGCTTTGGCACCCTGATTGACTTTGAGCGAATAGGGTAGACTGTCGAAGTCGCGTGCCCAAGTGCCGTGGTGCGGCGCGTCGATGTCGATGTCGCGGTAGAGGTCGAGATAGCTCTGCAAGGGCACCAGCGGCGGATGCGGGTGGCGGAAGGACAGGTACCAGAAGCCGGGCTTGGCCGGGTTGCGCCGCTTAATCATCCGGCTCATCTGGCGCGCCGCCCAAGTGGTGGGGTGGCAGTCCTCGGGCAAGTGCCAAGGACGGAAGGAGTATTCGTTGTTGCTCATGCCGTGGGCGAACCCCATGCCCGCATGGCCTTGGTCTGCGAGGAAGAGATCGTAGTCGTCAACCGCTCCCAAGTGCGGCCGGCCTTCTTCGTCGAGGAGCACGTCGTCGAAACCAATGCGGTCGCGCTGGTGATAGACGTGGAGCTTGCCAACGGCATACGATTGATAGCCGGCGTCGCGGAAGGTCTGCGCCATGGTCGGCAGCTCGGGCATGGGAGCAGTCGTTTTGAAGACTCGGTCGCCGTGGGTGCGCGGCGGAGTGCCCGTCATCAGGGTGCGACGAGCGGGGATGCAGACCGGGCATTCGCTATAGGCGTTGGAGAAGCGGGTGCCGCTGCGGGCGAGTTCGTCGAGGGTAGGAGTGAGAATGGCAGGATGATTGGCTTCGCCCAAGAGGGAAGCGGACCAATGGTCGGTGGAAATCAGGAGGACGTGCGGTCTGTCGTTTGCCATGGGCATCTCTATTAGAAAAGACCAGACCTGTTAGATGCACGGGCGGGTCTAGCCTGCGATTGATTTGCACGCCTGAAGGGCGGCTCAGGCTACCTCGTAGTCGCGCTCGGGTCGGCTCGGGTTGCCCCAGTGGCCAGCCGGGTCGGCGGCGTTGATCAGCACGCCTTCCTTCTCCCAAGAGTAGCCGGGGACCGTGCGCACGTCGGGGGTGCAGTAGCGCAGCGTTAGCCCGCAGCGACGGCGATCTGATTCGTTGTAGTGCGAGCTGTGCAAAAGCAGGTCGGAGTGGATCGAGACTTCGCCGGCCTTTAGTTCGACATCGACGATCTCGCCGTAGTGCTCGACATCGTCCACCGTCTGATCGAGGACGTTGTTTTCCGAGGCGTCGCTCGGGCGGAATTCGAGCTGGCCGTGGAGATGCGAGCCAGCGACGAAGCGCATACAGCCATTGTCGACGTCAGCGTCGTCAATCGCCAGCCAGACGGTCGCCGTCTTTGAGGGCGTCAGCGGCCAGTAGCTGGCGTCTTGATGCCAGGAGATGGTGGTGCCGTCCTTGGGCATCTTGCAGAAGTAGTGCGAAGCGAGGCCGATCAACTCGGGACCGAGGAGATCGTGGATGCAGGCGAGGATCCTGGGATGGTGCATGAGGTCATAGACCTTGGCGAATTTGAGATGCGCCGAACTGAGGGTGAAGCTGCCATAGCCGGCGGCCATGACCTTTCTCAGTTGCTCGTCGAAGAAGGCCCGGTGTTCGGCAATCTCGGCGTCGTCGAAAATGCGAAAGCCCTTGAGGTAGCCGTCGCTGTTGAAAGCGGCGACCTGTTCGGTAGTGAGGGTGGTGGGGTCATCGACGGTGCTGGGATAGAAGCGCAAGTCGCGGTCCATTTCGCGCAGTTCGTCGTGGGTCGGCACGGCCTTAAAGGTGTGATCAATTTGATTTGTCATGGCGTCTTTCTCCCGGCAGACAGGATCGCAAATAAAACGCAATTTGCTCCTTGTCTCAAGGGTGGGGGGCTAGTAGGTGTAGAAGAACTTGCTGGCGATCTCGACGAGGTTTGTCGCTTTTATTGGCCCATCAGTTGCTCATAGACCCCACCCGTCTTGGCTTGGATATTTTCGCCGCCAAAAGGATAGAGAAACCCCCAGAACAGAGCTCCGACCAACATCAAACCGAGATAGAACAGCAAGATGCGGCGGCCCCAGACCGCCCCAAGCATGGTCAGGGTGGAGAACTTGGTGGCCGGCCCGGCAATGAAAAAGCCCAAGGCCGCCCCCGGACTCATCCCCATCTGCATCATGCTTTCGACAATGGGAATACTGCCGCCGCCGCAGGCGTAGAGCGGCACCCCTAGGGCCACAGCCACGGGTACGGCCCAGACGCTACCGGGGCCGACTAGCGCCAGCACCAGCTCTTGGGAGAGGAAGGTCTTTACCAAGGCGGCGATGAAGATTCCTAGGCCGAAGAATTTGGTAATGAAGAGCAGGTCGCCACGGAAGCGCTGTGCCAGTATTCTGGCTTCAGACCGTCCGTCCGTCTTGGCCGAAGCGTGGTCCGCAGGGACTGCTGTGCGGACGGCGAACGTTAGACGACGCAGAACGGACTGGACTGCGAAACCGGCCAAGAGTCCGACGCTGGCCGCTGTGATCAGCCGGGCTACGGCCATTTCCGTACTTATGGTGCCAGCGGTGTACACGAACAGGGCGGGGTTCATCAGCGGCGAGGCCACGACAAAGGCCACCAAGGGTGCGGCAGGGACGCCCATGTTTATCAGGCGGCCGGCCACGGGAATGGCGGCAAAGGTGCACAGGGGCGAGATCAGGGCCAGCAGGGTGGATGCCACAATGGAGCCGTTGGCCCGCTGCTGGAGCGCGCGACGGATCCGAGTCTTGGGCAAGTAGCGCCAAGCTAGGGTGCTGAACAGGGCACCGAGCACCACAAAGTACCAGAGTTGGGCCGCCAGATCCCAGAAATTTGCCAAGACGCGCAGCGTGTAGGTATCCCGCAGGTAGTGCTCTGCAATGCTGGCGGCCTGCCAGAGCGGATGCGTCAGGTCGTGGTAAAGGGTTTGAAGCATTTTCACGCCTGAAGGCGCGGTGAAGCCTACGCTCAACGGACCAAGGTCATGGGTCGGGTCTTGTGCAGATCGCGGGCCTTGAGGACGGCGAAGTAGGTTCCGCTAGCCACGTTGAAGCCCGAGGCATTGCGTGCGTCCCACATCACCTCGTGATAACCCGAGGCGACGTCTCCTTCCACCAAGGTGCATATCCACTGGCCCGCCGCATTGTAGATATCCAGCTTAGCAGGTCCTGCTTGGGGGAGGGCAAAGCGAATGCGAGTGATGGGATTGAATGGATTCGGGTAGTTCTCCAGCAGCGCCGGTGCTTCTGGTAGGGGCTGGCTGGCCGTTGACTCTTCCACGGCCGTGGGAATCTCGCCCGGCAGCAGGAATTCGATACCGGGCAGACGGTCCCCGTCTTGGTCCACCATGTGCGCGGCCAGCATAGTGTTCCCAGCCGAGTTACCGATCTTGAAGAGCAGCCTGTTTTCCCCTTGTACTAGACGAATCGGAACCTTCTGGTCGGCTAGTTGAAAATTGCGTCGGGCGACGTTCTCATACACCACATCGCCGTTCAGCCAGACTTTGGCGTAGTCGCCGTAGCCGAGCCATAGAAAACCTTCCTGCGCCTGCGGTGCCTGCACCAAGGTGAAGGCGTAGTTGGCGATGTCTTGATCCTTTCCATTGAGGTCGCCCAGCGGCAGAATTTCAGCGGTGTAGCCGAGGTGTTCGACTTGCGTCCACACCACATCGCCGGCCGGTTCGCCCTCTCGGGGATATAGCTGGGCTTCGTTGGGCAGAGGCTCGGAGCCGATATCGCTGCTATTCGGAAACGGACCGGCGACGAGCCAGCGCCGGATGCCGCGCCCGTAGAATGCGCCACTGCGACCGCCGCCACGGGATTTGACGAAGTTGCGCTGCACGCTGTCGGGCGCGCGTCCCTCCACTTGGATTCGGTTTAGATCGAAAGTGCCAAAGCCCTTGGTCGCGGCTAGGTAGAGATGCTCTAAATCGAGTGGATTGAATCCCATGACCACGTTGGCCACGGCTTCGGTAGCGAGGGGGTCGCCGCCGGCTACCACCACGTTGTGCTGGACGTTCTGCCCCCACTGCGGTCCGTCGCCTTCAGTGCCCCAGAATCCCTCGATGACGGTATAGGCCGCCGGGTTGTAGGAGAACAAGTCCACGTACCCGTGCTCGGGATTGTTTTGGTAGTGCTGGCGCTTGGAGGTGCCATCGCCGTAGGCTCCCGAGGCGAGGGTGCCGACGTAGTTCTTGATGCCTAGGGTGGTGCCGTAGATGGTGGTCTTCATGGCGGCGATGGAAATTATTTTATCGGCGTCTAGGATCGGTTCGGGCATGAAGTAGCCGTCCTTGCGGAAGCTGCCGGTGCCCTCTACGTGGAAGCCGAACTGGGCACCTTGATACCGCAGACGGGTCACCCCCAAGCGCTGAATGGCTCCGCCCGGAACTGGCTCACGGCGGAAGGGGGCGTAGTTGAGGTCAGAGGTGTCCACCACGGTGGAGACTCCTAGGGCGGCGAACTCCTCTAGCATCTTGATGTACGATAGATCGCCGAATTCGGGATAGGTCGCGGACCAGCCATCTTCTTCTGCATTGGTGGGAAAGCCAGGCTCGCCTTTGCGGGGAGATTCGGCCCCGCCCTCGGCAATGGTGATGCGCCGCGGTCCTACCTGCTCGATGAGGTAGTTAATCACGCTCTTTACCACCCGCAAATCCGTGATCTGGCCCGGGTGTTCAATGCCATTGTGGTAGTATGCCGAGCTGGGATTTCCCCTGTTGGTCACAATGTTGACTTTGACGACGACCCAGTCGCTTGGTTCGACGACGGCGCGAATGGAGCGCTCCGATTGGTCTAGGTCTAGGGCGCGGCGGACGATGGCATCTACCTGCGCGAAGCTCAGGGAGGCGTTTAGGGTTGCCGACGAGGCCAACTCCGGGTCGCTCGAAGTGGCGACCGCCACGGTCGGATGGCCCTCGCCCAAGGTGAGAGTGCCGGGGCGCAGGAGGGGCAAGCCTTCTACCTGCAAGGGCTCCTGGGCTTGCTGCGCCGAGCCCGCCGTCCCAACGAAAAAGGTCTGCGCTTGGTGGGCGTAGATGTCCCAGCCGATCAGAGCGGCGATCAGCAGGAGCAGGGCCGAAGTGGCAAGGTTGCGTTTTGTTATTTGGGGCATGATCGACTCTCCCGCGTTTGAGGTCGGTGCTGCGCGCAATCGGCGGATGTCTGCGCGGTTACGAGGTTTATTATAGTTACGGTATTTCGCGTAGAACTGAAAGTGATCCTTGGCCTGTCTTGATTTTTCCCCAACTCAACTTCTCGATTGCGGTAGCGTCTGGACTATGTACGTAGATTTCCACCTCGTAGAAGATGGTAGGGCCCAGCGTCCATAGTTCAAGATTGTCGGCCATCGTGTCCGGGGAGAAATAAATCTCGATCCACTGGTCCACTGCTCGCGCATTCTCTTCGATCAGGGCGGTTTGCACTCCTTCGGGTTCGCGCAGGGTACCGGTCTCGTCTAAGCGTCCGCCTAGATAGGCGCGAACTTGGTAGTCGTTGCCGATGGTGCCGACGTAGATTCGCAACTTTTCCAATTGCAGCGGTTCCTCCCAGGCAAATACCAAAATTCCCTTGGTCTTCCAGGTGAAGGGCAGGGCATCGGCATCTTGGGGAACCTTGCCGTCCCCCAAAACATCGGGGTCGCCCTCGTGGGAATTCCAGATCGTAGCCCGAGTCACGGCGTCGGGTGTGATGTTGCGGCTGGCGGCACCTAAAAAAAAGAGGACCGCAAAAATTGCTGGTATGATTATTCTCATGCGGATAGCCTATGCCAAGGCGACCATTAGGATTCGACGCTCTCCGATTCTGCGCCTTTGATGAAGATGGTGTGGGACAGCATGTACTGAAAGCCCTCTTTTTAAGTAGTGGCGACCTTGGCAAGCGCAGGGTTGTGAGCGGGTCTCCCTAAATATATCTTGGGCGCAAAAGGAGAAGGACTATGGAAGCAAACAAAACCATTTCGCCAGAGGTGGGAACGCAGTTGCTCTTTGAGAATGAGCGGGTGCGGGTTTGGGATCTGCGGTTGGCACCGGGCGAGAGCACGGGCCTGCATCGGCACGAGCACGACTATCTGTATGTAGTTATTGGCGACGGCCGGTTGCAGGCGGCGGATGCAGATGGAAACCGCAGGGAGGCTAGTGATATGAAGGATGGAGAGGTGCGGTTCAGCGAGATCGAAGGGGAGGCGGTACACGAGGCGTTTAATGTCGGCGAAGGGTCGTGGCGGAATATTATCGTCGAATTGAAAGACTGAAGCAGACGGACCTAAGGAGAGAATATGATCCTAAGAAAACTGTTGTTCGGCCCGGCCCCCTCGGGCGGCATTGGCTATTCACTGGGGCTATTGCTGTTGAGAGTGTCCGTCGGCGGCATGATGTTGCTCGCCCACGGTTGGGGGAAATTGACCAGTTTTGCGGAGCGTTCCTCGTCGTTTCCCGACCCCTTGGGCGTCGGCTCGTCGCTGAGCATGGCCTTGGCCACCGGTGCCGAAGCGTTTTGCGCCCTAGCGGTGATTTTGGGGTTCGCCACCCGCTGGGCTGTCGTGCCGCTGATGATCACCATGGCAGTGGCCGCGCTTATCATACACGGGGACGACCCGTGGGCGGAAAAGGAACTTGCTGTATTGTACTTTTTCCCCTTGCGACGCTGTTTCTAACGGGCGGGGGACGCTACTCTCTCGACGCCTTATTGCGGCGCGGCGCACACTAAGTCCTACAGAATGTCGGGCGACTGCGGATCGATGCTGGCACCGCTGGGCCGTGTCCCCTGTGGCCGCTGCGGCATCTGGTCGTAGGACTGGTACGCGATGTCTAGGTAAGGCGTTTCGACGCGGCGATGCCCTTCGTGGCGCGAATTCATCGCCGCGTCGATAATCCCGGTCGTCAGCAAGGTGCGTTCGGGCGGGTACGGGGCCTGACCCGTTTTGAAAAACTGCTGGATGTTGCGGCACAGATAGCCGAAATGAGCAAACGGCCCCTCGTTCTGCAAGTAGAACTCCGTAGCCTGTACCTGCCCTCCTACCCGCGCAGCATAGGCAAAGTCGCTGACATAGCCGCTGAGCATCAACGTCGCCGTGCGCAAGCCGTCGCTGTGCTCCATGAGAAAAACGGCCGGCTCTTTGGCATGTTCCTCCATCGGCCCATCCGGCTTTTTGGCAATGGCAGCGCAAGCGGCCTCGGCTAGTTCTCCAGACCACAGTCCCTCGTCGCGGGCGCGCCACACGTCGTCTCCTTCGAGGCACTGCACCCACGCCACTCCTCGTTCGCCACCGCTGCGTCGCTCAACCATGCACTGCAACGTCTCCAAGGCGTGGTACCCGTAGGCCTCGATGCCGCCGTAGCCGATGGACAGGGCTTCTTCAATGGGTGTCTCCTTGGGATGCTCCAGCCAAGGCGAGCGCCAAGACAAGGGTAGCGACGACCCGGCCATCAGCGGGATGTCTAGTTCTTCTGCCCGATCCCACATCCACTGAGCGTCCCTAAAGTCATACGCGAAATGCTTGTCTGAAAATACGGGCACCGAGCGGCCGCTCTCGGCAAAGACGCCAGCGATTTGCTCAAAGAAATAGCGGCGCGGGTACATGTGGCGGCCCCGCTCGTTCCAGGGGTAATCGCCGTGCTCACCGATGAGCAGCACCGCATCTACGTTGAGCCGGTCGGCACCGGCGTGCAGGGCGCGGCGGATGCTGGGATAGACGGGGACCCCGTACTCTTGGGCCAAGCCCACGCCGATATCGTTTTCCAGTACATGGTCGATGTACAGGGATACTAGGTCCACTTCCGGGGGCATCAGGCCCTCGTCTGTGGACATGCCCTTCATAAACTTGGTGGCAATGACGTCGGCATGGGACTTGGGATGGTAGATGGTGGCGATGGCGGCTACGCGCAAGCGGTCGCTCATGAACAAACTCCTATAGCGAAGACGCACGTACTCCTGTGCGCCGCAGACAGTGTAAGGTGGTATTGTAATGTCTTGAGTCGAGTGCTGCCATGCCTAGCTGAAAAGCGTTCAGGCCGCCCAACATCCTTCCGTATAAGGCTCGCGGAGAAAGAGTTTTTTGCGTTGGGGACTGGCGCATTCAATCCACTCGGGCGGGATCTCCTGCGTATAGCGATGCGGCGGCCCGGCTTCTTTGAAGATGTCGATGTTGAAAATGCGATAGGGCTGGGGAGAGTCCGTGGGTTTGGCTTCGACGGCGTGGAAAATCCGCGCGTTGATATAGACCATGCTGCCCGGAGGCACTGCGAGCCGCATCTCTTTTAGCTCGCGCCCGGCCTCTGCGTCGTATGCTCCGGCCAGCATGCGCTCAGGCGTGGCCTCTGCGGTTGGGGCGACGAGGTGGCTGCCGGGAATGACCTTGAGATTGCGGTCGCCGAGTGTGAAGCCATTGGGATAGTAGAGAATTTGGACGTAGTACTTGTCGCGCTCGGCGAGGTTGACGGAGTTTTCGTGCTTCCAGTGGTGGTGATCTTGGTGGAAGGGAATGGGGCCTATGCCGCGTGGGGCGAGGTTGAGGGCGGAGTGGCAGAAGTGGTAGTTGGGGCCGATGGTGGCTTGCAGCAGCGCGATGACAAAGGGATCGTCGATGAGGTGGTCGCCGCACGGGCCGCGGTCGTTCCAAGGGCGGACGAAATAGGACTGGGGAGCGGCGGATTTCTCGTCCAAGGCGTCGAGGTAGCCGCGCACTGAGTCGAGGCCGAGGATTTCGTTGGTCAGGATGCGCCGGGCCTCGTCTTTGAGCACGTCTGGGTAGAAGATGTAGCCGTCTTGGTGGAAGGAGTCCAAGTCGGCTGCGGAGGGTTCTTGGAGGCGAAATAGTGAGTTCATGGCGGTCCTTAGTTTTTAGCTGCTAAGAGCGACGCGGCGTTTCGCAACTCATCTAGGCGACTGAGGCTATCTTTCTGATTCTACCATTAGGGCCTTGACAGAGGTACATCATATATCTATATAAATTGACTATATTAGCTAAAACAACTAATCAGGAGGCATTTACCCTATGGAAACAAAAGTTATAGCTTCGACCAAGGCGCAAAATAACTTTGGTCAGGTAATAGACTCAGTCGTCCAGAATCGGACTAGATATATTGTCAAACGACGCAATGTATCTCAAGCAATCATAATGAGTTTAGCGGACTTTAATCAGTTGTTGGCAAACTCGTCTGAAAGACAGAAGATGAGTGATATGATCGGCGAATTGGCTCCCGTTTACAGTCTCGGCGAAACAATAGGCTCTTCTGTTGAAGACGAGGCTGAAGTCCAAGACTGAGAAAGGTAGAGAGATGGTATATGCAGTGCAAACTAAAGCCGGGGAAGAATTAAACCGAATTTACGAGGAAGATCTGCCTGTCCACGAATGGTATCGGTTTGTTCTTTCCTATCCGCCTCACTTGGTTCGCCGCTACATTGAAAGGTTCGGCTTGACAAAGCACCACTGGGTCTTGGATCCATTTTGTGGTACGGGAACAACCCTAGTTGAGTGCAAGAAGAATGGTATTCCCAGTGCCGGCTTAGAGGCCAATCCTGTGGTGCAGTTTTTCGCTCAAACTAAGGTAGCATGGGATATAGATCCCGATAAGCTTGTTAAACATGCTAGGGGAATTGCTAAAGAAGTAGAAGCTGAACTAGAAAAAGAAGGCATCGAAGACGATCCTATTTTCAAGCCTTTTGTTAACGGCAAAGAAACGAATCTGAAACCCTTAGCCCCCCAATTAGAATCGCTACTCATAAAAAACTCCATAAGCCCGAAACCACTCCATAAAGCTCTTACACTCATAAATAACCTGAATGAAAATTCAGATGAACATCTAATTGCACATGAAAGGCTAGCACTTGCTAAACAGCTAGTTTACAGCATCAGTAATTTGCGCTTTGGTCCTGAAGTTGGAGTTGGAAAGCCGAAAGAAGATGCTCCGGTTATTGCACCTTGGTTAAAGGGTGTAAAAGACATGGCGAATGATTTATGCCAGACCCAAATCAAGCACTACAAAGGTGTGCCATCGCTAGTAAAACTTACGGACTCACGCAGCGTAGATCCCTGCCTAGAGCCGTTGATGTTTGATGCCGTTATAACCTCACCTCCATATCCCAATGAAAAGGATTATACGAGAACGACTCGCCTTGAGTCTGTTTTACTTGGTTATATAAATAATCGCGCCGATCTGCGGCGACAAAAGCAGAAATTGCTTAGATCCAATACTAGAGCAGTGTATAAAGCAGATACAGACGAGAGCTGGGTTGAGGATAATGAACGTATACAAGAGTTGGCGGATCGGATAGAGGCTCGTAGGATAGAATTGGGAAAAACGTCGGGTTTTGAAAAACTCTATGCTCGAGTAGTGAGATTGTATTTTGGAGGGATGGCGCGCCACTTAGAAGAATTAAAACGAGTTTTAGCACCAGGTGCCCAACTCGCTTATGTCGTCGGAGATCAGGATTCTTTCTTTAGGATTTTAATTCGTACGGGAGAGCTTTTAGCAAGTATAGCGGAAGAACTTGGCTATGAAGTAATGGATATTGATTTATTTCGTACGCGGTTTTCTACAGCGACTCAAGAGCATTTGCGCGAAGAGGTTGTTCTTTTGCGATGGAATAGTTAGTTACCACTTCGGAGGCTTGATTTCTGGTTAAATATATATTCAAGCGCTTCAGGTTTATTGTAGTCGTTTTCCATGATTATAGATCATATCTCCTTCATACGGATGGTAGTTACTTCGCCGGTGGTTTTTGCTCTTGCCCAAAAGAGGGCAGCGCGAAGACGGCTCGCCAGCCCAGTCGGTTTAGACGCAAGTAATAAGAAGCCGTCAGTATTCCCCACAACGCATACGCGAGCGAAGTAGATAAGGCGGCACCGCGCAGCCCGAGCTTGGGGATCAACCATAGATTCAGGGCCACATTGACCGCCAAAGCGATACTGGGTGCCCACAGGGTCATGGAGGGGTAGCCCTCGCCCATTAGCTTGGCGTTAAACACGGCCCCGAAGCCCAAAAACAACATGCCGGGCAGCAGCCAAACAAGCGGCTCGTAGGCATCTGGATATAAGGGAAAGAAAATGCTCAGCAGTAGGCGTCCGCCGAAGATCAAGACAGCCGCCGAAAGCAGGGAAAAGACGAAGATGCCTTGGCCCACGCCCAAGGAGAGCCGCGTGTCGTCTTGCCCGCGCACTATTTTGGCGAGCAGGATGACCGAGGCAATGTTGGCGACGCGCTGCACCATGTCCGTAAAGTTCGTCGCCACTCCATACACGCCCACCTCCTTCTCGCCCAAAAAGCGCTCTATCAAAAAGAGGTCGCTCTTGAGCAGCAAAAACATGAGCACCAAGCAGACCTCGCCACGCGAACCAATGCGCAGCATTTGCTTGAGCGCGCGTCGCCCTCCCCATTGAAAGCGGAATCCCCGGTACAAGAACAGGGCAAAAATAGCCAAGCCCGTTATCCCCACTGCTCCTACCCACACCCCCATCACCCGTTCCAACTCAAGGTATCCTAGCTGGGAAAGGACTAGATTGCCGCCGAGATAGATGGCGATGAAGACTACGGGCAGTAGTGCGTAGGGCTTGAGCCGATCTTCGCCTAAAAAGACGGACAAACCCGCCCTTTGTAGCACGGTGAACGCAATCACGCAAACGCCCAAGACCCATTGGACTAGGGTAATACTGGGCACGAAGACCTTTGCGAGTGCCAAGCTGAAAGGGGCCGTCAGCAACAGGAGGGCACCCAAGACGAGGCAATACAACAAGGTGTGGTTGATCGCGGCCTCTCGTTCTCGCTCTCGTCCCACGACGTAAATATTCCCCTTGCTGAGCCACTCTCCTAAGAACAGAACGCCCAACATGACGAGCGCAGTCCATAGCTTTAGGGTGCCATAGTGCTCCGGCCCTAGCTGATCGGCTAGCAGAACCGAGTTCACAAAGCCCAAAGAAAAGACCAGAAAGGAACAGGTTGTGTTGAGCGAAAAGCCGCGGAAAAAGTTCATTGAGATGGCCGGTGGGAACTAAAGCGGCGACGGAGGTGGCCAGTGGTTACCAAGTGAATACCCGAGGCATGGTGAAATATCCGTCTTGGTGGAAGGGTCTTAGGTCGGTCGGAGAGAAGCGTCGAAACGGAAGAAAAATTGGTAGTGGCTCAGGTTGAAATTTCGTATCTGGTTAAGATCTCCCTTCCGCCCTGCGATCAGTTACCGGCCGGTTATCTCAATACTAGTCACCTGTTCTGACGGCATGCTAACGTACTTAGTTAGGGTTCAAAACTCTACTTCTTCTACTTTCTGGTAAAAATTCTCTAAGTCTCCTTCATTCATACGGAAACCCGTCCCATGATTTCTGGCTTTGGTTCCTGCATCATGCAGTCTTAGATCTAGTAGCAACTGTTCATTTTCGAATTGATTTTTTAGGATAGATTGAGTTACTCCTCCAGACAAGAGCCTTGCTCTGTTGAAATAAAAATATTCTACTCCATCCCTTTCTTCTACGCTCGCTTTAACTAGCAAAACGTTTTCCACCTTATCTTCGAAGCGTCTCTCGATCTCTTCCAATTCCCATACGGCAATTACACTTCCATCTGTGTGCCTTACTGAAACAAAAGTATCTTCAACTGATAAAAAGAGTCCAGCGCTGTTGGGTCTAAGTTCCATTGTGTAATACAAGCCAAGTCTACCGTTGCGATCTCTGCTACCGTATTTTCTTATAGCGTCTAATTGTTTCATCTTCCAGACATTTTTATTGAATGTAAACAGGGTTATCAGTCCTGTATGATTTTCTCTGTGCGCCTTGAGTTCGATTCTGCCTAAATCTGGAGCGCTTATATTGTTCTCTTCAATCCCAAGTAGCGTCTCTAGAGTTTTTCCGATCCCAGTTGGCCCTTGCCGAAGGGTTTTTACATATCCTTTCTTTTTAATGTCAGAGAGTTTTGTTCTAACATCTTCTAGGTCCATCTCCATTGCCATTTCTATCTTCATTTTCATTGCTCTTTATCCTTTGCTGAAAACTACTACATATTCATGAGTCATGGTTCTTGACTTCTCTCCAGCTTTATTAGAAGGAGAGTTTTTCGAGGGCATCACTTTGTTGAGTATGTCCCTGATGAATATTCCCTCAAAGTTCAATCCCATATTGTCAATAAAAGACGCGGTGATTTGATCCATAGGTATTTGAAAGCCTTTTACCGTTCTGTTTCCAACTATAAAACAAACCTTTCCCTTCTTGTTCAGATTTCTTATTATGTTTCTTATAGCTTTATAATATCCATTAAAGAAAAACAGTACTTCATTAGCCCGTTTAGGATCCACACTTTTTATTTTTTCAACTACCTCTGTCAGGAGTTTATAGTTGTCTAGATCGCCACTTAGTTGGCTTTCTTTACCCAAACACTCCCTATCGATACTGTAACCGCTGTTACCCGCATGACCATTTAAGTTGTTTATCCATTCAGAACCAAAACTTGAGTATTGTCCATAAGCGACTGTCGTCCTACTATCGCCATAAGGTGGTGAAGTGATAACCAGGTCATATTTTATTTTTGCAGAAATTTTGTTTTCTGAATTAGCGAGTATTGGCTTGCTTTTTTTTCTCGGTATATCCGTATTCAGAAACACTTTTATCATTTTTTGAGTATGCGAGAAAAATCTCGTAAACACTTCGTTTTTCGCTTTCGCTATTTTTTCTTTATTCAGTCTGTATCTTTTAAATTCTCCTTTTCTTGTTAAAGATTGGTCCCGACAAATGAAAGCAAAGTTTGCCATAAAGAAATCTTTATATTTATAAGGGTTATTTTTTAAAACAAATCTTATCCTTCCAAGGTCGTCTATCACGCTTTTAGAATACCAATAATCCCTATTTTTTATTTTGGGGACGTCTATTTTATCGTTATCGTTAAAGAGAGGACTTGCGTTTTGATAAACCGTTTTCTTCAGATCCTCAAACTCCCGAAGTAACTTCTCTTCCTGATATATTTGAGTTTTCGCTCTGGCAATCAATAGGGCTAGTGGATTTATGTCAAAACCAATCGATTCGTGTCCATTGATTCCAGATTGTAGCAGCGTTACTCCGCTACCACAAAATGGGTCAAAAATCACATCCTCCTTCTCTGCATACGTATCGATAAGAAAGTCCACCAGCAATGGGTGCAACATAGCAGGATAAGGATGTACCCGATGCCTTCCTCTTAGAAGCTGTTCCCCATAAAAAGAAAGCTCCTTTTGCTCAGTCTTCGTATATGCTGTGTACATATCTAAGGCCCCAAGCCTACTGTTAGTCGCTTTTGGCTCATTTTCTGACTCTTGACCTCCTTAGGAGGAAATTTATCTAACCGATAGAACAAGGGCAAGATTCTCCTTGTTCAGTGTAGGAATCGGAAGCTCTCCGGCTGAGAATCTTCCATGCTAAGCACTTCCATCAGGTCGTCGAGAATCACCCAACAGCAGCTTGTTCTTTAGACTGGACTTAGGATTGAGTTAGACGTATATTTCAATAGTGCTACCCTCCAATAGCACTTATTTATATAATAAGAGGGCCGCGAATTAACCGCTCTTCGCGGCCCTCTTATTTGCGTATCCCTTAAAAATTAAGCCCTGAACTCATAATTCCGTGTTTGAAACTATAGTGAAAACCATCGGTGTTGAGATTGCCGATACTGGTTTCATCTCGGTATCTCTACGTCGTATTCTGGTGCTGGACAACTAGGATTCAAACTCGCTCCTTCCGTTATCAAGGCAGACTCAGCGCCACCAGCTCGGCTGGCTGGTCGGCTCCGCCGGTGGGGATGGCGATGTATTGCTTGCCGCCGGCCATATAGGTGATGGGTTGGCCCGAGGCGTTGCGCGGCAGCTCGACTTTGCCCATCAGTGCGCCGTCGTCCGGGTCAAAGGCCCAGAGATAGGGCGCATTGGGATTGATTTTGACCTCGACGGCGTTGCCTCGGGGCGAGTTGTTGACCACGTCCCACTGCGCCTGAGTCGCGGCGAAGAGCAAGCTCTCGGTGATGATGGGGAAGTTGCGCTGTGCCCAGCCCAAGGGCGGCAAGTCGAGATGAGCAAGGCTGGGGTGGTCGCGTGGCCCCTCGCCCACGGGGACCTGCCAACGGTGCTCGCCCGTGTTGAGATCAATGGCCGTGATCCGACCGTAGGGCGGTTTGAGCAAGGGTAGGCCGCGCGGGCCGTCTGGACCGAATTCTACCCCGCCGGTATAGCGGAAGGAGGCGTTGGGGTCCGTGGCTTTGGTCAGGGTCAGCACGGCTGGGAACGTATAGGAAGGAATGTAGATCACGCCTTGGTGGGGATCGACGGCGGCACCGGCCCAACTCGCTCCGCCGATAATGCCGGGAACGAGGATCGTCCCCTTCTTATCCATGCTCTCCATGGTCTGTGCCATGTAGAGCGGGCCGTAGCTGTAGTCGTCGGCGATGGTCTTGGCCATCTGGTGCAGGGTTGGCGTAAAGTCGATCAGATCGTCCTCGGTCAGACCTTGGCGCTCGAAAGCAGCCGGCTTGCTGGGAATGGGTTGGATGGGCGAGGATTTTTCGCCGGGAATGTCGGATTGCGGTACGGGTTTTTCCTCGATGGGCCAGATCGGCTCACCCGTTTGGCGGTCGAAGACAAAGCAGAAGCCTTGCTTGGTGACTTGGGCCACGGCCTTGATTTCTTGGCCTCCGACGTTGATATCGACAAGGTTGGGAGCAGCCGGCAGATCGTAGTCCCACATCCCGTGGTGGGTGACCTGGAAGTGCCAGACGCGCTCGCCCGTAGCGGCATTCAGGCAGACGAGGCTCTCGGCGAAGAGGTTGTCGCCGGGGCGGTGCCCGCCATAGTAATCGTTGGTCGGGGTGCTGACCGGCAAATAGACATAACCCAATTCGGGATCGGCGCTCATCAAGGTCCAAACGTTGGTGTTGCCGGTGTTTTTCCACGAGCCGTCCTCCCAAGTCTCGTTGCCAAAGGCACCTTCCTGTGGGATGGTTTCAAAGACCCACTTCTGGGCACCAGTGTGCACATCGAAGCCGCGCACATCGCCTGGGGGCATGGTCTCGTCGGGCGGGCGACCAACGGCAAAGGCGTCGAGGACCACCGCGCCGACGACGGCGATGTCGCCGCAGATGACCGGCGGCGAAGTGACCGCGTAGAGTTCGCGTTCGATTGGCCGGCGCAGGCCCTTGGTCAAATCGACGCGGCCGCCATCGCCAAAGCTTCCGATGGGTTGGCCGGTGTCGGCGTTGAGAGCGATGAGATAAGCGTCGCCGGTGCCAAAGAGAATGCGCTGGTCGTCGCCGTCCTCCCAATAGGAGACGCCTCGGTGGACTAGGCCGACGTTGGCTGGCGTGCCCGATCTCCAGGTGCCCGGGTCGTAGGTCCAGATTGTTTTACCACTCGTAGCGTCGAGGGCGACGACTAGGTTGAGCGAGGTGCTGACGTAGAGTTTGTTGCCGATTTGGAGCGGCGTGCCCTCAAAGACCATGGTCCAGATTTCTGGATGGGCGTCGAGAATGGGCTGGTCGGCCGAGGCCCAGGTCCAAGCGATTTCTAGCTGGGCGAAATTGGTGGCGTCGATTTGGTCAAACGGGGCGTATTTGGTGCTGGCCGCGGTCGCGCCGTACGAGCGCCACTCGCCAGTGGAATCGGCCAGCAACGGCGAAGCGAACAGCGCGAGGGCAAGGAGCAGAGTCATGGCGTATCTCCTCGTGGATGCTGCTTAGAAGCAGTTGAGTTATTCAGACACATTTAGCGACGGTAATTTTGATCATGGCAATCCGAATCATATTTTCAGCGGAGCAGGTGAGGATTTCAAAGTCCTTGGCCAAGCGTCGGAATCCACCCAACCAAGCAAAGGTTCGTTCAATAATCCAGCGTTTAGGCACCACGTGGAATCCTTGGGCTGGTTTATCGGTTATATCCAGTCGCAATCCCAACAGATTCTCGACGAATTCGACGGTAGTGCCCTGGTATCCTTGGTCGCCACAGAACGCTTCAACCGACTCATACTTTTCGGCGACCCGATCACATACGTCCCACCCTTGCATCATGTCGGCTTGCTGGGCGGTATGGACTTGGACTGCGAGCATATTACCCAGTACATCGGTGGCGACATGCCGTTTACGTCCTTTGATTTTTTTTTCCCCCATCGAAGCCTCGATCCTCACTGGCATATTGGGTTTTAACCGATTGCGAATCGATCAACGCATACGTCGGATGCTTGGCCCGACCTTGCTGGTGCCGCGCTTGCTCATTGAGCGCATCAAGCGCACGTTCCCACACCCCGCGTTGATTCCAGCGGCGGTAATGGTCATAGACGGTATCCCAAGGCGGAAAATCAAGCGGTAGCATTCGCCATGGGATACCCCCTTTGACGACATACAAAATGGCATTGACCACAGCGCGTTTGGCATACTTGCCGGGGTTGCCCCGGGGATCGGGACGGTCGAAAAACCCAGCGATCAGCGCCCATTCTTCATCGGTCAAGTCACTTGGATACCCACACATACCAAAACATCCTAACGAAAAAAGTCATAACACAAGGAAATATAATATATTAGACAAAATGACCTTTTAACTCAACAGCTTCTTAGCGGATGGCGAGTGGCCGCCCCGGCGATCCCGTGCCGCCTTTGAAGCGGGTCGGCGTAAATATAAAGAGGAACTCGTACACCTCGTCGGCCAACACTTCTTCAAAGACCATGTTCTCCAAGTTGAAGATGCCGTTCTTGGTGATGAGTTCTTGGTGGACCGGGAAGACCAATTTGGGGTCGGGACCGGGCACGACTTCGGTGGTCCACTGATCCGAGCCGATCATCGAGGGTTTCATGGAGATGATCCACTCGCTCGCCTCCATGCCGATGCCGGGCGGGTTGGTGTTGTAGGTATCAGGGTCCTTCCACAGCTTGGACCAGCCGTAGTTGAAAAGCAGGGCGTCGCCCTCTTGGATGCTGCTTTCGGCCATCCCTTGCTTGGCGAGCGCGCCGCGGATATCGGCGACGGTGACCTCGTAGCTGTGGTCGAGGTGCTCGACGCCCTTGTAGCCGGCAATGTCGATGAGCACGCCGCGGGTGATGAAGGGACGCACGTGTTCGATGCCCAGCTTGGTCACCCCATAAGGAGTGGCCATCTCGTCGGCGGTAACGCCATTGTAGAACACGTCTTGGATCGAGCCGTCGGCCATCTCCATGCGCGTGCCGATGTGGGCCAGCCCGTCGAACTGGGTGCCGACTTGGCCGATCTCGGCGCAGAGGAACTCGTCGAAGTACATGAGCATGTTGTTCTCACCGAAGGGGCCGCCAGTGGGCGCGCCGGGAATGATCATCGCATACGTGCGCTCGCCAAACAGCGGCATGCCGCGCTCGTATATCTGGCCCAGCTCGTACATCTTGCCGGTCTTGACTAGCTGGACGGCCTTGAGGATGATTTCGGCGGTAATGCGGTTGGACGCGCCGGCTTGGTCGTCGGCCCCCCACTCCGAGGGCCACCATGGCCCTTGTTCACGGGTCTGGGAAAAGCACGGCAGGGATAGGGCGAGCACGAGGATCGCCGAAGTGAGCGATTTCATGAGTTTCTCCTTGGTAAATGGGTCGCGGAAATGCACCGCGATGGTATAAGGAAATTGCGGCCCTGAATCAAGCTCAGACGAACTTGACTACCACCAACAGCACGATGACGATCACCAGCACAGTGGGCACTTCGTTGAGAATGCGGAAAAACCGCTCGCTCTTTTGATTTTCGCCGCGTGCAAAAGCCTTGCGGTAGGAGGAGAGCATACCGTGGAGGGCCGCCATCGCGATCACTAGCACCAATTTGATGTGCATCCAATAGCCGGTTCCGGGCGCGCCGGCACCCGTGGCGATGATCAGCAGGATGCCAGTGATAAAAGAAACGATCATCGCTGGATTCATAATCACCCTCAGCAACTTGCGCTCCATGACTTTGAAGGTTTCGTCGGCTTCAGAGTTAAGGGTAACTTGGCAGTGATAGACATAGAGGCGCGGCAGATAGAACATGCCGACCATCCAAGCGATGACAAAGATGACGTGGATAGCTTTGAGCCACAGGTAGTACTCGCTTGCAAATGCACTCATAGGGAGGAACTCCTCTACGCGGAGACGCGCTAGGCACGCGCCGTTGCCAACGCCGCTTCGTGGAGGGCGTTGACTGTTTCGGCGTCTAGGTCAATGTCGATGTTGGGAATGGACTTGGAGCGACCGATAAAGAGCGTCGCATAAAATGTGTAAGCCGCTAGGTAGGATCCGGCGAGGTTCGGGTGACTTTGGTCCTTGTCGTGCAGGACGATATCGGGATGGGACTCTAAGCAATCGCGCCACGCTAGGCCCACGGGCACGACGGTCGCACCGATTTCGCGCCCCACTTCGGTGTAGGTCTCGCTCAAGGCAGCTTGGGTCTCTGGAGCATTTTGCCGCGCCCAAGTCATGTAGAGCACCGTCTGCGCCTGTGCCGCTTTAATTATGGCGTCGAATTCGCGGATATTTTCTCCGGTGCGCTTGGGATTTTTGACCGGCAGGGTGCTTTGCTCCTGCAACACGACGTAATCCCAGCGAGATGCCTGTAAGCGCGTTTGTGCCTCGCCTTTGTTCAAGTGCATCCTGAGCGAGGCCCCGCCGGCGCTGATGAGTTCGCATTCCAACTTGCTCTTGCCGCCGGCGTGGACGAGTTGGGCGAGGAGTCCGGGCAGATCGTTGCGCGCGGTGAAGCTGTTGCCTATGAAAAGGACGCGGGTGATATTGGCCATAATCAGTCCTCAATTTGGGTCGAGATGTGTCTAGCTCAACATAAACACCGTTTTGCCTCGCGCCAAGTTGCTAACCCAATGGTCTGGTATTTGACGCGCAGGACCGTTACGCGCTACTGTTCCTGTTCCGTCACGCCCGCGCAAGCGGGGCGTCCAGCGGGCCGGGTGGGAACCGACGGCGTTGGATTCCCGCTTTTGCGGGAGTATCTGTGTTGTGTGTCAAGCCTTTTTTAGCCTGCTTTGGCTTGGTGTTGCACCCAAGGGGTTCGTCGATGGGCAATGGCGTTGAGCAGCAGGAGCAGCTTGCGCATCACCGCGACCACCGCGAC
>JAJEFJ010000060.1 GCA_022820485.1 Candidatus Latescibacterota bacterium
GGCTACCGCAAGAGCCTCAAACATTTGTACGAGTAGGGGCGACCCTTGTGGTCGCCCGCCTTGTGGTCGCCCGCCTTGTGGTCGCCCGCCTTGTGGTCGCCCGCCTTGTAGTCGCCCGCCTTGTGGTCGCCCGCCTTGTGGTCGCCCGCCTTGTGGTCGCCCGCACCCATCCCTATCGACCCAACTCCAAAACCACATCGTGGGCACTCTCGACAACAAGGTTTGTCTAATTACCGGCTCTACCGGCATCGCCGAGGCCACGGCTCTGCACGCAGCCGAGGAGGGGGCCAGCGTATTTGTTACTTCGCGGACGGAAGCAAACTGTCGGGCGTTGGCCGAGAAGCTGGGAAAGCAGGGGGCGCACCGGGCAGCCGACCTGACGCAGTGGGAACAGGTCGCCGAAATCGTCGCGGCCTGCGTGGACCAGTGGGGACGAATCGACGGATTATTCAATGTAGCGGGGATCAGCGGGCGGCGCTTTGGCGATGGGCCGCTGCACGAGTGTACTGAGGAGGGGTGGGATGCGACGATGGACGCCAACGCGAAAAGCATGTTTTTGGTCTGCCGCGCCGTGCTGCAACAGATGTTGGCCCAAGAACCGCGCGAAGACGGGGAGCGGGGGGCGATTCTCAACATGGCCAGTGTGTTGGCCTTTGCGCCGGAGCGGAAGTTTTTTGCCTCGCACGCCTATGCGGCCAGTAAAGGAGCGATTGTGTCGCTGAGCAAGGCTATGGCCAGCTACTACGCGCCGCACGGGATTCGAGTCAATGCCATTGCGCCGGCGTTGGTGGAGACGCCGATGAGCAAGCGGGCCGGAGAAAACGCGGAGATCATGGCGTTTATGCGCGACAAGCAGCCGCTTGGGGCGATGATGAGCGCGGCGGATGTGGCGGGGATGGCGGTCTTTTTGTTGGGGGATCGAGCACGGGCGATTACCGGAACGGTGGTGACCGTGGATGCAGGTTGGTGCGTTAGTTGACGCAAGGAGGACGCATGAAAGACTATGTCATTGGCTTTGACGTGGGCGGCACCCGAGCCAAAAGCGGCGCGGTGACGCGGGGCGGGCGGATGCTGGCACCGGGCATCAATCCGTCGGGGTTTGCGCTGGGCATGGGCAATTTGCTCAAGACGCTCAAGGATGAAGTCGCGCGGATTTCCCAGAAGCTGGGCGGCAAGCCGCAGGCCATTGGCTTGGGCTTTCCTGGGGCCGTGGATCCCGAGGTCGGCGTGGTGTACATGCCGGGGAAGATCAAGGGGCTGGAAGGTTATCCCATTGTCAAACGGCTGGCTAAGGCCACGGGGATTCCAGTCGTCGCCGACAACGACGGCCGCGTCTCTATCTACGCCGAGCGGCACTACGGCCTAGCGCGGGATTTGGACTGGGCGGTGACGATCACCATCGGCACAGGCGTCGGTTCCGGTGTCTTGCTCGACGGCAAAATTCTGCGCGACCCGCATCTCCAGTTCGGGACGCAGATGAGCCACATCGTCATGCAGGCCCTCGGCGGGCGGCTGTGCCTGACCAATGCGCGGGGTACTGCCGAGATGATGTGCTCGGCTACGGCGCTGACTCAGCAAGTGCGGGACGGGCTGGCGCGCGGCATTCCCTCGGTCTTGAGCGACCAGTACTTCAAAGATCCCAACGCGATCGACTTCAAGGCCATAATCCGCGGCGTGAAGCGCCAAGATCGGCTTTGCATTGACGAACTGGAGCACTGGACCTGCAACTTGGGCTGGCTGCTAGTAAGCGCGGTACACGTGTACGCTCCCCTGCGCATCATCCTCAGCGGCGGGGCGACCAATGCGGCCGAGCACTTTCTCGAACCGCTGCAAAAGCAAGTGAACGAACATTTATTCCGCCATCCAGCGGGCGCCGGCGTACCGGTCGTGCTGTCCAAGCTGCGCGACCACGCCGGCGTTTTGGGGACGGCGGCAATCGCTTGGGAAAAAGTCGCTGGAGGCCAACCGTGAAAGATCATCCCCTGCGCACCACTGTTATCGGCTCCTATCCCTTCCCGAGCTGGCTCGAACACGCGGTTGAGCATCTCGACGCCTTCGGGCCGGACGATATTGCCGAGATGCAGGACGACGCGGTCGTTGCCGCGCTCGGCGACCAAGTGCGGGCCGGGTTGGACGTGGTTACTGACGGCGAGCAGACGCGCTTTGATTTTAACCTCTCCTTTTACGGCTATCTCGAAGGCATCGACCTAGAGTCTGCATCGCCTAGGCGCTTCGGGCCTCCCGCCCACGACCAGCGGGGACGTCATGCAATCACTGGACCGCTGCAAGCGCCGCACGGCTTGGGCGCAGTGGAGGAGTTTGCGCGGCTCAAGCGCTTGGCACCAGTAGGGCCGACGCTCAAGGCCAGTGTGCCGGGTCCTTACACGTTGAGCGGACGACTCGTACCCAACGACCAATACCCGGACCGCTGGGCCGTGACCGAGGCGCTGCTGCCAATCGTGCGGAGTGAACTGGAGGCGCTCTGTGCGGCGGGTTGCACCGAACTGACCGTTGATGAGCCGTCGATGAGTTGCTATGCCCACCGCGAGGATCCAGCGCGCTTCGTCGATATCTTCAACCGCACGGTCGAATCCGTCGCGGGCAAGTGCCGGCTCTCGACTCACCTGTGTTTTGGCAACTTCAAGGGCCGCGCCGTGGGGCTGCGCCGCTACGCGCCCATGTTCCCGGCCTTCTTGGACATGCAGGTCAATGAGATGCACGTCGAGATGGCCAGCCGCGAGTTCGCCGAACTGGAGATCATCGGCCAGATCGCCGCGAAGATGGACGTGGCCGTGGGAGTCGTCGATGTGAAGAGCTACTATATTGAAACCGTCGAGGACATCGCGGCGCGGGTGGAGGCGTGCTTGGAGTACGCTCCGGCCGACAAGCTCTCCTTTGCGCCCGATTGCGGGCTGAGTCAAACGGCTCGCTGGGCAGCGAAGCAGAAACTGGAGAACATGGTGGCTGGGGTGAGGGCCGTGCGGAAGAAGCTGTGAGAGGATTGCCAACGCGGAGGGAATAATGAGCTACAAACCAGTGGCCGACCAGCGGCCCGATCGCTACAAAGTCTCCACGGCGGAATACGCCCAGTATCAGAAACAGGGTTTCCTAGTCGTCAAACGCTTGGTCAGTCTGGACGAAGTGGAAGAACTCAAAGCGCACGTCATGGCCATGCTCAAGGGCCAAATCGACGTTCCGAGTCAAGAGCCGCCGTCCCCAGAGGCAACGGAAGAGGAGCTAGTGCAGCGTTTCACGCGAGTGCATCAACTGCACCGCTGGGACGCCACTTGCGAACGCTTTTTGCTGCACCCGCGCGTCTTGGACGTTTTGGAGGCGCTCATCGGGCCGGATGTGCTGGCTTTGCAGACCATGCAGTTTTTCAACGCGCCCGGCACGGGCGGACAGGGTTGGCACCAAGATTCCTATTACATCACGACGTACCCAGACACTCTCATCGGCGCTTGGTTGGCCTTGGAGCGGGCCGACGAGGAAAATGGCTGTCTGTGGGTCGCGCCCGGCTCGAACCACGAGCCTATTTATCCAGATGAAGGCCGGGGGCACCTGGTCCACGCCGAGGGAGCCTTTGACGAGATTGAAACTGTAGAGGGCATTAGCCAACTCGACGACGAGGTCAATACGCTGTCGAGAGTAGCGCGGCGCTACGGTGACGCAGTGCCGGTAGTGGTGGAAGCCGGCGATGTGGTGTTCTTCCATCCGCACCTCCTGCACCGCTCCCATCCCAATCAGTCGCCCGACCGCTGGCGGCGGGCATTTGTCAGCCACTATTGCAATGCCCGCTCTTGGGTGCCGTGGAACCACGGGGCACCCTATGAGAGACCGGCTGCTAATTACAAACACATTCTGGCGCGGGGACGAACCCATCTGCCCTTTGCCCACCCCGAATTCGGTACGCCGTGCGCGGCGTTGGCAGCCGATGCGAATGGCGCTCCCGAGCGCATGGTGGCGAGTGGGGGCGATATGGAGAAGCAGGAGGGGTGAGGGTGATCCACCGACGGATCCGCGCAACTGACGGCGATCTCAGAGTAGCCAACCTTACCTTGGAGGCCCTATGACCGTATCCAAATGGCAAGAAGTATCCGAACCGCTGCAGGCCGAACACGACGATGTAGTAATTGGCGCCGGCATCGTCGGCTCGTACGCAGCCACCCTGCTGCACCAGCGGGGCCGCGACGTCGCCTTAGTTGACGCCCGTTTTGCAGCTTCCGGCGCCTCGGGCCGCAACGCCGGCTTTGTGCTGACCTCGCAGCGCGAGACGTACCCCACCCTCATCGCCCAAGTGGGTCGTCCGGCCGCTCGCCAAATTCTCGACATGGTGTGCGACAACGTCGCCCGCATGCGCGCCTTGGCCAAGCAGTACGAAGTGCCTTGGGAAGAGGGTGCCATCCACCTCGCTGAAACCCAAGCCGACGCCCGCGAGCTGGAAGAGTGGGCCCGCGCCTTTGCCGCCGACGGCGTTGAAGTCGAGTTTGCCCACAGCGATCCCTATGGCGCTGGATACGCGGCATCTCTACAGGTGGAAGGCGATTTCATGGTGCAGCCAGCGCGCCTCACCGAGGCCATTGCCACCGCCTCTGGGGCCACCTTTTACGACCACAATGAGGTCTATCGCATCGAACCAGAGGGCCAGGGCCTGATAGTGCGCGGGCGCCGCGCCCACATCCGCTGCCGCAAGGTGTACATCGCCACCAATGGGTATGGCTGCGATATGCACCCGCATTTGCGCCGCATCGTGCGCCCGGTGCGCGGCCAGATCCTCATCACAACCCCGGTGGAACCTCTGATTCAAGTCGCCGGCATCACGGAGTACGATTACTTCCGCCAGCTTGAAGATGGGCGTTTGATGATTGGCGGTGCCCGGGCTTTTTTTGAGGAGCAGGAGTACACCGCCGAGGACGCCGTCACCCCCAACCTGATACAGCACCTCGAGGCCTATTTGCGCCACTGGTTCCCGGGCATCTCCTTTGAAGTCGAGCGCTACTGGGCTGGCATCCACGGCTTCACCCCGGATCGCCGGGCAGCGGTCGGCGCGCTCCCGGACTTGCCCGACGCGGTCTTTGCCCTCGGTTTTAGCGGCTACGGCAACTCCATTGGCCTGCTGGCCGCCGAGCGCATGGTGGAACTGGCCCTAGACGGACGCGACCCCGGGCCGCTCTCAGCAGCGCGATTCTAGTTGGAAATCCATAACCCTCGATTGCGTCTGCCAGCTTCGGTTGGTTTAGACGCCCTAGGGCTTGTGATCCGTATCGACGGGCGCTTCGTCGTTGTCTAGGAAGCGCTCGGTAGTATTGTGGGTCGCCGGGCTAGTGCGGAAATCGGCGATCCAAGGCTGGCGGAAATAAGCCTGCTTTTCGCGCGACAGGCTGTGCAGCACCGCCGGGGGGATCTTCAGCCGGTGCCAGTGGGTAGCCAAATGCGAGTAGGCGTTTAATACGGTGACGCGTGGAGTGTCGCGACGCCACACTGGCCCGGCGTGGCACAAGTTCTCGGTGAAAAAAACTGCGCTGCCGGCCGGGCAGGCGTACGTGGTGAGGAAGGGACTGCGCTTGCCCTCTTCCAGTGACAGATGGTCTTCGTGGATGGGGAATTCCGACTTGTGGCTGCCGATTAAGAAATGAGTACTCTGATCTTCTAGGGCAATATCGGTCAATTCAAAAATAACCCGCACCATACCGGCGTGGATGCGCCCGTTTTTCACCCGATAGCCAAAAATGGGATCGGCTTGCCCAGGGCCGCCCCCGTGTAGCCCGCCGTGCTCCTCGCCCTTTTTGCGCCAGACGCAGCTACAGCCTTCCAATCTTATATCGGGACCAATTACCTCCCGAATCACATCGACTACTTGGGGATGATCGATCAGCACGCTGGCCGGGCCGCCGGGCACGTCGCGGTGTTCGGGCGGCAGTGATTTGGGGTCGTGTTTGATCCGGTCGATCTGATCGACGATGGCGGCGACTTCGGCTGGCTCTAGGATGGCGGGGCGCACCAAAAAGCCGGTGAGATCAAAGCGAAAGCGTTCTTCTTCGGTCATGGCCATGGGATATCTCCAAGGAAGCGTTTTTCTGGTGGATTTAAAAAAGAACCGGTCTTTTGGGGACAGCCGGCCTCAGTTGACCCCCTGCATGAGGCGTTGGGTGATGGAGCCTTCTTGGGTCAGGGCATAGACGATCACGTTGACCGCCATCTGATTGTAGCGCGGGTTGCTGCCCCAGCCTACGTTGTCGATGCCGACCATCCGGCCGCGGATGAAGTACCCATTGACGATGTCCCGCCAGTCAACCAAGCCCCCAGTACCGCCTTTCAGCGCGAAAAAGGCATTGAAAATGGGATGGTCCAAAGGCAGACGTTCTTTCCAAAAATCATACCCGTCCACTAAGCCGCCGTACTTTACCAAGGCTTCGCGATGGTAACCTCCCATAATGAAGCCCCCGGACAGCATATAGCGGGCATAGTTTTCCATTTCGCCCTCGTTGAGAGAGCCTTGGGGGATGAGAATGGGCAGTTCGAGTAGACGTTTGTCGTCGTAGGTGATCGTGCCGATAAATCTGGCTTCGATCCCGGTGTACTCATTGATGACATCGCACAAAGCGTCGATTGAGCGCAGATTCAAATTGCTGTAGCCCTGTATTTGATCGGTAACGGCGCGGGCTGAAATCACATGGGCTATTTTGATGAAGCCCTTGATCGCCTGGGGGTCGCCGACATCCTGGATGACCATGGCCCGGTAGCGGCCGGTATCCATGCTGTTGACGTCGAGCATTTCCAAGGCCATGTCGATTTTGTGCTCCGGCATCCGCGTACTGGTCACCGAGGTGGAGACGAGCTTGGGCTCGAGTGCAAAGCTGTTCGCAGCGTTATCGGTAATCGGCTTGAACAAGCTAATGCCCGAGTTACCGACGTGGCTGGAAATCAACGAGCGGACGTTGAAGTTGGTCGTGGCCTGCACTTGATCTAGGCGGGCGGCGGCCAAGTGGACTTGGCGGCGAGCTAGCTGGCGCTTGGGCTTGGGGATCTTGCGCAGTTCTAAGGGCTTGGTCAAGCGGGGTTCGCGCTTGATGAATTTAGTGGTGAGAGGCCGAGGGGCTTTGATCTCGACTTGTCGAAAGGGGTTGAGGGCGATAAGGGCCAACGTGAGGCCGACGGCCACCGCCAAGGACAGGAGAAGGCCTCGGCGTAGGCGACCGACCAATTCGGCGAGATCGAAATCAGAAGCGGGAGACTTAAAGCGGGAAGAACTCATCGCGGCCCCCAGAGTGGAGGTTGAGGAGATCAGCCGACAAATCGGTGCTCAAGATACTAAGTTCTTTTTACCGTACGCAAGGACAAGCTCATTTTTAGACAGGCAAGTCATATTGTGGTACATGCGGCAGTTTTTTCTGGAATACCATGAAGATGTAAAACTCCAACCACTGGTTGGAGAAATCAGTTGGGCCAAAAATAAGGACTTGTGAAACTGGCTCGGGTCAATAACAAGCGGTAGTAGCTCATGGTGTGATATTCCTCTCTTCGTTAGGTTTCCGGTGAATTGCCCCAATAAACTATGCAGTGCAGCCTACCGGACCAACTTAACGCGCTGGAGGAAACTATGGCAGAGCGAACGGCCGCGCCCAACTACGGCATTGTGTACAACTGGGACGGTGCGCCCCACGGGTACAGCGAGTACCCCCAATCGCTGGCCCAATTCCTCGACAAGGTGTACGCGCCCTTAGCCGATACGCAGGTGGGAGCCTTGTGCTGGTGCGTGGGCGTCCACGAAGTGCCTTGGCCGTCGCAACAACTGGATGTGGTCGGCGCATCGACCGAGCGGTGCTACGATTCCGTGCAGACTATGCGTCACACTGAAAATATCCGCGCCTTTTTCGAGCGGGGGGACGATTTGTACGGAGCGCTGGTGCAGCGCGGGCGCGAACTGGGCATGGCGGTGCTGCCGTCGCTGCGCATGAACGACAACCACTTTTGGGATTTGCGGCCGGGCGATCTGGGCGGCTTGCAACGGTCCGAACTGACGCCAATGCGGCAGCAGCACCCCGAGTGGCTTTTGGGCGAGGACCAGGCTCCGGGCTGGGCTTCGACTTCGTGGAATATAGCCATCCCCGAAGTGCGGGCGTACATCTTGCAGCGCGTCGTCGAAGCCTGCCGCTTGGCCGATTGGGACGGCGTCGAATTGGATTGGCAGCGGCACGCCTTTCACCTGCCAGCCGACGATGCGTACCGCTTGCGCTACGTTTTGACCGATCTCATGCAGGCCATTCGGAAGCAGACCGACCAGATCGCCGAGGAGCGGGGGCGGCCCTTTCACGTGGCCGTGCGGGTGGCCACGACCTTTGAAGCCTGCCGCCGCATTGGCTACGATGTCGAGACTTGGGTGCGGGATGGTTTGTGCGATGTGGTTATCAGCGGCGGCAATTCGGGGACCGATCCAGGGGCTGAGGTTGAGCAATTTGTCGAGCTGTGCCGTCCCCACGACGTGCACTTCTACGCTGGTTTTGACTCGGACGGGCGACAGCAAGCGCGGCGGCTGCGGCCCCACGGGGCGTGGCGGGTGGATTGGTTTCGCGGCTTGGCGCAGGATCAGCTAGCGCGTGGAGCGGATGGGGTGTACGTGTTCAACTGGCACGGCCATGCCCAGACGCATCGACCGCTGCTCACTACTATGGGATCGGCGGAAACACTGGCTGGCCTAGACAAAGTGTACACCGCCCTGCACCGCAGCATTGGCCCCAAGACCGGCAACCGAGTGGATGCCGAGCGCGACGATCGCCTGTACGGCGAGGTGCCGGTGACGCTGTATCCTACGCTAACGGACTGTGGGCCGATTTTCCACGTCCGCGTCGGCGACGAGGTCGAGACCGAGGATCAGTTAGCCGCCGCCGAGTTGCAGATCGAAATGGCCCACTGGTCGCCCGCCGATCAGATCGAAGTGACGTTAGACGGGGTCGCGTTGCCAGTTCCAGTAGTGCGCGATACCGCAGCCGAAGATGCGGCCAATCCGAGCGATGTATCGGAAAACGCTTGGCTCTGTTGGCGCTTGACCGCAGCCCAAGTGAAGCGCGGCATCCACCAAGTCCGACTGCGCTTGCTGGAGCGAGATGCGCGGCTGCGGGTGTCCTTGCGGGTCGAGCAGGTGGAAATCTATTTGCAGTACCTCCGATAGTCTTCGCTTTCATATATTATGTCCATGGAATTCGAATGGGATAAAAACAAAGCAGAAGCTAATCTGTCGAAACACCGGGTCTCATTTGACGAAAGGAAAGAGAAAGTTATGAACAAGGCTGAGACTGAGATGGACGACGACCTGCGTTCGGAGTACGATCTGAAGGGTTTGCGGGTGAGAAAGGTCGGTCCTAAACGGGAGAACTTCAGGGGATAGACCTCTTGATGCTAAGAATAGCTATATCCGTCGTCCTGTTCATGGGCCAAGCGCTGCCAGCGCACGCCCAAATTGAAAAGAGCGACCTCCACATCGGCCTATTGCTCGATTTTAGGGTCGAGGCAACCAATGCCGATAGCAACCTAGTCCTCCTGCAGGAGGAGATTCACAAGGTGCTAGGGGTCGATACGTCGGTCCATTTTTTCCCCGAACACCTGCGTTTTGCCGCCCAGTACGAAGATTATCTAGCCCTAGCCAACGACCCGGCGGTCGATCTAATTATTGCCGCCGGGCCGGCCAGCGCCGCGATGCTGGCCACCCAAGGCAACCTGCCCAAGCCGACGATCGCCGTGGGGATACTGGACGTGGAATTACAGCAGATGCCCCTCGTCGAGCCCGGCGTCTCCGGGGTGCAGAATTTTACCTACCTGCTCAGCAGTCACTCGATCCAAAAGGAGTGGGACGCCTTCTATCGCATCCATCCTTTTGCCCATCTGGCCGTCATCCTCAGTGCAAACCTGCAAGGCAAGCTGGATTTTGAGCGCTTCTTCGACCGCCTTGCCGCGCCGTACGGCAGCGAGGTGGAGTTGGTCTTTTGGGAGC
The DNA here is from genome assembly GCA_022820485.1 of Candidatus Latescibacterota bacterium. Classification (GTDB taxonomy): domain Bacteria; phylum Latescibacterota; class UBA2968; order UBA8231; family UBA8231. The sequence goes on from JAJEFJ010000060.1 coordinate 9,989, forward strand.
CGGAAGGGCCGCTCCCGGTGCTGAGCGACGCGGTTGACGCGGTCTATTTGGCGACGGCCTTTGAGCGTCCACCCGAGGAGGTCTCCTTGCTGGCCGAGGCCCTCGCCGAGCGCAAGCTGCCTTCCTTTGCCATGAGCCGACATTATGTGGATGCGGGAATGATGGCCTGTATCGGCGACGAGAACAGCCGCGACCAGATTTTTCGCAACCTAGCCCTAATCGTCGAGGGAGTTGCGCTGGGGGAGGAATTGGCGGCGATGCCCGTGCAGCGCAATTTTGACGCGCAATGGGTGCTGAATGCCGCAACCGTCCGGCGGATCGGTTTCGACCTCTCGTTTGAAACGCTGTTTTCCGCCCGCTTCCTCAAGGCCGACGAACCCACTAGCGATCGACGCTTGAGCTTGCCGGAAATCATCGCCGAAGGCTTGCAGAGCAACCTCGACCTGCGCATCGAAAAGCGCAACGTCGAGTTGGCCAGCCAAAATACGCGCCAAGCCAAATCGTCCCTCCTGCCCACCGTAGAGACCTCGACCACCCTGTTGCAGGTGGATCCAAATGCCGCCGAGCGCACTTTCGGTCAACAGCCCGAGCGCACTGGCGTGGGCACTGGGACCGTGCAGCAGGTCCTGTTTTCCGAGCCGGTTTTGGCCAATGTCAAAATCCAGCAGTACTTGGCCGAGGCCGCCCGCCATCGCACCGATCTGGTCGCACTCGACGTGGTGCTAAACTTGTCAACGGCTTATTTCGACATCCTGCTGGCCAAAACCGGAGGGCGCATCCAAGATGAAAATCTCGATGCTTCGCGCCGCAATCTGAAGATCGCCCGCACCCGCAATGCCGTTGGCTATGCTGGCGTCGCCGACGTATTCCGCTGGGAAAGCGAAGTGGCCCGCGCCACCCAAGCCTCGATTGAGGCTTTCAACGGCCTCTATCTGGCCAAAGTGCAACTCAACCGCTTGCTCAACCGGGCGAATATCGGCGAGGAGTTTGAAGTGGAGGACGTCCAGCTTTCCGACGAACTCTTTAGCCGTTTTGACCCGGCCCGCCTCGGGTCTCTGATCGACCGCGCCGGCGATGTGGAGATTCTGACCGACTTTCTCGTCGCCGAGGCCCTGCAAAACATGCCTTCGCTCAAGCAGTTAAAAGCGAATATGAAAGCCGCCAAACGCCAGCAGCAGATGAACCGCCGGCGCTACTACCTGCCTACGGTGGCCCTGCGCGGGCAGGCCGACTACACTTTCTGGCGCACTGGCAAGGGAATGCCACCGGCCTCCTCCGATCCGCTCGACGGCACTTGGAACTTGGCCCTCCACTTCACTTATCCGCTCTTTCAGGGCAATCAGCGCCAGATCGCCATCGACCAGACCGCGATCCAGCAGCAGCAACTCCGCCTCCAAGAGGAGAGCTTGCGCCAGCAACTCACCCAAGCCGTCCGCGTGCGGGCAACCAACTTGGTGTCCAAGCGCACCAACATACACTTTGCCGCAGTGGCGGCTACCAGCGCACAAAAGAACTTTGTCTTGGTGCAGGACGCCTATCAAAAGGGCCAACTGGCAATCACCCAATTAGTGGATGCCCAACGCGCCGCCCTTGCCGCTCGCCAAGCCGAGGCCGGAGCCGTTTACGAATACTTGGTCAGCCATTTGCAGCTAGAAAACAGCATCGGAGCCTACACCATGCTCATGACTTCAGAACAGCAGGAGGCTTTCGCCGGGCGCTTGACGGATTTCTTCTCGACAAGAAAAAACGCGCCATGAAGCGAGGTATCATGCCAAAGCGAAATTTCGCAGCTATTGGGATTCATCTATTGGCGCTGGGCCTATGGATTGGCTGCGGCGGCGAATCGGAAGTCGCCCCACCTGCCATCCGCCCGGTAAAATACGCCGAAGTCCATCCCGCCAGCGCCGTCCAGAGCCAGCGTTTTGCTGGCACGGCCAAAGCTGGCATCGAAGCCAAGCTCAGCTTCAGAACGGGCGGGCTTATCGAATCAATCGGCGTAAAGGTCGGCGACCCCGTCGCAGCGGGCCAGCGCCTTGCCACACTCGACAACCGGGATGCGATCCTCGCGCATCAACGGGCCAAGGCCGCCCTAGAAAACGCCCAAGTGCAAAAGGCCAATGCCCAGTCCATGCTCATTCGCGTGCGGCAGCTCTACCAAGCCAACAACGTCTCCCTCGCCGAGTACGAACAGGCCAAAAATGGCCTTGCCTCGGCCACATCCAGTTACGAATCAGCGCAAAAGAGTTTGGACTTGCAGGAGCGCCAGCTAGGCTACAATGCGATATACGCCCCGGTCGCCGGTGTCGTCACCGCGGTCCACAACGAGGTCAATGAAGTGATTCCAGCCGGTGCGCCCTTGGTGGAATTGAGCGCGGGCGAGGACATCGAAATGGAGGTAGGGGTGCCCGAAGGGTATATCGCCCAAATCCAGACTGGACAGCCAGTGCGCGTGCGTTTTTCCGCTCTGCCCGGCCTAGATTTTGCCGCGCAAGTGCGCGAGATCGCCTACGCGCTCGACGCTTCCAGCACGTATCCGGTCATTGTGCGCCTCGACGACCCTGCTCCGTCTATCCGGCCCGGCATGGCTGGCGAAGTGGAATTTCGCTTTGGCACTGGGGGGCCATCGGATCCGCTGGTGGTGCCGGTCAAGGCGGTCGGGGAAGACGCCAAGGGCCAATACGTCTTTGTCGTAGAGGCGATTGACAAGGGCTTGGGGACGGTCCACCGCCGGCCGATCCGCATCGGCCAACTGTTGGCGGACGGTTTTGTCGTGGAAGAAGGGCTAGCCGACCGAGAATTAGTCGCTACCGCCGGCCTCCGATCGCTCTTGGACGGGATGACCGTGCGCCTTTTGGCCGAGTGAGACCCTATGAACCTCACCCAAATCGCCCTAGAAAATAACCGCGTCACCATCGTGGTCTTGCTCGTCGTCGTGCTGTTGGGCTTGGTCGGCTATCAGACCATGCCGCGCGACAGTATGCCCCCGTACACCGTCCGCGTCGCTTCGGTGGTGACGGGCTTTTCCGGTGCGGGTCCCGAGCGGGTCGAAGCCCTGATTACCAGCAAAATCGAAGAAGTCGCGCAAGAATTGCCCGAGCTGAAAACCGTCACCAGCGAGTCGCGCACTGGTCTGTCGATAGTTTCAGTCGAACTCAAGCAGGAAGTCCCGCCGGACGCACTCCAAGCGGTATGGGACCGATTGCGCCGCAAAATCGACACCATTCGCTCGGACTTGCCCGAAGGCATCTACGGCCCGGAGGTCAAGGACGATGGGCTCGGAGTGGTGTACGGCATTGCAATCGGCCTGACCGGGGATGGTTTCACTTTTGCCGAACTCGAGACCTATGCCAAAGACCTGCGCGACGACCTGATCAAGCTGCCCGACGCGTCCGAAGTGAAAATAAGCGGCATCCAAAAGGAACGGATCTACCTACAATTCAACGACGCTCGGCTGGCCGAACTGGGCCTTTCAGCGCAAAAGATCAAAAACAGCATCGCCAGTACCAACATCGTCTTTTCCGGCGGCGAGGTCAGCCTAGAGGATGAACGCTTAGTGCTCGAACCGACCGGCAGCTACGCCGACCTAGGCGATCTGGGGAGGACGTTGATCGCGGTGGGCAAGGGCGGTAGCGTGTACCTCGGCGATATAACCCGCATCGTGCGGGACTACGAAACGCCCCAACAGCGCCTAGTCAAAATCAACGGTCAGCCGGGGCTGGCGCTTTCGGTGGCGCTCAGCGAAGGAGCCAACATCATCAAGTTGGGTACGGAAATCGACCAACTAGTCGCCCTCCATCAAGCGCGGCTGCCGCTGGGCATAACCTTCAACAGAGTGGCCTCCCAAGATTTCGAGGTAGAAAAATCGGTTGCCGATTTCACCGGCAATCTCCTGCAAAGCGTCGCTATCGTGCTGTTGTCCATGCTGCTCTTTTTAGGACTGCGCACTGGCTTGGTGGTGGCCAGCCTCATTCCCATGACCATTGTCGCGACCCTTTTTACTATGGGCCTGCTCGATATTGGTCTCAACCAAGTGTCGCTGGCGGCGTTGATTATGGCGCTGGGCATGTTGGTGGATAATGCCATCGTGGTGTCCGAAGCGATTGTGGTCAAAATGGAAAAGGGCACCGCTGCCAAAGAAGCCGCCATCGAATCGGCTCAGGAGCTGGCCGTGCCGCTGCTGGTCTCTTCGCTGACCACTTCAGCCGCCTTTTTGTCCTTCTTTCTCGCCGAATCTACCATGGGCGAGATCGTGGGGCCGCTTTTCAGTGTGATCTCCATCTCCTTGCTCTCTTCTTGGTTGCTCTCCCTGACGATGGTCGCGTTGTTGGCGGTTTTCTTCATCCGGGTGAAACGGCAAGAATCCTCGTCCGAGCAAAGCACTTTTATCGATCGCTGCAACGGCTATTACAAGGGGTTGCTCCTCAAGGCCCTAGCGCGGCCCTTTTCATTCTCGGCGATCATCGTCGGCTTATTTGTCTCGTCGCTTTTCGGCTTTGGTTTCTTGCCGTTTATCTTCTTTCCCGACAGCGAGCGCAACCTAGTAACGGTCGATCTGAATTTGCCTTTGGGCACCAAAATTGAGACCACCACCGCCCGGGTGGAGCAGCTCGAAGCGTATATCGCAGATAGCCTCTTGGTGAGCGAAAATCGCCAACGCGGGGTAACAGACTGGGCGACCTTTATCGGCGAGGGGCCACCCTCTTACGACTTAGGTTATCAGCCGGGTGAAGCCAATGCGGGGTATGCTCACATGTTGATCAACACCCGTTCGGGCGACGATAACCAATGGGTAATTGACCGCCTAGACGCCTTTTGCTTTCGCTCCTTTCCAGACGCCGAGATACGGGTTTCGCGGTTGGCCGGGGGCGGCGGGGGCGGTGCGGATGTGGCGGTGCGGATAACCGGGCCAGACCCCAATGAACTGTTCGGCCTCGCCGAGCGCATCAAGCAACAACTCAGCAAAATACCCAGTGCGCAGAATATCGGCGACGATTGGGGGCCAAAAATCAAAAAAATCGCCGTTGCCATCGATCAAGCCAAGACCCGCAACGCCGGCCTGACCAATCAGGATATCGCCCTTTCGTTGCAGACGGCGCTCACCGGGTTCAATACGGGTGCTTTCCGCGAGGGCGACCAAAGTATCCCCATTGTCCTGCGCCATGAAAGCAGTCAGGATGTCGATGTGCGCCAGCTAGAGAGCATCAACATCTACGCCCAAGGGTCGGGCAAAAATGTGCCCTTGGGACAAGTGGCGCAGATTGTGCCTCAGTGGCAACTCGCCAAGATCAAACGGCGCGACCTGTACCGCACCTTGACCGTGACCTGCGACGCCAAAAGCGGTTTTACGGCGCAGGATATCACCGACGAGTTCATCCCTTGGCTCGAAGAAGACAGCAAATTTTGGCAGCAGGGCTATCGCTACGAGTTGGGCGGCGAGTCCGAGCAGAGCGCCGAGTCCATGGGCGCGGTCCTCGCTAAGCTGCCGCTGTCCGGCTTTATCATTCTGGCGCTGTTGATTGTTCAGTTCAACTCCTTCCGCAAGACCTTTATCGTGCTGAGCACCATTCCGCTCGGCCTGATCGGGGTCATCGTCGGGTTGCTGATTTTCCGCTCGTTTTTTGGTTTTTTCGCCTTCCTCGGCTTGATCGCGCTGGTTGGTATTGTCATCAACAACGCGATCGTGCTAATAGATCGCATACAAATCGAATTGAACCAATCTGGGCGGGCGTCTGTTGAGGCGATCGTCGCCGCGGCGCAGCAGCGTTTTCGCCCCATATTGCTGACCACCTGCACGACGACGTTGGGGCTTATTCCCCTCTATTTGGGCGGTGGATTGATGTGGGAGCCGATGGCGGTGGCCATTATGGCGGGCTTGCTTTTTGCCACGGTGATCACCTTGCTTTTTGTGCCGGTGCTCTACAAAATTCTCTTTGCAGTCGAGGACTGATCGGCGGTTTTTAACGACCAACCCATAGGAGGCGTCGTGAAAGTTACTGAGATAGAAGTCCACGAAATCAGCCTAGAGTACCAAGACTGGATCGCCTATCCGGTCAGCCACTACCAAGGCGTGACTCGGCGCACAGTGTACGTGGCCCACACCGATACCGGCCTGATCGGCCTCGGCGAGAGCGGCCGCACCGAGCCGCAGGAAGTAATCGACCAGTATGTGGGCAGCAATCCCTTCGAATGGATGGGCGACGAAGTCTCCATCGGGCTAGGCACGGCCATGTACGATTTGATGGGCCAAGCCGCAGGCGTGCCGGTGTACAAGCTCTTCGGGCAGAAGTACCGCTCGTGGGTGCCGGTGGGTAGTTGGACCGTGTCGAGCGCCCCCAGCCACATGGCCGAGGCCGTGGAGAACTACGCCGCCCAAGGTTACACTTGGCTCAAATTCCACCTGTCGCCCTTTGAGAACGTCTTTGACCAGACTGAGGCCATGCAGGCCGTGGCTCCGCCTGGATTCAAGATCCACTACGATTTCACCGGCGGCGGCACTGATGACTACATGCCGGATCTGCTGGCTAGGTTGGCCCAATATCCCATCGCCGGCTGCTTTGAAGACTCGATCAATGCCGGCGACACCTTGGCGTCGATTGATTTGCGCCGGCGCATTCCCCTGCCCATCGTGCGCCATCAAGCGCCGCTGGACGCTACGTACGAGGTGCTGATGGGGGCGGGAGATGTGTACATGCGCGGCCACCAGAAATTTGGCGATGCGATTCGCGCCGCCGGTCTGTTCGCCGCTGGCAATATACCGTTCATGCTGCAAAACGTGGGCGGGACGATCACCCGGGCCATGGTCTGCCACATGATGGCGACCTTTCCCTCGGCCACCTTCCACTTTATCGACAGCAGCGAAATTCTCAAAGACGAGGTGGTGCGCGAGCGTCTAGAGCCGATCAATGGACTCATTCGGGTGCCGGAAAAGCCGGGATTGGGTTTGACCTTGGACCGCGACGAGTTGGAGCGGCTAGCGAGCCGGGAATTGCCACCCATTAAGCCGTGGATCGTCAAATCGCAATTCGCCAATGGGACGCGGATGTACAACAGATACGACCCCCTGACAACGCGCCATTTTCTGATCCGGCCCGACTGGACCCGGGGCGGGATGCCCCACAGCTACGCCGCGCCCATTGAGACCGAATACTGGGATGACGACGGCACGCCTGAATTTACCCAGATGATGGCGCGGTTGGTGGAGGAGGGGACGGTGTTGGAGCCTCCGAGTTCCGTATGACGGGTAGGAGGGCAGACTGATCACAACTCTGAATACGTCATCTTATGTAGGGGCGACCCTTGTGGTCGCCCGTTGACGTATTAGCGGACTAGTGGCCCCATTCATTACACCTTGCGCTCGGCAGGTCCCAAGTCAGGATCGACATATGCGCGGTGGAAATTTCTGCCCTTGAGGTATTTAGTTTCCAACTCGACATCGGTCAGGGTGCAGAAGGGATCGGCCAAATCCGCGTCGCGCTCCAACAGCGTCACTTCAATGCGGTTTTTGCCCCGCACCGGCCAGTGCGCCGCGTCCAATTTGAAAATGTGCCAGTACCCGCCCATCACCCGATAGCGCGGGCCGTCCATTTTGTAGAGCGAATTGATCTTGCGCCGCAGATCGTCGGGCAAAATCTGGCCGTTGAGCGCAAATTGAATGCGATCAGTCTCGACATTGCCGTGGATGCGGAAGCGCAGCAAAACTTCGTGGACGCGGTTGGCCTCCCCCCATTTTTGCAGGTCGTCGGCAATGGTCAATTCCAATTCGACGGGTTGGTCCAGATCCAATTGACGCGGTAGCGGATTGGGCCGACTGACCGCAGGGCCGTCTTGGGTGGCAGTGGACAGGAAGTAGTATTTGTCCTTGGCCGCCATAATGCTGGGGTAGGGCAGTTCCCTGAGCTTTTCGTAAAAGGACGCCTCGTACGGCCACAAGTGGAACCACTCGGAGACGTACAGGCCGTCAACACCTTGATCCCAAAAATTGCAGGCCGCGGCCCGCAGCATGGACAAGGGTGCGTCGAGCAGACGGTCGGAAAAAACCATGCCGTTTAGGGGGGCCAATAGGCGGCAGGGCGTCCCTTGGGTGAGGCCGAGGAATTCGGCGAAGTCGGCCTGCATTTTCAGGCGGTAGTTCTCGCCGAAGTTTTCCGCGACGATCACATCGACTAGACCCCGTTTGACCCATTCTTCGGGGTCGAGTCCGGCGCGGGCGCAATCTTCCAAGCGGTCGGGAATATGCACTACCAGCTCTTTGTCGGTGCCGCTGTGTTTGACTGCTTCGTGGACGCGGCCGATCCAGTCGGTCATCAGGGTACGGCCAGCGTCGATTTCGTCGGGGTGGAAGAAATAGGGCATTTGGTTGAGCTGTAGTTCAAAGCCGTCGGATGGATACTCGCCCATCACTTCTTCGACAATGGCAAAGCGCTCGTCGCGGACCTCTGGGTGCTTGAAGTCGAGGCCGTCCAAGCCGGGGTAGTCCGGGTCGAGATCGCCAGCCGCGCCAATTTCGAGGTGCTGGTTCTCAATGCGGAAATTGGAGCAGCGCGTCGAGGCGTGGTCAACGCCGCCGCGCTGGACGATCAGGAGGGGATAAACCTGAATGCCCAACTCGTGGGCTCGGTCGCAGACCAAGCGCAAGGGGTCGTGGCCGGCGTCGATGAGGGACTTGGCGTTTTGCCAAGCGCGGCGAAAGACGTAGTGATCCCAGACTTCGACGTTGTGCCCCATCAACTCGCTGGCCCGAGTGTCGTGCAGCATGGTGCGGCCCTCGCCCAAGCAGAAGGCGATGGCTTCGACCGTGGTGCCGGCCAATTCATCGACCAAGGCGACGTATTCCTCGGGGGCCATGGGCGGCTCGTAGCGGTAGATGTGGGGATGCCGACCGTCGTGGTAGTACATGATTTTGGGTTGGTCCATGGCGCGATCCTTTTCATTTTTGATGTCCTGCCTCGCGCAAAAAAGCGGAGGCTGCTCCCTCAATGGATATCCACGTCCAAGCACATAGTTGGAATCGGGCCTAAAATTGGGCGATTGGCCGCCGGAGACAAGCTGGATGGAGAGAGCGGTCTATTCGCTACCAGTGCGGCTGCAACCAAGAAACGCGGTGTTTGACTTTCTGCGCGAAAATATCTTGAATACCGGATTGCCCTCAGCGCACTAGATGCTCTGCGGACAATGAGTAGCCTGCGTGGTTGCCCAACACTTAGGAACTATCGCACCAAAAAAGCTAGCTCAGAAAAGGAGGATCGAATCCCATGAGCGAATCAAAGAGCGATGCAACATATACGATGGGACGCACCCAAGGGGAGGAAGAGCGTCTAATTCAGCAGTCGCAACTGTACGACGCTGTGACGCGGCGCTTTTTCAAAGAGGCGGGCATCAGCAGCGGGATGAAGGTGCTCGACATTGGCAGCGGCCCTGGAGATGTGGCCCTGACAGCCGCCGAGTTGGTCGGTCCAGAAGGGGCTGTCGTGGGCGTGGATGTAAATCCGGAGATTCTCGAAACGGCGCGGGCACGGGCGCAGGCGGCTGGGTTCACCAACGTCGAGTTTGTCGCGGGGGACGCTCGGACCTTGGAGTTGGGGAATGATTTCGACGCCATAACTGGTCGGCTGGTCCTCATGTACATGGCCGATCCCGCCGACGCCTTGAAACAACTAGCGACCCGTCTGCGTCGAGGAGGGATCGTGGCCTTTCAGGAGGCTGATTTCACCCCCTATCAGCAGATGCCTCATTCTCCAGATACGCCCCTCGCAAACGAGTTGATCGGTTGGGTCCTCAAAGTATTCGAGCGTTCTGGAGCGCATATCGACATGGGCTTCGGCCTGTACCGCGCTTTCGTCGAGGCGGGCCTACCCGAGCCGTACATGCATTGCGAGTATCCAGTCGGCGGACCGGATGGTTGGGCCGGATACTCATATGCTGCCAACAGCTTGCGCAGCGTGCTCCCACTCCTCGAACAGTACGGAATCACCACCGCGGAAGAACTTGACGTGGATACCCTAGCCGAGCGGATTCGACAAGAGGTGATCGCGTCAAAACGCCCAATCCGCCTAGTGCCCCATGTAACCGCTTGGGCACAGCTTGCGAGCTAAACCATGAGCAAGTGGAAAATCGCCGGGATCAACTTCGACCATCTGCACATGGGCGACAATTTGCGCATGGCCTTTGAGCACCCAGACGTCGAAATCGTCGGCATCTGCGACGAGCAGCCCGAGCGCATGAAACAGGCGTGTGAGGATTTCGCCATCCCAGCCGACCGGGTTTTCACCGACTACCGGGAATGTCTGGAAAAGACCCAGCCGGACATCGTCCTTTTGTGTCCGGCTACCGCTGAACACGGAGAGTGGACCGAAAAGGTCGCGCCCTTTGGCGTGCATATCATCATGGAAAAACCCTTCGCCGCCACCCTCGCCGAAGCGGACCAGATGCAGTGGGCCATGGAGGGGACGGGCAAACTGTTGGCGATCAACTGGCCGCTGGCTTGGTATCCGCCGCACCGCACGGCGCGGCGGCTCATTGCCGCAGGCGAGATCGGCGAGGTGATCGAAGTCCACTACTACGACGGCAACCGAGGGCCGCTGTGGCACCTCGCCGACAAAGTGGAGCGCACCGCAGATGTCGTCGAGCGGGAAAAGCCCACGAGTTGGTTTTACAAAAAGGCGGCGGGCGGCGGCTCCCTGCTGGACTACCTAGGCTACGGCACCACATTGGGCACCTGGTACATGGACGGCCGGGCACCGATTGAAGTGACGGCCACCGTAGATCAGCCCCAAGGACTCGAAGTAGATGAACACTGCATTGCGGTAGCGCGCTACGAGCGGGGCCTGTCGAAATTCGAGACGCGCTGGGGCACCTTTACCGATCCTTGGACCCTGCAACCCCAGCCCAAGTGTGGCTTCGCGATCGTTGGCAGCGAGGGCACGATTAGTTCCTATGACTACGAGGAGGTGATCCGCGTGCAGACGCGGGCGCAGCCAGCGACCGAGGAACGGCCAGTAGATGTGCTCGAACCGCCGTTTCAGAATCCCGTCCAGTACGTTATTCACTGCATCGAAGAGGACCGATCCATTGAGGGGCCGCTCTCGCCGGCACTGTGCCGTATCGGCCAACAGATTGTCGATACGGCCTACCAAAGCGCCGCGCAGAAGCGCACATTGCCTCTGATTCAATAGCTATGGCAGAAAGCCAAGACAGCGGCTATGGCCGAGGCAAAACCGGGTCGGAGGCCGAAGTACCAGCCCCGGACTTGCCCTACCAGCCGCGAGATCCAGCGGCCTATCGTCCGCAGATCGGCCTGATCGGCTGCGGCGGCATCTCCGAGATGCACTTGCGGGCCTATAAAAACGCCGACTATGAGGTCGCAGCCCTGTGCAGCCGCGATCGGGGACGCGTCGAGCAGCGGCAGCGGGAGTTCTACCCCGAGGCCGATACGTACCTCGACTATCGGGATCTGCTCGCCCGCGACGATATCGAGGTGGTGGACGTTACGCCCCATCCGCAGGAGCGGCTGCCGATTCTCGAAGCGGCCATTGACGCGGGCAAACACGTCCTCAGCCAGAAGCCTTTTGTGCTCGACTTGGATGTGGGCGAGGCGCTCATTGCCCGGGCCGAGCGGTGCGGCGTACAACTGGCTGTCAACCAGAATGGCCGCTGGGCACCGCATTTTAGCTACATGCGCCACGCTGTGGCTGCTGGCTTGGTCGGCCAAGTGCAGAGCGTCGAGTTCGCCGTGCATTGGGATCACAACTGGATCGCTGGTTCTGCTTTTGACGCGGTGGAAGATCTGATACTCTACGATTTTGGGATGCACTGGTTCGATATGGCGACGGTGCTCTTAGGCGACGAGACGCCGCAAAAGGTCCACGCCTCGGCTCGACACGCAGCCGGTCAGGAGGCCAAGCCGCCGCTTTTGGCTCAGGCGGCGATTGAGTGCGCGGGCGCGCAAGCGACGATTTTCTTTGATGGCAACACTCGCCAAGGGCAACAGGACCGCACGTATCTGGTCGGCACGGAGGGCACAATAGGGGCCAGCGGCGTGGATCTGACGGCGCAGGAAGTCGTTTTGTACACCACAGCGGGCGTGGCTCGGCCGCAGCTTGTGGGGACGTGGTTTGAGCAGGGGTTTCACGGGACCATGGCCGAACTGCTCTGCGCTGTCGAAGAGGGCCGCGAGCCTAGTAACAGCGCCCGTGCTAATCTGGCGAGTTTGGCACTGTGTTTTGCGTCCGTGGCGAGCGCTCACCGTGGCGAGCCGGTAGTGCCAGGATCAGTGCGGCGATTGCCTAGCCATTAAGCTGCCTACAACTTTGCCGATAAACGGCAACCCGCTTGGAGGTTTTCTATGGATACAACCTGCCTGCAATATGCGTTGACCGAGGAGGAGCGCCGCCAATTTGAGGAGGACGGCTTCTTCATCGTCCGCGATGTGCTGCCCTTGGATTTGGTAGATAAGCTCATCCCCATCGTCGATCGCCTCGACGCCGAGGCCCGGCTGCAAAAGGGGCTGGAAAAGCACCAGATGCACAACTTTTTCGACTTTATCGGCAAAGACGAACTCTTTCTGGAGTTGCTCGACTGGCCAAAGACGTTCGCCAAGGTCTTTGGGATTTTGGGCTGGCACATTCAGCTCTACCACACGCACTTGATCGTTACTCCGCCGCTAGACGGCGTGGTGCCCGCGCGCAAGCGGCTGGGCTGGCATCAAGACAGCGGGCGGCTCAACATCGACATGGAGACTGAGCCTCGGCCGAGGGTCTCGCTCAAGGTGGCGTACTTTCTCACGGACTGCACCGAGACCAATCGCGGCAACTTCCACGCAGTACCCGGCTCGCACCTGAAAAACAAGCTGGAAATGCCAGCGGACGAGGACTTAGACCCAGTGGGCACAACGCCGATCCAAGTGGCAGCGGGCGACGCGGTGTTTTTTGATCGGCGGATCTGGCATGCGGCTGGGCACAACTTTTCGCCCGACGCGCGCAGGGCGCTGTTCTACGGCTATAGCTACCGCTGGTTGCGGCCGCGCGACGACATGACGGTGGAGCACTTGATGGACCGCTGCGATCCGATCCGCCAGCAGCTATTAGGTGCTGGTCCTAGCGGCGGGCACGGCTACACTTCGCCGAAAGAAGAAGACGTGCCGCTGAAAGCGTGGATTCGCGAGCATTTGGGCGACGAAGCGGTGGTACAGTAACATTGATTGAGACCTAGTCCGCTGGTAGCCCTGCAAAGAGCCGGCTGAACAGGCTGGTCAGCGGCTCGGTCTCGCCGCGCTCAGCCGCCCTCGCAAAGACTACGCCCGGCTGCGCGGCCCTGGCGGCTCGGCCCAAAACGTGGTAATCGGCACGGACGGGCTGTAGGGCCGCTTCCTGCGCCTCAATCCAGCGCTGGTTGGCGGCGGCCAGACCCCACCATAAGGCACGCGGGGCCCGCACCTTGGTTTCCTCTACCGACAGGCCGTCGCGCCAACAACCGCGCTGGGCGAATAGACTGCCATCTTCCCGATAGAGCAGGCCGCCGCCCACGTATTGGATCAACTGCTGTTGGTTGCCCCGCGCCCCCGACAGCGACAACAAGGCCAAAGGCCCCAAGTCGTTGTCGTCGAAATCGGCCTGCTGGTAGAAAGCCGCCACCAACTCGTCGCTGTACATTTGCCACTCGTCCCAATTGACCTCTTTGGGTTGCTCAGGCCACTCCTTGCTCGAACCGAGGAAGGGATTGAAGGAGGCCCCCGACTGCTTGCAGACCGCAAAGCCGCGCCGCGTCAACTGGTCGAGTACCTCCAGCGCTCGCTGCAAGCCCTCGCGTTGCAGCACCTGAGCTAGCAAGCGGTTGAGGTCGTGCTTGACGAACAGCCGGCTGCCATCCACGGCCACTCCGGTCAGCCGCTCCACTTCGGCGCGGCCTTCCTCCGTGCGGCAAAGCTGCGCCAAGCCCCATATCGTGCCGTGGTAGTTGTCGGCCACGTAGCGCCATATATCTGCATCGCGCTGTATGTGCCCGGCCACCGACAGCGCAGTCTCGGCTTCGGTCTGGGCTTCCTCAGTGAGGGGCAAAAACACCTCGATCTGATCGCCGTCGAAATCTAGCTCCATCAGTCGGCAAACGCGCGGATGGACGCGCACGGCGGCCTCGGCCAAACGCTGCGGACGAAAGGCCATCACCGCGGTGGACGCTGGGCCATCGTCAACCAGCACCCGCTGGGCGCTGTACAGCAGCACCCACGAGCGCTCCATGATCGCGTCCAGAACCTCAGTCGCTCGGGGCGAACGCTGCGCCACTTCCTCGGCGCGACCTATCTCCCGCTCCACCTGAGGCCCAAACAAAGCCCAAGCCATCTCCTCGGGCAGGCCCACTTGGTCGAGCTCCAACTCAAAACCCGAGACAAGTGCAGCCCGGCCGCTAAACAGCGGTCTAGCCCGGAAGTGGAGGTGCTCCGGGCGCAACAACGCAGTAAAAAAATCCTCCACCCGTTGGGCCACCTGCGCCACTGCTGGCCCGGTCAGGGCTTCGGGTGCCTCACTATCGACGATGCGTTGCAAGCGCGTATTGGCTTCGACCAAATCCTCGTAGCAGTCTCGGATCGGGTCGAATTCGGCTCCTGCGGGCAAGGCGACGGGAGTTCCCACCGTCCCCACTTGGCGTCCTGGGGCCCACGGGTGCGGCACTGGGCGGGCTAGGGTCAGTTCCTCGGGCTCGGCAAAGGAGAAGCGCAACTCCTCGCCCGCCAACTCGGTCCGTATCCCGGCCATACCCAACAACTGCTGCAACAGGGCAAAGCGTGGGGACGGAAGCGGAGACGGGGATATTGGGCCAGAAGCCAAGCGCTGGCCAAGCCCATCGGCGTCGGGTCGCTCAGCCGCGGCCGTGTTGAACAAAGCGTGGATATTGGCTACGGCTCCGGCCTCGCACAAAGCTCCGTAGGCCATCATGTCTAGCGCTGGTCCGCCGGCTCCTGCCACCGCAGTTTCCAAGCGCTCTGCCGCGGTGTGGGCCGCCAAGCGGCCCCAGTACACCCAACCCACGGTACTGCGATAGGGCAGCTTGGCGCCTTTGAGGGTCAGTTGCTCCATGCCGTCTTCGGGCAGTCCCGTCTCGACCAGACGCTCTTTCAACGCTTTTTCGCTGGGTGCTTGGAAAGGCGGCACCACCGCCGGAGTCCCTTCGGCTTGAGCGAGGCGACCCATGACCGCCTCGCGCTGCTGGCCGAAATTGAGCCGTGAGACCATACTGGTCGGACTGAAGATGAGTTCTACCGGCGTGCCATCGGGCAACTGCGGCATGTTGGCGTCGGGCAGGATGCGCGTCACCACCCCTTTGGCACCGTGGCGATTGCTTAGTTTGTCGCCCACCCCCACTGCGGCGGGAAAGTCCATCCGCGCCGCGGCCGACTCACTAATGACTAAGCCATCCTCAAACGTGTCCTCGTCCCACATGATGAAGGCGGTCAACAGATTGTAGCCACCCCAAAAGTCGGCGGCCTCCGGCTCGTATCCCGTCTGCACTAGGGCTGGCTCGGGTTTGTGGCCCTTGGAGGCCAAGCGCTGGTCGTACTGCTGGCGGAACCAACCCGTGGAGTGGATCGGTGCCGCGGTATCGGCGGCGCTCGTCCACTGGCGCATCATATTGACGCCCATCAGGGCGCGATTGGCATCGTCGTGTTCGAGAAAGGGCACCATGGAAGCTGAAAAACCCAAGATGCTGTCGGGCGTTTCGTCGATCCGTTCGAGCTTGCCGTCGCGGATGCGGGCACCGCGGGCTACTTCCAGCACTCGGCCGATATTGGGTCCCTCTGGCGTGCAGTAGGGGCACACTAGGCCGTATTGGCTGTCGGGGAAAACGCCTCGGTCGTCAAAAGGCTCGACGACGGGGATCAAAGTCAGCCGTCGCAGATGAGTATAGCGGTCAAGCCAGTTGGTCGCTTGGAGGTACTGGGAAGTTGCCTCCAAGTGGAAGTCGCGCATCCAAGCGTCTAAGGGCAGCCAATTCCGCACTAGGTCGTCGTCCCAAGCCAACTGCTCGGGGGCCATCTCCAACCTCTGGTCAATAAAGTCGTAGAGCTGTTCGCCTACACAGAGAATTCGCGCTTGATCGAGTTCGCGCCGGTCGGGATAGGGGACCACGACCCGGTAGTTGCCTTCAATGTGGAAAAGGCCGTCGCGGTCGGGCCGAGGCAAATCTCGGTACTCAACCTCGACCGAGGCATCGCCGAGTCCCAAGCTCAGTTTAATGGAAAAAGTATAGGAGTCCTGTTGTTCGACCTGATAGTCGGCCAGCGGCAAGCGCTCACCCAAGAGCCGGGGTAGGCGCTGGTGGACGAAAAGGTCAAAGGACTCCCTATGCCAAGGTACGTCGAGATTCAATGTCATTCATGCTCCTCCGGGTTATGAATGGCCTGCCAGGCCTGTGAGAGCTGGCGGCGGCCGTGGTGCAGCCGCGACTTTACGGTGCCTTCGGGAATGCCCAAGCGGTCGGCGGCGTCCCGCACTTCGACTTGGGCGTCGTAGATCAGGTGGAAAACCTCGCGCTTGTCCTCGGATAGTGCTTGTACTTGTCGCCGCAGCCAGCGCTGCTGGTCGGCCCGTTCCACTTGGGCGTCGGGGCGCTCGGACGCCGCCTCAATCATCCATTCGGGCACTTGCTGCGTCTCCTGCTCCACGGTTTCAGACAGCATTTCTAGCCGCTGCTCTCGCCTCCTTCGCACGGTGCGCAGGTGAGTCAGAGAAAGATGAGTGGCGATGCGGAACAGCCAACCAACCGCAGAGCCCCGACCGCTCCATTGGTCGGCCCGGTTCCAGACCCGCAAGAAAACCTCCTGCACTACATCGTTAGCACTCGCATCGTCGCGGACAATGCGGCGCACGTGATCGTGGATCTGCTCCCGATAGCGCTCAAAGAACTGCTGGAATGCGCGTTCGTCGCGTTCTTTTATTTGCGCTATGAGTTGTGGGTCTGGTATCTGCATCAAGGCTCTCTGCAAATAAAGACGCCGCCCGGAAAGCACAGGTTCAAAGACGAAGGAGAAAAAGTTCGGAAATCTCATTGAGGGCCGGTTTCCCCTTGAGTTGACTCGCTAGTCGAGTGCGGTATCTTACCACCAACCGCCTGAAAACCAACCTCAACCTATACTAGATCGAGACCCCATGAGCCTAACGCCAGCCCAGCTCGACCAATTCCACCGCGACGGCTACATCATCGTCCCCGACCTATTCACTGCCGACGAGATGGATGATGCCCTAGCGGCGATGGAACAGATTTTCTACGGCCAATCCTTCGAGCAATGGTTGGCCGATTGCGACCAAGGCGACGCCTCCGGGGTCTCGGACGGCTTCACCACCACGCACGACCACTCCGAGGGGCGCTCGCAGTTTCCCGTGGGTGCGCCGGCTCTAGATCGGCTGATAGAAAACGAGACCTACCTAGACGTCTTTGAGCAATGCTTGGACGCAAAAGCTAGCTACTGCAATGCCCACCTCTTCATGCGTTCGGGACCTACTGACAAGCGCCATCCCGACAACCCTTGGGAGGGCTACCACATCGATCACTACACCAATTGCCTGCTGCCGCCCTACGATCAAACAGGCCGCTTCGACTACGTCAATTCCGGCGTGTATCTGCACGATGTCGAAGACGACGGCGCTCCCATGCTGGTCATCCCCGGCTCGCACGAAGTAGCTGGTGCCGCTTTTGTGCGAGCGCTTGCTAACGGCAACGCGGCGGGTGGGTCCTTCAAAGACCTGCGCCAAGCCACCGAACTAGCCGCTCCAGTCCCTGCCACTGGTCGGCGGGGGACGGCTCTCTTCTACTCGTCGTACCTAGTTCACGCGGCCCAACCTTTTGCCAATAAGCGCACGCAGCGCGCCTTTTGGACTTTGTCGATGTGCCGCCGCGACAACGATCGCTGGACCCGGTTCGCCAATCCTTTCATCTACGGCGAACGCGATCACATGCTGCCTTTCTTTACCGCCACCACGCCCCGAGTGCGCGGCTTGTTCGGCTGGCCCGAACCCGGACACCCGTACTTCACCAACCAAACCTTGGACCTTTTGGAACACACCCTACCCGGCATTGATACAGGTCCCTATCGCGATGACAGTTGAAAGACAGCCAACTGTGGATGGAAAGGGAATTCCCCATCTATGACTCCGACAATCACCCTGCGACAAAAAGTAATAGAAGGCACCCAAAAAGGTCCCAACCTGCTGATCTTGGGCGGCGTCCACGGCGACGAGTTCGAGTCTATGGCAGCCATTCGCCGCCTGTTGGACCGCCTCGATCCAGCGGACCTGCGGGGCCGTCTCACCGCCATCCCGGTAGTCAACGAGGCCGCTTATTGGCGCGGCCAGCGCACGGCCGAGGACGGGCTGGACTTGGCTCGCACCTGCCCGGGCCGGCCCGACGGCTCGATCACCGAACGCACGGCCCACGCCGTCAGCGAGGAAATCCGCCGGGCCGACTATCTCATCGACCTGCACAGCGGCGGGATAGTCATGGAATTCTACCCTACCGTGGGATACACCCTGCATCCCGATAAAGCTATCCTCGACGTGCAGCGGCGCATGGCTCGCGCTTTGAATATGCCCATCATCTGGGGCACTTCGGCTCGGCTCGACGGACGCACGCTCTCGGTGGCCCGCGATGCCAAGGTGCCAGCCATCTACGCCGAGTGGATGGGCGGTGGCACGTGCGATCCCGAGGGCGCGGAGGCTTATTTCGAGGGCTGCTTGAACGTCTTGGCCGAAGTGGACATGATTGACCGTGCTCTGCCGCCCCTGCGCACCGAGTACACCGTGGAAGACGACCGCGAAAACTCTGGTCACATACAAGTCAATTACCCAGCGCCTTTTGACGGTTATTTCGAGCCTCGGGTAACATTGAAAGCGCCGGTGCAACCGGGCGATGTGATCGGCACGGTGGTCGATCATCTGGGACAGCGGCGCGAGGAAGTAGTATCGACCCAAGTGGGTTTGATCCTGTGTCTGCGAGTTTTCAACCGCGTCCACCAAGGCGACAGTTTGGCCGCGGTTTTGGAACTCGATTCTTCCCAATGACCCCCCATTCCGCGCCGCTGGATTTGCGCCGTTTCCAGTCTGCGCTACTGCTTCTATTAGGCCCCTTGTTCATTGGGGTTTCCTTTGTCCTCATGCTGCGCCGGGTGGAACCTGTGACCACCTTGTTTTACCTATGTGCTTGGTACGGTATCATTTGGACTCTAGACCGACTCATCCAGTGGCGAGAAGGACGCTCGCTCATCGCCCGCTGTGGTCCGGCTTTTTTGCTGATTCTTTTTTGGTCCGCAGTGGGGTGGTACGCCTTTGAGTTGATCAATTTCCGTCTGCAAAACTGGTATTACATCTTCGTCCTCGACCACCTTGTTTTGCAGACGCTGAACGCCGTCTTCTCCTTTGCCACTGTTTTCCCCGGTCTGCTGTGGTTGGAATACTACTTGGGACTGCGCGGCGTGACCGCCGATTGGCAGGGTCGTCGTTGGTCGCTGACTCCCCGTCGTCTAACTCTCCTACAAATAGCCGGCCTGATTGGGCTAGCGCTGGTCCTTGTGTGGCCGCGCTTCTTCTTCCCGCTCACTTGGCTCGCCTTTATCCTGCTTTTGGCTCCCGTCGAATACCGCCGCCTGCCCGACAGCTTGCTACATCAATTGGCACGCGGCGACTACGCCCCGCTGACCCGCCAGCTACTGGCCGGATTTATCGCCGGTGGTCTGTGGGAATTCTTCAACTATTGGGCCCAAGTCAAGTGGATCTACACGGTGCCCTTTTTTGAAGAATTGAAACTCTTTGAAATGCCGCTCGCTGGCTTTTTGGGCTTTCCGCCTTTTGCCGTGGAATGCGCTCTGGTCTATCGTCTGTTGGTGTGGTACCGGTTGGCTCCGCCATTGGGAGCGCACCGGGACCAGCGGCCCGCGCCGACCAAGGTCTGGAATGCGTTCGTCATCGTCCTTTTGGCCGCGGCTTTCGCCCTGACGGTCAATCACTATATCTATTTGAACGTCGGCTCGGTGAAGCCGCGCTTGGCCAAAGTGGACGGTTTGAATCCGACTGCTCGCACTTTTTTGCAGGACGAGGGCATCGTCTATCTGACCGATTTGGAAGCTGGAGAGTCGGCGGAAATTTGGCGGCAAATGGAAGGGGGATTGGGCCGCGAACGCACTCAAGGTACCCGTGGCCTCGTTGAATTATACCTGCACCAAGGCATTGGCGTGGAATACGGCAATCTGCTGGGCAAAGCCGGCATTCGTTCGCTGGCGGATTTGGCTGCCTTATCCGCTGAGCAATTAGAAGACCGGATAAATGCGCTTCCCGGGAATGTTCGACGGCCGACTTCGGCGCAAATTCGCCTGTGGATTCGGCGAGTTCCAAGCCCTTGATTCCTCTATCCGACCGGAGGGAGAATTGTCATTGCACGTCGTTGGTCGGATATTGACCTGATCGTGCGCAAAGGAGGTAACTGACGATGACAGAGAGAGGAGAGTAACACATGTTTCGCGAAGCAATCGGTTTATTCGTCCCTGAACCAAAAGCCAAACTCTACATACCCAAGAACAGTGGTTTGCATGAGTATGTGAATAATCTCCTGAGTGAAATTGGCGTCAGCGACGGAGGCGAGTTCTCCCGAACTGACGAGAGCCTGGGAACCCTCGAAATAATTTCGGCGCGGGGAGAAGACGTACCCCAACGAGTTGAAGATTGCCTCCTACGTGGGGAAATCGCGTATGGCCTCACGGGAGACGATCTGTTCGACGAGTACATGCTGGGCGCTGGGGACTCTCCTCTTGGAGTCCTCAATACCTACGATTGGTTCGATCCAAATGCTCAGTTCTATCGGCCAGCCCTTTGTTTGTTGAACCGCGAAGGGCTAATTCCAGATTTGTCCGCAATGGTATCCATTGCTGTAAACAAGAAATACGAACTGTCCTCTCGCCAGTATCTGTCGCAGCGCTTCCAAGCCAGCAAACTGCAGATCAGTATCGCTGCTTATGCTGGCGACACTGAAAACACCGTAGCAGAGGGCACGCACGACTGGTGCATCGAGGTGGTGTATCGCGGGGAACGCTCGCCCGCAAGCGCGATGGCTAAGACCGGACTCAAGGTCGCCGAGGTCGTCCGCTTTAGCGACATCTCATTGATCGGACGGGAAATCGTCAATCCATGGGAAGAGGAGTACCGGAGAATATCCGCAGTCGCGCAAAAGCCCACCGGCTCCAATACGTCAAAGCTCCTTGCAGACAGCAATGCTATTTGCAAGAAGGTCGGCGAGGAATCGGCTGAGTTTGTGAGAGCGTTTACGCAAGAAACGGGGATTCCAGAGGAGTTTAACGGCGTCGTGTACGCGTTGATGGCCGCAGCCGCAAAACAGCAAGTCCCCTGGCAGGAAATCGAGGCGGACCTGAAATCTAGGTGGTCGTGATCTGCCTATGTTGCTGATTAGACATTGTCAGTCATCAGGGCAAGACCCAGATGCAGCACTGACAGAGATTGGGAGAAAACAGGCGGAAGCTCTGGCTGAGTTTTTGTCCGACTACCCAATCGACATGATCGTCTCCAGCTCCTACACGCGGGCACAGCAAAGCGTTGAACCGTTCGCCGCCACAGTGGGATTACCCGTTCACTTGGATCACCGCTTAACTGAACGGACGCTTTCGGGGAGTCCGATTGACAACTGGCGCGAGGTGGTCCGCGATTCATTTGGAGACTTGGAGTTGCGGGTACCGGGAGGCGAGTCGGCACGCGAAGTATTAGACCGTGGCTGGGCCGCCATAACCGAGCTAATCGACGGTGGTCACCGGTTCCCTATTGCAGTAACCCATGGCAACCTCTTGAGTCTAATCCTGAACTCACTGGACTCTAATTTCGGCTACGATGGATGGGAATCTCTATCGAATCCAGACGTATTCGCACTCAAAGCAGCCTACAATGGGCGACTGGTATCCGAGAGACTCTGGTCTGAATAGCTTCGAGGCGCTTAATAACTGATGTTACGCAGTTTTCCTTTATAGTGGTATTTTCAGGGTATGGACACAGACCTGTTAGAATTATATAGCGATTATCTGCTCAGTTCGTTTGGCGCGACCACGGCGACGGGCTTGTCGGCGTTGGTGGACGGGGCCGTCAGCCACGATCAAGTCACGCGCTTTCTGTCGGCGGCCGACTATGATGGCCAAACGCTGTGGCAGCAGATCAAGCCTTTGGTGCGCGACTTCCAACAGGCCGATGGGGTGCTCCTCGTCGATGACACGATCCAACAAAAGCCGCACACGGACGAGAATGAGTTGATTTGTTGGCATTACGATCATAGTCAAAACCGTTCGGTCAAGGGCCTCAACTTGCTCAACTGCGTCTATCATGCCGGTGGGGTGAGTCTGCCGGTGACCTATGAGCTGATTCGCAAACCGATTCTCTTTAGCGATGTGCAGACCCAGCAGGTCAAGCGCAAGAGTTTGGTTACCAAAAATGAGTTGATGCGAAAGATGCTGCGTAGGTGTCAACACAATCAGTTACCGTATCGCTATGTGTTGGCCGATAGCTGGTTTTCGGCCAAAGACAACTTAACCTTCATCCGCAAGACCCTCAAAAAACACTTCGTCGTCGCGCTTAAATCCAACAGGACGGTTGCCTTGAGCTATCAACAGAAACGCCAAGGAGCCTTCACCCGCATAGATAGCTGCCCGTTGCCCGAACACCAATCGGTGCAAGGCTGGATCAAAGGACTGGATTTCCCCGTCCTGTTGCTCCGCCAGGTCTTTACACACCAAGATGGTAGCACCGGCACCCTGTATCTGGCCTGCAGCGATCTAACCTGTGAGGGCCCCACCGTCGAAGCCATCTACCAAAAACGGTGGAACGTGGAGACGTTTCATAAAACGCTCAAGTCGCATGCCGCCTTGGCTAAGTCGCCGACCAGACGAGTACGCACCCAAAGCAACCCCTGTTTTATGGCCATATATGCCGCCGGGCGCTTGGAGGGCTTGCGCAGCAAGCACCGACTCAAGCACTTCGCGCTGCGAGCCAGACTCTATCTCAAGGCGATTCGATCCGCCTTTGAGGAGCTACAAACGATCAAAACTGCGTAACATCAGTTAAGAACAAGGATCGGCAAATGCTGATCAGGTAGCTTACCCGATTTACCCGATCCTTGCAGGCGTTCATCACCTTGATTTTACTATACAAATATCATCACAGTCTGTATCGTCCCGCCGGACACGGGATGATGCAGACGCAACCTATGGCAAAAGGAGATTTCTGATGGCCGTTATCAATGAACTGCTTGAGAACAACGCCCGTTATGTCGAGAACTTCGACAAGGGCGATCTTACCCTGCCTCCAAAACTGCAACTGGCGGTGGTGGCCTGCATGGACGCGCGCATCGACACCCACAGCCTGCTGGGGATCGCAGAAGGAGACGCGCACGTGATTCGGAACGCGGGCGGCGTGATAACCGACGATGCGATTCGTTCGCT
Source organism: Candidatus Latescibacterota bacterium (assembly GCA_022820485.1). Lineage (GTDB taxonomy): Bacteria > Latescibacterota > UBA2968 > UBA8231 > UBA8231. The sequence continues at coordinate 33,459 of JAJEFJ010000060.1, forward strand.
GACGATCTCGCAGCGGCTGCTGGGCACGACTTCGATCATGCTCATCCACCACACGGACTGCGGCATGCTGACGTTCCGCGACGACGACGTAAAGGACGCGATCACAGCCGATACCGGCATCCGCCCGACCTTCGCTCTAGAGGCGTTCGGAGATCTCGCGGAGGACGTACGACAGTCAATCGCCCGCATTCAGGCCAGCCCGTTCATCCCGAACAAGGACGACGTGCGGGGATTCGTCTATGACTGCGCCACCGGAAAGCTGAACGAGGTTACCTGATCCCGAGACTTACTGGCAGATTGGGAACGATATGAGGATTACGAATAATGATACGGCCCATCACATCAGAGGACTTAACGGTTCACCCTCTCCGAGACAACTTTAGGCGCAGACAGCCGCGTCGGCACTCCAGCGGTTGAAGGGAGTATGCACCTCTTGCGCTAGCCGGTCGCGGGTGTCGCGCCAGAGATTTTCCCAAGTCGCAGGATCGCGCAAGACGCTTTCTGGGTTAGCTCTGCTGCGAGCGACAAAGCCGGGGAAGAGGTCGCGGCCCGTGGGCTGGCCAATTGGATTGTAGCGCAAATCAAAGCTCCAGCGCACGTCGTCGCTGTTATTGGCCAGCGAGCCGTGGATGGTGTGTTGAGTGAGGAAAAGCACATCGCCGGGCTGCATGGGCACCGGCATCGCCGCGTCCATGTCCATAAACAACTCGGGTATCCACAGCCCCCCCGGCCCTCCCGGACAGTGCGTCTGCAGCCCTTGCCGATGGCTGCGGGGCATAATCCGCAAACAGCCATTTTCGAGCGTCGCCTCATTAAGCGGAAACCACACCGTCAGGACTTCCGAATCGTCGGCTTCGGGCAGGACCACGCCGTTGTCTTGGTGCCAGTTGGTGGCGCTGACTAGCGCTTGGCCGTTGTGGTTTTTGGGCACTAGGCGCTCGGGCGGCTTGAGGCGCACGTGCTGGACGGGATTGGACCAAATCTCGGGGCCGACAATGGACTCGACCACGTCGAGGAGGTCGGGGTTGGTAATACAGCGAAAAACGGCTGGGCCAGCCCAGAAGGGGGTATCGGCATCAATGCCTGTCTGCGGCAGGGAAAAGTCGAAGTACTGGGCGTGGATCTGGCCGCTCTCGACGACGATTTGCGTCAGACGCTTACCAAAGGGCAAGGCGTCGTACGTGGATGCGGTCTGGCCGGCTTGATAGAGTTCGCGGGCGAGCTTGTCGAGGACGCCGTGGTATTCGTCGATAATGGGCTGGATGACCTCGTCCACATCGAGCATCCCCCTCACTAGTAGGTAGCCTTCTTCGTCAAAGTGTGCGAGTTGTTCGTCCGTCAAGCATGGCATATGCTTTCCTCCGCAGGTTGAAGGATTCAATCTGCGCTTGAATATAGCGCGATATGATCCATTTGCGAATAGCTGAAAGGAGAAGCGCCGCAATGGCTATGAATTTCCCCAAACTCGACGAAGCCCTGCGCCTAGAGCGCCTGACGCCGCCGGCAGACAAGGTGCGGATGATCCTCGACACCGATACGTACAACGAGATCGACGACCAGTTCGCAGTGGTCCAAGCGCTGCTCTCGCCCGACCAACTCGCGGTCAAGGCGATCTACGCGGCACCTTTCTACAACAGCCGTTCGTCCGGCCCGGGCGACGGAATGGAGAAAAGTTACGCGGAAATCCTGCGGCTATTGGAGCGGTTGGATATTGCGCCGGAGGGCTTGGCGTTCCGGGGAGCGACGGATGTGCTGCGGGACGACGCACCGCAAGAAAGCGCAGCGGTCGATGACCTAATCGCCAAGGCCAACGCCGCTGACTCGCTCTACGTGGTAGCTATCGGCGCTCTAACCAACATAGCTTCAGCTATCCTGAAAGATCCCTCCATCATCGAGCGAATCGTCGTGGTCTGGCTCGGCGGCCACGCGCTCTACTGGCCGAGCGCTAACGAATTCAATCTCCAAGGTGATCTCATAGCAGCGCAAGTAGTCTTCGACAGCGGCGTACCCTTCGTCCAGATCCCATGCCACCCCGTGGCCTCGCACTTGCAGACGACGCTGGCGGAGTTGGAGCACTTCGTCAAGGGACGGGGGGCGATTGGCGACTATCTGGTCGAAATATTCGCCGCCTATGCCCAAAACCACTTCGCCGCTTCCAAGGTAATTTGGGACATGTCAGCGGTCGCTTGGCTGCTCGACGCATCGTGGGTGCCGACCGACGTGGTACATAGCCCGGTGCTGACCGATCAGAAGACTTGGAGCCATGACTCATCGCGGCACTTTATGCGCGTGGCGCGGACAGTGCGGCGCGATCCGATTTTCGGGGATTTGTTCAAGAAACTGGAGCAGCTTCTTTCGCCTGCCGACAGGCGTTGCGCAGCGTGAGGAAGGCGGGACGCCCGCCTTCCGAGCTGAGACGCACTATCATTCCGCTTCCAAAATTTCTCGATCCAGTTGATACCAGAATACCTCGCCGGATTCGATGAGATCCTCTATTCGGTGATCGTGGCGCAGGCTGGCAATAGCGGAATATGAACGCCTACCGGTGAACTGGGTCAAGAACGCGGCATTGCGCAGGGCGCGGGTCGTGTCCCGGCCATTGGCCGTGAAGGAAATTTCTACGGCGATGTAACAAGGCTCGCCGCTGTCCGGGTTCGTGGCCTCCACAATCAAGTCGGCCCGGCGGAAGCTGTTTAACTCGTTGGCGGGAATATCTGCTGGGGCGCGATCAGTCAGGGCCCAGAGGTCAGCCGAAGTGAGGTCTTTGACCCACCGAAGCCCCATGTCGCCAGCGATGAAAGGGGCCTCTCGAAGAGCGGCGCTCCGGGCGTGAGCCCCTTTGAGCGTGCCTACATCATCTTGGATGGACTGTACTCTATTTTCGAGGCTATCAAAGCGATTTTCGAGGCTATCAAAGCGTCTATTCGTAGCCGCGACGAAGTTGTTCATCTCCTCCATGAACTTTTTCGTTTCCGCGACGAAGTTATTCATCTCCGCGGAAAACTTTTTCGTTTCCGCGACGAAGTTGTTCATCTCCGCGGAAAACTGAGCAAATTTTTCGGGCAGATTGAGCAGTTCCGGCGTCAGCAGCCGAGCACGCAAAGCTTCAACCCATTCGGGCTTTTCGTCCAGTACGCTAAGTAGGTCTTCTATGGTATGAATAGTGGTCATATAGCAATCCTACATGAATTGAAAGCTGTGCGCTTGGCCCCCTCTAGTGAACGCGCTACGATGGTTATCCGTGTCATCTGCGGACAACTTGATGAATGCTTTCGGATTGCTCTAGTGTACACGCCTGTAAATTACCTGTCAATCATTGCGCCGGAGCTAGTCGATTAGTAGCATTCATTCATGGCCACCGTCGTCCTCACCGAAAAGCCCAGCGTGGCGCGCGACATTGCCCGAGTCCTAAGAGCCAACAAACGCGGCCAAGGCTACGTCGAAGGCAACGGCTATATCGTCACCTGGGCACTAGGGCACCTCGTGCAATTCGCCGAGCCAGACGATTACGGCCCACCTTGGAACAGCCGCTGGTCCTTTGGCCAGCTACCGATGATCCCCGAGCAGTGGAAGCTCAAGACGACGCGCTCGACCTCCGACCAGTACCAAATCGTTAAAAAACTGCTCAACAGCCCACAGACCGAGCGCGTCATCTGCGCCACAGACGCCGGGCGCGAGGGCGAACACATCTTTCGCCTGATCTACGAGCACGCCCGCTGCAAAAAGCCGTTTAGCAGGCTGTGGGTTTCGAGCCTGACCGACGAGGCAATTCGCGGCGGCTTCCGCGCCTTACAGGAAGGAACGGCCTTCGATCATCTCGCTGCGGCCGCGCGGGCGCGCGGTCAAGCCGACTGGCTGATGGGCATGAACCTGACCCGCGCCTACACCGTCCACAACAAGGCGCTCTGCACCATCGGCCGCGTGCAGACGCCGACCCTGTCCATGGTGGTCAAGCGCGATGCGGCAATTGCCAGCTTTGTAAAGGCGTATTTCTACGAGTTAGTGGCGCAGTTAGAAGAGGGCTTTGCCGCCAAGTACTGCAAGGACGGCCAGACCCGCATCGACAAGAAGGAGGAAGCCGAGCGCCTGCATCGCCAGCTCAGCCCCAACAAGGTCGGCACTATCCGCAAAATTGAGCAGAAAGTCAAAAGAAACCGGCCACCCCCCCTCTACGACCTCAACAACCTCCAGCGCGACGCCAACCGCTGCTTTGGCTTTACCGCGGCGCAAACCCTCGAACGCGCCCAAGCCCTGTACGAAACCCACAAGCTCATCACGTACCCGCGCACCGAGAGCCGCCACATCTCCGAGGACATGGTGCCCAAGCTGCCCGGCATCTTGGAAAAGTTAGCGCACCCGCAGGCCGCGGTGGCATTGGAGCGCCTGCGCGGCGGCCACCGGCTCAGCAGGGCGTATGTCGATCGCACCAAACTGACCGATCACCACGCCATCATTCCCACCGGACAACAGCCTGCCCCCAATCTCGCACCCGACCTACAGAAGGTGTACGACCTGGTAGTGGCGCACTTTGTCGGCATCTTCCTGCCCGACCAACAGGTCGAAGAAACGACCGTCTTGCTCGACATCGGCGGTGCCGATTTTGTCGCCAAAGGGTCTGTCGTCTTAGAGGCCGGCTGGACGGTCGTCGCCATACGGCCTCCAAACGCTGCAAAGAGTAAAGAGAAGGACGACGACCAGCGGGCGCTCCCGCCGCTGCAACAAGGTCAGCAAGTTCACGTAACGAGCATGGATGTGGTCGAAAAGGAAACCCAGCCGCCGCGACCCTATACAGACGCCACGCTTCTAGCGGCAATGAAGAACGCCGGCCGCGAAATCGAGGACGACGAGTTGGCCGCGGCCATGAAAGAATCGGGGCTAGGCACGCCAGCCACGCGGGCCGAGACTATCGAAAAGCTGATTCGCACCGGCTATGTAGTCCGCGACCGCAAGGCGATCACCTCGACGGAGAAGGGCAAAGCACTCGTAGGCTTGGTGGCCGAATCGCTGCGCAGCCCAGAGCTGACGGGCGAGTGGGAGCAGCAACTCAAGGAAATCGAGGAAGGGCAGCGGCCGGTAGCGGGGTTCTACGAAGGAATCGCCGACTTGGTGAGGACGCTAGTGCCCAAGGTCCAGCAGGGGCCGGCGCTCTCGCCCGAGCAAGCGGCGCAGGCACAAGGCAAGCAAAGGGGCAAAGGTAAGGGTCGCGGCAAGGTGTTAGGACCTTGTCCCAAGTGCAAAGAGGGCCAAGTAGTAGAAAACGCCAAAGCGTACGGATGCAGCCGCTACCGGGAGGGCTGCAACTTGACTATCTGGAAGACGGTGGCGCGCAAGAAGCTGACCGAAAAGCAGGCGCAATTGTTGATGGCCAACGGCCGCACCGAAAAGATGCAGGGCTTTGTCTCCAAGGCTGGCAAGAAGTTTGCGGCGCGGCTCAAATTCGACGATGAGTTCAAGGTCGTCTTCGAGTTTGATGACGGGCCGCGAAATGGCTCCTCAAAGTCGGAGGGACGCCCCTCACCCCAAGAGAAGCCGCCAGCGGAAACTGCCACCCTCACCTGTCCCAAGTGCCAACAGGGCCAAATCATCGAGGGCCAGCGCGGCTTTGGCTGCAATCGCTATCGCGAGGGGTGCAACTTCGTGGTGTGGAAGGAAATGGCGGGCAAGAAGCTAACCGAAAAGCAAATCCACACCTTGATCGCCAAAGGCAAAACCAACGTAATCAAGGGCTTCAAAAGCAAAAAAGGCAACAAATTCGACGCGCGGTTGAAGTTAGGGCCGGAGTGCAAAGCCGCGTTTGACTTTCCCGCTGGCGCACGCTGATATAGCAAGCCTGAATGATTATTCGAGCGATGGATCGTCTTGTGCATCCCATTCTGCGTCCATCTGCGTCCATCTGCGGATAATTTTATCAACCGATTTGGGATTTCTATATGACCCTCCAACGCTGCCCGTGGCTCAACCTCGACAAACCCGATTACGTCGCGTACCACGACCGCGAGTGGGGTGTCCCAGTCCACGACGACCACAAGCACTTTGAGTTTCTCACCCTCGAATCCGCCCAAGCCGGCCTCAGTTGGTACACCGTCCTCCACAAGCGCGCCAACTATCGCCAAGCCTTCGCCGAATTCGACCCTGCCAAAGTCGCCCGCTTCAGCGCGGTTACGGTCGAACAGATGCTCCAAGACCCCGGGCTAATTCGCAATCGCCGCAAGATCAGCGCGGCCGTGGAAAACGCCCGGCACTTCCTCGCCGTGCAGGACGAATTCGGCAGCTTCAGTGCCTATATCTGGCGCTTTGTCGATGGCGAGCCTATCGTCAACGAATTCCGCACCCTCGCCGATTTACCAGCCACCAGCCGCGAATCCGACGCCTTGAGCAAAGACCTCAAAAGCCGCGGCTTCAAATTCATCGGCTCGATCGTCATCTACGCCCACATGCAGGCCACCGGCATGGTCAACGACCACGTCCTCGACTGCTTCCGCCGCAGCCAGATTCTCGACGCGGGATAAGCACCCACACCCCACAGGAGAAATTGTCAAACTAGCGCGGCTTGCGTACCGTTTCCGACCCGACCCTTTCACCCCACCAAGGAGCCTCTCATGCACGTCGGCACCCAGCAGTTCACTACAACGGACGAAGACCTCGAATATCTAGCCCGCCACGGAGTCTTCAACAAGAACGAAAACTTCATTGCGTTCCACCGCGAATACGGTTGGGACGTCGAAGAGTTGGTCGCCAAGAAGGAGAAGTGCGCTCGCTTCGGCATCAACATGGAAATGGTCGCCTTGCCCATGGCCCAGTTCAACGTCAACGGCGACGGAGTGCCCAACTTTATGATGGGCAACTACGAAGAGGGCGATAAGGAAATCGAACTGGTCATCAACATGGTGCGGCAGGCGGCCGAAGCCGGCATCCCAGCTATCAAATACTACCTCTGCGCCCTCGAAAACCAGCGCACCGAAAGCACGCCCCCCGGCCGCGGCGGTTCCATCTACAGCACTTGGGACCTCGAAAAGGCCGACGCCGATACGCCGCGCTACGACAAACCGGTCACCGCAGAAGAAAACTGGCGTCGCATTACGTACTTCTTGGAGCGGGTCATCCCGGTCGCCACCGAGTGCAAGATCCGCATGGCCTGCCATCCATGCGACCCCTGGCTGCCGCCCGGCTATAGGGGCGTCGATCGCGTGATGGGCGGCTTTGACGGCTTCAAGCACTTTATCGAGATCTGCCCCAGCCCTTACCACGGCGTCAATCTCTGCTTGGGCTGCATGGCCGAAAGCGTCGAAGATCCGCTCAACGAGGTCCCCGAAATCATCCGCTACTTAGGCTCGCGCAACAAAATTTTCCTCTGCCACTTCCGCAACATCGTCGGCAAGCGCAACAAGTTCCAAGAGGTCTGGCCGGATGAAGGGGTGATGAACATGCACCGCAATATGCAGGCGCTCAAAGAAGTGGGCTATCAGCACATGTGCGTCCCAGATCACGCGCCCGGGCACAAGGATCCCCACAGTATGCGCCAAGCTTGGGCGTACGAGTTCGGCTACATCCAAGCCATGATTCAAGCGGTGATGGACGAGAATGGAGCGAGCGCGTGATCCTATTTCGCGGCGACGTTTTCGGTAGCCTCGCGGCAGTGAGATGGAGCTTATGAGCACCGCCCATCCTCTGCGCGACATCGAGCGCATCGACGGGCCGCCCGGCCCGTATCTCAAAGCAATCGGCACCATCTTCGCCACCTTCGGCGCGGCCACCCAAGACTCGGGCAATGTATCCTATGGCGTGCAGGTCGGCGACGAGCGCTTCTTCGTCAAAACCACCGACCCCGAGGCCGAGGTATTCAGCGACCACGCCGCCCGCGTGGCGCTCCTGTACAATGCGGCTCGACTCAGGCGCAGTTGCAATCATCCTACCTTACCAGCGCTGCACCACATCGTCGAAACTTCACACGGCCCGGCACTCGTGTACGATTGGGTTGACGGCGAGTGCTTACATGGCGGACGCGACGACCCGCAATCGGCGCATCAACGCTTTCGCCGCCTGCCCACCGACGCCATTCTCACCGTGCTCGACGCGATCTACGATTTGCACGTCCAGCTCGTCCAGCGCGGGTGGATTGCCGTGGACTTCTACGATGGCTGTCTGATGTACGACTTCAAGCGCCAAGCCATGCACATCGTGGATCTCGATAACTATCACTTGGGCGCGTTCACCAACCAGATGGGGCGGATGTTTGGCTCGACGCGCTTTATGGCCCCAGAAGAATTTGAACGCGGCGCGCTAATCGACGAGCGCACGACCGTCTTTACCATGGGCCGCACCGCAGTCGTATGCCTCGGCGATGATATCGACGGTGCGATGGGAGAGGTCGTCCGACGCGCCTGTCGCCAAGAGCGCGAGGTGCGCTACGGTTCGATGGAGAAATTTTACGCGGCTTGGCAGCAGGCGCGCTGGTTAGGGCACCGCTAAGTACACGACAGTAATCCACTGGACGCTAGGCATGGGCGGCCTAAGATGCTTCAACTCCGCTTCGCTCCGCTCAGCATGACAGGTGCTGACATCCATGTTGTCATGCTGAGCGAAGCGAAGCATCCCATACCACTCGGCGTATACTTAGATGTACCCTTTAGGTACCAACGCCGTATCGCCTAGATCCCATTCTTCACTTCAACATCCCTACCCGCCTCAGAGCACATCCCCGTTGGCACGGTTCTTGTTTCCTCTTGCCTATCTCAACGGAAAGGAACCACATGCCCTCCACTGTCCTCTCGGCCGCCACGCTCGGAATTGACGCATATCCAGTCCACGTCGAAGTCGATACCGACCGCAGCTTGCCGACCTTCACAGTCGTCGGCCTGCCCGACTCCGCAGTCCGCGAAAGCAAGGAGCGCGTCTTGGCGGCCATCAAAAACGCCGGCTATCAGTGGCCGCGGCGCAAGGTCACCATCAATCTCGCACCGGCCGACCGCAAGAAGGAAGGCTCAGCCTTCGACCTGCCCATAGCCGTCGGCGTCTTGGCAGCTTCCGGGCAGATCAAGCCCTTGGGCCTCGCCGAGTTCGCGCTCTTGGGCGAGCTATCGCTCAACGGCAGCGTGCGCCCGGTACATGGGATGCTCCCCATGGCCTCATCCCTGCACCAGCAGGGCCTCTACGGCATGATCGTGCCGACGCAAAACGCCCGCGAGGCCGCCATTGCCAATGGGCCGCTCGTCTATGGCGTCAGTTCGCTGAGCGAAGCTATCGGCATCTTGACCGGTGACGCACACCAACGGCCCTACGAATTGAACGTGGAGGAGGTATTTCGCAGCAACGCCAACTACGGGGTTGACTTTGCGGACGTGCGCGGCCAAGATCACGCCAAGCGCGCCCTCGAAGTCGCCGCCAGCGGGGGGCACAACTTGCTCATGGTCGGGCCGCCTGGGTCGGGCAAGACCATGCTCGCCCGCCGCCTACCCACGATCCTCCCGGCACCAACCCTGCAAGAAGCACTCGCCACCACCAAGATTCATTCGGTCGCCGGCGTCCTGCCCCCAGGCCAAGCCCTAGTCGCCACTCGGCCCTTCCGCGCTCCGCATCACACCGTCTCGGACGCGGGCCTCATTGGCGGCGGTGCGTATCCCCGCCCGGGCGAAGTGTCGCTCTCCCACCACGGCGTGCTCTTTTTAGACGAGTTGCCCGAGTTCCGCCGCAACGTCGTCGAGGCCCTGCGCCAGCCGCTAGAAGACCATGCGGTCACCATCACGCGGGCGCAGACCGCGATCGCCTATCCAGCGGACTTTACCCTCGTCGCAGCAATGAATCCTTGCCCTTGCGGTTATCTTGGCGACGCCCGCCACACCTGCACCTGCTCTCCGGCTGCCATCCGCCGTTATCGCACACGAATTTCCGGGCCGCTCCTCGACCGCATCGACATCCACATCGAAGTGCCAGCCCTCGCCTACGACGACTTAGCCAACAAGCAAGGCGGCGAAGACTCAGCACAAATCCTCCAGCGCGTCAACGCCGCCCGCCAGCGGCAACTCGACCGCTTTGCCGGCGAGCTATTCTGCAACGCCCAGATGAGCACGCGGCACATCCGCCGCCATTGCTCGCTCGACGCCGCCGGGCAAGCCCTGCTCGAAAAAGCTATGACCCGCCTTGGCCTGTCGGCCCGCGCCTACGACCGCATCCTCAAAGTCGCACGCACCATCGCCGACTTGGCCGACGCCCCGATCCAATCGCAGCACCTAGCGGAGGCCATACAATATCGGGCACTTGATCGCAGCGGCCTTCTGTAGCCCTAGTGGCGGCGGCTAACGGGGGCCGAGGTCTGAATAAAAAATCTTGACGAATGAACGGATTCTTAACTCTATCTTAATGACAACGAATAGGAGGTAGCATCGTGAGTGAGCCACTGCCGCCCGAGCGGCCCTATCCATTAGACCACGAGGGACGCATCGCCCGGTTGGAAGGTATTATCGAGCAAATCGATGTCCGGCTGGGCCGCGTCGAAACCAAAATCGACACTAACCGCCAAGCACTCGAAACCAAAATCGACACCAACCGCCAATCGCTTGAAACCAAAATCGACACTAACCGCCAATCGCTTGAAACCAAAATCGACAGCCTTTTACGGTGGATTATTGCCCTGCAAGTGGCGACATGGGGCCTCATCGGAGCCTTAAAGCTGTTCGGCTAGCGGGCGTGGAAAGCGGGAAAACCCACCACAGCTTCTAAGGAACCGACCATGGCCCCTAGCCCCGACCCGCGCATTCCCTGGTACACCCCCGTCGGCGAGATAACCGTCGAAAAGCACACCCCCGACAAACCCCACCAAGGCAAGGTGCTGGCCGCCGTCCAAGCCCACGCGGATGACATTCCCCTCTTCTGCGCCGGCCTCGTCGCCAAGCTCATCGCCGAAGGCTACACGGCCTATTTAATCCAGACCACCAACGACGAGAAGTGCGGCCCGGGCACAATGGGCGAGACCATCCTCCAAAACGAGCGCGAAGTCGACGTACTCGCCGAAGAGTTGGGCTTCAAACAGGTCATCCACCTCGGCTACCGCAATCACTTCCTCGACGAAGCCGCCCCCACCGAGTTGCGGGCCCGGCTGGTCTTTCTGATCCGCGCCCTCAAAATCGACACCATCACCACCTTCAGTCCTTGGGGCCACTGGGAGGAAAACCCCGATCACTACATCACCGGCCAAGCCGTCGAAGCGGCGCGCTGGATGGCCGGCATGGGCAAGGATTATCCCGAACAACTAGCCTGCGGTATGCAGCCTCACTCGGTCAAAGACCTCTACTACTGGACCTGCCGCCCGGGTCAGCCCTACAACACGGTCGTCGATATAGCGCCGCATCTCGACGAAAAGATCGCCGCCATGAGCGCCAACAAGGCCCAAGGGCCAGCGGGTGCTCACGGCCGCCGCCTCAAGGACCGGCTAGCGCGTCAGGGCAAATACCTGCCTGATCTGGGTGACGATGACGAGGAGGCCGACCGCCAGTACATCCGCCTCTTTGGCTTGCAAGAATACCAACGCCTCGGCGAGCCCTATGGCCTAGACTACGCCGAGGCGTTCTACTACATGCCGCCCGGCGGAACCTTTACCGGCGCGATGAGCGCAGCGGAAATCGAGCGCTACATCGCAGAACACGCCGAGGACTTGGGCTGAAGGGCAGGCCGCCTAAGCCATCTGAGGCGGATTGACGCTTTCTAAGCTGCATTGCAACTTAGATCAGGGACTGTTTATAGAGGCTCCTGACTATCGCCTTTTAGGATAACGACTATGTCACTCCAGCAATCCCGCTATTCTGCCGAAGAGACGGCGCGACGCGGCGACGAACTATACGAGCGAGATATCCGCCGCCAAGTGGAAACGGCCCACTATGGAAAAGTCGTCGCCATAGACATTGACAGCGGCAGCTATGTCGTTGACGACAATGCTCTCGCTGCATCCGAGCGTCTCTTCACCCAACATCCTAACGCTGAAATCTGGTGCATTCGTATCGGCCATCGGGCACTGTACCACATGGGTGGCCGTCCAGTAAAGAAAAATCCGTGATCATGGGCGTCGTCAGCGCGGACTACGAAGCGATCATCCGTCTCGAAGTGCAAGGTCCAACAGGACAAAAACGCGAGGTGGACGCTGTCGTTGATACGGGCTTCAATGGCTTTCTCACATTGCCGCCACCTCTCATCACGACCCTCGGACTGACCCGCCGGAGGCGTGGCCGAGCCATATTAGCTAACGGTAGCGAGGACATCTTCGATATCTACAGTGTTACCGTGCTGTGGGACGGCCAGCCTAGGTACATTGAGACAGGCGCGGTGGATACGACGCCCCTCGTGGGAATGGCCTTACTCGACGGGTATGACCTGCATGTCCGTGTCGCTATCGGTGGCCGTGTCGCTATCGAGACTCCGCGCTGAGTTGCCAAATTCTTTAATTTGCCCACACAACGGCTTGGGGAGAAATCGCCATGAAACTAACGACCGAACAGATCGCAGAATTCAACACCCGCGGCGTCATCATCGCCCGCGAGGCGCTTACCTACGACGACTTGCAGCCGGTAATCGACGAACTATCGGCGTGGATCGACGCCCGCGCACAGACGCTGCACGACGAGGGCAAAATAGCAGACCTGCACGAAGACGCCCCATTTGCCACGCGCTACGGCTTGCTGTTCAAACAGTGCCCTGAGATCGGCCACGGCATGGACATCATGCACTATCGCGGGCGGGCGATATTCGAATTTTTGCGCAATGAAAACTTGCTCAACCTGCTCGAATCGCTGCTAGGTCCCGAACTGATCTGCAACCCCATCCAGCACCTGCGAGCCAAGCCGCCGCAAGCCTACGAAAACCGCGAAGGCCCCTCTTTCCACAACGCGCCCTGGCACCAAGACGCCGGTGTGATGATGCCAGAAGCCGAAGGCTCAGACGTCGTCACCTGCTGGCTGCCTTTGGCCGAGGCCACGGTAGAGACCGGCTGCATGGAGGTCTTGCCCGGCCTCGTCGAAACCGGCTATCTCCGGCATTTGGCAGCCGGTGGCACCACCATCGCCCCCGAGGCCATGCCCCACATCGAACCTCTCCCCTTGGAGTGCAAGCGCGGCGACGTGGTGCTCCTGAGCCGCTTTACGCCCCATCGCTCCACCCCCAATTACTCCGACCAATGCCGCTGGTCGCTGGATCTGCGCTACCAGCCCACCGGCCACCACACCGGCCGCACCGGCCACCCCGACTTCGTCGCGCGCTCCCGCCGCGATCCGTCCAGCGAGCTGACCGACTACGAGGAATGGTGCCGCTTGTGGATCGACGCCTTTGAAAATCCTCGCGGCGTTGTCGCGCACCGCGGGGAATAGAAGGGCGCTAACCGTACGTTTTCGCTCGTGCTTTGAGCTTTGCTAGGAATTTCCAGACGGCTTCTTTGATCGCAGCTTGGCGAATGGCTGGCTGCACTGAGCGATTGCAAGGAGACGACGATGGCCAAACCACGCATTTTTTTCGACCACGACGGTCGGCACCCGCTGATCTACATGTACGAGCCGCCGATGCAGAAAGAAGAGCTAGAGGCGGCGGTAGACGAGTTGGTGGGGACGCCAGTCGAGGCGCTGTCGCTAACCTTGGGCGATGCGCAGAGTCTGCTTTACGATTCGCAGGTGGGCGCGTTGTGGGGACGGGATATAAAGAAGTGGCCGCATCTGATCTGGAAGCGGGCCAACCAGAATTTCACCCAATTGATCAAAGCCGGATGCGATCCGCTCCAAGTGCTCTGCGACAAAGCCCATGCCAATGGCCTGCTGCTCTACGCGATGCTATTGCCGCAGCAGGGACCGCGGGAGTTGATGTTGAAAAGCTGGGAAAATCCGCGCTTCGCCGCCGAGCAGTGCAACCCGCAGCCGTTGGAGATCGGCAGCAAGGGCGGTGTGGACGCGGAGTGGCCGGGGTATCGCGCGTGGGATTACGCTTGGGATGCAGTGCGCGAGCAGAATTTGGCGATTGTCGAGGAAGTGCTCGCGCGCTATCCCATTGACGGTTTTGAGCTACAGCTCAATTACTGTCCCTATTATTTTCACCCCGATGAGATTGCGGCGGGGACGGAGATTATGACCGAGTGGATAGGGCGGGTTTACGCGGCTGTCAAAAAGAGCGATCCGGCACGAGAGTTGGTCCTGCGCGTGCCAGCGAATCTGGATGGCTGCCGGGCGGTGGGGCTGGAGCCATTGGAGTGGATGCGCCAGGGCATTGTCGACGCGATCGTGCCCGAGGCATCGGGAGCGGCGGATCCGTCGGCGGATTTCAGCGCCTTCGTCAAAGCGGCACACGGGACGGCGTGTCGGGTCTTGCCGGCGTTGCAGAGTCGGATCGACAGCGACCGGGTCGGCGAGGGGACGATCGAAATGGTGCGGGCGGGGGCTTGCAACTATTGGGCGCAGGGAGTCGACGGCCTCTATATCGCGCATTGGTTTGGCTGTTGGCCGTATAAGGCCGATTTCTACCAGAAGCTGCGCGAGGTGCCCTTCCCCGAGACGATGGCGGCCAAGGACAAGATCTATCGAGTCCCCAGCGAGGGCAGCGCGCCAGCGCCGGAGGCGATTGCGCCGAATGTCGCTAATCCGCTACCTATTGAGTTGGTAAAGGGGCAGGCGCTACAGGTGGGTTTTGCGGTGAGCGATGATCTAAAAAAATGGGACAAGGTCAATCGGGTCCACGAGGTGATCTTGCGGGTGCGAGTGCAGGAGACGACGGAGCGGGATCGCTTGCGCTTTGCTTTTAACGGCAAAGAATTACCGCAATCGCTGCTGCGCAAAATCAATCAGATGTACGTGATGGATGCGCCGCGCTATCGGGTTTTTGGCTACTGGTATGTCTTTCGTTTGCCCGAAAAATTTAGGCCGGTGCAGGGGTGGAATGTGCTGGAGGTCGAACTGCTCAAACGGGACGGGCAGGCGCTACCGGCTGTCGTATTGCGCGATGTAGAGCTGGAAATCAAGTACTTGATGGGGAAGAATTACCATCGGGATTTGATCGATGCAGATCTGGGACCGGGTGAATTGTAGCTTCTCTGCACGGGGGCCTAGGTAATGGTGGGCCGCTACGGGCTTTATTTGCTGCTGACTGTTTGTCTGGGAGTGACTCCCCTGCCCTTTTGCGCAACCAGCTAAAAGGCAGCAGCGCAGATACCAGAGAAACCCATCGCTAGATATGAAGCGTCTATAACATGAAAGGAGCCGTTATGACACAGGATAAAACGCATAAGGGCCGAGCGTCGGGCTTGCCGAATTCTCCGTTCTTAGTTGCTCCTGAGCAGAGCAATAAAGACGCAAAAGAAGAGGGCCTCGCCGACGCCTTACGCGATCTTCAAGAGATAAACGACGAGGCCGACGAAGAAGGAATGCCGCCACCTTCCGAATTGGCTATCGCCAACGCGGATCGTCTGATACGGGCAATCTATGACATATTGCCATGTCAATATCTGGTGGAACTCCTACCGGAAGGAGTTATCGCTATCACCGTTCCTGGCGGGTTTCGGTGTTCAGTTATGTTGTTGTGCGAATCTGAGGGCGGAATACTGTGCTCTGTCAACATGAACGGCAAACATCGGCGCAAACGATATTCATACGCGAACCAACTGCCGGATAGATTTTTGCGTGAAGCCTTGAGTGAATTGGGACGGGGGTAAGTTAGTTGGCTCGCATGAGCCCCCCTCAGAGTATATCTTCGGACGAGGCTTTGGGGCGGGGCGTATTTTCAAGCAGACATGCACGTCGAGCTAAAAATGGAATAGTTCCCCGTAATGCATTCCTCGAACGGTGGGAGCAAGCGGAGATCTCCGTTGACCGGCTTGATTTCGCGGAACCTGAAGAGATGGCGGCGCTTGGCGACAAAGTAGCAGTTGGCCGTAGTGTAGATAGTACGGTCACATTTTATGGCTGGGCCGTCATTACTACAGAATACGCCGAAAACAATGGGCGGCAAGTGGTTTACACTCCACTACCCGATAATCCATACCATACAGACATTATCTTGCCCGATTCCGCAGCGGAGAACCGCGACGAACAAATTCGTCACGCCCAAGAGTTGGCGGATGCGTCCCTATGGCGCGAACGTCCAGACTTCACGAAAACTGACGAATGACTCTTCGCGGATTGGCTCAATCCAAAATAAAATCGACCTAATCAATTCCTCGAACCACCCCGCACGAGCTTGACCAAGCAGGCGGTTTGCATTAACTCACTCTAGGCTGCCCAAGCAAACCGAAAGACAGGTGCAAAGTGGACCTAGACGAATTGCTGCGCGACGTGGATCTAGACGAAATGCTGCGCCTCTACGACGAGGCGGCTGAGGAGCTGATGCAAGTCGCCATCAGCGACGGCCACTTTGCCGACCGCGATCCAAGCGAAATCATCTGGCCGGTGGGCAGCGATCTCGACGCGCTCACGCGCCGCGCCGAGCTGATCGGCACCATTCACGAGGGCATTCCCTCGCTCCGCGACAAACGCCTGCAAGAGGCATACGACCACTACGAGCACGTCGGCCCCGCCTACCACCAAGCGAACCGCCTCTACCTAGCAACGCGCCAGCTCTTCGTCGAACGCGGCCGCGGCGACGCGCTCGATTTCCACGCGCTCTACCAATCGGTCTATCTACACGCCCTAGGCCGCGACAACCCCTATACCCTCGACGAAGGCGAGGCCGCCCTCGTCAAGCTGCGGGTCGCCCGCGTACCGCTTTCCCACGCCCACGCCGTTGCCGAGAAGATACAATCCGGGACGGCGCAAAAAGAGCCCGCGACCGACTCGGCCGACGATCCGCGCTTGGCCGAGCACTACGCCTGCGAAATCGACGGAGTGCGCCACGCCGGGACCCTGCGCGACCTGCTCAGCGAAGTTGCCGAGCGCGTCGTCGATTACCTCGCCGCTGGCGAGCACCTCGCCATTCGCTTTAACACCTATAGCAACTTCATCTATCTCGGCATATCGGTGTGGAAGGCCATCACGGACGCCGACGTGCTCTTGGCCCGCATCGAGGGGCGGGTGCGCGCCCGCTGGCACCAAAAGCTGTGCAAGCTGGTTCTGCTGGGTAAGGGCATGCTACTCAAGTTCCTCCAAGCCCACTCCGAAGATCCCGCCCAAATCAAGCCGCGGGAATTTTGGTACGGCCAAGAGTACAGCTACCTGACCCGCGACATGATCGACCTGACGCGCCGCTTAGTCGGCTACGTCAACCGACTAGCGGGCCGAGCGCGGGGAGAAGTCGCTCTAGTAGTCCTACCCCCTCTGCTCGACGGCAAGGCCAAGGGCCGCTTTCTCGAATACCAGCACGTTGGGCGACGCCAGAGCCTCGGCCCATGGAGCCGTCGAGCGCGTCTCTTTCGGTGGGCTTTCCTCTACTACCGCACTGGAAAGAAAAAAATGAGCCTGCTAGCGGCTCAGCTCCCAGAAGCGGAGCGCCTCAAAGCCGCCAGCGCCCAAAGCAGCGAATGGGGGCGGAAATCGCTGGACATTTTCGGCATTGAATTGACTGTAAGCGCCGACCCGCTCTTCGCCGCCAGCGCCCGCGACCTCGACCTAGCCAACAAACAGGAAAAGGTCCTTTTTCTTCCCACGCACCGCAGCCTCTTCGACCATCCGGTGATGAGCACCCTGATCCACGACCCCCGCTTCCTCGAACTGATGGGCTGGCGCGAACCCCCCGCGCCGGTGAGCCTCGCCCGCGCTCGACTGACCGAACCCGCAACCCTGCGCATTGGCGGGCGCTCTTTTTCGCTGATTGGCTTTACTACCGAGGAAGTTGATCAGATCATGGAGGCCGTTGACGGGCACGTCATTATGACCCGCTCGGCCGACACGAAAAATCCCACGCGCCGCTTTGCCGAGCTCCTCTCAGAGCGGCCGGGCGTCGTCTATGGCGAGGGCACCACCGCCGCCTTTGAGCCTCAGTGTCTGCCCATGCAGCACGCACTCTTTGCGTACCTGCCGCCCGACGTGATCATCGTGCCGCTAACTTTTCGCGGCCTGCACTCGCTGTGGCCCAAATGTCCCCGAGGCAATCTCAATATCGGCAGCGGCCGGGTCGAAGTAATGGTTTGTCCGCCCATGCTCGGCGAAACCACGCTCCTACCGCGCAAGCGCGCCCTGCGCACGCAGCTAGAGCCAGCGACGCTCTTCCAAGCCGTACACATCGCGCGGCTTTTCAACCCGGAACCAGCGTAGGGCGTCCAGTAGAACTATAAGAACTTGGTAACGCTTTATAAGGAAATCGAGTCGTGCCCCGAACCAGCGAAGTCGCCTTTAACGTCGCCCTGTCTAACGTGCTGCGGACCAAGCATCCGCGCTGGCGCGACCGCACCAGTGCGGAGCAAAAGAGCATCCTCCGCGAGACTGCCCTACAGCCGGACATCGTCATTCGCCCTCCGGGTGGCATTCCGGTCGTCCTAGAAACCGAATTTGAACCAGCACGCAGTGTCGAAGAAGACGCCCGAAAACGCTTGGGGAAATTCTTGCAGTACAGGGGTGCCCAGATTGAGCAGACCATCGCCGTCCAAATTTCGAAAGACCTGAGCGAGGTGCCGCAGGAAGACTTGGAGCGGGAGATCAAGGCTGCCGAGTTCCGCTATTGCACGTACTCGCTGCAAGCAGCGGACATGGCCGTGCGCTGGCCGGCCAGTGGCTGGCTCGATGGTAGTATTGACAATCTCGCTAGCTGTATTGAGAACGTATCACTGTCTGAGCGGCTGCTCGCCGAGGGAACGCAGATTCTGGAACAGAGCATCGGCGACGCCAGCGGCGAATTACTCGAAACGGCTGGCCCTCACGCGCTAAAGAAAATAGCGCAGTTTCTCCACCAAGAGGACGGCGAGCAAACTTCACGCATGGCTATGGCCATCGTCGCTAACGCGCTCGTTTTTCACACTGCTATTGTCGGAGCACACGGGATTGCCACTATCGACGAGTTGCGTATTCCGGGGCGCAACGACGTCAGCAAGAGCCGTTTACTTGAGTGCTGGCAGCATATCCTCGATAACATCAACTACTATCCGATCTTTCGCATTGCTTCCGATTTGCTGTTGCCGATTCCCGACGGCACGGCGAATGCGGTCCTCAATCGCCTCGCGCAGGCGGCGAGCGATTTAGCGGGGTTGGGGGCTACCACCTTGCACGACCTTTCCGGGCGGATGTTCCAACGGCTCATCGCCGATCGGAAGTTCCTCGCCACGTTCTACACGCTACCGACCTCGGCGGCTCTGCTCGGCGAGTTGGCAGTGGCCCGTTTGGACGCGGAAATGGATTGGTCCGACCCGGATGCTCTCACCGGTCTTCAAGTCGCCGACCTAGCTTGTGGCACGGGTGCTCTGCTTTCGGCGGCATATCGCGCTCTAGCGGTGCGTTATCGGCGAACTGGCGGCGACGATCAGGCGCTGCATCAGCAGATGATGGAACGCGCTCTCATCGCTGCGGACATTATGCCGGCGGCAACGCACCTTACCGCGTCCATGCTATCGAGTGCTCATCCGGGGACGACTTTTGGCCGCACCCGCGTTCACACATTGCCCTACGGACAGCAGAGTCAGGAAAAGCGGCATACAATGGCATTGGGGGCGCTTGATCTGATTGAGGATGATGCTGCGCCGTCGCTGTTTGGGACCGGTGTCACAGTGGCGCACGGCACGGGCGCGGATGTGGCAACCGAGGGGAGTCAAGATATGATTCTCCCCCGCGAAACGGCCGATCTGGTGATAATGAATCCTCCCTTTACGCGACCAACGAACCACGAGAAGGCCGAGGTGCCCGTGCCGTCATTTGCTGGGTTGAGCAAGACCGAGAACGAACAGCAAGCTATGGCCAAGCGGCTAGCCGAGATACGTCGGCGGCTAGCCAATCCAGTCGGTCATGGCAACGCAGGACTGGCTTCTAACTTCATCGACCTCGCCCATGTCAAAACCAAGCCGGGCGGCGTCCTTGCTCTAGTGCTGCCGGCCTCATGTGTAAGAGGTGGCTCTTGGGAGGACGTCCGTCGCTTGTTGGAACGAGGATACGAGGACTTGGTCATACTGACCATTGCGGCGCACGGTGATACCGACTTGGCCTTTTCTGCCGATACGGGGATGGCAGAGGCACTCGTAGTGGCCACTAAGTGCCGAGCCGGACGAGAGAGATGCGAGAAAACGCTGTTCGTCAATCTTCACCACCGGCCACGTAGTATTGAGGAAGCCTTTGAGGTAGCACTGTCGGTGCGTCGCCTTTCGCGTCAAGCTCGGCAAGGACGGCTTTGCGTGGGAGACCGAGAAACCATCGGCACGTACATTCGGGCACCTTTGAGCCAAGGGGGTTGTGCGTCTCTCCGCGAAACCACGCTCGCCGACGCTGCCCTTGGATTGGTGGAAAAAACGCTCCGGTTGCCCCAAGGATACTCCACCCCTCTTCCCACGATTCGCCTTGAGGCCATTGGCAAGAAGGGACTGCTCCACCGAGACATCTCCGGGAAAGCGAGCAACGGAGTACCGCGAGGGCCGTTTGAAATTATTCCTATTCAGGGTGTGCCACAGTATCCGGTGTTGTGGGGCCACGACGCCGGGCGCGAACGGAGCCTCGTCGTCCCGCCTGATAGCGAAGGCGAGGTGCGCCCCGGCTGCGACGACCGAGCCGTATCCGTCTGGAAACGCACGGCTTCTCGGCTGCACTTCAACCTCGATTTTCGGATCAACTCGCAGAGCCTCACCGCCTGCCTTACGCCGACCAAAGCTATTGGTGGCCGGGCGTGGCCCAACTTCATCCCAGAGCAAGACGAGTGGACTTTACCACTTGTCTTGTGGGCCAATACGACGCTGGGACTCCTCGCCTTCTGGTGGGTCGGAACCCGACAGCAGCAGGGCCGGTCATGTCTCACGATCACTCAGTTGCCCCGCCTGACGGTCTTAGACCCGCGCTCCCTCAGCCAAGAGCAGCTAACCCAAGCCGAGGCCATCTTTGAGCGATTCAAGGAAAAGGAGTTCCTACCGGCCAATGAGGCGTATCGCGACGACGCTCGCCAAGCCCTCGACCACGCCGTTTTGGTGGAATTGCTTCGCCTTCCCGAAGCGGCCCTCGAACCGCTCGCCATTTTGCGCGCCCAATGGTGCGCCGAGCCAAGCGTCCATGGAGGTAAGAAGACGCGGATTGACGCTTAGAGCGATCGCGACATAGCTTGACTCTGCACTTAAAATGCCCTAACTTCTTGTACAAGAGTGTATTATCAACTTTTAGCATGTCTTATCATGTTGGACACGCGGTCTACTAAAGGCGGTACAAACCTGTAAGATTCCATAGTCTTGCTGAAAAGGAGAATACATTGTAGTATGTCTGAAATCGAAAAACGAAAAGATTTGCTTCGCCAGATTGGGTCGGATCGTAACTCTAAGACAGTGCTCTACGTGACGGGAGACCGTCAAGGACTGGAGACCCAGATTGGCCAAGATATCATAGATTTATTTGTTGATCACTTAGACGAAATTGGGCCAGTAAAAAAGATATCGCTTGTTCTTTACACATCTGGCGGTGATACATCTGCGGCATGGAATCTGGTTAATCTTTTTCATATGTTTTGTGATAATTTTGAAATCATAGCACTAGGAAAATGCATGAGTGCTGGAACGCTTATATCGCTCGGCGCAGACCGTATTGTCATGACTAAACAGGCAACGCTGGGGCCTATTGATCCTAGTATACAACACCCGCTTGGTCCTTCTATTCCTGGGGCAAGCCCTGAAGCACGTGCTGGAGTAAGTGTTGAAGCAGTCAAAGGCTACCTTGATGCAATCCGTGAATATGAGGCCGGCGAACTTTTTGAAGGTCAAGCTCTTATCGATCTGTCAAACAAGGTACATCCTCTCGTGCTTGGGCAGATTTTTCGGTCCAGACAGCAGATAAGAGACCTTGCTGGACGACTATTGCGGAGACATACTGACAACCAAGACCAGATAGAACAAATAGTTGACTTCCTATGCTCTGAATCTGGTAGCCACGACTATACTATCAACCGCCGAGAAGCCGAGAGACTCGGGCTGAAAGTAGAAAAATGTTCCGAAGATCTCTACGTAATTCTTCGGCAACTACGTAACAGCTTTTCCACACAAATGTTACTGCGGGAACCCTACGATATTAATATATTGGCTGCGAATGGTGGTGTGGGAAAGTATGAATTCACGCGTGCTTTAATCGAAAGTGCGGATCACGGGGCGCATCATTTCGTTACGGCCGGAGAGATCGAAGTCACAGAGATTCTCCAGCAAAACCAAGATGGGACATCGCTCAAGCAGGTTGCTTTTCGCGACCAGCGAAATTTCGAGGGTTGGAGGAAAATCGCATGACGAAGACCGCACAAGACCCCGGACTAGAATCGACTTTTCATGGTGGTACAGCAGCTTCAGCGTATCACCTATCGGAATCATTAGATTGGTCGAGTCTGTCAACACAAATAAAAAACCGGGTAGTTCTTGTTCCCACCCACACGCAGACACTGACGAACCTCGAATTACCCGAAAAAAAGAAAAAGGTACGTCAAGCCTAGCGCCTACGGTGGCAAAAAGACGCAAGTTCCCTCCTGAGACAATCCCCTGTGATTACTCTACCATCGTGCGGGACCAATTGGGATTTGTAAGGGGAAACCTATATGCGCACCTGTTGGGAGCAGGATGTGCATACTAAACCAGCCTAAAAGAGCCATAGCTGCTTGGCCTCCCGCCGGCGCGGCATGGCCGCATCCTCACGCGCGAGCAACCGAGCGGGGATCTCTTCTATAAACGGCGATAGCGGGCACTGCACCCGTTCGCCACTAAAAGTGGAGCCTCAAATGCCCCGACCTAACCTCAATTGGCAGGACTAAAGCGGTATGTTAAATTGAAAAGACGGAGATAGCGGTCTATGAATGCAGTGTCCCTACAACCCCATCTATGGACGCGGGAAGAATACGAGAAAATGGTATCCGCCGGCGTTTTTCATCCAGAGGACCGACTTGAGCTGATCAACGGGGAAATCCTCGAAATGACACCACAAAGCCGTGCCCACGCTACAGCAGTCTGTCTAGTGAATGAAGTCTTGAGCGCAATATATGTCCAAGGCTTTACCGTGCGCGTCCAAGTCCCTATGGCCTTGGGAGAGTCGTCCGAGCCTGAACCCGATGTCGCCGTAGTCCGCGGCCAACCACGCGATCACCTCGCGTACCATCCCACGGTCGCTGCACTAGTCGTCGAAATCTCGGATTCCTCGCTGAGATACGATCGGGAACACAAGCAAGGATTGTACGCCGCCAGCGGTACTCCCGAGTACTGGATCCTCAATCTGGTAGATTACTGTCTAGAGGTCTATAGAGACCCAGACCAAGAACGGGAAACCTATCAGTCCTCCACAGTACTTACCCGCAACGACACGGTCTCCCCACTCACCCGTCCCGACGCGGCCATCTCCGTCGCCGACCTACTGCCCTAGCCGCTTTCGCGGCCCAATCCCGCGGCTTGAGAAATCTAAAAGAGCGATAGCTGCTCGGCCTCCCGCCGGCGCGGCATTTCCACATCCTCGCGCGAGAGCAACCGAGCGGGGATCTCTTCTACAAACGGCGATAGCGCGCCCTGCACCCGCTCGCCATAGCGCTGGCGGCTGCGCGCCCGCAGCAACACCAACTCCTCCTCGGCTCGCGTCATGCCCACGTAAAAAAGCCGCCGCTCCTCGGCTAAGTCGGCATCCCGCTCGCGGAAGGGGATGAGTCCGTCCTCCACCCCACAGATAAATACCACTGGAAACTCCAAGCCCTTGGCCGCGTGCAAGGTCATCAGCGCGACGGCCTCCGGACCTTGAGGGCCGCCCCGCTCCTCGTAGTCAGCCTCCGCGCCCAGGAGCACGGTCTCCAAAAGCTGTGCAACCGTTCCAGCCGCGTCCGCTACTCGGGCCAAGTGCTCCAAGTCCTCGTCCTCCGGATCCCCGAACTCGGCCTGCCAGCGACGCACCCAAGCACCTGCCCCCTCCTGCTCAGCCCATTGCCTGTACTCTGCTATCCGCCCCTCTAGCGCCTCGACCCGGTCCTGCGCAGCAGCCGACAGCTCCCCTCGCCGCACTTGGCGCAAAATGTGCGGTTCCACGCCCATAGCCTCTAGTGCCTGCCAGCGGCGCACATCCTCTTGCGAGATCGCGGCGTAGCGGGCAAACGCCAATGCGGCCCACACGGTCGGCGCTTGCAGAAAGCCCTTCTGCCCGACGAGCCGGTACGGCAGGCCCTCCTTGCGGAAGCACTCCTCCAGCACTTGGCCTTGGCGACCCGTGCGGAAGAGCACGGCAAAGTCGGCGAAGCTGCGCGTGCCCTCTGCGCCAGCATCGGTCTGCACCATATCGGTGCCGCCGACCATGCGGGCAATCTCCCGCACCACCGCAATGCCCTCGGCCGTCTCGCTTTGCACTTCTATTAGGCGGATTCTTTCCTTCCCCGGGCGCACGGCGGCCAGCTCAATGGCCTCTCGCTCTGGATTGTGGCTGACGACAGCCGCGGAGGCCTCGACAATATGCCCCTGCGAGCGGTAATTCGCGCCTAGATGAAAGAGTTGCGTATCCGAGAAACGGTCACGCAAGTGAACGAAGTGGTCGGGCGAAGCTCCGCGAAAGCTATAGATCGCTTGATCCGGGTCGCCGATGGCCATCAGGCCCGCGCCTTCACCCGCCAACTGGAGGACCAATCTATACTGCGCGGCGTTGAGGTCTTGGAACTCGTCTATCAGCAAATAGGGAAACCGCGCCCGCACCTGTTCCCGCACGGCGGCATCCGCTTCTAAGAGGCGCAGCAAATCCAAGAGAATGTCGTCGTAGTCGCAGGCTCCAGACGCATGGAGGGCCGCCTGATAAGCGTCGTAATGCGGTCGCCACTCCTCGGCCACCTCATCCGGCCCCTGCGCCGCGGCCTTGGCCAGCGAGATGGCTTGGCTGGCGGCAACCGACCCCGTCAAATCAGCATCCGCCAGCGCCCCTTCCAGCAACCGGCGCGCTTCCACCTCGTCGAGTACCAGCTTTGGCTCGCAGCCCAACTCCCGCAACAGCGACAACGCCAAGCGGTGAAAGGTCCCCACCTGCATCGCACCCAGCCCACCGCCCAACAAGGCGCTCAGCCGCTGCCGCATCTGTCCAGCCGCCCGCCGGGTAAAGGTAATGGCCATGATCCGCCCCGGGTCCACGCCGCTTGCGACCAGCCGCGCAATGCGCCGCGTCAGCACCCGGGTCTTGCCCGACCCCGGCCCAGCCACGACCACTAAAGGCCCTCCTTCGGCTTCTTCGATTTGCCGCTGTGCGTCGTCGAGCTCGTCCTCGTCCCGCTCCGCTTGCTCAGTGCTATCGAGCTTTGGCGTCTGTACCGCTAAAACGTGGACTTCCTCAGCCGTCTTCGCGACCGCCGGTCCCAAATCGAACAACGCCCCTTGCCCTTTCAAGCGCGTCCGCTCCTCCTCGCTAAACACGCTGATCACGCCGTACTCCCCATCGTGGCCGGGGTAAATGTCCACCTCGCCGCAGCGCATCCGGCGCACACCCTCGGCCACCAACGGCCCAGCGCAGCTTTCAATCGCTTCGAGTCCGGCGCGGCGTAACACGTCGAGTTCTGTTCCTACTTCGGCCAAGAGCCGGTCGTACACGCCGCGGACTTTTTTGCTTTTCGGACCAACGCCAACCGCTGCGCCGATCACTTCGTCGAGCGGAATCAGGTACTCGTAAGTCGGAGCAACCTCCGGTCGAAACCCCTCCGGACGATCAGCTAGCTTCTCCACCCGGTGCAAAACCCCCACCGTCAGCTTGCGTCCACACACCGGGCAGATCCCCTCGGCAGCCAGCGTTTGCGCTGGCTTGTAGCACACCGCACACTTGCGGTGGCCGTCGTAGTGGTATTTGCCTTCTTCGGGGTAGAACTCCAAGGTGCCCAAAAAGCGCACTGGGTCGCGGTCTTTGAGCGCAGCGTAGATGCCCGGATACGAGCACTCGGTGTCAAAGCACGTGGCCTCGCGGGCCAATTTTTGCGGCGAGTGGGCGTCAGAATTGGATACGATCGCATAGCGGTCGAGGGCCGACAGCCGCCAGTTCATCGGCGGATCCGAGGACAAGCCGGTCTCCACCGCGAAGATATGCGGCAGCAAATCCTCGTAGCACTCCTCCAACGAGTCAAAGCCCGACGATGCCCCCAACGCGGCAAAGTGCGGCGTCCATATATGGGCCGGGATGAAGAGCACCTTCTCGTCGGCTTCGAGACAAATCTCTAAAAGATCGCGGCTGTCCAGCCCCAAGATGGGCCGACCATCGGACTGCAAGTTGCCAATGGCACCGAGGCGGCGATTGAGTCGGGCGACGGATTCGAGGGAGGGCAGGATGACGACGTGGTGGATCTTGCGGGTCTTGTCGCCCTTCTTGTAGATGGTGCTGATTTCCACCGAAAGCATGAAACGCACAGCGCGACGGCAGCGCTCGGGCAGCTCTTGTTCCACGGCAGCACGGCGACCGGGTTCAAGTTGGTACAGCCCCTCTTCGGCTGGTTCGAGTTGCTCAGATAGTTCGGCAAACCACTCGGGATGCGTGTAGTCCCCCGTGCCGACCACGTCAACGCCCTTGAGCGCCGACCACTTGTGCAAATTAGAAGGGTTGAGCTCGCGGCTCGTCGCTCTCGCAAAACGCGAGTGCAAGTGCACGTCGATTACGAACTGCATATTGGATCCCCGTTGACTTATAGCGATTGCTAAGTACCCGACAGTAGAGGTGGTATGAGATACTTCGCTTCGCTCAGTATGACAACTGCTAACCCGCTGCTTTCCAATGTCATGCTGAGCGCAGCGAAGCATCTTTTTCCTCGGTGTCTATGCCTAACATCCATTGGATGACTGTCGTGTACTTAGAGCGGTTGCCCTAATCCCGCCCGACCCAGTTTGCAACCACAATACCCACAGCCACCAATCCCATGCTGGCCAGCAGATAGGGCGATATAGCCTCGTCCAAAAGCGCGGCACTCAACAGCACGCCCACCACCGGCGTGGCAAAGCCGAAGCCCCCCAAGCGCCCCGGCGAGTGGTGTTGGAGCAGAGAGACGAGGATGATAAAACACAACCCGGCGACGACGATGCCTTGGTAGAGTACGCCGGCAATGACCGGACCGGTTAGGACGTACTCGGCCTCGGATTCTAAGAACGCGCTCCAAGCGGCAAACAACGGCAGGCTCAGCACAGCCTGCCAAAATAGAACTTGATACGGGTTAAGCCCCTGCACCAGTCGCTTTATCACCACCTGTCGCAAGCCCAACAACAAACCGCTAGCGGCCACCATCGCGTCGCCGAGCAAGTACTGCGTCTCAGCCAGCGCCAGCGACTCCCAAAACAGCAATACCACGCCAGCAAACGAAATGAGCAAGCCAAACCACTGCCCCAAGCCCAAGCGGTCGCCGACGAACAAGTGCGCGAAAAATGCCGTGAAGAAGGGGTAAATATTGACCACCACCCCCGAGCGGCTGGCCGTGGTGTATTGAGTGCCTGCGTTCAAAAGCCATATTTGCAGCGCGAAAAGCAGCGCCAAGCCGCCCAGCCCCTTCCATTCGCTGGAGGGTATGCGCAACTGAATACCAGCAAAAAGTGCCCCGACCCATACGGTCAGAGCACCTAGTGCGAAGCGCAAGCCAGCCATCGCCGCTGGCGGCACCCCATCGAGACCCACCTTGATCGCCACCGGATTGCCGCCCCACAGCACGGCGGTCACAACGGCTAGAGTACCGGCCTTTAGCCCGATGGCCTCATTGCGGATTTCAGCGGCCAATTTACTCGATGATCTCGGCCTTGATGATATAGTCTAGGTTGGGAAAGTTTTCTTCGAGATAGGCGTTGCCGCGCCCGTGGATTTGCCCTTGAGAAGGCTGCTGGCCGTACTCGGCGTTGATCGCATCCACCACCTCTATGCCTTCTACCACTTCGCCGAAGGGCGCAAACCCCATGCCATCGAGATTGGCGTTGTCCCCCAAGTTGATAAAGAGCTGGGTCGTGCGCGTATTGGGCTGATTAGTTTTGGCGTACGTGATCCGTCCGCGCATATTGCCCTGCTTTACGGGGTCGTCAAGCATATGGGCCCGATGCCAGACCGCGTTCAGCTTTGGATCGCCGCTCAGGCCCCACTGCACCACAAAGTTAGGTACCACGCGGAAGAAGCGCTGCTCGTCGTAGAAACCGTTGCTGACCAAGTTGTAGAACCGGTCGGCACCGATCGGTGCCCAATCGCGCGTCACTTGGATGACCACCGGGCCAGCGCTGGTCTCCAAGCGCACGGAGAATTCGTCGGGTGCCTGCTCGTTTAGGGCCTCGCCTGTAGGATCCATTAAGATCTCCTTGATTGCTTCCCCACCTTGACCGCCGGTTCCACAGCCGAAAGCCCAAAGTGCGATGATTAATAGTGTGGTCCGCTTCATTTTCAATGCCTTTTTGCTGAGTGTGTCTGCATGGTTGTTCCTCCGGTGGTGATGCCCCTGCCAGTGCGGGTTGATCGTTATCCGGGCAGCTTGTTCAGGATGCTAAACAACAAGCTACCTATGGCGATCAGCGTTGTGATTTGGATGCCGATAATCCACCGCTGGCCGCGCTCAATGGAGTCCAAGCGGTAATTGAGTTGCTCGACAATTCCTTCTAACCGTCCAATGCGCCGGTCGTGGTCTTGGGCTTGGGTTAGAGGTTGGGATTGCTCGGTCATGGCGTTTCTCCTAGTTGCGGTTGTTGCCCCGGCCGGTCTGTTTGTCAATTGCCGCTACAGCCCTTCCACGGCTGCGACGAGCGCCTCGGTCGTAATGCCGAAGTGCGCCCACGTCTCTAGATGGCCTTCTGACGGAGCTGTCGTCGGGTCGGTAATGCCAATGTGCGCCGCCGGAATGCCCAAGTCGCCAGCGACGCTCGCCACCAGCCCGGCAAAACCGCGCACGCCGACATTCGCTGCGCCGATTAGGCCATCTTCTATCGTTACCACGCCCTTGGGATAGCGACCCACCAGCTCTTCTAAGGCAGCATCGGGCAACGGTAGCCCATTAATTATATGCACATCCACCCCCCCTTCGAGCTGTTCAGCCGCTTCACCAGCCAGAAAAGCCGGCGCGCCAAAAGCCAAGATCGCCCGCTCGGCTCCTGCATAAGTGCGATAAACCGTCATCGGCTCCCAAGCGTCGCCCGCTTCCCACAGCGGCCCCGAGCCGTCTTGCTTTTCGAGGATGGGCAGGGAGTCGCGCGGGATGCCGATGATGTGCCCTCCGTAGTGCGCCGCCATATCGCAGACCGCCAAAAACGCCACCCGCGCATCGGCTGGCCCGTAGAAGCGGTGCAGATAGGGCAAATAGCTCAAGCCGACGTTGATCCACTCCAAACCCCAACCCGAAAAGTGATCGCGCCCAGTGCAGGCCCCCACGTGCGAGACGTGGAAGGCGACGTTGAGGCCCTCGTTGACGCCGGTGAGGTTGCGCTGATAACGCCAGACATCAAAGCCCTCGCGGGCAATGCCCTCGTAAAAGGCGGCAAACGTCGATACCACATTGAGCTGCGGCCCCGGCCCACTCATCGCCAACCCATCGGTAATCAGACAAGCGGCTTGCTCCTCAATGCTCATCTCGAATTGGTGATCAGCGGCCAAGAACCCGCGCGCCTTCGCCAGCTTGGTCGAAGGATCTAGGTCGCAGCTAACGACGAAGACGTCGTCGGGAAAATGCGCGGCCACCGCCGCGTACGCAGCCTCGGACCCAGCGCGCGGACTTTCGCGCTCGCCCACCGCGGGCAAGCTGACCTTTTCCCGCACATCCTCGGGCAGAACCAAGTTGCGGCTGCCGGGGGCAGGTCTAGCTCGGGTTTCGACTTGGCGCTGCTCGTCTTGGCGCAGCGTCGCTAGGGCTTGATCCGCGGCCGCTGTCTTTTGGAACATGGGGTTGCTCAGCACTTGCGCGGCATCGCGGCCCTTCATGTGGCCGTCGTGATGCCCTTCGCCGCCGGGGAGCTTGTTGACCAAGAAGAGGCACTCGAGCATCGGCACTACGTCGCGATAGCTCATCAGCGAGCCGGGAACCCAAATGCGGGTGCTGAGATCGACGCCGTGCTCGGCGGCAAACGCTGCGACCTCGGAACCAATGCCCATGCGCTCGCCAAAGTCGCCGAGTTGCTCGTGCGTTCCCGTGGGATAGATCAGCGTCGGCCGATCCTGCTGCGCCAGTTTGTAGCCTTCGACATAGGTTTCGTAAAGCACCGCAGCGTCGTGCAGAGTCTCGATCTCGATGACTTCCACGCCCATCGCCGCGACGATGGGGCGCGGATCTTTATCCATAATGCCCTCGGTCGCGCCCGAAAGCTGGATGCCGTTGCGGTGCATGACGAAGGTGATCGGCGCTCCGTGGACGGCTGCGCCGTTGAAGCCGTTGAGCGCTTGGCCCGAGATGTAGCCAGCATCGCCGCAGTGACAAATGACCCAACCATCCTCGCCGCACTTGGCCCGCTTGCCAAGAGCTTGGCCCACGGCCACCGGGATCATCACCCCCAGCCGCCCGCCGTTGAGTTGGGTGCCGCCCGGCAGCCAAGACACGTGCCCAGGAGCGTCGAGCCCACGGCGAAAACCCTCGACGACGACCTCCTCATCGATAAAGCCCAATGCCGCCAGTGCCGCGTAGTAGCCCACGGAGGTGTGGGCGTGTTCGATAGTGTACTCGATGCGTTCGTAGTCGGTAATCGCCAAAGTCAGCAAGAGCGAAGGAATCAGCTCTAGACCACCGCCGAGGTGATCCAGTTCGCCGATTTCGGCCAGCGAGGCCAGCGAGCGGATCGCGATCGCGGCTGCTTCGATCTGCAAGCCCTCTAGGGCGTCGATTTGCTCTTGGTGCAGCGCTTGTTGTTTGCCGATATCCACGGTGAGCGGCAAGACTGCGGAATGCACCTTCTCGCCTAGGTAGCGCACTCCGCCCAACAGCTCTTTGTTGCGCTGCTGTTGTCCCGTTTGCGCCGCTTCGATCCCCCGCATGTATAACTCCCTAAGTGGGTATTTTCAGTTGAATGAAAGAACCGTAAAAGTATAAACCCAGCACCGAATGCGAGCAATCAACGCGGCTTGAACTGCACGGCCAATTTCTCGGCCCACGCCTTGTTCGCGTCGATCGTGCGCCCGGCGTTGTGCGGCGTGTGTACCACGTTGTGCCGCCCCAGCAGCGGGTCGTCTAAAGGCAGCGGCTCTTGGTCCCACACGTCTGCCGCCAAGCTCAGTTCATCGGCCATCACCCGCCGCCGGATCGCATCGGTATCGCAGATTTTCGCTCTAGTCACCAGCACCACCAGACAGCCCTTGGGCAGCGCGTCAATGTGCTCAGTCTCGACCAAGCCGCGCGTCGATTCCGTCAGCGGCACCATGGGCGCGAACACTTCGGCATCGGTGACTAGCTGGTCTAGATGGTATTCGCGGCGCGACCCAGCCCGGTGAAAGCACGGCTCTGTGGCAAACGGGTCCCAAGCCGCCACATCAGCCCCCAGCATCGACGCAAAGCTGGCATAGCGGCTGGCGATATTGCCGGCCCCGACGATCCGCACCCGCTTGCCGCATAGCGTGCCACTGGCAAAGGCCGGGTCGTCGCCAAACTGGTGCCCGCGCGCTCCGGGCCGACCTTGGCCTCCGGGCGGCTCGTAGTCCCAAGGCGCTTGGCTCTGGATGATCTCGCGGTGCAACTGCGGAATCCGCCGCAGTCCACACAGCGTCAAGGCCAAACCAAATTCTGCCACGGTCTGCGACCAAAACCCCTCGCTCGGATGGTCGTACACAACGACGCCGGCCTCGGCCAGATACTCGCTACAGCCCTCGCCTAGCCGTCGGCCATAAGACCCTTGAAAGGTCGCCTCCTGCAAAGCCGTAAAAAGTCGCAGACACGTCAGACTCACTGGCACCCCGAGCGTGGCCAACCGCGTCACTTGGCTCGGGTCCTCAACCACCTCGCCCAAGGACCGCTCGTCTCCGTGCGCTAGGCGCACAAAGTCCGCTTCGGGCCACAAGGTGCGGAAGTGGTCGGCGGCAAAGGGCCAAACCCCGTCAAAATCTGGATGAACGACGATCAGATCACTCATGTTATTCGCTCTCCTCGCAAAAAAACGGCTGCGTCCAAGCAAACGCCTCTCCTGCGCCCCAACACTCAAAGCGCACGTATCCCGCCCGCTCCGGCACTTCCACCTCAATTTCCCGCCCATCGGCCACGGCTATCCGCTTAGCTCCGGCGTGCAAGGCCACGATCCGCGCCGCATTCTCCGTCTCAATCCAGATCCGGTTCCCCTCGACTTGGATCTGGCTGATCTCAACGCCCGTCGAGGCGTAAAAGCGACCGGCGCGCAGGGCTTCCACCACGCCGGCGGCCGTCTCCTCCTCCACGTAGGCCACATTCCACCCCAACCCCACATCGCCTTTTGCCGCGTGGCTGTCGTCGTTGGCAAACCCCCACAGGCGTCTTCCCGCACTCAGCAGCATGTCCCAGCGATTCGTCGCGTAGGGGCTGCCCTCCAAGCGGCAGATCACGCCGTTGTATATCTCCAAGCCCACGTAGCCCTCGCAGGCCTGCAAAAGCTCCTGCGGACAGTGGTTGAAGTTGCCGTGCCAGTTGGGATGGTTGAAAAGGGCAAAACCACTGCCCGATTTGTTGACCTCGTCAATTACTTGCTGCCGGTCCGCATGCGGCTCGACCCACCCTGCGTCCCCCACGTGCAAAACGTGCGGGCCATTGGCTGAAATCTCATTGCCCGGCACCAATATCATCCCTTGGGCGTCGTATTGCTCGTAGTTTTCCAAGGACGTATAGATGTCGTGATCGGTAATCGCCAGAAAGCCGTAGCCGCGGCCCGCGTAATCGTCAATTACCGCTTGGTGATCGCGCTCGCCGTCGCTGGCGGTCGTATGCGTGTGCAGGTTACCGACTAGCCAGCGGCCTCCGCGCAAATTCTGATAGGGATGTTCAATCATTGGTTCCTCCTCGGTTGGGAAGCGGCCTCAAAATACGGGAGCACTCTGCAAGCGACAAGGGAAGGCAGTATTGACGCGAAAAGTAAGTGGCCGTTTAATACAGGCCCGTGAAGAAACCAATGATAGAATAGGTTCCCGATGAAAATCACCGACATCCGCACGCTGTCGCTCTCGCGCGCCCACGAGCCTGAACTTCAGTGGTACAGCGCCACCTTCCACGTGCCCAAGGCCGACTGCTCGGTCTGCATCATCGAAACCGACGAAGGCTTGCAGGGCATCGCCGAGCCTTGCGCGTACGGCGTGCCGCCCGCAATCGCCGCTCGCATCGCCGAACTCAAGCCCGCCCTCATCGGCCGCGACCCCCGCGACGAAGATCTGACGCCGCACAACGAAGCAGAGCGCGCCAACGACATCGCCAACGCCGGCCTCAACTGCGCGCTGTGGGATTTGCGCGGCAAGATCGCTGGCAAACCCACCGCCGACCTGCTCTGCGCGGCAGGACAGGAACCCCTGCGCCGCCTCCGCCTCTACGCTTCCTCTGGCGTACGCTACGACTGGGACGACCACCCCGAATCCGTCGTCGAAGAGGCCATCGGCTATGCCGAAGAGGGTTTCACCGCCTACAAGATGCGCATAGGCACCCACTGGGCTTGGTCGGGCGTCACCGTCGATCGCTTTCTCAACATAGCGCGCCAAGTCCACGAGGCCGTGGGTGCGCGCATGGACTTGGCCCTCGACGGCAATTGTCGCCTCTCAATGGAAGAGGCGCTACCCATTGCCGAAGCGCTCGACGAAATGGGTTGGGCTTGGTTTGAGGAGCCGGTCGAACGTGTGCCCGCGGACTACGCCCGCCTCAACGAGGCCGTCTCCATCCCCATCACCGGAGGTGAGCCGTTTACCACGTGGGCGCAGTTCGAGCCTTTTATGGCGGTGGGGGGCTTCGGCATCGTCCAGCCCGACGCTGGCGTCTGCGGCATTGACCTCTGCATGGAGGTCGGCCACAAGGCTTATGCAGACTACGGCGGCATACCCCTGATCCCGCACAACTGGCACAACGGCCTGATGACCATGGCCAATGCCCACATGGTCGCGGCGCTGCCCGACCCGCGCCTAGTCGAGCTAAATATGAAGCAGGGGCCTCTGCAGTGGGAAATTCTGCGCGAGAAACCGCTAATCGAAGATGGCCACTTGATTCTGCCCGACGCCCCGGGCTTCGGCGTCGAACTAGCCGACGCCCTCGAGGCACGCTTCCCGTACATCGAAGGCTCCTGGGGCAATCCCGTCCAGCGCTGAGGACTCATGGTCACTGATCTCGAAAATTATCTCTTCGATCTGCGCGGCTACCTGCACTTAGAGGGGGCACTTGTCGCCAGCGAGGTCAAAGATCTCAACGATTGCCTCGACGCCATCCCGCCGCTCGAGCCGGGCGACTGGTACGGCCACGTCCACGCCCATACCTACGGCACGATTGACGGCCTCAACTTGCAGCAAATCTACGAGGCGGGCGAACCTTTTGAGCGGATGATCGACCATCCCGCTTGGATCGAGAAAGTCAAGCACTTCGTCGGCGGCGAGGGCACGTTCGACTACGCACACGGGCCGCTCTTCATCGACGAAAACTTTGCCAACTTCCGCCAGCCCGGGGAGGCCATCGGCCTGCACTCCGGCGGCTATCCGCCCATCATGCGCAACCAATTCCGCTACCACCGTGGGCGCTACATGTGCGGCCAAATCAACATCCTCGTCGCGCTCACGGACATCGGCCCGGGCGACGGCGGCACCATGCTGATCCCCGGCAGCCACAAGTCCAACTTCACCCATCCCGACTTAGACCGACATCGCATGAAGCCCGAAGGCGCTACCGTCGAGGGCATCACCGGCGCGGTCGAGTGCCACATGGCCAAGGGCGACGCCCTGCTTTTCGTCGATGGCCTCTCGCACGGCTCGGCCCGGCGCCAAAACGAGGGCACTCGCCGGATTTTCGTCTATCGCTACGGACCCTCTTGGGGCAATTTCCGCCACGGCTATCATCCCTCGGAAGAGCTGTTGGCGCGCCTGACGCCCGAACGGCGGCAGATCGTCTGGCCGCAGAGGCCCCGTCCCCAAGGACCGCAAAAAAAGGCTACTGAGTAAATTCCATGAAGGGTATCATTCTCGCCGGCGGCCAAGGCACGCGCCTCTATCCCCTGACCGTATCGGTCTCCAAGCAGATCCTGCCAATCTTCGACAAGCCGATGATCTACTACCCGCTCTCGGTGCTGATGCTGGCCGATATCCGCGAGATTCTCATTATCTCCAGCCCGGAGCACACCAATCTCTACCGCCAGCTCTTCGGCGACGGCGAGCGGCTGGGGCTGAGCATTGAATACGCGGTCCAAGACCGACCCGAGGGCGTAGCTCACGCCTTTGTCGTGGGGGCCGATTTCGCTGGCCGCGACCCCTGTGCCTTGATCTTCGGCGACAACTTCCTCTACGGGCACGGCCTGACTGCGATCCTACACCGCGCCAGCCAACTACGGGAGGGGGGATTGGCCTTCGCTTACTACGTGAGCGATCCCACGAGCTACGGAGTCGTCGAATTCGACGCCGGGGGCAACGCCATCAGCATTGAAGAGAAGCCGCAAAACCCCAAGTCCAACTACGCGGTTATCGGCCTTTATTTTTACGACGGCGAGGTCGTCGACATTGTCCGCAGTCTTAAACCCTCGGCCCGCGGCGAACTAGAGATTACCGATGTCAACAACGAGTATCTCGGTCGCCAGCAGCTCAAGGTCGAGGTGTTGGGGCGGGGCTTTGCCTGGTTCGACACCGGTACGCATGAGAGCCTGCTAGAGGCCAACAACTTCGTCCAAACCATCGAGCACCGGCAGGGACTCAAAGTGGGCTGCGTCGAGGAAATAGCGTACCGCAAGGGCTACATTGGCAAAGAACAACTCCTCCGCATCGCCAATTATTCCCAAGACAATGCCTATTGCCTCTATCTGAAGCACCTCGTCGAACAGTCCGGGCCGACGTTCTGATCAAGTAGCCAGCGGCATGTACTTGGTGCGCGTCAAATCACCGAGCTTGGTCAAATCGTTCAAGCTCAGCTTAGTCCGGTAAGCTTCACCGTGAGAGCGCTACCTTTTAGCCTGATCGCTTGGGCCCTAGTCGCTTGTGGCGATTCGGGGATGGGTTATGACTGTGTATATGATCCTTGGCCGAAGCAGTCCTGTGGATCGGCGAAGATAGCGCTCTCATGCGAACCTTTTTCGCCGCCTACGGACGCGGCGTGCCCTGAACAATTATACCCTCTTATTTCTTGGGCGCTGAACCAGTCGTTCTACTTTTTTCTTCCCGAGGAATTGATGGCCCCAGACTTCAAGTTTGTCGATGAGACGACCGGAATCAGCACACAAGACCAAGCGTACGAAAGGGCCTTAGCCGATAGCCTCCAGTGCTACTACCGTGGAGCAGAGTTCGATTTCAACATTTCCTCCCGCACCCAACAAGGGGCCTGTCAAAAGGCGTGTGGAATGGTCTTCATACGCTTGTACCACACGGCCGATGTGGGTCTCCTAATCAACGACCAAACCTGTATGACGACGTGCCCACAAGCCGAGGAGGGCTTATGGCGGCTGACCGAGTGGCGGATTTTGCGGAGTGTGCCCCCGGCGCAAGCCGAGGAGGGCTTTGAAGGGGCTACTTGGGGCGAAGCCAGAAGAAGGAAGTGGGAAAAAAACTACTGCGATCCTTCCTAGTCCGCCATGAAATCTCCTTGGCAAAAATCGTGCCAAAGAGTTGATTTTTAGAGAGTTACCCCAATACCGACGTCCTAACGCCTTTTGACTTATCGGCCCGCCGCCATACCTTAATGTCTTTCACTTTTCACGTCGCCACTTAGATATGAAACAACTCGCACTCGACAATCCTCTCGCACAGGGATTAGACCTAGCCTTAGTGGGCATGAGTATCGTCTTCACCGCCCTAGTATTAGTCAGCGTTTTTATCACCGTCTTGCCGAGGATCCTCGCCGTGATCCACCCCTATATTCCCCCAGCCCAACTGCACACGCAGAGTCATAGCAAAGAAAACGACGCACCCGCAATCGCCGCAGCCATCGGCTTCGCCCTGCACGCACGCCGCCAAAACGACTAAACGGCCATGGAAATTCTCCTCGAATTCCTCACTACCACAGCCGTGGCCAATATGTCGGGCGGCAATCTGCTGATGATCTTTATCGGCGCGATCTTCATCTCTCTGGCCATCCGCAAGGACTACGAGCCGCTGCTGTTGTTGCCGATTGGCTTTGGCTGCATCGTGGGCAATCTCCCGTCTATCTCCAGCATGGCTATCGGCGTGTACGACAAAGGCAGTGTGCTCTACTACATCTACTTTGGCGTCAGCCAAGGAGTCTTCCCACCGCTGATCTTTCTCGGCATCGGCGCGATGACCGATTTCTCGATCATGCTCTCCAGTCCCCGGCTGGTGCTGCTGGGGGCCGCGGCGCAGACGGGTATTTTCCTGACCTTGATCGGTGCGCTTTACCTGGGCTTCACTCCGTCCGAGTCCGGGGCTATCGGCATAATCGGCGGAGCCGACGGGCCAACGGCGATCTTTCTCGCAGCTAAGCTAGCTCCTCACCTACTCGGGGCTATCGCCATCGCCGCGTATTCCTACATGGCCCTCGTGCCGGTAATTCAGCCGCCGGTGATGAAACTCTTGACCACCCGCAAGGAGCGGCTAATTCGCATGAAGCCCCCGCGCGAGGTGTCGCAGCGCGAAAAGATCATCTTTCCCATTGTCGCCTTCCTCATCTGCGCACTCCTCGCCCCAGGTGCAATCGGGCTGCTCGGCATGCTGTTCTTCGGCAATCTGCTCAAGGAAAGCGGCGTCACCGAGCGCTTGGCCCAGACCGCCCGCACCTCAATGGTCGATATCGTCACCATCCTCCTCGGGTTCTCGGTCGGCTGCTCAACCCAAGCCCAGACCTTTCTCACGCCGCAGTCGGTACTCATCTT
Source organism: Candidatus Latescibacterota bacterium (assembly GCA_022820485.1). Classification (GTDB taxonomy): domain Bacteria; phylum Latescibacterota; class UBA2968; order UBA8231; family UBA8231. Next base: position 71,428 of record JAJEFJ010000060.1, read on the forward strand.
CAGCCTCGGTGCCTTGTCCTTTGCAGTCGCCACGGCCAGCGGCGTGCTCTTCGCCAAGTTTTTGAACCTCTTCACCAAAGACAAAATCAACCCCCTCGTCGGCGCTGCCGGGGTCTCGGCCGTGCCCGACTCGGCCCGCGTGGTGCAGATGATGGGCCAGCGCGAAGACCCCAATAACTACCTGCTGATGCACGCGATGGCTCCCAATGTCGCCGGGGTCATTGGCTCGGCCGTAGGTGCCGGCGTCTTGTGGTCCGTGCTGGTGGGATAGACAACGAGGATGCGACCGTGAACAAGAAAAAAGTTCGCTTCATGTGCACCGCCTTCCGCGACGGTTTCCAGTCGGTCTATGGCGCGCGCGTTTTCACGTCCGATTTTCTCCCGGCCGTCGCCGCAGCCAAAGAAGCTGGTATCGACTACTTCGAGGCCGGCGGCGGTGCCTGCTTCCAGTCGTTTTACTTCTACTGCGGCGAGGATGCCTTTGCCGCGATGGACGCCTTTCGCGCCACAGTCGGCCCGGACGCCGAACTCCAAACCTTGGCGCGGGGAGTCAACGTGGTCGGCCTTGAATCGCAGCCGAGCGACATCATCAAGCTTCACGCCGAACTCTTCAAAAAGCACGGCATCACCACCATCCGCAATTTCGACGCGCTCAACGACGTCGATAACCTCATCTACTCGGGGCAGTGCATTGTGGACGCCGGGCTCAAACACCAAGTCTGTGTCACGCTGATGGAGCTGCCGCCGGGCTGCGCCGGTGCCCACGACGCGGCCTTCTACACCAAGACCTTGCGCCAGATCCTAGACGCCGGCATCCCGTACGACGCAGTCTGCTTCAAGGATGCCTCGGGCACGGCCGTGCCCGCCAAAGTCTATGAAACCATCTCCGAGGCACGGCTCATGCTGCCCGAAGACACCTTCATCCACTTCCACACGCACGAGACAGCCGGCATTGGCGTCAGTGCCAACATGGCCGCCCTCGACGCTGGGGCCGACGCTATCGACCTGTCTATGGCTCCCTGCTCCGGCGGCACCTGCCAGCCCGACATCATCGTCATGTGGCACGCACTGCGCGGCTCCGACTACGACCTCGACATCGACGTCGACAAGGTCCGCGACGCCGAGGAAGTCTTCAAGGAGTGCATGGCCGACTACTTCCTGCCGCCCGAAGCCGTGGCCGTGGAGCCGATGATTCCCTGGAGCCCCATGCCCGGCGGCGCGCTGACGGCCAACACCCAGATGCTGCGCGACAACGGCATCATGGACAAGTACCCGGATATGATCAAGGCCATGCGCGAAGTAGTAGAAAAGGGCGGGTTCGGCACCTCGGTGACGCCGGTCTCGCAATTTTACTTTCAGCAGGCTTTCAACAACGTCATGTTCGGCCCGTGGGAGCGAATCGCCGCGCCCTACGGCCAGATGGTCTTGGGCTATTTCGGCAAGACGCCGGTCGCGCCCGACCCCTCGGTCGTCGAAATCGCCGCCCAACAACTCGAGCTAGAGCCAACGACCCAAAAGCCGCTCGAGCGCAACGACGCCGACCCGAACAAGGGCGTCGAACCGGCTCGCAAACAACTGCAAGAAGCCGATCTTGAAGAGACGGACGAAAACATTTTTATCGTCGCCGCCTGCCAAGACAAGGGCCTCGCCTTCCTCAAAGGAGAAGGCGAAATCGGCGTACGCAAGGTCGAAAAAGAGCAAAAAGAAGAAGTCCCGACCGACGGTCCGGCCCACTATGCGATCACCGTCGATGGCCGTCGCTACGCCGTAGCCATTGACGGCGATACGGCCACCGTGGATGGCCGCCGCTTCCAAGTCAGCTTGGAGCAGGAGCAATCGACCGATGCGGCTCCTTCCTCGCCGGCACCCAAGACCGGAGATGGCACGCCAGTGCCAGCCCAGATGCCCGGGAAAGTAATCCGCCACCTCGTCCAACCTGGCGACCACGTAGAGGCGGGCGACGGAATCATCGTGCTCGAAGCCATGAAAATGGAAATGCCGGTAACGGCTCCCGTCGGAGGCACGGTCGCCGATATTTTAGTCCATGCCGGGGATCAGGTGGCCGACGGACAGGTGTTGGCGCGCATAACCTAAGCCACATCCCCGGTCCACACCTCGCGCCGCGTCCCATCGTCCTCGCGCAGTAGCAGTTGTCCGGCGGAGCCAAAGCCCAGCACCACGCCCGTGTACTCGCCGACTGCGACGTACTGGCCCAAGCTGGCGCAGTGCGACTCCCACGCCGCACTCAGCGCCGCAAAGCCGCCTCTTTCCCAGCGCCCAATCCACTCCTGCAAATGCACCAGCAGTTCGTCCAATGCCCGCTCGACATCGCGCTCGGTCCCCGTCTCAATCCGCAGCGAGGTAGCGGGCTGGCCGATGGACGCCGCCTCGTCGGCATCCATGTTCACGTTGAGGCCGATTCCGAGGACGACCCCTTCACAACGCTCGGCCAAAATGCCGCAGATCTTGAGGCCGCCCACTAGCACATCGTTGGGCCACTTGGTCTGTGCCGCCAAGCCGTTTTCCTCCAAATAGGCGACCACGCCCAAGGCCGCGGCCTGCGGCAGCGACAGGAACTGCAACGGCGACGCATCGGTCTGCAATAGCGCGGAAAAGGTCAGATTGCGGCCGGGCCGAGCGAACCACTGCCGCTCGTAGCGGCCCCGGCCAGCGGTCTGGGAACGAGCGGCCAGCACGAAGCCGTCGGGCAGGGCCCGGCCCTCGCGCAGCCACTCGACCAAGGTCGTATTGGTCGAGGGCAACTCGTCGTGCCACTGGGGTTTTTGGAATCGCATCGTCTTAATATTATATGGACGCCGGGAAAGCTCGCATTTGACCATGAGATGTTCCTCTCGGTATTTTTATAAAAGTCCCCTCAAGCCGCTCTCATACCTCTTAGCTATCGGAGACAATCCCATGCCTGTTTCTAGACGCCAGTTCCTCAAAAGCGCCGCGGCCGTTTCCATCGGCTTTGCCGGCCTCCATCGCCACCTCGCTTGGGGCGCTCCAGCGCCCGAAAATAGCTTTGGACCGCTCGTACCCGACCCCGGAGGCATCCTCGACCTGCCCGAGGGATTTAGCTATCGGGTTCTCGCACGCGCTGGCGAACTCATGGACGATGGCCTGCGATTGCCGGGCGCAGCCGACGGGATGGCTGCCTTCCCCGGGCCAGAGGGCCGCGTCGTTTTGGTGTGCAACCAAGAGCTGAGCCCCGGGTCGAAAGAAGCCGGTGCCTTCGGCGACGACAACGAAAATTTGGGCAAACTGCCCAAAGAAGACCTGTACGACTGGGGCCAAGGTGAACTGCCGTCCTTGGGCGGCACTACGAACATCGTGTACAACGCGCAAACCGGCGCAGTGGAGCGGAAATTTCTCAGCTTGGCCGGCACGGTGCGCAACTGCGCCGGTGGGCCGACCCCTTGGCATAGCTGGATTAGCTGCGAAGAGACCACCCAGCGGACTGAAGGGCCGATCGAAAAAGACCACGGCTACAACTTCGAGGTCCCCGCTACCACGAAAATCGGCCGCGCCGCACCCGTGCCGCTCAAGGCCATGGGGCGCTTCAACCACGAGGCCGTCGCCGTCGATCCCCGCTCGGGAATCGTCTATCAGACTGAAGATACCGGCGACAGCTTGATCTACCGCTACATCCCCGATGCACCGGGCAAACTAATAGCCGGGCGGCTGCAAGCCTTGGCCGTAATCGACCATCCCGGCTTGGACACCCGCAACTGGGACAAAGAGCTGGTGCGCCCAGGCGAGCCGCTCGCCGTGCGCTGGGTCGATATAGAAAACGTCGAGTCGCCAGACAACGACTTGCGCATTCAGGGGTTTGAAGGCAAGGGCTGCGCCCGCTTTGCCCGCGGCGAGGGCATGTGGTATGGCCGCGACGCGATTTACTTTGTCTGCACCAGCGGCGGCAGCAAAAAGAAAGGCCAGATCTTCCGCTACCATCCCAGCCCGCACGAGGGCACTGCCGATGAAGGCAAGGCACCGGGGACGCTCGAACTGTTCGTCGAGCCGAACGACGGCGACCTAGTCGATAACGCCGACAACCTCACGGTCTCGCCTTTTGGCGACTTGATCGTCTGCGAGGACGGCAGCGGAGAAAACAACCTAGTCGGCGTAACGCCCGACGGCCAGCTCTACCGCTTTGGGCACAATCGCATGAACAATTCCGAATTCGCTGGCGCGACCTTCTCGCCCGACGGCCAAGTGCTCTTCGTCAATATCCAGCATCCCGGCACCACCCTGGCCATCTACGGCCCCTGGGATCAGCGGCGGTCCTGAACGCCCAAGCGCGACGACAAACTCCCTTAAAATTCCCCATTGATTTAACGTGAGTTCGGGCTGAGCGTCGTCTAATTGGAGCCTTCCCACGGTTTTTAGGGCTGGTTTTTCGGTTGGTGGCCAGTTAATCCTCCTTCCTAGTTGTGTTATGAATTCGGTTTCATTATAGTACACGGTTGGTTGATTAAACTGGAACCTGTCGGCTTCCAGAAAAATTCTTATAGGTCGTTAAAAAACAAATGGTTGTACCCCCCCCCCCGCTCAATTTTGCCCCTCGGCTGACGTTTCTTCGGCTCTTTACTCAGGGCCGAATCTTCTTTCCACTATCATTACTTTGGTCGTTCCTGCAAGGGGCGGAGTCTGTCTTTGCTAATAAATGGGCACGTCATGGCGTGCCCATTTTCTCGTTGGTCCTTCGTATCAAAAGACCGATTCCTCTCCCATCATAGTGCCTCTTTCCAAGGGAGAAACTTCCTATGCAATTTTTAATGAGCCTTTTCGTCGGCCTACTGCTGAGCATCAGCGTCGGCGCCGAGCCACTGCTTGAAGGCCGGGTGCGATTGGAGTCTGGGCAGCCGGCCGTCGGCGTGCAGGTGCGGCTGTTCGACCTGACCAATCTGCACCAATCGGTCGGCACCACCACCGACGAAACCGGGCACTTCACCCTGTCGCTGCCAGCCGCTGCGACCGGATCGGCGCTGCCGCAAGGCTTCGCCCTCGGACAGAATTACCCCAATCCGTTCAATCCTTCCACCATCATTCCCTACCAAATACCCACCGCCGCCCACGTGCGCTTGGCGGTGTTTAACCTGTTGGGGCAACGCATTGCGACGTTGGTGGATGCGGAACGAGCGGCCGGGATGCATACGGCTCAATGGGATGCGACCGATGCGGCCGGGCGAGCGGTGGGTGCCGGGGTGTACATCTACCAACTCAGCAGCGATGGCATGAAGGTGAGTCGGCGCATGGTGCTGATCGACGGGCAGGCCGGGAGCCCGGCGGCAGGGCCGATGCCGATACAAGCGTCAGCTTTGGAGCGAGTGGAAGCGGATGCAGGTGTCTATGGGTTGACTGTTTCGGGCGAAGGTTTGGTTGCGTATGTGGACCCAGCTTTTCGGGTGGGGGTTGATGAGGTGGAGATCGTGGTTGAGGAACACAGCGGCATTCCGCGGATGAAGCGGGCGGCAGGCGGGATTTTAGGGGATGTGAACAACGATGGCCAAGTCGATGCCTCTGATGCGCTGTATGTGCTGCTGTATATCGAAGACAACTCCATCGTTCTCCCCAACAACGGCGACATTTCCCTCGGTGACCTAAACGAAGATGGCACAGTTGATTTCGCCGACGCCGTGCTCTTTGTCCGCTATCTCGCTGATCCGTCCGACCCGGCGTTGCCGACCGGCATCGGTCAGGTATCTGCGAATACAGGCGACGATACGCTGACGGTGCAGAGTCTAATCAATCTCACCCAAAGCAAGGATTCTGCGTCCTCGCCGGCTTGGTCGCCCGACGGACGACGCATCGCATTCTCAGGAAGCCGAGGCATTTATGTGATGGACGCCGACGGAAAAAACCAAAACCAAATCACACAAGGATCTTGGGACGAGGATCCGGCTTGGTCGCCCGACGGACGACGCATCGCATTCTCAGGAAGCCGGGATATTTATGTGATGGACCCCGACGGAAACAACCTCATCAACCTCACAAACAATCGTACAAAGAGCCGTGCCACTTATGACGAGTCGCCGGCTTGGTCGCCCGATGGACAGAAAATCGCATTCCAGAGAAGGAATGGCCCCCGGGATATTTATGTGATGGATGCCGACGGACGAAACCAAACCCGAATCACGTACGACGACAATCATCGCCAGTATAACGAGTCGCCGGCTTGGTCGCCCGACGGACAGAAAATCGCATTCCGGGCGCGGAGGGACGGAAGCCTTGGTCGTGGTCTTTTTGTGATGGACCCCGACGGCAGCAACCTTACCCTACTCATACAAGAATCTTTTGCCGATGATCCGGCCTGGTCACCCAATGGACAGAAAATCGCATTCTCAGGAAGCCGAGGCATTTATGTGATGGACGCCGACGGAAAAAACCAAAACCAAATCACAGAATCTCGGGACGAGGATCCGGCTTGGTCGCCCGATGGACAGAAAATCGCATTCGTGAGAAACAATGACATTTATGTAATGGCCATCGGCGGCGGCAGTTCGGATGACCACAGCACTCCGACGGTGACGAATGTGGCGATCACCTCCCGGCCAGCCAGCGGCGATACCTACCGGGTGGGTGAGACGATTGAGGTCACGGTGACGTTCAGCGAACCGGTGTACGTCACCGGCGTTCCAGCCGTCAGCTTGGCCCATTACGCTAACGGCAGTTTCACCAACGACATGAGGGCTCACTACGCAACCGGAAGCGGCAGTGCCCATCTGGTCTTCCGATACGTGGTGACCGCATCCGACACCGACCTAGACGGGGTTTCGCTGGCGCACAACCCCATCGTCCTCACTGCCGGGCCCGGCAGTGGCACGGTCCGCGACAACGCCGGTAACGACGCGGATAGGTCTTATCTACCCAGCCGGTGGGTAAGAGACATTGCCGCCCATAAAGTGGACGGCAGGTCTCCAGATTTGGTCGTCGAGTCGCCTTCAGTCAGCCCAAGCTCCCTGTCGGCGGGGGAGCAGGACGCACGAATTACGCTACGGGCAACGGTGCGCAATCAAGGGACCAAAGATGTCCGCTTTGCGACGCTGACTTGGTACCGCTCGGACGACGCGACCATCGACGCCACCGACATAGTAGTCCACATCTCCATGGGTTTCTCTGCTGCGAAAACGATCGAGAAGTCCGCTCGTATAGCGGCCCCAGAGGATGCGGGTACCTACTACTACGGGGCCTGCGTCGAAAGCGTGGCCGGCGAGAGCAATACCGACAACAACTGCTCCGCTGCGGTGACCGTCACCGTCGAGCCGCCGGATTTGGTCGTCGAGGTGCTTTCAGCCAGTCCAAGCTCCCTGTCGGCGGGGCAGCGGTTTATGCTACGGGCAACGGTGCGCAATCAAGGATCCGGAGATGCGGCCTCGACGACGCTGAATTGGTACCGCTCGGACGATGCGACCATCGACACCACCGACATAGTATTCGACTCCCACTATGTCGGTGGTGTCGGTGGTGTCGATGCTGCGCAAACGCGCCAGAGGATCGCTGACATCAACGCCCCAGAGGATGCGGGTACCTACTACTACGGGGCCTGCGTCGAAAGCGTGGCCGGCGAGAGCAATACCGACAACAACTGCTCCGCTGCGGTGACCGTCACCGTCGAGCAAAATGATGATGGCGATGGCGGCGGGGATGACGGCGGCGGTGGGGATAGTAGCGGCAGCGGTACGACTTACGGGGTTGGTGAGACACTCCCCAATTTTCCATCAGGTTCTTTTACTCCAGCAAGACTTGGAGGAGGTGGAAGCATTAGTAGAAGTGGTGGCCGCACGACACTCAGCTTCGACAATGGCGGATTTGTAGAGCTACAAGATGGAACTAGATATACCTGTATTGCCTCGGGGGGATGTAGTATCGAGAACGGGCGCGTCACTGCGGGCACGATTAGCGTGACGAGCGGCGATGGGGCCGACGACGATGGCGACGATGAAAGCGGCGACGGTGGTTCGGATGACCACCCCAACACGCGGCCTTTGGCAACCCGGCTGGCTCCGGGTAGTTCGCTGGCCGGAGCAATCGAAACCGGCGGCGATGTCGATTACTTCAAGGTGCAAGTCGGCCAAGCCGGCACCTTGACTGTGTACACCACCGGAAGCCTCGATACCAAAGGGACGCTCGAAGACGACGCCGGCTCCACCCTGGAAAACGACGACGATGGTGGCGACGGAACTAATTTCCGCATCGAACGCGCCGTCACGGCAGGCACCTATTACGTCAAAGTAGAAGCCTTCAGCAACTCGCACACCGGAAGCTATACCATTCACGCCAGCGTCAGCAGTAGCAGCGGCGGCGACGGTGACAGTGGCGACGGTGATAGTGGCGACGACGCGATTTCTATCTCGAATTTACGTTGTTCGGTTTCGTATCTGGTTGGCAACTCTGGTTTGGCCGATGTCACCCTAACCGGCACCGTTCGTGCACACAGAAGTGTGGTTTCTGTAAGACTCACCGGGTACGCAAACGGAAAATGGGTGGGGATTGATTTCACAAGTAGTCTTAGCGCAGGTGAATCTGAGAATTTCAGTATATCCGGCATCATCTCCACATCTGGGACGAGCCTCAATTGCTCTGTGGCTTGGGAAGCGACTGTTATTAACAACAGTGCCGAGCTGAGCGCAGGAGAGGCGGAGTCGTCGGAGCAGGTTCGCGTGCAAGGGAGTCTGTCCCCGTCCTCACCCCTACTCAACCGAAAACAACAACCCCAAATCGGACAGTGATAGCTATGAAGTCCTATCCTATATCGGCCTTTTCATCGGCCTACTGCTGAGCGTCAGCGTCGGCGCAGAGCGAGCACATCGGCATTCTTGCGGTGACGCGGAAGAAAATTGATCAGCTACCAACGCTTTGGGGGAAATTCCCTCCGCAAGACATTAGTGCGCCCAATATCACATCACATCACCTGAAGGAGAAGTATCATGAAGACAATCGTTTTGCTGCTTGTGCTGGCGTCGGCCGCTTTCGCGGATGAATACACGCGAGTCAATTGGATCACAATAGCCGAAGATGGAGAACTGTCAGTGGTAATTGGCGGCTTTCTTCACCTCGGAGGCTCCCCCGGACAATGCAGTAGTCTTGGCGGTAGCGGTAGTTCGGTGAACATTAATGGCCGAGATTATTCTTTCGGCACAGCCAAATGGCAGAGGATGGGAGAGGACGGCGAATGGATTGATGTGCCAGGAACAACAGTGGACGGAGATATGTGCGGTTATTATCCCGAAGAACCAGGCGAGTACCGGTGGGTTTTTGAGGTGACAATCGACGGATCTAGTAGCAAGTACGCCAGTTGGAACACGCTGGTCGTAGCCGGCGAGCCCGAGACAGAGGACGAGACAGCCGTCGAGGCCGTCTCTTGGGGATTCCTCAAATCGAGAGCGGCGCACTGACCTAAGCGGCCGCTTCAAGCACACTGGCATCCTTGCAGCAAAGGGATACGGACGCAAATGCCGTATCCCTTTGCTGCATGAACAAGGAGGAAGCGTATTGCAATCATTTCAGCATTCAGCATTCATCGCCGTTCTCGGCCTTGCTCTCTCGCCGCTAGTGGCCCATGCGTCGTCCCCGCCGACAGCGTACATTTCTGCGCCTTCGACGACTACCAGCGATCACCCTCGCCCTGCGGCCAAGGCGGCTGGCGTGGCGGCTCTGAATGTGGACGCACCGCGCACCGTGCGTCTGATCTACTTTTTGCCGAATGATCGGCCGTATCGCGCCGAGGTAGTTCAGTGGATTAAAGAAGATATTCGCAAGGCTCAAACCTTCTTTGCCGAGCAGATGCAGGCGCACGGTTACGGCAACAAGACCTTCCGCTTTGAAACCGATGCACAGGGTGAGCCGCTGGTGCATCGCGTCGATGGACAACATCCTGAGAGCCACTATATACATATAACGGATGAAGGGGTGAGACTCTGGCAACCAAACCGCGTCAACGCCGAAGTTGAACTGGCGGTTGATTTTTATCTTCCTCAGAACATTTATGCCGTCTATAGTGATAAGGACCCTGCCAACGGCCCTGATATATCGGCGAGCAGAAATTGGAAAGGGAGCGGCAGTGTGGATATTTTCCGTGAAGAGCACTATCCGGACTGGCAAACCTTGGCCCATGAATTGGGACACACCTTCGGACTCGGGCACGACTTCCGCGATGGCGCGTACATCATGTCCTACGGTGGACCGACCCAATTCCCGGATACAGATGACAGAATCAGCGCGTGTGCGGCCGAATTTCTGTCCGTACATCCTTACTTCAATCCCGCTATCCCACTTGGAGACCCGTCCCCACCCACCGTCGAATGGGACAGTTATTGGGATCCCTGGCAAGACGACCCGCCGCCGTTCCCACTTGAAGACCCGTCTCCACCCACCATCAAACTCATTTCGCCGACCGAGTTCAGCAGCCAATCTATCGGTAGTGTCAACGCCAGCCGCGTCATCTCTGCTTCATACCCGGCCGGCTCAAAAAGCATCTCCGTCCAACTCAAAGTCGGCGATGCAGAAGGACTTCACCAAGTGTCATTTCATGCCAATTGGACCTTGAGGGAATGTCGTTCATTCGACGGTGAGCGAAATACTGTCGTTGATTTTGATTATGACGGGTCACCGACGTATGCCGCTCCTTTCCGAGACGTATCGAGTCTTTCCGAGTCGCCCCATTGGCTGGAAGTCTGGGCGGTTGATACGGATGGGAACATGAGCAAGCTGCTGCTTGACCTTTTCGAGGTCGAGGCTGAGCCGGCAGTGCCCCATAGTCTCGCCAAGGTCTCCGGCGACAGCCAAGAAGGCCCAGCCAGCACCCAACTGGACGATCCGTTGGTCGTGTCGGTGTTAGATGCGGATGATGCGGCGATGGCTGGGGTGGTCGTGTCCTTTTCGGTCACGGCCGGTGGGGGGACGCTGTCGGTCACCACCGCCACCACCGATACCAACGGTCGAGCCAGGAGCACACTGACGCTGGGCAGCGAGCCAGGGACGAACACCGTTAAGGCTACCGTTGAGGAGCTTGAACCCATCACCTTTACTGCCACGGCCGGCGAGCCAGCCAGCGACAGCCAAGAAGCCCCGGAACCAGGGCCCCTGTCCGTGACGATCGACGACGTTACCAGCGCGGCCGAGCGCGGCCGAATGACCTTCACCGTGCGGCTAGAGCCGACCCCTACAGCCCCGACCACCGTCAAATACACCACGGCGTCCCAGACCGCTACGGCCGGTCAGGACTACGAGGTGGCGTCTGGCACGCTGGACTTTGACGCCGGTCAAAGCACGGCCACGTTCACCGTCCGAATCCACCCCGACGAGCAAGCCGAGCCGAACGAGACCTTCGCGGTGAGAATTACCCATCCGTCCACCCGCGCACTGCTGGCCGAGGCGACGGGTACGATTACGGACGACGACAGCGCGACGCCACCGGCAGGCGATTCCGATGGCGACGACGAGATGGCTGATGGCGAGATGGCCTTCGGTTTTGCCAGAGAGGTCGAAGACCAAGCATATACAGCTGGTACGGCGATTAGCGATTTGGTACTGCCGGAAGCTACGGGTGGTGAGGGACAGATAACCTATCGCGTGCAGGGGCTCCCGGCGGGCCTGTCGTTTGACCCGGCCACGCAGACGATTTCGGGCACGCCCGAAGCCGCCACCGATGGAGCCGTCGAGATTACCTACACGGCGGAGGACAGCACAGGAGAAGTCGCCACGTTGACCTTCTCCATCACGATCAACCCGGCGCTGAGCTTCGGCGACTTGTTCGACCTGTTCGGCGCTAGTGGAGAATGAGAGGGAGTTGCCCGGCAGCGGTCCTAAATGGAAGACGGCAAGGCAAGCAGAGGTATCGGTGTCGGCACTAGCATAGAACGCTTCTAAAGTCATTTATTTGCAGCGGCTTGTTGCTTTTAGAGCTGCCGTACGCGTTTGTTTCTGGCTGGTAAAACACTGGTACGCCAATTGCAAGGGTCTTAGGCCGACTTATATTTTCTGCTCCGTCAGATGCTACCACGCCGATCCAATTCTTTCGCATGACCGAGCATAAAAACGCCCTCTTTCTCAGCGACGCCGACTCCCTCAAGCCGCCCCCAGCCATCCTCGACGCCGCACTGGCCCGGCTCGGCTTTGAGCGTTTTCTACCCGGCCAACGCGAAGCCATCGAAACCCTGCTCGACATCGGTCGCCTGCTTTTGGTCGCCCCCACCGGCGGCGGCAAGAGCTTGACCTACCAGCTACCCGCGGCCCTCCTGCCGGGCACGGCACTAGTAGTTTCGCCGCTCATCGCCCTAATGCACGATCAAGTCCAAGCGCTACAGCGGCGCGGCCTCGCCGCCACGTACCTATCCTCGACCCTCGATGGCGACGAATTGCGCCGCCGCATGCGCGGGGTAGCCCAAGGTCAGTACAAGCTGGTCTATGCTGCGCCCGAGCGGCTGACCTACTCCGGCTTCCGCGCCATCCTGAGCCAGATCAAGTGCTCGCTCATTGCCGTGGACGAGGCCCACTGCATCAGCGAGTGGGGGCACGACTTCCGGCCCGAGTACTTGCAGATTGGTGAGCTAGTCCGCGAGCTACCCGACTGTCGGGTCCTCGCCTGCACCGCCACGGCCACGCCGGTGGTGCGCGACGAAATCCTCGAACGCCTCGGGCTGCCGAGCGATACCCCACAGCTAGTGCGCGGCTTTGCCCGGCCCAACCTCGCGTTGCGAGTCGCCGAAATCAACAGTGCCGCCGAGCGCCGCCAGCGGCTTGATGCGCTGCTGGCCGAAGCACTCGGTGCGCCCGACCAAAGGCCCGGTACCGCCATCGTCTATGCCCCTACCCGCAAAAGCACCGAGGAAGAAGCCGCCCGCCTGAAAGAGGACGGCTGGCAGGTGGACGCTTATCACGCAGGTATGGCGGGGCCAGACCGCGACGCCGTTCAGCGCGCCTTCATCGAAGACCAAATCCAAATCGTAGTGGCGACCAATGCCTTTGGCATGGGGATCGACCGCGCCGATGTGCGCGCCATTGCCCATCTGGCCCCGCCTAGCTCGATTGAAGCGTACTATCAGGAAGTAGGCCGCGCCGGGCGCGACGGCCAAGACGCCTACTGCCTGCTGCTGGTCTCCCCCGGCGACATGCCGTTGCGACGCCACCTAATCGAAAGCGATGCCAACGGCCGCGCTCCCGACCAAGCGGTAGTCCAGCACAAGTGGAACCTTTTTTTGGAACTGATGCGCTGGAGCGAGGGCGGCTCCTGTCGCCACGACGCGATCCTGCGCTACTTCGGCGACGAGGAAGAAACGCTCTCGGGCTGCGGCCGCTGCGACGTCTGCCGTAATCTCTCCCATGCCGAGGCGGGTGATGCCACAGAGGTCACCACCACCGTGCGCAAAGCCCTGTGCGCGGTCGCCCGTCTGCACGGACGCTACGGCATCCAAATGGCGACCAAGCTCCTGCGCGGCACCACGGACGCACGCCTTGCACGCGACGGTCTAGATCGGACCCCGACCTTTGGCATCCTCAAGGAACATTCTGAGCGTTGGCTTTTGCAGCTTTTGCGCCGGCTGGTCACGGCCGGTTGGGTCGATTTTTCCGGCGGCGAGCGGCCGGTCGTGGTCCTCACGGAGGAGGGACGCCAAGTCATTCACGCCGAGCGGCCCGCGCGCCTGCTGCTGCCACCTAAGTCGGCCCCGGCCCCAGTAGCCCGCACCGTGCGCGTCCGTCATCAAATCCCCAATTCCGGCGAGCAACTCGACGAAAAAGCCCAAGCCCTCTTCGATGCACTGCGCCATCACCGCATGACGCTGGCTCGCGACGAAAAGGTTCCGCCCTACGTCATCGCCAGCGACCGCACGCTCCGCGATATCGTCCTGCTGCGGCCCACCAACCTCGAAGAACTCAAACTCGCGCACGGCATCGGTCCGGCCAAGGCCGAAAAATACGGCGACGGCCTGCTAGCTATCGTCCAACAAGCCGCCTAACTCGCTCGTCAGGAGAGTATTTCATGGCTACAATCCGCTGGGGCATCATCGGCTGCGGCGACGTCACCGAAGTAAAGAGCGGCCCCGCTCTGTACAAGACGCCCGATTCCGAACTGGTAGCGGTCATGCGCCGCGACGCAGACAAGGCCCGCGATTATGCCGCGCGCCACGGCGTACCCAAGTGGTACGCCCAAGCCGACGCCCTCATCGCCGACCCAGACGTCGATGCGGTCTATATCGCAACGCCCCCCGACACCCACGCGCACTACACCGCCCAAGTCGCCCAAGCCGGCAAACCCGTTTACGTCGAAAAGCCAATGGCGCGCAACTACGGCGAGTGTCTGGCGATGATCGACGCCTGCCGCCGGGCCGGGGTGCCGCTTTTCGTCGCCTACTATCGCCGCGCCCTGCCCGCTTTCCTCAAGGTCCAGTCGCTGGTCGAGGAAGGGGCCATCGGCGCAGTGCGCTTCGTCTCCATCGCGCTCTGCCAACCCGCATCCGAGGATCCCGACGACCTACCCTGGCGCGTCGTCCCAGAGATCTCGGGCGGCGGCTATTTCTTCGACCTCGCCTCGCACCAACTCGACTTCCTCGACTTTCTGCTCGGCCCCATCGCCCACGCCTCAGGCCACGCGACCAACCAAGCCGGGCTCTACCGTGCCGAAGACGCCGTTACCGCCAGCTTCGCCTTCGAATCCGGCGCACTGGGCTCAGGAGTCTGGAACTTCGCCGCCGATCAGCGCTGTGACCAGATCGAAATCGTCGGCGGCAAGGGCCGGATCGCCTTCTCCACGTTCGCCTTCACCCCGGTCGAAATGACCACCAACGCCGGGGCCCAAACCTTCGCCATCGATCCACCCCAACACGTCCAGCAGCCCCTGATTCAGACGGTAGTAGATGCGCTGTTGGGCCGGGGCGAATGCCCTAGCACCGGCGCAAGCGCCGCCCGCACTAGCCGGGTCATGGACCAAATCGTTCACGGCCATGCCGCCTAAACCCCACATCCTCGAAGCATCAACGACCCTACCCCTCGGGTGCGAGGAGGTCTTCGCCTTCTTCGCCGAGGCGCAGAACCTCGAGCGCATTACCCCGCCCGAATTGAAATTTCGCATCATCAGTCCGACTCCCATCACAATTGCTGCCGGCACCCTCATCGACTATCGCCTCAGCCTTTTTGGCCTGTCCTTCACTTGGTGTTCGCGGATCTCGCACTGGGATCCACCCCACTCCTTTGTGGACGAGCAACTCAAGGGACCCTATAGCTTTTGGCACCATACCCATACCTTCACTGAAAGCAGCGAGGGGACCGCGATCGGCGACCGCGTCCTCTACCGTCTGCCGCTGTGGCCATTGAGCGAAATCGGTTTGCCTCTAGTCAAGCTCCAACTCAAACGCATTTTTGCCTATCGGCAGCAGGCGATTCGCGCTCTGTTGATCCGCTAACGCCACAGCTTTCGCGACAAAATTGCGCCCTTTTCCCGCCATTTTTGTCGTTCCAATCAGTCAACGTTGCAATCAACGTTTGGGCGAGGGCCAAAATTTTCTTATCTATATAACTCGCTTCGCTCTCGTACGCATTCCACTTAGTTCGCACCTTTGCCACCTAAAAGGGGGTTCGACATGCTGGTTCGCAGAAAGTGGGGCCTCCTCGCCCTGCTAGCTTTTATCTTGCTCGCCGTTCCCAATGCCACCTTCGCCCAAGACAAGCTCGACACCGGCGACACGGCCTGGATTCTGATTTCCACCGGCTTGGTTCTCTTTATGATGATCCCCGGCTTGGCCATGTTTTACGCTGGTCTGGTCCGCACGCGCAATGTGCTCTCGGTCTTTATGCACTGCTTTGGGATTGCGGCCCTGATTACTGTCTTGTGGACCATTTTCGGTTATAGCTTGGCCTTTACGGCTAGCAACCCCTTTATCGGCAACCTGTCCAAGTCCTTTCTCAGCGGCGTCTCTGTGGATAGCCTCTCAGGCACCATCCCAGAATTGCTGTTCTTCGTCTTCCAGATGACGTTTGCCATCATCACCCCTGGGCTTTTCGTCGGTGCCTTTGCCGAGCGCATGAAGTTTTCGGCCGTGCTGTGGTTCAGTGGGCTGTGGTGCGTTTTGGTTTATCTGCCCATCACGCACATGGTCTGGGGAGAGGGCGGCTACTTTGGTGCAATGGGCGTCTTTGACTTTGCTGGCGGCATCGTCGTCCACATCACCGCTGGGGCGGCCGCGTTGGTCGCCGCGATCCTCGTCGGCAAGCGCACCGGCTATCCCGAGCAGCCCATGCCCCCGCACAACATGACCATGAACCTCGTCGGCACGGCCATGCTGTGGGTAGGGTGGTTCGGCTTCAATGGCGGCAGTGCCTTGGCGGCTAATGGGCAGGCGGCTATGGCGGTCGTAGTCACCCAAATCTCGCCCAGCGTTGCGGCGCTGACGTGGATTTTTATCGAATGGATCAAAAACGGCAAACCGAGTGCGCTCGGTTTTGCCACCGGTGCCATCGCCGGGCTAGCGGCCATTACCCCGGCCTCGGGCACGGTGGGGCCGCTCGGCGCGTTTGCCATCGGCCTGTGCTCCGGTGTCGTCGCCTATTGGGCCGCCACTTGGCTCAAGCGCACCTGCGGGTACGACGACGCGCTCGACGTAGTGGGAGTTCACGGTTTCGGCGGCTTGGTTGGTGTTCTGCTGGTGTCCTTCTTCGCCTCGACCACCTTGGGCGGCACCGTCGAGGGCCTCAACATGGGCAAGCAGTTCGGCATCCAAGCCTTCGCCGCAGTCGGCGCAGCCATTTACACCCTAATCGTCTCGTTTATCATCCTCAAGGTAATCGACTTAGTCAGCGGCCTGCGCGTAGATGAGGATACCGAGACCGATGGACTCGACGTGAGTGAGCACGGCGAAGTAGGATACGACCTGTAGTTCGCTCGCTGCTTGGACGGGGGCTTCCATGGATGCTTCTTGCTTACAGTACGCGTTGAACGAGGCTGAACGCCTAGAGTTTGCCCAGCGCGGCTACCTCGTCTTCGACGAGATGATGCCTCCCGACGTGGTTGACGCACTCGTGGAAGTGTCCGACCGAATTGACGCCGAGGAACGCCAAAAGCGCGGCGTCGGGCCCTATGACCGGCTGACCGTCCGCGACATGGTTTGGCGCGACGAGCGCTACCTAGACTTGGTCGATTGGCCCCGAGCGCTGCCCAAAATCTGGGGAACTCTCGGCTGGAATATCCAGATTTACCACACCGTCCTCGCCTACAGCCCAGCCGCCGAGCCTAACAACTGCCAAGTTGAGATGCAGGGCTGGCACCAAGACTCGGACCGCGTCAACCACGAGATCGAGTCCAGTCCCCGGCCGCGGATCTCGGTCAAGATGGCCTATTTCCTCAGCGACTGTTCGGCAGCAGGCCGCGCCAATTTTTGGGTCGTCCCCGGCAGCCACTTGCTGGACGCGTATGACATCCCCGACGACGGCTCCTTGCCTCACAACGCCGTCCCCGTGCTGGTGCCGCAGGGCGGGGCGGTGCTCTTCGACCGCCGGATCTGGCACTCGGCCAGTTCCAACGCCTCCGCTGTTGCCCGCAAGGTGCTCTTCTACGGGTACTCGTATCGCTGGCTCCGCCCCCGCGACGACCAGACCGTCGAACACCTTTTTGAGCGCTCTGACCCGATCCGCCGTCAGCTACTGGGGTACGCGCCTAGCGGCGGCTACGGCTACACCTCGCCTACCGATGAGGACGTTCCACTGCGCGTCTTTCTGCGCCAACATCTCGGGGCCGAAGCCGCCGCCTAATGCGGGCGTTGGTCACCGGCGGCACCGGCTTTGTCGGCGGGGCCTTGGTCCGCGCCCTCGTCGCTAGCGGTGCGCAAGTCCGGGTACTGGCGCGGCCCACTAGTCATACGGAGGCGTTGGAGGCCCTAGGCGTCGAAATCGTCCGCGGCGACATCCTCGTTCGCGCTAGTATCGAAGCCGCGCTCGCAGGTTGCGATACCCTCTTCCACGCCGCGGCTCTCTACGACTTGTGGGGCTTGGACGAGGCCGAACTCTTGGCCACTGAAACCGAGGGGACCTGCAACGCCATGGAGGCAGCGTTGACAGTCGGCGTCGCCAAGGTCGTCTATACCAGTACCGCCGCCTGTCTCGGCGAAGCCAAAGGCCAAGTCGCCACCGAGACAACGGTTCATCGCGGCTACTTCCTCTCAAATTATGAAAAGGCCAAGTACGCAGCCGAGCAGGTGGCGTTCGCGTATGTAGAAAAAGGAGTGCCGCTCGTCTGCGTCCAGCCCGCTGCCATCTACGGTCCGGGCGACCACAAACCCTCCGGGCGCTTTATCGTCAACCTGCTCAACGGTCGGGTCCCCGCGCTCTTTCCCGGCTGGATGAGCTTGGTGTACATTGACGACGCGGCGCGGGGGCACGTACTAGCGGCTGAAAATGGCCGGATCGGGGAACGCTATATACTCGCGGGCACGGTCGGCAAACTGACCGAACTCGGCCGACTGGTCTGTCGCTTGGCCGGCCGCTGGTCGCCGCCTACCATTCCCGCTCCACTGGCCGCACCCTACGCGCTCGGCGGCGAGGCCCTGTCGCGCCTGACCCGCAGACCGCCGGTCCTGTCGTGGGAAACCTACCGCCTCACCGCACACGGCTTCCGCGCCGACGGCAGCCGTGCCACCGCAGAGTTGGGCCTAACCTACACGGACCTGGAGGAAGGATTGACACAGACGATCAACTGGTACTGGGAACAGGGCTTTCTAAGACGCCGACCTGCCTGTTTCCGCGATTTGCAATCTGCAGATTCGTAGGGGGCGGTTTGAAACCGCCCCCTACTGCGTAACATCAGTCCGGTGCGCCTAGACCCGTCGCCAACTCCGGCAGCTCAGCGGTAACCGGCTCGAACTGGCGCGCCACCACCCAATCGGGACGAGGATTCTCAACGCCGCTCGGCACGTTGTCGATGGCGGCAAAGGCGTAGATCAGGCTGTAGCGCTGCGCGGGTGAGAAGTTGTGGTTCGAGCCGTGTACGATCCGGCAGTCGAAGAAACAGACGTCGCCAGCGTCGCCCTCGATCGGAATGATCATCGACTCATCGGTGATGTACTCGCGCAGCGCCTCCGGCGTGATGCACCACTGCTTGTAGCTGGTGGTGACCTCGTCGCTGTAGTGATCCAGCACGCCCCAGCGATGTGAACCCTTCACCAGCGCGATGCTGCCGTTGTTGCGCGTGTTTGGACCCAACATGACCAGCGCGGAGGCCAACCGATCGTCGACGCCGTCATAGCGCCAGTAGCCATAGTCCTGGTGCCAGAGCCACACAGTGCCTTCGAATGACTCCTTGTAGTTCAGCTTGCTGTGGAAGATGTAGGCGTCGTCCCCGAAAATCTGCTTGACCGGCCCGGCGATCGGCTCCGACCGGCACAACTCTCGGAACGGCTGCACATGGCGGTGCATGCAGAACACCGAGCGCACCGGACCGCTCTTCTCGCGCACCACGTGTACCTCCGGCGGGTTGTCGGCCTGCTCAGACATCATCTCGTCGGCCGCCGAGCGCAATTGCTCAATCTGATCCGGCGGGATCAGCCCGCGCTGGACCAGAAACCCCTGCTCGCGATAGGTCGCCAGTTGTTTTTCGCTCCACATAGTCGTTCATCCTCTCTGCGGCTTAAAGTTTGCCAACATCGTCGGAACCAAGTCCCGTACGGTAGGTGAATATAGCAGTCCTAAATGATTTGAAAGCATGCGTTCATCAGTTTACCTATGCGTCATTCCCGCGCAAGCGGGAATCCAGTCTTGAATGATTTAGGGTTGCTATATCTATCGCCTGCTTTCCATCTATTGTCATCTTCCGCGACAGCCTGTAGGGGCGGTTCGCGAACCGCCCCTACTTACCGCAGTAACAGCATCCGTCGAACGAACGCGTTTTTGCCAACCAAGAGGCGGGCTACGTAGGCCCCGCTCGCTAGGGGCGCTCCTGTGTCATTTACTCCTGACCAGCGGACCAGATACGCTCCCGCTGGTCGGCCCTCGTCCAGCAGCGTCGCCACGCGCTGACCCGCAATGTTGTAAATACTCAGACGAACGTGCGCTGGAGTTGGGACGCTGTAGCGCAGGGCGGTGGCTGCGTTGAAGGGGTTGGGATAGTTCTCCAGCGAGATCGCGGTGGGAGTGGCATCGCGCTCACCGGCAATCGCCGTCGCCCGTGCCAGTGGTTCAAAGCTGAAAGAAGTGACGACGATCTCGACGTCGCGGCCATCAGTCGGTGCCTCTCCATTCAGGAGCCACAGATTCATCCGCACTTGCTCGGCTCCGGTCTCCGGGACGCGATCGTCATGGAAAGACCAGCGCTGTTCAACAGGCTCGCCGGTTCCACGGGCGATGCTCGCGAAGTCAATGCGGTCTGGTGCCCAAGTAAAGGTATGGATCGATTCGCGGTCTCCGTAGTGGGCATCGAATTGGTAGCGATGCCCCGGGAGCGTGAATGGCTGAACGACGAACTGAGCATTCGGCCCGCCGGCAACTCCCCAATAGGACAGCTCAATGTCGATCTCGCGATAGCTCTGCTCGGACGCCAAGTCGTCCCACGTGAAGAAGCCGAACACTACGCGGGGATCGAACTCCTCGGCGGCGGCGCGGAGCGCAATGCGATAGGTCCCGTAGCCAAAGGTCCTGTCGGAGATGACCTCGGTCGCCTGCCAACCTGCTTCGCGCTGCGCCAGCGTGAGGTGGAGCCCCTCTCCATCGGCCCAAACTGCATCGTCTCCGTCGGTGAAGAGATTGGGGCCGGGACCCAAGGGGGCGGAGCCGGTCTTTACGTGCCACTGGAGACCAGCAAAATCGATGCGTCGCCGGTAGGTGCGCACCACCTGGACCTCGTCGAGAACGGATTGAGACAGCGCTGCGGGAAACTCCCCCTCACCTTGCATCAGGGGCGGAGAGTCGGCCGCAGAGATCAGAAACGCGACGATGCGGGTCGCCTCGTGGTCGAGTCCCCCGGTTGCGATATCGCACGTCCAAGTGCCGTCCGGCTCAATGACAGTTGCCGGTTCGGCGAACGTCGGCTTGGTCCACCAGCCACCGCCAACGCGGATATAGACGGCCACCCGGTGGG
Organism: Candidatus Latescibacterota bacterium; assembly: GCA_022820485.1. Lineage (GTDB taxonomy): Bacteria > Latescibacterota > UBA2968 > UBA8231 > UBA8231. Next base: position 92,486 of record JAJEFJ010000060.1, read on the forward strand.
CCGCGGGCTCGACCTCGTGTACTCGCCCCCTGAGCAGGGGCTCCCTGTCTCCCCAGACCGGGATTTCCGTCACCGCAAGCGCCTGCCCCTGCTGAACCCTAAAAGAGGGATGCTCTGGAGGTGCTGGCGCTGCGACGCGAACCACAGCCAGAACCAGAACGCCAACTTGCAAGACGGCAATGCGCAACAGAGGGTTGTAGGCTGTTTTGCACTTCATATTGCACCGAGGCCGGATTTCGTCAAGCTGGTCCTAACGGCTCCCGTCGGCACCGCGCAGCGCCTCGACGCGCCATGCGAATTCCTCCTCCAGATGGGAGTCGCTGCTCCCTCCCCGTTTGACAAACTGGATATAGCCGTCGCCATCGACAAACCACGTCGTAGGGAAACCATTGACACCGGCCGTTTGCACGTATCCGTCGTCCATTAATACGGTAAAATCGTATTCGTTCTCCACCATGTACTTATCGACCTCGTCGTGCGACTTGTCGTTGCTGATGGAAATTATTTCCACTTCGGGATCCTCAAGATAGTGCGCGTGGAACTTCTGATACTCGGGCAGCTCTGCGACGCAGGGGCCACACCAAGTCCCCCAGAAGTGAACAACGGCGATCTTGCCCTCGAGTTCGGCGGAATCGACGAGTTCTCCGTCGAGCTTGGGGAGGGCGAACGGTTCGTAGGTGCGAGCCGTATCGAGCCGTGATTCCAAAATCCGCTCGCGTCTTCGGGACCGGTCCCGCTCGCTAAATACAGCGAGGTACTCGTCGAGCCCTTCGCGCGAGCCGTGCCGGCGCTCGTACAGGGCTTCTAGCGCCGCTTGGCTGGGATTTTCACCCCAGCTTCGGGCCTCAAAACCGGCGATATAGGACTCCTCGGCCTTGTCGAGCCAGTTGCGGACTGCCTCGGCTGCATCCCGAGTCTCCTCCTCCGTCCTCAAAACGATGGTCTTGGAGTCTCCCCCTTGAAGAGCCGCCTCGGCTTCGGTCGCCATGTGCTCGAATACTTGGCCTAGGTGGTAGTGAGCACTGGTGTTGCTCTCCGAGAGTTCCAGCGCCTGCTCAAGCTCTTTGCGGCCTTCCTCGGTGCGACCTGATTTGTAGCTAGCCCACCCGATGGCGTCGTGGACGCGGCTCAAGTAGTAGTTCAGGCTATCCTCCTCCCACCCCCTCTCTTCGGCCTTATCGATCATGGCTTGTATGCCGCCCCGAGCGAGTTCAGCCGCCTCCTCGGCGTAAGGCGTGTGGTCAGCCATCGAGATAGGAGCTGTAGAGTACGTTATGTGCGGGTTGAGTCGCTCGTAGCGGACCAATCCGCGCACCGCATCGGCGAGTTCCTCGGCCGGAATCGGGTTCATGGCGCTGAGGGCATAGAAGAGATCTAGGTACGCCTGCCCACGGAAGCTAGCGTCGTAGAGGGGCTTGTCTAGGAACCGATAGGCTGCGTCGCGGACGAGACGAAGCTGGTCTTGGGACTCCTGCGAGTCCTCGCCATGCTCGCGCTTGATGCGGTCGAGCTCGGACTGTAATCGTTGGGTCTCCCGTTGGAACTTCTCTTGGTAGATCCACGACGCATGGCGACTCGCGGGATCCTGCGCCATCAACTTCGCCTCAAACTCCGCCGCCTTTTCTTCGTCCTCTAGTACGCCCCGATAGGTCGTGGTGAGCAGGGCTAGGCCGCGTACGGTCTCTGGGGCCGCCTTCCGGTACTCGGCGATGCTGGCCTCAATAGCGGGGCGTCGCTCGTCGGCGGGGAGCAGGTCCGTCTTGTTGAGGATATTCCAGTGCCAATCGCGCACCTCGGTAGAGCCCGGTGAGAGGCGAATGGCCTCTTCGATCAGCGGGAGCGCCTCCTGCGGCTTATTGGCCCGGTATAGATATTCCGCAGCCCGAAGGTAGCCGCTGACGTGATCGGGCCAACGCGCTCGCAGCGTGGCCAAGGTAGCGAGGCTCGTGTCCGCATAGGCGGGTTCCTCCAGCGAGTACTGTGCCCAGTACTCGAGTTCCGCGCGGGCATGGAGGACCTCGGGATGCTGGAGTGTCTCCGCATCCAGAGAGTCCAGAAATGCCACCCCCTCTTCTACGTTTTTGGGGCGAAGCGCCAGAAGGTGCGTCGCGGCGAACTCCGGCTGGGGCAGCAGCCTCCAAGCGCGCAAGCTAGACTCGGCTGCCTCGGAGCGCCTCCGGTCCGCCAGAAACGCGAGTGCTTGGGCGTAGAGCCCCCACGGGTTATCCGGCTCCCGTTCCAAGATCGCGTCGGCTTGCTCTTGGATCTCTCGATATCCGTACAACTGTCCGTGCAACTGACGCGCGTAGAGCGCCCGCAACTCGGCGTCTTCAGGCGCACGGCTCATCCATTCTTGGCCGAATATGGCTCCTGCCTGGAACGACCACAGCCGATTGTGTGCCCTCAACTTCGCCTTTGCCGCTTCCAGTTCTTGGGGAGAGTAGCGCTGCTCGGCCCCATAGCTAGCACAGACGACGAGAACGGCCAAGGAGCCGGCGATTAAACGGATTGGGAATTGATATGACATAGGATACCTCCCGTGACGGAATTATCGCCCCTCCCCTTCAAGCGCCTAAAAAGCGCCGCCATTCTAGAAGACGTCTTTGACCAAATATAGTTCTTAGCCTCGCCGTCAATCGATCAGACCCCAGAGACGCTGCCGTGCCTCGGGCCAGTCCGACCAACCAATCGCCCGCTTTCACGGTGCAGACCCCGTTTGCAAAAACGCATTTAAGGTATCCAAGTCCATGCCCTCAATGCCCAATTCGCGCACACTCCGCCCCGTGGCCCACCCATCAGCCCCCATCACCACGGACCCGATATCCACCAACCCGCGCATCAAAGGCGCGTCCACGCCGTATTGTGCGCCCACATCGTGCCAAGTTGAAAGACCGTATGGAATATCCTCGCTGAGCCAACGGCTCTCGAGCGACCCAGGAGCCTTGAGTTGCGTGAGCATTCGGCTGCCATTAATCGTTGCCCACAAATCCCCCCGAGGGCCAAAACCCGCGCGGTAAAACGCTTCATCGGCCGCTATGAGATCGTAACCCAAAGCTGTTGCGATGGCCCGCCGCTCTGCATCCACGGCCATGATCGTCTTTGCCACCGATGGGGATACCCCTTCTTCGTAGAAATAGAACTCACCGTGCGCATATTCGATTCGTCCGGCGTTCATCAACACACCCGCAGGATGCACGACCGGATTCATCGCGGACAAACCACAGGCCAGCGCGGTGGGATAGGTCTGAATGCCCGGGAACAGCGGCGACAGACGAGCGCGCACGCGATCTGTTGCTGTCGCTGGCAACACCCCCAAGCCCAAGCCCGTCACTGTACCCCAAATCGTCGCGGTATCCGGCGCTGTTTTCCGACACACATAAGGCGCGGTATCCACCTCCGCCAGCGCGATGTCTGTTACTCCTTGGTCGCGTAATAGTGTCGCCCATTCCAATGCGCCCAATGTGCCCGGCATCAGCACGACCATGTGTTCGGGCCTGAGATGGGGGGCGCAGGCAATGGCAAATGGTTTGTGGGCATACGCCGGCACGATTAACAGGATCAAGTCAGACGCATTCAGCGCCGCTTCAATATCCGTGGTCATGCAGTGAATTTTTGCAGCCCCCGTCTCTTCGACCCCCTCCAAGTGAATCACGCCTTGGTCGCGCACCGGATCGAGCGTGTGCCCAAATTCTGGCAATTCGCAAAGCGTAATAGCAAAACCTTTCAGGGTCAGATTTGCAGCCGTGGCAAATGCCGTATTGCCGCCGCCGAGAATGGTAATGTGTTCGGACATGGAAGGATCCTTTTTTTGATTATCTAGCGACCGTCAACGGGTTCCTGAGTCAATCGACCAAACCCCAGAGACGCTGACGCGCCTCGGGCCAGTCCGGCCAGTCGGGATGCAGATGCTTCAGCGCCACCAAGTCGCGCTTGCGACCGCCCGACGGGAAGTAATTCCAGCCCATGGCGCGTCGCGGACCGGCGGCCGTCTTCACCCCGGTGGCGTGCCAGCACGAAGGCGTCCACACCAAAGTCCACCGTGGGTCGAGGACGACCTCGACTTCGCTAGGATGGTGGGCAAAGCAGTGCGGCGGCACCTCGTCGTGGGTGCCAGTGGCCAGTTCAAACTGCATCAATTCAGCCTCTACCTCCTCGCGGGGACGGTGCTGGCTGCCGGGCAGCACCCGCAGCGGCGCGTTGCTGACGTCGTGCCGATCAAGAGCAGTGCGGAAAGAGACCTGCTTCACCTCCGGCCCACCGTCCACGTGCCAGTGAACCTGCCGCTGCGGTCGGCCGTCGGCGCTGACAATCTTCGAGGCATCGCCGATGCCGCAGGCACCCACGTGTACCTCTTCGGCGTCCAAAATCCGCCGCGCCGCTTCGACCAATTCTGGGTGCTCCACCATCTGCAGTAGCGGTTCGCCGATCATCAGGAACTGACAGGCCAGTCGATTGCAGCCCTCGGGGAACTCGGTGTGCTCCCACTCCGGCTCGACCTCCTGCTGCCGGAAGTCAATCTGGCGCATACCCTTGGCACCAACGGGGTTGGGGATCAGGAAGAACCCGTTGCGCTCGAAGTGGGCGAGCTGTTCGTCGGTAATGTCGAAAGATTCGTCCATCAGGCATTTCCCAAGACGCTCGCAAGGTCTAAATAACCGATCAAATCGAAGAAGGGGGTCATCATAGGCGGGCCTTTGCTAAGCGTATGGCGAGCGTTAGATTGTGCCGGCGCAAGGTAGTAAATCCGCTCTTGCCCTTCAAGGAAGGAGAACGCCATGGGATTTGAAGTGTACGATTGTCGCCGGGATATCCGCAACATTCTAGTGCGGCCGCATATCCGCGCTCGCTTCTGCCGCTTAGAGCCAGGCACAGGCTCGCTCGACGCTTGGCACACGCACGACTTGGGCGACGAGGTCTTCATCATTTTGTCGGGTCGGGTGGAGTTCAAAATCAACGGCGAGGTGAAAGAAGTTGGACCGGGGCAAATGTGCTACGCCCTAACCGACGAGCCGCACTCAGTGCGAGTCATCGGCGACGAGCCAGTCTATATGTACCTCTCGGTGACGCCGCACATCCAGCCGACGCATACGTTCTACGACGACAAGGGCGAGCGCCAGCCGCCCCACTTCAGGCCGTCGAGCGACTACAATACCGAGACGGATTCGACCACGCCGGTGGCCGAGTTGATCGACGGCCACATCAATGCCGTGTGCGCCTTGGCGACCCAAGCACAGGAGAGCGCACGCATCCAAGAAGAGCGGGGCCGCGAACTCAAGCAAGCCCTAATGGCCGGCGATATGGAAGCGGCCAGCCGCGTGCGCGAGGCCATGTGGGCACCGCTTTTGGAGCTCTTCAAACAGACGAGCGCCGTGGCAGACGGCTGGAACGGATTGGCACCCCGAGCGGGATCTGTCGATGCAGTATATTGAGCCGCTTCAACACTATCTCATGAGCGAACGCACCAACAGCCTTGGACAGTCGATCAGCTTCGCACTGCCGGATTGGACGCCACCGCCCAATCCGCCGAGAGAGTGCATGGAAGGTCGCCTCTGTCGGTTGGAGCCACTGCACGTCGATAGCCATCTCGACGACCTGTATCAGGCCAACGCCTTTGATACGGAAGGCACAAGTTGGACTTACTTGGCATATGGCCCATTCTCCGACAAAGACAGCTATCTCGATTGGATGACCGAAACGTGTCTAAGTGACGATCCGCTGTTTTTTGCCATCGTCGATAAGCGTGTGGGAACAGCATGTGGCGTCGCGAGCTATCTCAATATTGTACCTGCAAGCGGCGCTATTGAGGTCGGGCACATCCACTACTCCCCGCAACTACAGCGAACGCCATTGGCCACCGAGGCCATGTACCTCATGATGATGAAGGCATTCGAATTGGGCTATCGACGCTATTGTTGGAAGTGCGACAGCCTGAACCAAGCATCGCGGGCAGCCGCCCAACGGCTGGGATTTTCGTTTGAGGGGATTTTTCGCCAAGCAACGGTCTATAACGGGCGCAATCGGGACACTGCATGGTACGCAGCCATTGATTCGGAGTGGCCGGGGCTAGAGCAAGCCTTCCTGACTTGGTTAGCCCCAGGCAATTTTGACGAGCAGGGCAAGCAGCGATTGCGCCTCTCAGACCTCACCCGACCCATCCTCAAAAACCAAGGAAATAACTGATGAGCCAGATCATCCCCGAGCAATACATGTGCTACCGAGCCAAAGAAGCGCTCACCATCGACGGCCACCTCACCGAAGCGTCTTGGAAGCGCGCCCCTCGCACCCCTTTGTTCGTCGATATCGAAGGGGACAAAAAGCCCCTGCCCCGCTTTGCCACTCGGGTCGCCATGCTGTGGGATGACGACTACTTCTACTTCGGTGCCGATATGGAAGAGCCGCATGTATGGGGCACGCTGACCAAGCGCGACTCGGTCATTTGCAATGACAACGACTTCGAGATTTTCATCGATCCAGACGACGATGGCGAGCACTATATGGAATTTGAAATCAACCCGCTCAACGTGGCTTGGGATCTCTATCTGCCCAAGCAATACAATCGCGGCGGCGAGGCCGACTGGGGCTTCGACTTTGAAGGGATCAAGCACGCCGTGCAGATCGACGGCACCCTCAACTGCTCGGATGATGTAGATCGGGGCTGGTCGGTGGAGGTGGCCATTCCTTGGAGCAGCATGGAGCGATACGCTGGTACTGCCTGTCCTCCCAACCCCGGCGATCGCTGGCGAGTCAACTTCTCCCGTGTCGAGTGGGAGTTCGAGCGCTACAAGGGCGGTTATTTGAAAAAGGAAGGCGTCCCCTGCGACAACTGGGTGTGGTCGCCAATGGGCGTGATCAATATGCACGAGCCCCACATGTGGGGATACGTGCAGTTTTCCGCCATCACCGTAGGCGAAGGAGGAGACGCATTTTCGGCGACAGCGGCGGCGCGGTCGGCACCGGAAGCACCGTAGCTGCGTGGACATCGCAGCCTTTGCTGTCAGGCACTGAGGAAGTGTCCTTTATACTCCAGACGCAGCCACTCAGCGCAGTGGGTCAGTCGTGAGTTATGATCTTCCACTTCTTCTTCTGCATCGGAATCACATATCCAGACCCTTCAGGTGCTTCCCTGTGTTCCCGAGCCTCGCGCGTGATCTCCGGCCACCAATGTAGGAAGTGCATAACTTGGGTCCAGATTTTCTTTTCTGGATATTGGCTAGCGAAAAAAAAGGCCGTCAAGCCCGACTCACGCCAAGCAGCCCTTTCGGCCCGATTCCGAGAAATCCGAATATCGCCCGAGATCACGATCCATTCCCCCTCACGGCCTAATGCTTCAAGCCAAGTGACATCCTCTGTCTGCTGATTAAAACGGACTCTAAGGTGTTCTACCGTCCAGTCCCCTCGTTCTACACGGTCATCTAGGGCAATCAACGCCGCAGCTAGACGGTGAGAGATGTTGTTGTCGAGGAAAAACCTCACGCTGCTAATTGTGCCTCGTATGTGACAGCATCGCTTACTTCCTTAGGAGTGGCATCGTACCACCAAGCGACCCGGTCTATGTCTTGCTCGGCTCGATAGGTGCGACTCAGTAGACGAGTGCGGACACCGCTGGGATCGCATATCGGTGCTCCGAAACTACGAGTAGGTTCGATGATGACTGTGCTCTCCCGGCCCATAGGATGCCAACACACCGGGGCACCTGTTTCCGAAAAATCCAGCTCGTTGTCGGGCAGAAAAGTCCTGACAAAGTCCTTAAAATACTGCTCGTCGGTGACGATATCGTGCAGTGCCGCCTCTTCCACTTGCTGGAGGATACGGCGGCCATCTGTGCGAAAGCTGCGCTGCGAAAATGGATGCGAATGGCCCGTGATCTGAGCTGCTTTGTGCGAGGCAATGCGCAAGATCGACCACGGTACCCCCTTATCGCGAAAACCCCGCAAGGCTCGGACTTCGATAAGATCGACAAAGCGCAAGATAGGGCCTTCCCCGGCCTCCGTTGAAGCAAACACGGGCGGCAACTTGTGGCGGAATCCATTCCGGGTGTAACTATAACCCCGCGTCCAACGCCGAATAGTGCTAGCGGGAACACCCGTCAGCCGGGCTGCTTCCGCCACACTATAGACGCCATGCCCGATATATAAGTAATCTGCCATTTTGTGCTCCTTTTTCCCCAGGTCTTTTACCTTAAGATACATAGAGCTACCGCGTCAATGCCACGCTGGCTTGTACCTTTACCCCTCATCCGCGCCCACTCGGCGCATATATCGAGTGTACGCCCCTCGCAACGCTACCCCCAACACCAGCGCCACCAGTCCCCCAACCAACGCCACAGTCCAACGCCCCACGTAAAACCCCGAAAACCCGATAATGCCTCCTCCCACCGCCACCGCACCAATCAGAGCGAGACCTAGGCCGTGCACAATCGGTGCGCCGCCACCGGTTTCAACACCCGCCTTTTGCGCGATCGGCCCCCACCATCCCATCGGCCGTGCCTCTTTGTAGAAGGCCAGAAGCTTTTCCTCTGGCTCTGGCTGGGTGCAAAGCGCCACCGCGATCCAGAGCAGACACGTCGCGGCAATCGACGAGAGAACTATCACATACGCTGTATCCTGCCCCGCGTCAATCAAATGGACGAAAACCACGTACTTGTTTAAGAGAAAGACCACCGGCCCGCCGAACGAGGCGGCCAGCCGCGCCTTGCCGTTAAAGCGCCACCACCACCACTGACCCCAATTGGCCGTCAGTTCAGCCGAGGAAAGCCCGAGCATGAAGACCGCGATATCAATGACGTTCTCGGCCTGTAGCGCGACCGCCAGTGAGAGGCCCATGATCGCCAGCATCACCACCCGACCGACGCCCATGTAGTGGGCCATCTCAGCGCCGCGTTTGATAAAGCGCCGATACACGTCATTGATAAAGACTTGGGCCCCGAAGTTCATGTTGGAATCTACCGTGGACATGATCGACGCGAACATCGCCACCAGCGCCAGTCCCAGAAGACCCGAGGGCAGATAGTGGCCGAGCAAGAGACCGTAGGCCAACTCCTTGTCCATGCTGCCGTCGTGCAGGCCCGGCCATTTGACCATCGCCCCCAAAGCCGGCAGGGTCAGCACCGCCAGCATTAGGAAGAGCACAATCTCGGTCCAGACGTACATCCGCGTCGCCTCGCGGCTGTTGCGGCACGACAGCAGCCGTTGGCCCTCCATCGCTCCAGCCATCGGGGCCACGTCGCCGCCATAGCCTATTGCGGTGCCCATCGTCCACGCGATAATCCCCACCACCCCCAAAAGTTCGTGACTCATCGGCGGATGCCAGCTAACGACCCCTTCCCCGAACTGCGTGACCAGCGCCTGATAGAGCCCGGTCGGCCCGCCGAAGTCGGCCCAGACCAAGCCCATCAGTATCAGCGAGGACGCGATCATAATCGCGGTCTGGATCAAATCCGACATCACCACGCCCATGTAGCCGGAGAGCACCACATAGACCAAGATGATCGGAATAACCAGCAGAAAGGTCTCAAAGCGCGACCAGCCCAAGAGCGCCTCAGACACTTTCGTCAGCCCCAAAAGCCCAGCCCCAGTCCAGGCTACCACTGCGACAAAGGCGCTGCGCATTGAGACCCAAGCGCGCATCGTTGGCGCGGCCGCACCGCCAAAGCGGAGTTCGTAAAATTCCGGCGAGGTAAAAATTTTCAACCGCCGCCAGCATACAGCGAAGAGCAGCCCACCGATCATCAGCGCCAGCCCGAAGCGGCTTAAATACCACCAGCAGATAAAGGTCCCAGTGATGACCGTCATGCCGCAGTACGCTGGTGCTACGTCGGCGTTCATGCAGGTGACCGCATAGCTGGTGCCGCTCATCCACCCCTTCATCTTGCGCCCACCCAAGAAGTAATTTTCCATGCTCTGCTGGGCGAATCTCCTGTAGTACAGTCCCATCCCCACCAAAAAGAGCATGTAGAGCGCCATCAGCGCGTAATCCAGACCCGACACAATCCCTCCTTTGTCCGGGAAACAGCTAGTTTTTGTGCCGCTCTCTATGCAGAATTAAAACCGCCGCGTCAAGTTGTGGTACTAACTGACTTGAGACAGCATCGCTTGCTATCTGTATAGCCAATTGTCGTTATTTTTGACTAGTGCATCGATCCTTCTCTACAGCAAAAAGGCCAGTCTCATGCCCGCACCCATCCTCCTGACCGACGCCCAAGTCCAAGCCTACTTGACCAATGGCTATATCACTGTGCAAGCCGCTCACCCGCCCGCGGTCCACCAAAATATCCACCGCCAAATCGAAACCCTCTTCGCTACCGAAGGCAATCCCGGCAACGATATCCTCCCCAAAGTCCCGGACCTATATCAGATCCTCCGCGATCCCGCTGTTGACGGTGCTCTCCAGAGCCTCCTCGGCCCCTCCTACCTCATTCACCCGCACCGCCACTGCCACCACAACCCCAGCGGGTCCAAAGGCCAAGGTATGCACCAAGACAGCTATGAAAACGACCAGAACGTGCGCCACCACCGCACCCGCTGGACCATGGCCTTCTACTATCCGCAGGATGTCAGCTTGGACATGGGGCCGACCGCAATTTTACCAGCCACCCAGTACTACAATTCGTCTAAACAAGCCTACGAGCGGGAAGAGCAGCCCCTCTGCGGCCGGGCCGGAACGGTGACCATCGTCCACTACGACCTCTGGCACCGCGCCATGCCCAATGCCAGCGACCGCGACCGCTTCATGGTCAAGTTCCTCTTCACCCGCATGGGCGAGCCGCAGATACCCTCGTGGGACTATCGCGACGGCACTTGGCAAGCCGAAGGCACCGACCCACCCGCCGATCTGTGTCGTCGCGCTTGGGACTGGATGCGCGGCACCGATGGCACCGCAGCCCCTACGGCGGTTTCGCTTGACGAGACTTCGACGAGCTCAGACTTCGGCGAGCTCAGTCGAGTCGTCGAATCGTTGCGTCAGGCCCTAGACGCCGAAGCCGAGCGACTGCGCACCGTATATGCCTTGGCCGCCCGCGGCGAGGAAGCAATGCCCGTCCTCTTGAACGCGCTGCGTGGAGAGGCCAAAGCGCGTCTTGAAGCCAACCTAGCCAACGAACACACAAACCCCAGCCAACTGGACGCGGTCTTTGCCCTTTCCGCCGTCGGTCGCCCCGCTGTGCCCCACATGGTGGAATTGCTCGGCGAAAACGACTGGTGGCTGCGCGCCGCGGCCGCCGATGTGCTCGGCGACTTGGGCACCACAGCGTCCGATGCCGTACCCCATCTCACCCACGCCCTCGACGACGAGGCCGAGTGGGTGCGGCGCAATGCAGTTGAGGCACTAGGCAATATCGGTCCGGACGCTGCCGAAGCCGTGCCCGCCCTGACCCGTCGCCTGCAAGATTCCGAGAGCTGGATCCGCCACAACGCCGCACTCTCGCTAGCCAAGATCGGCCCATCCGCCGCCGAAGCTGTGCCCGATTTGCGCAAAAACATCGACGACGAGGACCGCTACGCCCGCGCCAATGCGGCCGTGGCTTTAGAGCGCATCGGCACATAGCGCTCTGGTAGCACTTACTTTCCGCAAAATCAAAACCGGACGAGGCTGCTCCGAGATTTTCTCGTTGACATAATTACACTCTTTCCGCGCCTTTTACTTTTTACCCCTTCTCAGGAAAGTGCCCATGACGACTGCATCGGCCCGGCCAGCATTTGACGACGCCCTCCGGCACTACGCCGCAACGCTCGGCTTCCCGTCCCTTTCGAACTATATCATCTGGTGCCGCAAAAACGGCCTAGCGATCCAGCGCGACAAAACCGAGCGCCAGCTCGCAATCGAGCGCCAACTCGCCGCCGACACCTTGCGGCCAATCGAGCCGCACCCCGGCCGCAGCCACACCCCGGGACGCGCCCGCCTCATTGACCGTGCCTTCCGCGGCGAAATCCCTCCAGATGAAATGTATCCGCTCAGCCGGAAGCTCGTCGCGCTCTTCGCTGCGGTCGAAAACCCTCAGCGCCGTCAAGCTCTCTACCGCCTGCTCAAGCACGTAGAGCGACGCGCCGACCTCCTCGGCCTCAAAACGGGATTCCTCAATCGGACGCGCGAAGAGGGCAACAACTACGAGGACGCCCTCGGTCAACTCGCCCGCCACTACGGCGACTGGCTCCGGCCCGTCGAGGAGTGGCGCACCGACCGCCTCAGCCCTCGGGCGCAATTCCGCAGCCTTACCCGGTATCTACTAGCCCGCTACGAGGTGCCGCCTTTTATGGACACCGCCTTCCTCCAAGGAAACCTTCGGACAGCGCACCGCGAGCAGGAGTGGTTCAAGCACATCGGCATCGGCCAGAACATCCGCAAGGCCGACCTGCCGCTGCGGCTGACCAAGCGCATGGCGCACCTTTTTCCCAACGCCAATCGGCAGTGGCCGGTTTCTCGCGCCCTGCGCTGGGCGCAATTCGCCGGCATGGGTGGAGGCACGAGTTGGGCCGTTTTATCCACGCGGCTAAAGGACTACCAGCGCGACGAGCCGTTCTGGGAGACAGTGATGCTCTTTTTTGCCAACCAACCCATGCTGGAACCCACGTACATCGGCCCAATTGTCGATTATATCCACTACCAGAAATTCGTGCCCCAGCAATTGCCCGGTCCTAACGGCCAGTTCATTGAAGGGCCGCCGGCTCAGCCGAATTTCTCGATGAAGGGCCGTAGCATCACCAAGCTGCTGCGCTTGGTTGACGAGTGGCACGGCGACCTCAACGCCGACGACTACGCCCTCGGCGAGGAAGATGCGTGGGAGGCGTCTGGTTTTCGCGGATTCGAGTGGGAGGAAGAAGACGCGTTCTCGGGCGAGCGCGTGCGTTGGTCAATACGCGAACTGCGCACCTCGCTCGACCTGCTAGCCGAAGGGCGCGTCATGCACCACTGCGCCGCCTCGTATGCCCGGCGCTGCTCAGAGGGCGAGCGGTCGGTGTGGTCGATGCAGCTAACTTACCCGGCCAAGCTACCGCAGCGCATTCTGACCATTGCCCTCGACAACCACAAGAAGACCGTCTTCGATTATCGGGGGAAGTACAACATGCACCCCCACGACAACAAGCGCACCGCCAAAAAGCACTGGCAGGACCGGCCCTATCTCTACTATCTGCGGCAATCGCCGCGCATCTTGCGCCTGTGGATGGAGCGCGAGGATCTGCGGCACGACTAGCGAGGCGGTAGGCGCAGGTGATCGCAGGAGTTGGGAGGAAGGGTGGGCTACAAGGATCCTTTGAACAGGATCGCGCCCATAGTGGACAGCCAGCTAGCTAGTACGATGCCGATGGTCCAGCGGAAATAGGTGTCGATCTTGTCATTCAGCGTCTGAAACGACGTGTCAATCTTGTCATTTAGCGTCTGAAACGACGTATCCAGCCTTTCGTTCAGACCCTGAACCGACGCATCCCACTTCTCGTTCAGACTCCGATACGACGCAGCACTCTCATCGCGCAGCGTCTGAGCCGATCCGTCCAGTTTCTCACTGACAACTCGCACATCGCTTTCAATCAGTTCCAAGCGGCGGTTGATCTGCTGCAACACGTCGCGGGTGGTTATCTCAGATGTTTCAGGGGCCATCACACTATTGCTCCTCAATTGGGGTGAAAAGTAAGCCACAGGAGCGGATAAGCAAAATGCGAACCACCCTTTTTCTTTCACGGGATCGCTGTTGTGTAGTCGATTTCTGTATCTAATGGCAGACTATGTGATACCTACCCGATACAGCCCGCCTCTCCCCTTGATAGCTGCCCATCAGGCCCTATCTTGTTGGTCGCTATGACTACAACCTTTCACATCGGCGTCACCCGCGACTTTCTCAAGGACGATCGAGCTATCAGATGAAACCCAACAAAGTCAAACGCACCCTCAAAGAGGGCGGCACCGCCATCGGCACCATGACCTTTGAGTTTTGCACTCCGGGCATTGCCCGCCTCTCTGCCGAGGCTGGCGCTGAATTCATTATGTACGACATGGAGCACACCGGCTGGAGCGTCGAGACGGTGCGCGACCTGATCGCCACGACCAACGCCGACCACATCGAGCCGTTTGTGCGGGTGCCGGCGACCCAATACCACTTCATCGCCCGCGTCCTCGACGTGGGTGCCCGAGGCGTCATGGTGCCGATGGTTAGCGATGCACAGCAGACCGAGGTGATCGTGCAGTCGGGCAAGTACCCCCCCATTGGCCAGCGCGGCGCAGCCTTTCAAATCGCCCACGACCACTTCGCCGAAGGCTCCATTATTGGCAAGATCGACCACGCCAACACCGAGGGGCTGCTGATCGCTCAGATCGAAAATCGCCCCGGCCTCGAAAACGTCGATCGCATCGCCGCGGTAGAGGGGATTGATATACTGTGGATTGGGGGTTTCGACTTGAGCAACTTCTTGGGGATTCCCGCGCAGTTTGACCATCCCGAATTCACCGCCGCCCTCAACCGCGTCGTCGATGCCTGCGAGCGCCACGGCAAGGCCGCTGGCTACTTGGTCAATACCATTGAGGAAGGAACGGAGATGCTGCGCCGAGGCTTTCGCTGCATAGCGTATGGCGGCGACTTGTGGCTCTATCGCCGCGCCTTGGCCGAAGGCATCGAAGGACTGCGGACGAGCGCATGGCGGCGGTGATCGCAGAGACGCTATCCGTTTGGGTTAATCCACTCAACACAAATCAGGAGGTGAGAGTATGGACAATCGAATTACTATTGATCCTCAAGTGTATCACGGCCAAGCCTGCATCAAGGGGACGCGCCTTCCCGTGCATCAAATCCTTCGGATGCTCGCCAACGGGGATACCGTCGAAGATCTACTTCAAGAATATCCTTCTCTAACGTGGGAAGATATCCTCGCTTGCTTCGACTATGCAGCCTCACTGGCCGAAGAACAATTCGCGAATCGCCCCTACTATTCCCCCTCCAGCGCCCGCCGCATGGCCTCGCCCTGATCGCGCCAATACCCGTACAGCACCGCTATATCCGTGCCGACGCAGAAATGCCGCACTCCCATGTCGAGAAAGCGCTTGGCGTCGTCGGCTGTGTTGATCTCGGCCCGTGGATGGACGCCCATTTCCAAGGCAGTCTTAAAGACCTTTTCCTCGGCTGCGGCGATTTCCGGGTCGCCGCGCTGACCGGCCTTGCCGACGCTCATGGAGTAATCAGCCCCTCCCCATTGAACCATCTCGACTCCTTCTACTGAGAGCATGGCTTCTAGGTCGGCGACGGCACTTTGCTTTTCGATCATCAAAACCACGACCACGTCGCGCAGCGCTTGGACGTACTCCGAGGTGCCGCCATAGCTCATATAGGCAAAGCGCCGCATGGCTACCCCATAGGTGCCTTCGTCCTCGGGCGCATCGGCGCGCACGCAGCGCACGCAGGCCCACGCGTCGTCTGGGTCGCGCACATCGGCAAAGAGCACGCTGCCGAAACCCGACCCTATGGCCCGTTGGGCTACGTAAGCGCGGTTTTCGGCATCGACCTTGATCATCGTTCCCAAGTCCCATAGCTCGGCGGCGCGGGCGAGATTGTCCAAGTCGTGCAGGTCAAAGGGGCCATACTCGGCGACAAATTCCACGTAGTCGTACTCGCCCGTATGACCTATGGCTTCGACGATCGAAGGCCAAGTGGTGTGGATGTGGGTGCCTAGCGTGGGCTCGTCGGCGTTGAGTTTTTCGCGCAGCTTGTTGGGTCTCATGTTTTTCTCCTTTAAAACTGTTCTTCGTCGCGGTCGGTGGCTGGCGGGGGTGCGATCGACAGCGCCGACACCTCGGCGCGCATCTCGGCCGACATGGCAAAGTCGAGCGCGGCGAGCGATGGCTTTAGCTGGTCTAGGTCGCGCCCACCGACGATCGGCGCGGTCACGTCTCGATGCCCCATGACCCAAGCAACGGCCAAGGTCACCGGATGCACGCCTTGGTCGCTGGCATAGCGCACGAAGCGCTCGGCGACTTCGTAGAACACGGGATTGGCATAGCGCTTGATGTAGTTGTCCTGCTGCAAGAGGCGACCCTGCTCGGGCCGCTTGTCGATCCCGTATTTGCCGGTCAGTAAGCCGCCGCCTAAGGGGCTGTAGGGAATCACGCCCAAACCCTCTGAGCGGGCCAATGGCAAGATTTCTACCTCTACTTGCCGCTTGGCCAAGCTGTACATGGGCTGAATGCAGGCAAAGGGTGCCAACCCCGCGCGGGCGCAGTGGCCGAGGGCTTTGGCAATTTGCCAAGCGGCCCAGTTGCTCACGGCCGGGTAGAGGATTTTGCCGTCGCGCACCAAGTCGTCAAGCGCGGCGAGGGTCTCTTCCATCGGCGTATCTTCGTCGAAGTTGTGGACGAAGTAGAGGTCGAGGCGGTCTGTCTGCAACCGCCTGAGACTGGCTTCTACGGCCTGCACAATATGCCGCCGCGACAGGCCCCGGTCGTTGGGGCCGTCGCCCATCGCGCCGCAGACTTTTGAGGTGATTACCAACTCGTCGCGCTCGCCTTGGATTAAGCGGCCCAATATCTCCTCGGAAAGCCCGTTGGAATAGACATTGGCCGTGTCGAAAAAATTGATCCCCAACTCGCGGCAGTAGCGGTACATCTGCCCAGAAGTCGCCTCGTCTGCATCGCCGCCAAAGGCCATGGTACCGTAGCACAGGGAAGATACTTTAACGCCCGTGCGGCCTAGGGTATTGTACTGCACCTTATACTTTCTCCTTTAGTAGAATTCCGTGCGGCAGGGCAAGCTAAGGAAGAGAGGAACTGCTATCAAGTGGTGTCATTGGCCGCACAGCACGCCCGTTTTATATTAAGCGCCGCGCTGTACACACCCCGCATGACAGGAGTGATTCAACCCCAATGGACGCACCCCGCCAACGCCTGCTCTACCTGCAGGCGCGCACCCCGAGCGTCATGTCCAGTATAATCGGCCTAACTCTCATCGAGCCGGTCGCGGGCTTTGCGCCCGAAATCCACGCCGAATCAGCACCCGATTGGCCCTACGCAACCGTACACGACGCCGTAGTCGATGGCTGGCAAATTGTCCAATTCCCCCACCTACAAGCTCCGTTCGACGACCGGGAGTTGGACGTGATTGGCTATGAGTTCATCCTACAGAAAATGGAGGTTATCGCCGATGAATGAGCATCTACTCAGCGACTCTGAGGTGGCCCGTTTCCTCGTCACCGGCTACCACCTTGTCGAGCCGGAATTGCCTGCCGGGATCAACGAGTCCATCGCCACCCAACTCGATGCTTTGGACTCCAATCCCGGCGACGCCATCACCGAAGCCGTGCCCGAGCTCTGGCAAGTGCTAGACCACCCGACCGTCAAAGGTGCGCTCGTCAGCCTGCTCGGCCCGGACTACGAGGTGCAGTCGCATCGCCACTGGCACTGCAAGCAGCCGAACTCCCCGCACATGAACTGGCACCAAGA
The DNA here is from genome assembly GCA_022820485.1 of Candidatus Latescibacterota bacterium. GTDB lineage: Bacteria > Latescibacterota > UBA2968 > UBA8231 > UBA8231. Next base: position 109,898 of record JAJEFJ010000060.1, read on the forward strand.
CGGCCTCAACAACCGCGACGTGCTGCTCAACCGCTTCTTAGGGCTGTACTACCCTACCGACGTCACGCCCGACATGGGGCCGACGATCATCGTCCCCGGTACCCAGTTCCGCAACGCGCCGACGGATCGCATGGCCACGTACACCAACATCCGCGGCCAAGTGCCACTCGTGGTCAAAGCCGGCACCGTGGCCTTCACCCACTACGACCTCTGGCACGGCACCGCGGCCAACCGCTCGCCGCACAAGCGCCACATGATCAAGTTCCTCTTCCGCCGCACGCAGGACAACACCGCACCCACTTGGAACCACGACCCAGAGGCGGCCAACAAACCCGCCGACTGGAACGAGCGCGACCGGGCCGAGGACGTCACCAACATCCTCAACTTCACCAATCCGCTAGGCGTCTCCCAGAGCGACCACTACAAGGAGCGCGCCATCCGCCGCCAGAACTGGAACTACCTCATGGGCCTGTCAGCCTAATCCCAACCCCTAGCAAAGAAAGCATTCTATGACCGTCCAAATCGCCCGCGTTGAAGAGCGTTTCAAATGCCCCGGACCTCAGCCCAACGGCCTGCAAGCCGCGCCCGACGGCCTCTGGTGCATCGACCAAGTGGACCTCAAGGTCTATAAATTCGACTACGAAAGCGGCGAAGTTCTCTTTGAAGCCCAGACCGACACCGCACACTCCAGCGGCATTACGCTCGGCGATGGCTCTATGTGGATCGCCTCGACCTTTGAGCTTAAGATCGCCCGCCTCGACCCGGCTACGGGCCAGACCATCGCCAAGCTCGATTCGCCCGGCAATGGCGTCGTCGCCTGGGTCGCCGATCAGCAGAATGGCCGCGTCACAGGAGCTCACGGTTTAGAGTGGAAGGACGGCAAGGTGTACGTGGCCTCGCCGCCTTCGCAATTCGTCCACGTGATGGATGCCAGCACTTGGGAAGAAGTTCATTCCTTTCGCGTCCCCGGCCTCCGGGTCCACGGCCTAGCTTGGGCTGACGACGGCACCCTCTGGGTCGCCGACACCTCGGCCGGCACCATCAACCGCCTCGATCCCGAAGACGGGCGCATCTGGGAGGTCGTCCGCGTCGAGGCTCCCACCGAAGTCCACGGGCTGACCATCCACGAGGGCGTGCTCTGGTACTGCGACGCGGCCACGCGCGCAATCGGCCAACTACACCTATAAGAAAGGGACTCCATTGAAGATCACAGAAGTCAAAACCGCTGAAGTGCGCGTAAACCGCTACCACTACCACTACGTCCGCATCCATACCGACGGGGGCATCTACGGCACCGGCGAGGCCAGCCACGTCGATGGCGGCTGGCGCGGCTCCACCCAGACCATGGCCGCCCAACTCATCGGCAAGGACCCGCGCGATGTCGATGCGCTCTTTGAAGGCATTCGCCGCAGCTACGTCTTCCGCGGCGGCATGTCGGGCTTGGCGATTTCAGCGCTGACCGGCCTTGAGGTCGCGCTTTGGGACTTGGCAGGCAAGGCTCAAGGCGTTCCCGTTTACCGGCTCTTGGGCGGCAAATTCCGCGACCGGGTGCGCCTGTACGTCGATAGCGCCCATGAGGACTACAAAGAGCGCGCCGAGGACGCGCGCGCAAAAGGCTTCACTGCGATTAAGTTCGATCTCGACGACGCCGGCCACCCGGAAAAGCTCGATCCTTGGAACTGGTCGGTGGCCCCTGCCGAGCTGGAGGATTTGGTCGATCAAGCGCACCAAATCCGCGAGGCGGTTGGTCCCCACATGGATCTGGCTATTGACCTGCACGGGCGCTACGACGCCACCGCCGGGATGAAGTTCGCCCACGCGCTCGAAGGCCTAAATTTGATGTGGCTCGAAGAGCCGGTGCCGCCCGAGAATATCGACGCCCTCAAGCGCATCACCGACTCGACCCGCACCCCGATTTGCGCCGGCGAAAACGCCTATCTGCGCTACGGTTTCCGCGACATACTCGAACAGCAGGCGGTCGATATCATCATGCCCGACATTTCCAAGTGCGGCGGCCTATCCGAATGTCGCAAGATCGCCAACATGGCCGAGACCTACTACATCCCCTTTGCCCCGCACAACAACTCCAGCGCCTTGAGCACCGTGGGGGACGCCCACGTCTGCGCTAGCGTGCCCAATTTCCTCGCCTTGGAGTTCCATCGCTACGACGATCCGACTTGGAATGACGTGGTACTCGCTGACGAGCCGGTGATTCAGGAAGGGCACGTGGTGTTGAGCGAGAAGCCGGGGTTGGGAGTGGAGCTGAACGAGGCGTTTTTGCAGAGTACGCTGGAAGACGGAGAGCCGCTCTGGCAGTAGAGAGCTCGCGTGTCGCCTTCCTTGAGTTTGTTGTCCAAAGGATGCTGTTGACATTATGGGTGTCGTCTCGAAAATTCTAGCCAGCAGTGGGGAAAAGGCTAAAAGAAAGGACTTTGCCATGGGAGCTACGCACGTCACCGTAACGATTCGCAACCCGGCCGCGCCGGATCGCACTTGGGAAGGGCTTTTTCTGGTGGATACCGGCGCGACGGATTGCCTCGTGCCTAAGCAGCACCTCAAAGCCATCGGCCTCGAGCCGAAAGGCCAACGGACGTATGAACTGGCCAATGGGGCCGAACTCAAACTCGATGTCACGACCGCGGACGTCGAATTTATGGGAGAAATCGTCGGCGGCACGATTATCTTTGGCGACGCGGACGCCGAGCCGCTACTCGGGGTAACGGCTCTCGAATCAGTCGGCATTGAAGTCGATCCGCTCAATCAGCGGCTGAAAAGGCTACCAGCGGTTCGCCTCAAACGATTTGTAGAGCGAATCGACGTCAACGCAGCCGGGTGAGCTTGCGCGTCAAAACCGTCTCGTCCTCAACCGATTCGGCTTGGGGCCCGCCTCCTTTAGAGCGGCGACCGCCAGCCGGAAGCCGATTTGGTAGCAAAACCGGCCAGCGGTCCCCTGTCGCGTCCCTAGGGAGCGCCGCGACGAGTACCCACACTCTTATGCGGCTATCAATATCCTCCGCTCGTTTACCTCAGCAGGGTAAATTTTTGGGTAAAACGACCTTCGGGGGTGCTCAACCGATACAGATAAACGCCGCTGGCTAAATCCGAGGCGTCCATCGCTACCGTGTGATAGCCCGCCGCTTGAAACCCCTCGTGCAGAACCGCCACGCGTTGGCCGCTCAGGGTAAAAACCTCCAGCCGAATGTCAGAGGCGGTGGGCAACGTATAGGAAAGAACCGTCTCGCTGTTAAAGGGGTTGGGATAGCTTGGATTGAGCACAGTCGAGGCCACTGCGTTGGTGGAGGCCTCGACGTTGACCTCATATTCCTGCACGACTTCGCCGGTGTCGTAGTCGATGAGCAGGATTTTTGTTTGTCCTGCTTGGCAGGCTTTTACATGCAGGTTCCAGCCATCTCGGCGGCCGCTTGAGGGTCTATCGTTACCTTCGGCTGGACAGAAGTCTCTGGTGGGTACCTGTTGGCCGCCGGAGACCTCTATAGCCGGATCGGAGCCGGACGGGTTGGCTCTGACCAGCACGCTGTCGAGGGTGGTGTGGACGGTAAATGTCTTCCACGCCGGATCGCCGGCCGAGAATTCGACCGCAGACGGATCGGGCGTCAGCCGTGCTTGGGGCTCGTCGGCCAAATCATTGCCGATGATTTTGATATTGATCAGCGCGGCGTGTCCACTTGACGAGGTAGCCTGCACGGCGAAGGCCTTATCGCCATCGGCTGTCGCGTTGTCCTTGGGCGTCAGAGTAAGCTGCGCTGTCCCCGTTCTTTGGCCTTTGGCAATGGTGAGGGTTTCTGGAAATGTCGCGTCGAAGTCCTCGCCGCGCTGGGCCGGCTTGCCTACTAATGGAGAGACAAGGGCGAGCGTGATCATCTCGTCCGTCGCAGCGGCTCTATCCAACGTCACGGTCACTGTGATGGTCGTGGCCGGCCCGTCCTCGCGGATCGAATCATGGCTTGCGGCGATGCCTTTAAGCTCAACTGCGGTCGTTGGCGTCTCCTCGGACTCCTGTTGATCCTCGCCATCGGGCTCAAGATCATCCAACTCGGCCATCTCATCCAACTCACCATCTTCCTCACCATCCGCCTGCTCGTCGACCAACTCCGATATATCCCATGTATCAATTCTTCTCGGGCCCTGCGAAATTAACAGCCGGCCGTCAGGGGAAAAAACCAGCTCTTGAGGCTTATCATAACTATCACTACTCGGCAAGGGAAGGGTAGCGATGGATTGGCCCGTCGATACGTCCCATAGCTCAATGTCTTGACCACCGGAAGCCCAATACTCATTTCCTGTTGACTGATTTGTAATCTGCGAAACCGAAGCCAATAGCCGGCCATTAGGAGAAAAGGACATAGGGCCAGTTGCTGCAAGGGTGGCGATGGATTGACCCGTCGACACGTCCAACAGCTTAACCTCCGAATGACTCACCTCCACTTCATTATCCAGGTCTACGTGCGTCCATCTTTGCCCCTCCGAAGCCAGTAGCCGACCGTTAGGCGAAAATAACAAGGAAGATGACAGGGAGAACCCATACGTGATGTGTGACTTTTTACATCTGTACGAGTCCATCAAAATCGAGCGGTTGTCGTTTGAGTCGTATATTGATGCATACGCAAATGGTATGGGTGAGTATCTTGGTGGTCCATAGGCTCTGCAAATGCCATGCGTCGCGCACGTTGATGGTTTGCACGTGGAAGCGTTGGACTAATTGGGCATAGACGGTTTCGATGCGGCGTCGGAGCGTTTGCGCCCACGCGGGGGCGACAAAGGGCTTTCGCTCTTGGGTGGGTTGCATGTTGCGTTTGAGCGGGGTT
>JAJEFJ010000026.1 GCA_022820485.1 Candidatus Latescibacterota bacterium
CTAGTGGCTTCGACTGGGCTAGCCTCTATGCACATTCCGTGCCAACGAGCAGGCCACGCACAAAAAAATCCTTTAGGAAAACCCTAAAGGATTGAAAACATACGACTTAAAATGATAAGAGGGAGATTACTGTGCTGCGCCGTTTAGCTCTTGCTACTCGTCATTTGCATAATTTTTTATGCAAATGAATAAATTTTTGTGCACTTTGAACGACTTCTCCGTTCATTCTGCACGATTTTTTCGTGCAATTTGCACAACTTATTGTTCATGGTGCATAACTTTTTAATTTATTTGCACAACTTTCTGTTCATCTCATATCCCATATCTGTGCGTAATATCAGTACTTAACCCAAAGGAATCCCATGATCATCCAACCCAAAGTTCGCGGCTTTATCTGCACTACGGCCCATCCCGACGGCTGCGCTCGCGCCGTCCAAGACCAAATCGACTGGGTCAAACGCCAACCTCCCTTCGACGGCCCCAAGAAAGTCCTCGTCGTCGGCGCTTCGACCGGCTACGGGCTGGCGTCGCGCATTGCCACCTGTTTTGGCTCAGGTGCGGCCACGCTCGGAGTCTTCTTCGAGCGGCCCGCGTCCGGCAAACGCACGGCAACGGCTGGGTGGTACAATAGCGCGGCCTTTCACGAGGCTGCGCGCAACGCCGGCCACTTCGCCCGCAGCATCAACGGCGACGCTTTCTCCGACGAGATCAAGGCCGAGACCATCGCCGCCATCCGCGAGGACCTGCAAGAAGTCGATTTGGTCGTTTACAGTTTAGCTTCGCCACGGCGAATTCATCCGCGCACCGGCGAAAATTTCAACTCCGTCCTCAAGCCCCTCGGCGGCACCTACACCAACAAGACCGTCCACGTCCAGACCGGCGAAGTTTCCGACATCGCCATCGACCCGGCAAACGAAGAAGAGATCGCCCACACCATCGCAGTCATGGGTGGGGAAGACTGGCAGATGTGGATCGAAGCGCTCGCCGAAGCGGGCGTGCTCGCCGACGGCGTTCGCACGGTCGCTTACACCTACATCGGCCCTGAAATTACCCACCCGGTCTATCGCGACGGGACCATCGGCCACGCCAAGAATCATCTAGAAAACACGGCCAAGGCCCTCGACGAATATCTGCAAGCCAGAAGCGGCAGTGCCCACATCTCCGTCAACAAGGCCATGGTGACCCAATCGAGCGCCGCCATCCCCGTCGTGCCGCTCTACATCTCGCTGCTGTACAAGGTGATGAAGGAAAAGGATTGCCACGAAAGCTGCATCGAGCAGATGCACCGGCTCTTCGCCGACTGCCTCTATGCAGATGCCGCCACCGACGCCGAAGGGCGCATCCGCATCGACGACCGCGAAATGCGCGAAGACGTGCAGCGGGAAGTCGCTGCGCTGTGGGAGCAGGTCAATACTGACAACCTCGAATCGCTGTCCGACATCGAGAGCTACCGCACGGAATTTCTGGGCCTTTTCGGCTTTGGCCTTCCGGGCGTTGACTATTCGGCAGACGTCGATCCCGAGCGAGGGCTATCATGAAAGGCCGCCGGATGGCATGAAATCGCGGGCTCGAACGTGGTCTTGAACTCGCGCATCGTGTGCGGTGTGGCACGACGAAGGAGCGATGGGGAAGAATCGCCCGGTTCAGTCAGCGGCGGCAATCCTTCCCCCACTCAATAGGTCGCCCGACCGCCGCTCACGTCAAAGCACTGGCCCGTGGCAAAGGTCGATTCGTCCGATACTAGGAATAAAATGGTCGCCGCCACTTCTTCGGGGCGGCCCAAGCGGCCGAGGGGAATTTTGGCGGTCAAGAAATCGACGCGGTCCTGGTCCATGCCCTGCAATATCGGCGTGTCAATCAGGGCCGGAGCCACGCAATTGACGCGAATGCCGCTGTCCAAAACCTCTTTGGCCAGCGTCTTGGTAAAGCAAATGACGCCCGCCTTGGACACGGAGTAGGGAGCCATATTGGCGTTGCCTTCTTTGCCGGAGATAGAGGCCAGCGAGCAGATGACCCCGCTCTGTTGCGGCAACATGTAGCGCAGGGCCGCCTGCGAACACAGAAAGGTTCCCTTGAGATTGATGTCGAGGACGCGGTCCCAGTCGTCTTCGGCCAAATCTTTGATCGGCGTGTCCGTGCCGACAATGCCGGCATTGTTGACCAAGATGTCTACGCCGCCCAACTGGTCGGCCACTTGGGCAAAGGCCCGGTCAACCGAAGCGGCCTGGGCCACATCGGCGGCAAGGCCGATGGTCGAACCGCCTATTTCAGCAGCCGTCCGCTGCGCGCCGTCGGCGTCGATGTCGAGAATGGCCACTTGGGCACCCTCGGCGGCGAGGCGCTGGGCAATGGCGCGGCCTATGCCGCGCACGGCACCAGTGACAATGGCGTTTTTTCCCTTGAGGGGTTGCGGATCCATCTTGTTTTCTAAGCTCCCTAATTAGCAATAGATTAATCATCGCCAAAATTGGCGGACATCTCGCGATTGGGATACTGAGCGAAGCATCCCATACCCGATACCCGTGCGTAACGTCAGTTCACAATTGTCGGTTTTATGGCGATACCGAGGAAAAAGCAATGCCCAATGATAGGTTTTCCAAAGGCAGTAGAGCAAATGCGGTGGCGGTGGTTTTGCTGCTAGCCTCAATCCTCACCAAAGCGGCAGCCGAGACTCGCTTCGTCGAGGTGCAGTCTGGTATTGACTTTACCAATGTCTCTGGCACGCCCGAAAAGAAGTACATAATTGAGACCCAAGCCGCGGGTGTAACCACGTGGGACTACGACCTCGATGGGGATCCCGATTTGTACTTTACCATTGGTTCTCACCTCGAAGGGGAAGGGGCACCGGCAAACGCCTTATTTCGCAACGATGACGGGCAGTTCGCCAACGCAACAGCAGGTAGCGGCGCGGGCTTGCAGGGATGGAGCATGGGGGCCACGCCAGCCGACTACGACCTCGACGGGGACGACGATCTCTACGTCACGCGCTGGGGTCGCAACGCCTTGCTCCGCAACGAAGGGGGGGGACGCTTCACCGAGATCGCTGCGCTCGCCAACGTCGATGACGATCGCTGGGGCATCGGCGCGGCATTCGCCGACTACGACCTCGACGGCGATCTCGATCTCTACGTCGCAAACTACATCAAGTTCGAACTCAATGGCCCCCCGTTCTACGACAAGTGGTGTAATCACAGGGGAATAAAGGCCGCTTGCGGTCCGGCCGGCTTCAACGCAGAAAGAGATGTCTTATTCCGCAACGACGGCAACGGCAGCTTCAGTGACGTAAGCGCGGCTGCGGGGATTGACAACCCACCCCGTTATGGAATGCAGGTCGCCTGGGGCGACCTCGACGCGGACGGCGATCTCGACGCGTACGTGGCCAACGATGGACACGCCAATTCCCTATTGCGCAACGACGGTCGCGAGAGATTCGCTGATATCGGCATATCGTCGGGGGCTGCCTTCAGCGGCGATGGCCGATCTCAAGCCGGGATGGGGGTAGCTCTTGGCGACGGCGATGGCGACAGCTTGTGCGACATCTTCGTCACCAATTTCTCCCAGGACCACAACACGTACTACGAGAATACAAGCACCGGATTTTTCTCCGACATCAGTGGCCAAGCCGGGCTAGCCGGCAGTAGTCGCCCTTTTATGGGGTGGGCCACCTTTTTTTTCGACTACGACGGCGATACCGACCTAGATCTATTCGTCGCCAACGGCCACCTCATGCCTGCCATTGACCATGCCGGTAGCGGGTTACTCTACGCGCAGACAAACCAGCTATACCGCAATGACGGGGACAGTAGATTTACAGAGGTCAGCGGGCGGGCTGGCCCGGGGTTGGGCTTGGCGAGGGTGAGTCGCGGCGCAGTCCATGGCGATCTAGACGGCGACGGCGATCCCGATATTGTAGTAGCCAATATCGACGCGCCGCCAAGTTTACTGCGCAACGACAGCGATCGCATTCATCACTGGCTCGGACTGGACCTGCATGGTCCACCTGGAAACCGCCACGGGATTGGTGCCTACGTCCTAGTGCGCGCACGGGGCCGCGAGCAGCACCGCCAAGTATTCAGCGGCGACGGGTTTATGGGACAAAACGACCCACGCCTCTTCATCGGGCTGGGGACAGCGCGCCTTGTGGACTACTTGGAAGTGCGCTGGCCTTCCGGGCAGGTACAACACTACCAGAACCTGCCCGCCGATCGTCTCTACCTGATCCATTACCACGACGGACTCACGGCCCAAGATGGAGAGAGGATGGGGCCTGAATGAAGCGACGGCTCTGGCTGGGTACCTTGCTGTTACTCAAGGTGATTCTCGTCGCGGGCTGCGGCTATCAAGAAGAACGAGCCGCACCTCAGACTGCGGAGGTTGAAACGCCCCCCCCTGCTGCGGCTGCCGCTATCAACAAGGCGCACAGTCTGCTCAATGTCCGTCAGCCCAAAGAAGCCGAACGAATCCTCAGAGAAGCCTTGGAGGTCGCCCCAGATCACGCCCAACTCAACAATTTGCTCGGCGCAGCCCTAGTGGAGCTCAGCCGCTTTGCCGAGGCCGAGGACCGCTTCCGCAGAGCAGCAGAGCTGGATCCAACCCTAGCGGATCCCCTAGCTCGACTCGGCTGGCTTCTCTACGAAAAGCAGGGGAAGGCGATTGAGGCCAAGGAATTGTTGCGGCAGAGCCTACAACTTGACCCCGACCACGAGCGGGCTCGCTATACACTGGGGCTCGTCCACCAACGCGAGGGCGAACTAGACAGCGCCGCCGCGGTGTACGCCAGCCTACTGGAGCGAATACCATCGGCCGAAGCCCACCGCCAACTGGGCCTGACCTATCTGCAGCGAGGCGACCTAAAGCGCGCCCAGCAATCTCTCCAAGAAGCAGCGCGTTGGTCTCCGTACGATCCCCAAACCCTAGTGGGATTAGGTCAGGTGATGGCCCGTCAGGGCAAGGCCGACAGCGCCCGGCTGATCCTCAAGGGGGCGGAGAAAATACGCCAAGAAGAGGAGGAACTCCGCCCTTTGCGCACCGCCGCCACCCGCCATCCGAATCGTCCTCAGTCGCACTTCAACTTGGGGGTGGCGTACGCCCGCATGGGGCGGTTGGCGCTGGCGCAGCAGGCGTACCGGCGAGCGTTGGCAACGGACCCCTCGTACGGGCGCGCCTACAAAGGTCTTGGCACCCTTGCTATGTCCGCGGGGGAGTTGGAGCAAGCCGAGATCCTCTTTATGGAAGCCCTCGCGCGCGATTCGACTCTAGCCACGGCGCACAACAATCTAGGGCTGATCTACCACGCCAGAGGCCGCCATGCAAAGGCCGTCGCACAATTTGAGGCCGCTGCTCGCGACGCTCCGCAACAGGCCCCTCTTTGGGCCAATGTAGCACGCGCCTACCGCGATCTGGGACAGGCCGCGCAAGCGCGCCGGACGGCAGCAAAGGCCCTATCAATCGATTCTACATTTCACGGTGCAAGGGAGATACTCGGAGACGCGTATTTCTTAGACGGAGTGCTGGAGAAAGCGCTGGAGAACTGGCGTCGCGTCGCAGAGACAACACCTAGCGATACAGCGCTGGCCGCCAAGATCGAGCGGGCCGAGCGATTGTTAGAGAGTAGGCCGCGATGATCCGGGCGTGGGAAAGGAGCGGGCCGATCATCGCGTTCTGCATCATCGCCAGTCCGCTCGGCGCAACGGATCCGACGCCTATCCGCTTCGTGGATGTGGCCGAGGAGACAGGCTTGGTATTTCGCCATGAGACTGGAGCTTGGGGAGGCCACTACCTGCCCGAGACAATGGGAGGGGGCGTCTGCGTCCTCGACTTCGACGGAGACGGTCGGCTCGATGTCTATGCTGTCAACGGTGCTCCCGTAGTCCCGCCGCCCGAAACCTCCGGCAAGGCTCCCGTCAACGCCCTCTTCCGCCAGACTGCCGCAGGTCGTTTTGCCGAAGTAGGTTCTGCTGTGGGGGTGGACCACGGAGGAATTGGCATGGGCTGTGCGGTCGGAGATTGCGACAATGACGGCGACCCGGATCTCCTCGTGACCAACTACGGATTTGATGCATTCTACCGCAACAATGGAAACGGCCAGTTCGCCGAGGTTTCTAGCTCCACCGGCCTCGCCGACAGCCTGTGGAGCACGGGCGCAGCTTTCGCAGACGTCGATCTGGACGGCGACTTAGACCTGTATGTGGTCCACTACGTCGAATTTGATCCCGAGCAGCAGACTGGGGAGATGGCTCCCTACCTCGCCGATCTGTCACTGGCGCAGGTAGAGGGCGAAGAATTGCCAGCAGCCTATCCGCGACCGTCCAGCTTTCCCGCAAGTCCAGATCGCCTGCTGCGCAACGAAAATGGGCGGTTTGCCGACATCAGCGATCGGGCGGACACAGACGCTATGGCCGGCAGGGGACTAGGGGTTGTCTTCGGCGACTACAACCTCGACGGTTGGCCCGATCTCTATGTCGCCAACGACGGAAATCCCAACTTCCTCTACCACAACCGAGGTGATGGGACCTTTGAGGAAGTGGGAGCGGCCTCGGGAACGGCCTACGGACTGTCGGGGCAGGCCGAGGCCGGCATGGGAGTTGACTTCGGCGACTACGACAACAACGGCTTTCCAGATCTGACGGTCACCAACTTCCAAGGAGAGCCAAACGATCTCTACCAAAACACGGGGATGGGATTCTTTGCCAATGCCACGTACAGTTCGGGGACCGGGTGGGTGACGCTCCCTTTATTGGGATTTGGGACTGCATTTTTCGACTTCGACAGCGATGGATGGCTCGACCTATTCGTCGCCAACGGGCACGTCTTGGATAACGTCGAGCGTTTCGACCCCTCCACTTCCTATCCACAGCGCAATCTGCTGTTCCACAACAACGGCGCAGCCCAGAGTGGCGAGAACCGGTTCGTCGAAGTAGGCACCACATCCGGCCCGGGAATGGCCCAAGTTCGAGTGAGCCGAGGAAGTGCCGTCGCAGACTGGAATGCAGACGGCGCTGTCGATCTGCTGGTGGCCAATATCGGCGAACGGCTTTCCCTGTTGCGCAACGAAGGGGGAAATGGGCATCACTGGCTCGGAGTGAAGCTGCAGGGGCAATCTAGCAACCGGGATGGTGTTGGCGCACAGGTCTGTGTGCGGGCTGGAGAGCTGAGGCAGTGCCGGGAGGTACGGGGGGCCGGGAGCTACCTAAGTCACAGCGAGTTGCGGCTCCACTTCGGCCTAGGGCCGCACGCCGCAGTGGATTCAGTCGCAGTGCGTTGGCCCGCTGGGGGCGTGCAGCATCTGGTGAACGTCGAGGCGGACCAAACGCTGTTTGTGCTAGAGCCTACTACCGGCGAGGAACGCTAAGGTCATGGACCGCGATAGATTTGCCTGCCGAACAATAGAGCGTCGGAGAGCTTAATTTGCTTGACGGACTGAGTAGTCTTTCAATTTTATTACCTCTTGAATTCACTGGATTCCCGCTTTTGCGGGAGTATCTGTGTTGTGTGTCAAGCCTTTTTTAGCCTGCTTTGGCTTGGTGTTGCACCCAAGGGGTTCGTCGATGAGCAATGGCGTTGAGCAGCAGGAGCAGCTTGCGCATCACCGCGACCACCGCGACCTTGCCGGTCTTGCCGCGCTTGCGTAGTCGTTGATAGAACCGCCGGAGGTCGTCGTTGTAGCGGATCGCCGACAAGGCGGCCAAGTAC